>NZ_JAHHXM010000010.1 GCF_019037185.1 Oceanobacillus caeni
ATACATTTATGATAGAGCGCCTTTTCTTTTTTTTCTAGAATTTTGTTTCAAATCCCCGAGAACTATTTTACACATAGCATGAACAGGAAAAGCCATCCAAGAAAATTGGATGGCTTTTCAAGTGTTTATAAGATGACAAATCATACTTTTAATTTACCTTTTGTTTCGTATAAGGGATTTTTAAAATTTTCCTTTAAGTACTGAAGTCCATATAATAAATAAGCTTTATAATGGAGATAACAGAAAAATTGTAATTTGTTTAACCTATGAAGTTTGACAATCCTTATTTTCTTTAGAATACCCATAAAAATGAATGCAAATAATCCATGAGATATTATATTAACAATTACAAACTTCTTGAAATTGCTATACGTATATTTCAGAATCCACATGGAAGCTGGCATATATGGACCAATACTAAACGGAAGCTCATTGGTTAAAAAGCTTCCTTTCTTATTGTAAAAAATCCACCACTTCTTTTTATTACCTATTATATGATTAATGGTTTCGAAAATCACGATGATTAGTCCGGAAATGGAATAGCGTTTAAAGCTTCGTTTCCCAATAAAAATGACAGATAACCAAGGAATTACTATAAGTAACATATTAAAAAGGATATATCGTAGTTTGGAAGACATGGTCAAAAGAACTCCTTTTTTTCGTGATAACCATAATATTCCCAACTACCTTATTCATATCCATTTTTGGCCAGTTTTTAGTAGGTAGGGAAAGCATAAACATCTTTACGATGGGGCTCCGATTACTTACCACATTGTAAAGATTTGAATAAGTGCAACTAAGGCACTTGCCTAACCTAAAATGCCAAGTTTTTTAATAGTAGAAATATTGTCTGAGTACTAATTAAAACTAAGCATACAATGGTTATTTTCTATCTAACAGGGGTATTGTATAGAAAAGGGGGGAATAAGATTGCATTACGTCATTATAGGTGGTGTTGCTGCAGGGATGAGTGCAGCAATGGAGATTGTTCGTACGGATGAATCAGCGGAAATTACGGTTTTAGAACGAGGTACCGATTATTCATAGGGCAGTGCGGGTTACCTTATGTAGTAAATGGAGTAGTTCCTTCATTAGATGATGTAGTTGCCCGAAGTGTTAAGACATTCAGAGAAAAATATCATATGGATGCAAGAGTAAATACAGAGGTAACTAACATAGATGTGCAAGACCAAAAGGTGAAAGGGATCGATACAGAAACGAAAGAGACTATTGAAGTTCCATATGATCGCTTACTAATCGCTTCAGGTTCCGACCCAATTGTTCCGGATTGGGAAGGAGTTCAATTAAAAGGGATTCATACATTGAAAACATTACGTGATACGGAAGGAATGATGAACGATTTAACTGACAATGTAAACCATGTCACGATTGTTGGTGGAGGATATGTCGGTTTAGAAATGGCTGAAAGTTTTAAAACACTCGGCAAAAATGTAACCCTTATTCAACGTGGCCAACAAGTGGCGAAGATTTTTGATGAGGATATGGCCGAGCTTATTCATGAGGAAGCAAAGAAAAACGATATTGAACTGATATTAGGGGAATCCGTTGAAGCCTTTTTAGGTAAGGACCGAGTAGAAGCGGTAAAAACGGACAAGCGATCACATGATACTGACTTCGTTCTATTAGCTATTGGGGTGCAGCCAAACACAAGCATCTTAAAAGATACAGGTATCCATATGAATGAACAAGGAGCCATTCATGTGAATGCATATATGAAAACATCGATTAAAAATATTTATTCAGCAGGAGACTGTGCGACGCAGTATCATATAGTAAAACAACTAGATGATCACATTCCATTAGGGACAACTGCTAATAAACAAGGAAGAATCGCTGGAGCAAATATGGCAGGAAATCCATTATCGTTTAAAGGGATTGTAGGAACATCGATTGTGAAATTTTTTGATTTAACGTTAGGAAGAACAGGTTTATCGGAAAGAGAGGCAAAACAATTAAATCTGCCGTATTCCATACAGACGACGAAAGCAAATTCACATGCAGGGTATTACCCAGGTGGGGAAACATTGCATATTAAACTTCTCTACCATACAAAGACTAGTGAATTACTTGGTGGTCAAATAATCGGTAAAAAAGGTGTGGATAAACGAATCGATGTGTTAGCTACTGCACTGTATAATAAAATGACCATTCACCAACTGCTAGATTTAGACCTTGCCTATGCTCCACCGTACAATGGAGTGTGGGATCCAACGCAACAAATGGCGAGAAAGGTGTAGAGACAGTGGGTCAGTGGGTTCCATGTCCCGCTTGCTTTGATGAAATTTTTATCAAGAATCACCACTAGGATATCAGTATTCGAGGGCAAGAAATCAGGAATCACCACTAGGATATCAGTACACGGAAGCGAGATATCGGTAAATACCACTAGGATATCAGTACACGGAAGCAAGATATCGGTAAACACTGCTGGGATATCAGTACACGGAAGCAAGATATCGGTAAACACCATTGGGATATCAGTACACGGGAGCAAGAAATCAGGATTCGTAAGTATATGATCAGGATTTCCGTTACCCCGCTTCAAATATAAGGTTCTTGACCCGTTTTAAGACTCCCACCTTAAGCTTCTGAGGAAACTAAGAAGGTAGGTGGGAGATCACCTGCCCGTAAAGGTCCGATAAGTGCGACTAACCGTGAGAGGGGGATGTGGGAAAACCACCGCTGGTGGAAGTCTTCTTTATACAAAGTAGCTGAAAAGCCATTCCCTATTTGGTGTAAGGGAATGGCTTGTTCCTTTCATTATATTAATTGTTCTTTTCAATTAACCCTTCTTCTTCAAGATAGTTCTGTGCGATTTTATAAGCACTTTTTCCTTCAACTGCTACTTGATAGTTCATCTCGCGCATCTGTTCATCGGTGATCTTTCCAGCAAGTTGGTTTAGAATAGCTTCTAATTCCGGATACTTCTCTAATGTTTCACTCCTAAGTAAAGCAGCTCCTTGATATGGTGGGAATAATTCTTGGTCATCCTCTAGAACTTTAAGATTATATCTTCTCAATTCACTATCTGTTGAATAGGCGTCGATCAAATTGATTTCATTTTGCTCCATAGCTGTATACCTAAGTTTCGGCTCCATTGTTACGAGATTAGGAAATTCAAGATTATATTTTTCTTGAATCCCAACATAACCATCTTCACGGTCAGAAAATTCCAAAGTGAAACCTGCTTTCACGTCACCTTCTATACCATGTAAATCGGATATGGATTCAAGACTATGTTTTTCTGCGAATGGTGCAGAAACAGCTAGTGCATACGTATTGTTATATTGCATTGGTTCGAGTAAAGTAAAATCAAATTTCTCGAATAATCCATCTCGTGCTTGCTCATATACCTCTTGTTTATCATTACTTATCGGAGTTTCTTTTAAAAATTGTGTTACAATCGTTCCAGTGAACTCAGGGTATATATCAATTTCACCTGACTGTAAAGCGTTAAATAAGAAAGATGTTTTCCCAAGTCCAGGTTCTAATTTCACGTTTAAATCTGTTTCATCCTCAATTAATAATTTGTACATATTAATCAGAATTTCGGGTTCAGAACCTAATTTTCCGCCAATAACGATGCTTTCTTGGCTTCCCTTCAAGGCGTTAGGTGCGATGGAAATACCGGCAGCCAATATAACAATTACAAGAATCGATACCAGTAATTTTTTGTAAGAAAGTTTTTGCATTCCTCGTAACAACAAATCAAATATAATGGCCAATAGTGCAGCGGGAATAGCACCAAGAATAATAAGAGAAGAATCATTTCGGTCGATTCCTAGTAAAATAAGATCACCTAAACCACCTGCGCCTATTAATGCGGCAAGAGTAGCAGTACCAATTATTAACACCATTGCCGTACGAATTCCCGCCATAATGACTGGCATTGCAAGAGGTAACTCTACTTTCAACAATCTTCTCGGTGTGTTCATTCCCATTGCCATGGCCGCTTCGATTAAAGAAGAGTCCACTTCTTTTATTCCGGTATATGTATTACGTAGAATGGGAAGAAGTGCGTAAATAATAAGCGCAATGATAGCAGGAACCTTTCCAATACCGAATAATGGGATGAATAAACCTAATAATGCTAACGAAGGAATGGTTTGTAAAACAGCGGTAATTTCAATAATACTTTCAGCAATACGTGCTTTTTTTGTTAAGTAAATCCCCAATGGAATGGAAATAATGACAGCAAAGAATAACGCGATAAAAGATAGTTGAATATGTTCAAAAAGTGCTTGAATCAATTGATCTTGGCGGTTTTGGAATACATTTATGAAGTTAGACATGATTGTTTCCTCCCACCGGTACACTTTCAGAAAGATAATGGATGAGCATTTGTCTGTTGATATACCCAATCGCTTGTCCATTTTTTTCTACCCTAATTTGTTCGTGTTCAGATAAAAGCGTTAAAACTTCCTCAAGTGACGCATGGGCAGTTAATGATGGAGAAGACGACAGATTATTATGATGTGCAGGTTCCATCAGATCCTCTAAGCTGAAATCAGAATTCATCCATGATGCCCCACTTACAAAATCTCTAACAAAGTCATTGGAAGGGTGACTTATCAATTCTTCTGGAGTTGCCAATTGTACGATTTTCCCATCATTCATCAAACAAATTCGATCCGCTAATTTCATTGCTTCCTTCATGTCGTGCGTAACAAAAATTATTGTTTTCTTAATACTTTTTTGTAAATGAATGATATCATCTTGTAATTTCTCCCGGCTAAGTGGATCAAGTGCACTAAAGGGTTCGTCCATTAAAATGATTTCTGGATCAGCTGCTAGAGCGCGAATTACTCCAACTCTCTGCTGTTCCCCTCCAGATAGTTCACTCGGTTTACGATTTCGATATGTATCCGGGTCAAGCCCCACCATTTCTAATAGTTCCGTAACGCGGCGATAAATGTTATCTTTTTTCCATTTTTTTAATTCAGGGACAATCGCGATATTTTCCTCAATCGTCATATGAGGAAATAATGCAATTTGTTGTAAGACATAACCAATGTCCCAGCGAAGTTCGTGAATATTAAAATCACTTATTTTCCTTCCATTGACGAAAATCGTACCATCTGACAATGGAATGAGTCGATTCATCATTTTTAAAGTAGTCGTCTTACCACAACCACTGGGACCAATGAGAACAAAGAATTCTCCTTTGTTAATCGTAAAGTTTATCGAATCCACTGCTCTAGTCCCATCTTCATAAACTTTACTAACATTTTCAAATGTAATCATGTTGTATAAGCTCCTTCTATTTACTAATTCTTCTTTTCTAACTATATCTCTTTTTTCATCATGTTAAACCTATGGGATGATTAAAGGGGAGGCAGTAACATTTGGAATCATTAGACATATAATTCATATTAATACGAGTTGTAAACAATGAATTAATATTGGAGTTGAATAAAAATGGGAAGAGAATTTCTGCCGTTGTTTAATGAATGGGCAAATTCCTATGACGACACGATTAGTGGATCGGATAAGGAATATAGAACCGTATTCGAACGTTATGATGAAATATTGGAAGAAGTAGCCAATAAAGCAGAAGGGAATGTATTGGAGTTTGGAGTTGGGACAGGAAATTTATCTAAGAAAATCATGGAAAAGGGACAGGAACTGATTGGCATTGAGCCATCCGTAGCAATGCGGAAGATTGTAAAAGAAAAATATCCGTCTATACAAGTTTTTGATGGAGATTTTCTAGAATTTCCAACTATCCGCGAGACCGTTGATTCGATTGTAAGCACCTATGCTTTTCATCACTTAACAGATTTGGAAAAAGAAGATGCAATAAGAAAATATGCTTCCTTACTTCCTTCACATGGAAAAATTATTTTTGCGGATACTGTTTTTGAAACTGAAAAAGCAAAGGAAGACATGATAGAAGATGCAATGAAGAAAGAATATCACCGGTTAGCCAATGATTTGAAGAGCGAATATTATACAACGATTGAAGTATTGCGTCAGATTTTTAACCGAAATCACTTTGATGTAACATTTGAAAAAATGAATGACTTTGTCTGGCTATTCATTGCTACGAAGCATGATCAGGTAAGGGGGAAGTGACATGGCAGTTTATCACGCAATTAAAGAATTAATTGGTGAGACCCCATTATTAGAGCTTAGCCATTTTTCCTTACCTAAAGGGGTTAGGTTGTATGCTAAGTTAGAATTTTTTAACCCTGGAGGAAGTGTGAAAGATCGTCTCGGAATGGAATTAATAGAGGATGCATTCGAACGTGGTGTCGTGACAAAAGGCGGTACCATTATTGAACCAACCGCTGGAAATACTGGGATTGGCTTAGCCCTTGCAGCGAAAGAAAAAGGACTTCATATTATTTTTTGTGTACCGGAACATTTTAGTAGGGAAAAACAAATGATCATGAAAGCCCTCGGTGCAGAAATTGTCCATACACCACGAGATTTAGGGATGGTTGGTGCCATTGAGAAATCAAAGCAATTAGTACATGACATTCCAAACAGCTATTGTCCGCAACAATTTGCTAATCCCGCTAATCCAAAAGCATATTATAAAACCCTCGCACCGGAGATTTGGAATGATTTAAATGGAAAAGTAGATATTTTTGTTGCTGGTGCAGGTTCTGGCGGTACTTTTATGGGAGTTTCCCAGTATTTAAAAGAAAAGAATCCAGATGTGAAGACAGCTATTGTGGAACCCGAAGGATCAATCATTGCAGGAGGAAAGCCGGGACCACATGAAACAGAGGGAATTGGGATGGAATTTTTACCTGATTATATGGAACGGTCCTATTTAAATGCCATTCACACCATTTCGGATGAAGATGCTTTTCGGATGGTTAAAGAATTGGCTCAAAAAGAAGGACTGCTAGTCGGAAGTTCTTCTGGTGCTGCCATGGTAGCCGCGTTAAAAGAGGCAGAACAAGCAAAAGAGGGAACGAATATTGTAATAGTCTTTCCAGATGGTAGTGACAGATATCTAAGTAAAAATATTTATCGTATATAAGGGGAGAAAAGAAAATGAGAAATAGAACTAAAATGGTGCATGGTGGAATTACTTCGGATGAACAAACAGGTGCTGTATCTGTTCCAATTTATCAAGTAAGTACGTATAAACAGGATGCTGCTGGCAAACATCGCGGTTATGAATATTCACGAACAGGAAACCCGACAAGATATGCCCTTGAGGAAACAATTGCTAATTTAGAAAACGGGGTAGCCGGTTTTGCTTTTGGTTCTGGTATGGCAGCCATTACCACCGTCATGATGTTATTGGATGCAGAGGATCACGTTGTTATGACAGATGATATTTATGGTGGAACCTATCGTTTAATGACAAAGGTATTCAATCGTTTCAAATTGGACCATACGTATGTTGATACTAGTGTTCCAGAAAAGGTAGAAGCGGCTATTACCCCAAAAACGAGAGCATTGTATATTGAAACACCGACAAATCCATTGTTAAAAATCACTGACTTACAAAAGATGTCTGAAATCGCTAAGAAGCATGATCTTTTATTAATTGTGGATAATACATTCGCAACACCATACTGGCAACAACCTATTGACTTAGGTGCCAATATTGTTTTACACAGTGCAACGAAATATATTGGCGGACATAGTGATGTTGTAGCGGGATTAGTTGTTGTTGATTCCATTGAATTAGCGGAAAAAATGCATTTCATCCAGAATTCAGTTGGTGCGGTTTTAGGTCCACATGATTCTTGGCTATTAATGAGAGGGATCAAAACATTAGGACTGCGAATGGAAGCAATTGAGGAAAATACAAGGAGCATTGCAGCATTTCTACAATCACATCATAAAGTATCATCCATCCATTATCCAGGGCTCACCGACCATCGCGGTCACGATATTGCAAAACAACAATCTAGTGGTTTTGGCGGGATGATTTCCTTTGATGTTGGAAGCGGAGAATTAACAGATCAAGTGTTACAAAAGGTGAAATATTTTACACTTGCGGAGAGTCTAGGTGCGGTGGAAAGTCTCATATCCGTACCAGCAAAAATGACGCATGCTTCCATTCCAAAAGAAAGAAGAGAAGAGCTCGGAATTACAGATGGATTAATCCGCCTTTCTGTTGGAATAGAAGATAGTGAAGATTTAATAGAAGATTTAGAACAGGCGCTAGAATAGAGCTAGTGGGGACGGGATCCTTATCCCATGTCCCCACGACCCTAAAATAGTTATTGTATATTTAACTTTTTTTATATATAATAATTTATATTCATGCAATAAAATGTATAAAATTACATAAGTTAATATTGGAATAAATGAAAAAATTTACATGGAGGAGAAGTACATATGGAAAAAACAACGAGTTATGATTGGCAACATTTGGTGGACTCCATTGGGAATTATTTAGCACCGAGTATGGCAAAAGATCATCCCAATCTGCCTGTTGTGAAGGCTGAGGGGTGCTACTACTATGGTGCAGACGGAAAAACATATTTAGATTTTACTTCGGGAATTGCGGTGGAAAACGTTGGTCACCGCCATCCAAAAGTTGTAGAAGCGATAAAGGAAGCTGCGGATTCTTTAGTTCACGGTCCATCAGGCGTCATCATCTATGAATCTATTTTAAAACTAGCAGCGGAATTACAGGAAATTTTGCCATCTGGTTTAGATAACTTTTTCTTCGCAAATAGTGGAACGGAAGCGATTGAAGGATGTATTAAACTTGCAAAACATGTAACAAGAAGACCATATGTCCTATCATTTACCGGTAATTTTCATGGAAGATCAATTGGTGCACTAAGTGTAACAACGTCAAAAAGTAAATACCGTAAATACCAACAACCTTCTTGGTTAACGTATCAGTTGCCGTATGCATTACCAGAATATTTACCGGAAGGAGCGGATCCTGAAGAATTTTTTCCGGAAAAATTAGAAAAAGACGTGAAGTCGTTATTCAAACATCAAGTGGATCCAGAAGAAGTGGCATGTATGATTTTAGAACCTGTAATGGGGGAGGGAGGATATATTATTCCACCCAAATCATGGATGAAAAAATTGCGTGAGATTTGTGATCGGTATGGAATTTTACTTATTTTTGATGAGGTACAGACAGGTTTTGGCCGAACTGGAGAATGGTTTGCTGCCCAAACATTCGATGTCACTCCGGATATTATGGCAATTGCTAAAGGGATTGCAGCTGGATTACCGTTAAGTGCTACCGTTGCATCCAAAGAATTGATGCAACAATGGCCACTTGGCTCCCATGGGACAACCTTTGGCGGAAATCCAATTGCTTGTTCAGCAGCACTTGCATCCTTATCCGTCATGAAAGAAGAAAAATTACTTGATAACACGAAAGCAATGGGAGAATATGCATTATCTCAATTAAATAAACTGAAGGAAAAATACGATGCCGTAAAAGATGTTCGTGGTGTTGGATTAATGCTAGGGATTGAGCTTCAAAATGCGGAAACTAAGGAACCAGATGGGGATGCCGTGATGACGGTATTAAACAGCTGTTTAGAAAAAGGGGTTCTTTATTATCTATGTGGTAACTCGGGTGAGGTTATACGTATGTTACCACCTTTAACCGTAACAAAAGAACAAATCGATCAAGGTATCGAGTGGCTTGATGAGGCATTGGGAGAATTATAGAAAGCTAAACCTCCTATTTTAAAAAATAGACAAACAAGAAGGGGTTTTTCCATTGAGTGAAAGTTTGAAACAGGCGGATGAAGTACATAAGTTAGAAAAAAATGCTTCCATTGATAGAAAAGGATTAATGAAATTTGTCTTACCATCTTTATTTGGTGCGTTTATTTTTCTATTCCCAATCATTGATGGGGGTGCTTTTAACATCCCTTTAGGTATTATAACGGAATATTTTATTGATTTATTAGCGGCATTTTTACCTACAATCGTAACCATTGTTATTGTCGCTTCAACGGTAATGAGCTTGATTTCAGCAATATTTAAACCGTCCTTTATTCAAAAAAGCGAAACATTAACTTCATTATTTGATGTGAATATTTTCTGGACTATAACTCGAACGATTGGCGGTATTTTTGCCGTCATGACATTTTGGGGCTCAGGGTGGGAGGTTATTTATTCGGAAGGCACTGGACAGGTAATGTATGGCTTACTTACAAGTTTAATTGTCTGGTTTTTTGTCGCATCCTTTTTAATGCCGTATTTAATTAATTTTGGGATTATGGAGTTTTTCGGAACATTGTTTAGAGGGGTCATTAAGCCATTATTTACATTACCGGGACGTTCAGCCATTGACTTACTAGCTTCTTGGATAGGAAATGTTAATGTTGGGGTGGTAATTACTAGAGAACAATATGAAACGGGTTATTATACTGGTCGTGAGGCTGCAGCTATCGCTACGTGTTTCTCTACAGTATCTCTTCCATTCTGTTTAGTTATAGCGGGCATGCTTGGTGTCGACCACATGTTTCCGATTTTTTACTTAACGATTGTCATTGCTGGTGTGGTTAGTGCGGTAATCATGCCAAGAATACCACCCATTTCAAAAATACCAGATACGTATTATACGGAAAATCATTATGAAGAAAATGTACCTGAAAATGTATCTAAATTCCGTTGGGCAGTAGAACAAGCTGTGAAACGCGCAAAAGTTGCAGGAACGTTTAAAGATCAAATTAAACAAGGAAATGATATTTTTCTCGGTATTGCATTTGTCCTTATGCCACAAGTAATGGCGATTGGTACGATTGCTTTGATCATTGCTGAGTTTACTCCATTTTTTCAAATTATATCATCACCAATTATTCCAGTGCTAGAACTTATGGGACTACCAGAAGCAGCTGAGGCAGCACCAGCAACGATTGTTGGTTTTATTGACATGTTCCTTCCAGCCGTTTTAGCATCTGGTATTGAAGCGGAAATTACTAGATTTGTAATCGGAGCATTATCCCTTGTGCAAATTATTTATTTAACGGAAATGGGAACGTTGCTACTGATCTCTAAAGTCCCAGTTAAACTATGGCATTTACTTGTTATTTTCATAGAACGTACCGTAATTTCTTTACCAATTATTGTACTTATTGCTCATATGATTTATTGAGACGAGGGTTCCTTGTCCTAAAAAGAAGGAGTATTTATGTTTATTCAACAACTTATTAATAAGCTTGGATCAGATAAAGTTAATGTAGAGGATAGTGTTTTAATACAACATAGTCATGATGAATCACCACATGAATCGGTCAAACCCGATGTTGTTGTTTTCCCGGAAAACCGGCAAGATATTGAGGGTATCTTAGAAATTGCTCGATCACACGAAATACCGGTGACACCTTATGGAATTGGTAGTGGCCTGGAAGGAGCTTCTATTCCTATACATAAAGGCATTTCTGTTAATTTTAAAAATATGAAACAGATTATTGACTTCTCACCTGAGGATTTGACGGTAACGGTCCAACCAGGGGTTACTCGGGTGGAATTAAATCAATATTTGCAAGAATATGGTCTCATGTTTCCAATTGATCCAAATACCGATGCCTCCATTGGTGGAATGGTAGCGACGAATGCAAGTGGTACAACCGGTGTTCGTTATGGTGCGATGAAAGATCAAATTCTTGATTTAGAAGTAGTATTGGTAGACGGAACCGTGATTCATACCGGAACAAAGGCAAGAAAATCATCTTCTGGCTATCTTGTAACCAATTTATTTGTTGGTTCAGAGGGTACGTTAGGAGTTTTTACGGAAGTTACCCTGAAGCTTTACGGAATTCCTGAAGAAACGATTATGGCAAGATGTACATTTGATACATTGGAAATGTGTGCAAAGGCAGCCCAAGCTATTTCTTTAAAAGGTATTCCTATTTTGCGTTTAGAATTAATTGATCAAGAAAGTATCGAAGAAATCAATCGACAAAATGGTTATCATTTTCCAGAGAAGCATTCATTATTTTTGGAATTTGCAGGGAATAAACAAATAGTAAAGCAAGAAGTGGAGCATGTAAATCATTTACTCCATGAACTCGGATGTGAAAATTGGTCTGTGTCTAATGATCCCCGAGAGCAACAGGAGCTATGGAGAGCACGTAAAGAACTTTCTCTAGGCTTTGTTCAGGAAGGAATGGATGAAGTCGGTGCCGACGTTTGTGTTCCAGTATCCAAATTATCTGAATTATTGATCTATGCGCGCAAACTTATTCAGGACACAGGACTAAGAGGTGGTGTCTGGGGGCATGTTGGGGATGGAAACTTTCACACCCTCGTTCTTTTTGATCCAAATGTAGAAGGAGAACGAGAGCTTGCAGAATCAACGAATGAAGCTCTTGCTAAAAAGGCAATTGAGGTCGGCGGAACATGTACCGGTGAACACGGTGTTGGTATCGGGAAAATAAAATATCAAGAAATCGAACATGGTCCAGCTATTAAGGTGATGAAGGGTATAAAACAATTGTTGGATCCATATGGAATATTAAATCCAGGTAAACTATTCTAAAACGGGATTGCTTATGCTTTCCCGTTTTTCGCGTATATTTCCAAATTCCCTCTTCATAATAAAGAGAGGAAGGAGGGAGTATTATGGCGAAACGTACAAAGAAAAACGATCCACAGCAAAAGAATAAACAAGGATTTGATTCCAGCAAGCAGGATACAGAGTTTTCCAAGGAGTTCGGTAGTGGGAAGGCAAATCAAGCACATAAGGAAAAAGCAAAACAAGCTAGAGCGGATCATTGGGATATGTAGTGAGTTGTACAGGTTTCTCGTGCCACTTCGAGTAGGAGGGACTATAGCTAATTCAACAAAATCGAGTAATCTCTAAACACGAGATTACTCGATTTTGTTGATAAATAAGGCTTTAGGCCGTCTTCTGTTTCTTTGGTTGTATCATGTTGTCAAAACCTGCATATTTTTCCTGAATAGGAATATCGCACATTATCCTCCCTAACGAGTGATTTCATATGCAATGTAGCCACCAGCATGTACGATTACAACCTGACTATACATCGGCTGCATAAAAATGGTTTGCACTTAATATATGCCACTTTTTACCTAGTTAGATCCGTTTATATGGACTGTTGCCTCTATTAGGTATTTTTATTCATTTTTTGGAAATATAAGCAGATGTTCTTAATTGTTGCAAAAAGGTGAAAAGTAACAGTTAGTATAAATTGGTCAGATACATTAACATTTACTGGGCTGGATGAATCTATACTCCTTAAATGGGATGGGCATGCTTGTTTTTGGGGCGATGAGCCGGTTCATTTACAGGAACCGTTGACAATTAATCAAGAAAGTCCTGTCCATCTTTATGTGACCGATGCAACGGAAGAACATCTATTGGATACTGCTGGTAAGCAAATCATCACGGTTGGTGAGCAGACGTACGATGATATTCAAATAAAAGGGATCCCAGTTGATTTTGTTATCACACGAGATGATTTGGAGGATTCATTTCAGCTGGAAGTTTATCAAGGAAGTGTCTATCATAATTATTTCCTTGTAAATAAGCGGAAAGTCCTTGAAGCCGGGGATGAACTATTCTTCCATGGTGTCACCCTTTCTATTCACGAGGAAGCGACCTATATTTACCCATCTGGGAAGGATATCCATTCCAAATTAATGCCACTTGTTGAAGGGCAACATCCTTATTGGGAAGAATATCCGGATTATCATCGATCCCCACGGATTATTTACAGGGAGCCTGATGAGAAACAAACAATTGCGCAGCCAACCAATAAACCGGCAAAGCCAAGTGAGCAATTAGGACGGACGATCATCCCACCACTCGTTATGATTATTACATTTGTGATCATTACCATGATCCAGCCAAGAGGGATTTTCATTATCGTGATGCTTGCAATGACCGTAACGACGATTATTATATCGATCGTTTACTATGTGCGCAGTGTGAGAAAATATAAAGCCGATATGAAGCATCGGGATAAAAGTTATAAAGAATATCTGAAACGAAAAACAAAGGATTTATACATAAAAGCAGAGGAGCAGCGTCATGCCTTGGAATACCATTATCCAGATGTTACACAAATTCGGGAAATGGCGAAGAAGGTAGATGCTCGTGTTTATGAGAAAAGCAACTTCCACCATGATTTTCTACATTATCGTACGGGGCTCGGACCAGTGGACGCAAGCTTTGAAATTGATTTTAAAGAAGAAGAATTCACACTGGAAGAGGATGAACTCGTTGAACTGGCACAAAAGCTTCATTCCCAATATGAGAAATTAAACGATGTACCAGTTGTCACGTCGCTGATAAAGGGACCTGTCGGCTATATTGGTGGACGCCCTCTTGTGGTGGAGCAACTGCAATTAATGGTCATGCAACTGGCTTTATTTCACAGTTATTACGATGTGCAGTTTATTACGATTTTTCCGGAAGAAGAGAAGTCAGAATGGAACTGGATGCGCTGGCTACCCCACGCAAGATTACGAGATGTAAACGTAAGAGGATTTGTTTACCATGAAAGAACTCGTGATCAGGTATTGCATTCCTTGTATCAAATTTTAAAAGAGCGAAAACTTGTGTTGGACGAGAAAGAGAACCGAAATGAAAAAGTTTATTTCAGCCCACATTATGTTGTTCTGATTACAGACGAAAAGCTGATACTGGATCATACAATCATGGAATTCTTTAATGAGGACCCAACGGAAATGGGTGTTTCCCTTGTGTTTGTACAGGACGTGCTACAGTCGTTGCCAGAGCATGTGACAACAGTTATTGATATTCGTGACGCCAAAAACGGCAATATACTATTGGAAGAAGGGGAGCTTGTGAACCGAAGCTTTGTGCCTGATCACTTCCCTGAAAACTTCCAGAAAGAAGATGTTTCTCGTGCGTTGGCACCGCTCAACCATCTGCAGGGATTGAAGAACTCCATCCCGGAAAGTGTGACATTTTTAGAAATGTATGGGGTAGAGAAAGTAGAACAATTGGGCATCCAAGCGCGTTGGATGAAAAATGAAACCTATAAATCCCTTGCCGTCCCACTTGGCCTCAGGGGAAAAGAAGATCTTGTCCAATTAAATTTACATGAAAAAGCACATGGACCTCATGGATTGGTTGCAGGTACAACCGGCTCAGGGAAATCGGAAATCATTCAATCGTATATTCTGTCCCTTGCAGTCAATTTCCATCCCCATGAAGTAGCCTTTTTATTAATCGACTATAAAGGTGGCGGGATGGCAAACTTATTTAAAAACTTGCCGCATTTAGTGGGAGCGATCACGAACTTGGATAAGGCACAGTCAATGCGTGCCCTTGCCTCGATTAAAGCGGAACTACAAAAGCGTCAGCGTCTCTTTGGGGAACATGACGTGAACCATATTAATCAATACCAAAAACTGTATAAACAAGGAAAAGCAAAGGAACCGATGGCCCATTTATTCCTGATTTCCGATGAATTCGCGGAACTAAAATCCGAACAGCCAGATTTCATGAAAGAACTCGTTTCCACTGCCAGAATTGGTCGATCACTAGGAATTCACTTGATTTTGGCAACACAAAAACCAAGCGGGGTTGTGGATGACCAAATCTGGTCCAACTCGAAATTTAAACTGGCACTGAAAGTACAGAATGCTAGTGATTCCAATGAAATTTTGAAAACACCAGATGCGGCAGAAATCACCTTACCCGGACGAGCTTATTTGCAAGTAGGCAACAATGAAATCTATGAATTATTCCAAAGTGCCTTTAGTGGAGCGGACTATGTTCCGGAAAAAGAAGATCAGAACTTTGTGGACACAACCATTTATGCCATTAATGAACTTGGACAATATGATATTTTAACGGAAGACTTAAGCGGGTTGGATAAACGAGAAACCATTGAAAAAACACCAACAGAGCTAGATGCAGTGATTGATTATATCCAGGACTATACCGAAGAACAGCAAATTACACCAATACCAAGGCCATGGCTGCCACCACTTTCAGAGCGGATCTTTGCTCATGAACTGCATCCAGTCGATTTCAAAGAGGCTTGGCAGGAACCGAAGAAACCGCTGGAAGCAACCATTGGTCTGTTGGATCAACCGGAACTGCAAGCACAAACACCGCTTTCCCTTCATTTAACGAAAGACGGACATGTTGCTGTTTTCGCAAGTCCCGGGTACGGCAAATCCACCTTCTTGCAAACGATTGTCATGGATCTTGCCAGACAGCATCATCCTGAACATTTACATGTGTATCTATTAGATTTTGGAACAAATGGGTTATTGCCATTGAAAAACCTGCCACATGTTGCAGACACGATGCTAGTTGATGAAACAGAAAAGATTGGCAAATGGATGCGTCTATTATCGAATGAAGTCAAGGAACGCAAGCAACGCTTAAGCAGGTACGGTGTTGCTAATATGGAAATGTATGAAAAAGCAAGTGGAGAAACCGTACCGAACACGCTAATTGTCATTGATAATTATGATTCCGTCCGGGATAGTGACTTTGACGAAGATTTCACGAAAATCATCACTCAAATTGCGAGAGAAGGTGCAGGGCTGGGCATCCACTTAAGTATTAGTGCAGGAAGACAAAGTGCGATGCGAATGCCTTTATTATCGAATATTAAACGTCAAGTTGCTCTCTACTTGATTGAACAAACAGAAGCAAGAACGATTGTCGGCAGAACCGATATAGAAGCAGAAGAAATCCCTGGACGCGGGTTAATTAAGTTAGAGGAACCTGCATTATTCCAGACGATGCTACCGGCAGAAGGGGAAGAAGCACTAGCCATAATTGATGGGATTCAGGACACGGCCAAACAAATGAATGAACATTGGGATGGCGACCTTCCTGAGGAAATCCCGATGATGCCTGAAGGAGTGCTAGACTTTGAGAAATTTAAGCAAAACAGAAAAACGAAAGCCATGGCAGAAAAAGGATTATTGCCACTTGGCCTTGAATTTGAAGAAGTAGCACCAATCGCCTTTCGGCCACAGGAACATGGTCACTTAACCGTTGTCAGTGACCGGAAAGACGGACTGGATAGAATGAACCAGGCATTAGCCAAAAACATGACACTTATGGAAAACTATCAAACAATGATCATCGATACAGACGAACAAAAGCTTGCCAGTTTAAGCGGAGACGTGAATGCTTATATATCCGTAAAAGACAGTGTGGCCGCTGTAAAAGTGGATTTGCTGCAAGAAATAAATAACCGAAAAACAAGTCAAGAGGGGTCGGAGCCATGGTTGGTGATGATTGCCGATTTCAAAGACTTCACCGAACGCAGCAACCTGGAAGAAGAAGAAATAGAGAAATTCTTAAATGACGGCGTAAAATCCGGCATCCACTTTATTCTATGCAGTGACTATAGTTATATTGGAATCAGTTATGAACGAATAGCAAAATACGCCAGAAGTCAGGCAACAGTTGGTTTAGTCAGCATGCGCTTAGGTGATCAAGATATATTCAAACAGCCTTTTATCAGGAATGAAAAGTATCCAAAAGCATATGAAGTTTATTTTGCAATGGATCATGATCATTTGAAAATTAAAATACCAGATTAGGAGGAGAGGGTGGATTGAGTACTTCATTGAGCCTATTAAACTCACAAAAGCGGAATGTGCAAAATGGAATTACAAATGCTAAAGATAATATTTCTGCAGTAGAGGATAAAATTGCACGATTAGAAGCGGCTGTAGGGGAACTCCAGACAAGTATTGAGAAGCTGGAAACTACAAAAACATCTATTGACGATAGGTTAACCATTGGTGATAACAACTGGAGAGGTGAATCCAGAAAGACTTTTGAAGATCAATACAGTGAATATCAGGAATCTGTCAAAAGTTATGTTTCCAAAGCAGAAGATGCGAAAGAGACAATGGAACAAGAAATCACGCGTTACGAGGTCTCCAGAACGAACTATATAACTGGATTGAATAATCTTGAAAACACACTGACTTCATTAGAAAATCAAATTAGCAGAGCTGAAACAGAGAAGGGGTGATAAGCATGGAGATAAAAATTAATATGGATGAATTTCTGACAGTTACATCGTCGTTGAAATCTTCAACTGGAAATATATCAAGCAGTATGAAAACAAACCGAACATTGGAAATGACGAACATTAATCCATTCACAAAAGATTTGGAACAGACAATAACAGCCATTGAATTACTAGAAAAATATAAAGCCCTTCTTGAGTCAGATAATACAATTTTGAAAGATACAGGAGAAACGATGAAAGAGAATGATGAACAAATAGCTCAAGCAAATAACAATGCAATCGATTCACAGCCAATAAGCTAAAGATTAGGAGTGATGATAAATGGGAAACAAAGTGGATCTCTCAGAAGTTATTGAACTGTCAAATGACTTGAAATCCGCTTCGGAAGAAATAAAGGACAGTTTAACGAGTGTTGAAGATAGCATTGATAGTCTAATTTCCTTAAATTCGTTTTCAGGAGAAACTGCAACCGCGGCAAAAAATTATTATCAAGATCTTCATCAAACTGTTTTAACATCTTTCAAGGGACTGTTCACGGATCTTCATGAAAATTTAGAACTGCATATAAAAACCTTCCATTCAAAGGTAGATGAAAGCGAAACAGCATTGATAAAAAGTGATTATTTAAAGAACAAAGAAGAAGATATGAACGATGACTATAAAAAATTAGATGCTGCACAACAAACCGTAAGAGACATTATTAATAGTGTTGAAGATATCAGCAGTGCCACTGCACCATCAACTGCATCTATCGATACCGCTAAAAATGACGCAGTGGATACCTTAATAGAATTAGAGGAAAACTTGAATTCTTTCACGAGTGAAGGAGAAGATCAGATTTCTGATATAGACACCTTGCTGAGTAATATTGAGATGACGATCAATGATGCCGGAGCTGTTTCAGGAAGCGGAAGATTTATGGATTATACAGGAACCTCTATGACTCTAGGGTTGCCAATATTGAAGGCTTATAATGAAGAAAAGCAAAGGGAAGCGGAAGTCGAAAAGGCCAGGGAAGTCAAGGACGAGGCAATTAACGATATGGATGAAGATTCCCAAGAAGTATTAAATAAAGTTTATAATGACTTGAAAAATGGGGAGATTGATAAAGCTGAATTCTACGAGACTTTATCCGTTCTGCAAAAAGCAGAAAAAGATTATGAACTCGGAGTAATTGATGAGGCTGTTTATGATTCGATCAAAGGTATTTTAATTAATTCAGGATTTACTTCTAGTTTTACACAAAACTCAATTCAACAAGTAGTTAGTGATAAAATGTCAGAAGGCATCGCAACGAAAGTGCACCAATGGTTGCAACATAATACCTTCAAATTTGTTAATCGTGGTTTAGTAGCAGCACCTGTATATGGGAATGTTCAAACATTTACGGAACCACCTTCTAGTCTGACTAACGCAATACGCACGGGAGCAAGGCATGGTACTTCAATTGTAGGTACAGCAATTGATTTTGGGATTCAATTATATTCAGGCGAGAATGTGACGGATGCAGCAGTGAAAGCAGCAAGTCATACTGCTATCGGGTTAACTGGGGCGGAGATAGGAGGGGCAATAGGCTCCGTTATACCTGTAGGCGGAACAATCATTGGTGGTGCAATAGGATTCGGCCTTGCTGTTGGTGGCTCGATGGCATTTGATTGGTTCTACAATAATAAAGATAGAATTGCAAAAAACATCCAAGATATAGGAGAGAGTGTTGTTGATACAGTTAAGGATGCAGGTGAAAAAATAGGAGAAGCTGTTTCTGGGTTTTTCGGAAATTTAGGTTCTGTGTTTGGTTAAATCACTATTTTTAACGAGTTTTATGAGGAGAATTAGATGAGTGAAAAAATTATTCCTATCTATGGAAAAAAAGAAAAAGGGAAATCAGGGTACACTATATTTATAGATTTACATACAAAAAAAGTATATCGAGCGTTTCATAAGGAAGTCAGTCAATCAACGTTTATGATAAGTTTTTTTGCAACTATCATTTTGATGAGATTCCTAACTGATGTTTCACTTCCTGATTTTCATCCATTTTTGATATTAATATTCATTTTAACGGGAGCATCTATTAGTGTTTACATCGGCATGATAATTCAAAAGAAATTTATGGGAGATTTAATAGAGATCTATCCATCCGAACCAATGGTAGAGGATTTTATAGATGAGGGCAGCACTTTATTTAAAAGAGAGGTCATTATTGCAGCAATTCTTTTACTAGTTTCTGTTATTTTAGTTGGCTTGTTTATCATTTATAATTGGCTTGTTTGGCTTCTGTTTTCTTTTATGTCTTTTGCTATATCGGGAATGATGTTCAACAGTCTGTCCATAGATAGATGGAAATTATATAAATATAGACGATGATTTTGTGAACCGTTTATTGTGATACAAGTCAGTGCGAAGTGAAGAAAAATAAGATGAAAAACTTCAAAATTCATTCAGGTTAGAAAAGGAGTTTTTAACTATGGAAATTTTACCAATTGGCAGTGTTGTTAAATTAAATAACGGGGATGTAAAATTAATGATTTTAAATAGAGCCCCATTATATAATCAAGATGGAAAAATAGGATACTTTGATTACTCAGCATGCGTATACCCTGCTGGTAAAGTGGAAGAACAAGTCTATTTCTTTAATAATGAAAACATCGAGGAAGTGTATTTTAGGGGATATGTAGATGAGCAAGAAGAACTGTTTCAGCAACAATATGAGGAAAAAATAAAAAACGTCATGTTTCCAAAATTTACGATTAAAGATTAAAAATATAGATGGAATTTAATTTATATAGATGCAAGGCAAGGGAGATTCCTTTGCCTTTTTACTTATTTTTTCTAAATGAAACAAAAGATAGGATGATAAAGTTATGAAAGTATTTAAGACAAGTGCCCAGGAATGGTACTTTTTACGAATATATTTACGGAATGTACTCTTAAAAGAAAGTGACTTATCTGAGGAACTAAAAAATGAAACTATTCAGCTTGAGAAATTTGCAATGATAGAACTTTTATTAAAAACACTTGCTAAAATAGTAGGTGTCACCAGTGTTGTACTTTTATTTTTATCCTTTTTACTAAATTCAAACCCCATGCTAACAATAGGAACAGTAGGTGTTTTAGCCGGGATTGGAATATATATATGGTCCTTATACTACACTTTCTCGCTTAAGCGCACTTTTAGAAGAACCAAAGAAAAGATTCACCACGCCCCAAGAGATGAAATAATTCCATTTTATTTTATTGATTCTACAGGCATTTGTATAAATGTTTTTAACACAGAAGATGAAAGCAGAAAGGTTTTCTTACATTGGGAAGAGCTTAGTCATTTTAAAATTGCGCCATTAAGTGTCTATCAGCATAATCTGCAATTGGAAAAGGTAAATAAGAAAAGAAAAGCAATTCTTGGTGGATTGCGTATGGAAGTTAAATATGCGGAGAAACAGGTTGGATCATTGCCTCATGAGGTTTCAGATAAATTTGACACAATTCAAGCAGCATATATCACAGCAAAACAAGATGACCGTATAGTCTGTGTCTTGCCATTATCCCCTGAATGGGTCAATGAGAATTCATTTGAAACAGCACTTGTTAACTATTTACCTTATAAAAAGAGCGATAGAGGGACAGACGCAGTGATTTAGCCTCCTTTTCACCCAATGATGAAAAGCTCATTAAGTGGTGAGAAGCGACTAAAGAATTATGAGATATGATCGTTTTAGTCTTTTTATGCGTGGTTCTTGTTGCAGATAATGTCTGAGAAGCAGAGTTCTTCAGTCTGGGTTGGATTCATTAAAAAACGGTATAATGTCTTTTGTGGGGTGAATTAAGTCGGAAGAGAGATTAATCTTTGACATAATTTGAAGCAAGAAACATTATGCAAAAAAGAAAGGAAATGTTATATGAAAAATATATTCTCAGGGTCATTCTCCCAACTGGAAGATACGGTCAGTGAGAGCTTTGCAAAAAACTCTATTGATACAATAGAGAGGTTTTCTTTTGAAAAGGCTATGATAGTTCTAGTAATTTTTATGGGTGGGTTCTATGCTTTTTATGGAGTAAGTATATATCTGGGAAATAATATGGATAGTGGATCAATTGTACTTGATATGAATAATGAGTACATTCCATTCCTAACAAATATTTGGTATCCAATAGTACAAGGTATATTATTTTTAATTACTGTATTTGGGGGGGATATTATAGGAGGAAAAATAATGTGAAAGCATTTTATATTTATAATACTTTTCTTACAGTTTTTGTACTCCTGTTTATATTATTATTTTTAAAGTTTGCACAATTAGTTGTATATTCCTTTCCATTACGTATGGTGCATACGGTTTTATATATTCTGTGTTTCGTTTATGTTTTTGTCCGGAGTTACCAAAATGCGAAAGAAATGGTATTTGGGGAGAAAAAGAAAAGAAGTGCCATCGTGGAATGGTTCAGTAGAAATCAAAAAAGTGTGCTAAGTGTTTTGGCAGGTATTGGTGGCCTGTATTATCTTGGTAAGGTAATATTTCCTGCAGCAGGAGACTTGAAAACTCGTTTGATTGGAGGGCTGATCGATTTCTTACAGCTGCTTGCCTGTTTAACTATTTTAGTATTTCTGTATTTAAATAATGTCGTGATAAGAAGCTACTACCTATATAAATATTCAGAAGAGTTCAGACTTAAATTTGGAATAGACAAGAGTAAGTGGTATGGGAAAAGTATATAGATAAAAATAATTCTAGCTTGAAAAAGCGTAAATCATAGTTTTTTATTTATAAAAATTAGTAGGTAAACTACTTAACGGAGAATAGGGAGCACAGCAAATACACTCAACATTAGGATCGATGTAGTCGAACATAAGCATGAACGATTGTAACAGGAACAAGATATGCTGCGCCAGGTATAGGAGCAGTGCTAGATTTTGGTATTTTATTAGCTGGTGGAAAAGACGCAACCGAAGCAGCAATTAAAGCTACTGGACATTTAGGTGCTGGGTTAGCTGGCTTTATAATCGGATCAGCAATCCCAGCTCCTGTTCTCGGGCCAATTGCAGGATTTACAGCAGGGGTTCTTGGATCTATGGCATTTGATTGGTGTTATGACAATGCGGATATGTTAATTGTAGGCGCACAAAATGTAGGAAATGCTATTGTCGATAAAGTCACTGATACAGGAGAAAAAATAGGAGAAGCTGTTTCTGGATTCTTTGGGGACTTAGGCTCTGTATTTAGTTAAAAGGAGAATTTAATAATGATATGAGTGATAATGAGAAAGAAAAATTAATCCCTTTTTATAGATACCAAAAAAGAGATACACAAGGGTATACTTTGTTTTTAGATGTACATTCTCAGCGTGTATATAAAGTTATACACAAGGAGGGGAATGGTGTTGCATATTGGATTGCTTTCGCTTTAGTATTAGGGATAATAAGAGCGATTCAAGATATACATTTACCTATGAGCAATCCAGTAAACTTAATAATTGTAATTGTATTGGGTATATTAAGTGTGTTAAGTGGTGTTTTTATTTATAAAAACTACTATAAAGATTTAAAAGAAATTTATCCAACAAAAGATATGATAGAGGATTATATTTATGAAGCAAAGGGTTTATTAAAAAAGGAAGTAATAGTTACAATTATTGTGTCTATAGCTGTTATCATCTTTTTAATCTTGTTTTTAGTTAGTTATAGATTGATGTGGTTACTATTTTCATATCCTCTATTATCAGGGGTTGTGGTAGCAATATGTGGATTACCAAAAGCAAGATTTGAATTATATAAAGAAAGGAGATAGATGATATGGAAATTTTACCTATTGGAAGTGTTGTTAGACTAATAAGTGGAGATGTCAAATTAATGATATTGAAAAGCACAGAAGGAAAAGCTCTAGGTTAGTGTTGATATCGGACCACGAATACTGATATCCTAAGATGAGTGCTGATATCTCGGCCCTAAATACTGATATTCCAAGAGTGAGTGCTGATATCTCGGCCACAAGTACTGATATCCCAAGAGTGAATGCTGATAACCAGCTATGAGTGCTGATATCTTATGAACGGTTTGATATACCTCAAAGGGGAATCCGGTATTTAATTACACATTAGATTCTAATAATCTAAGAAAGTTATTAACGACTTACATAAGAGTGCAATCCCAAATGAGGAATTGCACTATACCTTAGAATTATTCATACAGCCTTTTTATTTGAAATAAGAGACCCTTTTCAAAGCAATACAAATTGGAATGGCAATGATAATACCTAATACATTTTGAACAAGGTCTCCAGGTATGGAGGCTAAAGGTGCAATCCAATTACCGTATAGAAAGCTTTCACCAATATAATAAACAGCTACCATAAATGGAATGGAAATGATGGTTGCCGTTAAATTTAATGCCAGGCTATTACCTTTGTGACCATTTAACCATGAAATTTTACCAACGATATATCCTTGTAAACCACGAGAGACAATCGTGATTGGCGCCCATAGCACCCAACCTCCAATGATATCAAACAATCCCATTCCTATCGCACCAGCAAGTGCCCCTTTTTTAGGTCCAAATAAAATAGATGAAATAAATAGCATAGCTGTTCCTAGATGAACTAAACCACCATTTGCCGCGATTGGTAGTCTAATATTTAAAAAGACAGTAGAAACAAAAACAAGTGCAATTAACATGGATGTTATAATTAAATCTAGGGTTTTTTGACGTGATTTTAAAGTACTTTGCGTCGTTTGCATATCTGTATACCTTCCTATCTAGTATTTTTCTTATTACTTTAGCAAACAACTGGTCTATTCAAAAGTGTCAATTTAACAAAAAACGTTAGGGTCAGTTTGGGATGATGCGTTAAAGTGTTTCTGTTTTTCACGGAGTGCTATAATTGTAGCACGTACATAGTAGTTTTTTAGGAGGTTATTATGAAAAAAGTTGCTGTCATACAGGATTTATCATCATTTGGGAAATGTTCGTTAACAGCTGCGATTCCGGTTCTTTCTGTAATGGGTGTACAGGCATGCCCTTTACCAACGGCAATCTTAACTGCCCAAACTGGTTATCCAAGTTTCTTTTACGAAGATTTTACATCTAAAATGAATCATTTCACGGAGGAATGGAGTAAGCTTCCTGTAACCTTTGATGGAATCCATACTGGTTTTGTTACTGGTAGTGAGCAAATTAATAATATTTTCCACTTTTTAGATAGATTCCATACAAATGAAACTACCTTACTGGTTGATCCAGTAATGGGGGATACTGGGGAAGTCTATAAGCTTTTTACGGATGAATTGTTAGTACAAATGAAAGAATTGGTGAAACGCGCAGAGGTGATTACACCAAATGTTACGGAGTGCTGTTTGCTGGCAGGATTATCTTATGAAAAACTACATCATTATACAGATGAAAAGGATTATTTGAAAGCATTAGAAGAGGCTGGGAATGTTTTGCAGCAAGAAACTGGTGCTCAAGTTATCGTCACTGGAGTGAACCCACCATCAACAGATTCACATAAGCGGTTTATTGGAAATATGTATTTGGATGGAAGTAAAACCTTTTATCGGGCGATGCCGTATAACGGAAAAAGCTATTCTGGTACCGGTGATTTATTTGCATCCGTAATTATGGGAAGCATGTTACGTGGAGAAGACTTGCAAAAATCTGTAGAGCTTGCAGAGGCTTTCTTGAGAGAGGCAATCCATGATTCCACTTTGGAACAAATTGCCGAAATAGAAGGCGTAAATTTTGAGAAATATTTAGGAATGTTATTATAAAAATGATAGGAAACCTTATATTTAGGGTGGGCAACAAAGGCATTCGCTAAAATACTTAGGCGAATGCCAAGCCACTAAAGTTATGTACATATCTTTTAGGAACCCAAAAATACAGCCCCATAAATAAGAGCACCAAGCACAACATAAACGGGACTAATCCGTTTTACTTCTAAGAAATAGTAACCTGCAATAATTAATAATATCGTATGAATTACGCCAACATCTATGTACGAATCAAAGAAAAACTCAATCGTCATGACTCCCAGAAGTACTGCAATCGTAGGGCGGATGATATGGGTTAGCTTTTTAACTCGAGGTGAATCTTTAAATTTTAATAAAATACCTAAAAGGACTATTAATAAGATTAAGGAAGGGGCAACCGATGCGAATAAACCAATGATAGATCCTATCATTCCACCTTGACTAAACCCGACGTAAGCAGCCATTTTTGTCGCAATAGGTCCTGGTAAAGCATTACCTAAAGCTACCATTTCACTAAATTCTTGATTGGTGAACCATCCATATTTATCAACTACTTCATGCTGTAAGAGGGGGATTGTTGCGGGACCGCCTCCATAGCCAAGAATATTCGAAATAAAATTGGTATAAAAAATCTGCCAGTACTTAACAATCACGAGTCTCCCTCCTGATTAACACGTTTATCTTTTTCTCGTTCTTCTCTTGAAGGGAATAGTAGTGCATATAAAATTAATGCAACAATAACAATGGCCGGATGCAAACCCATTAATTCTATAACGATTACGCTAATACCTGTATAAAAAATTGCCATACCCCAGCCTAGGTTTATTTTTGATTTACGGAAAAAATCCCAGGCAAGTACCCCAATCATGACACCAGCTATAGGAAGAACGCCTTTAGACATGCCATGCACCCAAGGCTTATCTTTATATGTATGTAACGCAGTAAGTAAAAGGATGATTAAAATTGCTGTAGGTACTACGGTTGCTATGATGCTAATTAACATTCCAAAAAATCCCTTGAGACGCCAACCAATATAGCCTGCCATTTTTGTGTTGATTGGACCAGGCAATGTGTTCGCAAGTGCCAATATATTGGAAAATTCATCATCATCCATCCATTTATATCTTTCTACTACTTCTCTTTGCATAAGAGGGATTGCCGATAGTCCACCACCATAGCCAAGCATACCCGCGCGAAAAAAAGCGATGAACAGATCCTTGAGCATGTAGCTTAACATCTCCTTATTTCAACTAATGTTCTGTATATTAACTATGATGTATTCATAAATGGATGTCAATATATTTATATCTTTCTAACTTATGAATACCTTACTCATACCACTCCTGAACCTTCTTATCTGTAGGCAATAAGAAAGTGAGAAATCCAAGTAATGGCAACAAGGAAGCCATAATCATCGTTGTTGATAATCCTAATAAATCAATAAAGTAACCAAGGGCAACAGACCCGATGGCACCCATACCAAATGCTAGACCGACAATTAAACCAGACATTGTACCAATTTTACCTGGAACAAGTTCCTGTGCATAGACAACCGTTACGGAAAAGCTAGACATTAAGAATAATCCGATTGTTGCTAAGAGAATCATAGCAAAAATGGGTCCAACATAGGGTAATAAAATCGATAAAGGGCTGGATGCAACAAGGGAGAATAAAATAACATTTCTTCTACCAAAACGATCGGCTAAAGGTCCTCCAAGAAATGTCCCAACAGCCCCCATTGCTAGAAAGATAAAGATATAGATTTGTGATTTGGCGATAGTAAGATCATACGAATCGATCGCATAAAATGCATAGAAGTTCGAAATGGCTGCTGCATACCAAGAACGGGCAAAAACAAGGAAAATTAATACGATAAGAGCGCTTTTAATTGCCTTGGATACAGCTCTACTATGTGTTTTAGCTGCTAACTTTTTCTTTTTCGCTTGAATTGATTGAATTTGTCCACGATACCATTTAGCAATATACGTTAAAAATACAACAGCTAAGCCCGCAATCAATGTAAACCAAGCGGCTCCAATTTGTCCAAGTGGAACGAGAATTAATGCGGTTATAACCGGGGCCAATGCTTGCCCTGAATTTCCGCCAACTTGGAAAATCGATTGTGCAAGCCCTCTTTTATTTCCCGCAGCAAGATATACCACACGAGAACCCTCTGGATGAAACACCGCGGATCCTAATCCGATAAAAACAACACTCACTAAAACAAGCCAGAAATTCGGTGCTAGTGCTAAACCAAGCATTCCTACCATGCTACTGGTTAATCCAATTGGTAATGAGTAGGGTAGAGGTTTTTTATCCGTGAATGTACCGACTAAGGGCTGCATCACAGAAGAAATCATATTTAAGGTAAAGGCAATAAGTCCAAGCTGTGTGAACGATAGCCCCATCGATCTTTCCAAAATGGGAAACATAGCTGGAATAACTGCTTGAAGCGAATCATTTAATAAGTGACAAGCTCCGATGATGAATAAAATACGGTAAAGAGTTTGGTTTTCATCATGGGGCTTGCCAACATCTTTATGTAGCGCTTTTTCCAATTCAAATCCTTCTTTCCGATTTACATTTTTAACGTGAAGTGGCTGGAAGACTTTCTTAAGATGAAAAATAAAAAAATACTTGATGTTTCACGTTATATTGCTATTTTACATAGGATATTTAATTTTGCAATACTTCTGAACTAATTAAGATTTATTTCATATCCACAGACAAATCTTTCACTACACCATATAATTTTCCCGAATAAGGGTAAATTAAAAAAGATTCACAAGTGAGAGGAATGAAAAGTTATGGTAAATAAATTATTCTTAATAATGCTTATCATTGGACTACCGCTTTCTGTTGCAGGTACTTTGTTGCATTGGTCAACGGTACTTATGTTCATCATTTACTGTTTAACTATTATTACATTAGCAGGTTATATGGGGAGGGCAACTGAAAGTTTAGCCATTGTGATGGGGCCAAGAATTGGTGGACTCTTAAATGCCACATTTGGTAATGCGGTAGAACTTATTATCTCGATATTCTCATTAAAAGCTGGTTTAATCGGAATTGTACTAGCTTCTTTAACTGGTTCGATAATAGGAAACCTGTTATTAGTAGGGGGGTTGTCCTTCCTTATAGGGGGAATCAAATATAAGAGGCAGCCTTTTAACGTACATGATGCAAGAAATAATGCGGCTCTATTGATATTTGCGGTTGTCGTTGCATTCGTTATTCCAGAAGTATTCTCTTCTAATATGACAGCCCAAGAAACGATGAATCTTAGTGTGGCTGTATCGATTATTTTGATTATTTTATATTTGGCTACATTATTCTTTAAACTTTTTACACATCGTGGGGTTTATCCATCAAGTCATGAAGAGGAATCTACTACTCATGAGGAAGAACCAGAGTGGGGGAAAGGGAAAGCAATTATTATTCTTGCCTTAGCTACGTTGGCTGTTGCTTATGTGTCGGAAAATTTAGTTCATACTTTTTCAGAAGTTGGGGAAACCTTTGGATGGACGGAGTTATTTATAGGAGTCATCATTGTAGCTATTGTCGGTAATGCCGCGGAACATGCATCCGCTGTTTTGATGGCTTTAAAAAATAAAATGGATGTTGCAGTTGAAATTGCAGTTGGATCTACCCTGCAGGTTGCGATGTTTGTTGCTCCTGTGTTGGTATTAGTGTCTCTTTTATTTGAAACTTCCATGCCGCTTGTATTTACGTGGCCTGAGTTAATTAGTATGGTTACGGCGGTGTTCCTAACGATAATGATTTCTATTGATGGAGAATCGAATTGGTTTGAAGGGTTGGCATTATTAGCTGCTTATTTAATCATGGGAGTTGGATTTTATCTCCTTTAAAGTAACCGATCATTATAAAAGAAAAACCCGAACAGTTATGATTGTTCGGGTTCTTTCATTCTATTCTTTTTTATAAGAGTAACTATTAACATCAACTGGTTTCCATTCATCGTTTGGTTTGTAGAAACGTAATAGATCACCATACATTACTTTATCAGATAAATCTAATTCATGAAGCACTGTTTCTTTTTGTTTAATCATTTCTTCTGTAGGTTCTTCGATTACTTCTTTTGTTTTATTATCGTAATATACCCCGTCTAGATAAGTGAAATCTTTTGTTACAAAATTCCCTTTACGGAACGGTACATAATCTTTGTGATCCTCGGAAAACATATCCGTACCCATTAGAATATAATCTTGTGCATCAATACCTAGAAGATGCAGCATAGTTGGTACAACATCAATTTGTCCACTATATTCATGATTAGTTCCTTGGCCTTTTACTCCAGGAATCTTTATCATAAATGGAACACGATGTAATTCAGAGTATTTAAGTGGAGTAATTTCTTCACCAAGAATCTCTTCCATCGCTTTATTATGATTATCCGAAATACCATAATGGTCACCATATATCATAATAACAGAATCGTCATATAAACCAGCTTCTTTTAAATCGTTAAAGAATTGTTCTAGTGCTTCATCCAAATACCGAGCGGTTTGGAAATAATTGTTTACCGTTTTATCATTAGTTTCGGCTGGTGCAAGTGTTGCTTCTTCTTCATTAATTGTAAAAGGATGATGATTCGTCAATGTCATTAAGTGCGCATAAAATGGTTGTTTCATTTCTTTTAGATATTTAATAGACTCTTCAAAGAATGGCTTGTCTTTTAATCCATAGTTAATAACATTGTCCTCACTCATATCATAATAATCTTCATGATAAAATTCATCGATACCAAAGTGTTTATAAATTTCATCCCGATTCCAGAATGATTTACCATCACCATGTAAAACTGCACTAGTATACCCTTGACGCTCGCCAATAATTGCTGGGAAGGATTGGTACGTGTTGTCACCTTTCATTACAAACGCAGATCCTTGTGGTAAACCATAAAGCGAATTATCCATAATTAATTCAGCATCAGCTGTTTTCCCTTGCTCCGTTTGATGGAAGAAGTTATCAAAATATGTGAAATTCTGACTTTCATCATGTACTAATGAGTTGAGAAATGGTGTAACTTCTTCACCATGTAATTTAAAATCTATTAGAAAAGATTGGAAAGATTCTAAATGGATCTTAATAATATTTTTACCTTCTGCGACACCAAAGTAAGCAGGATTTGGTTCAGCATATTTAGTTTTTGTATAGTTTTCAACAACGGTAATATCATCACTATCTGCTAAAACTCGTTGTGTGGAAGTATTTGCACTTTGAATCGTATCATAAGCAATGAAATTGTATATACCTAAATATTTCACTAAATAGTTACGGTCAAAAGCTCTTTCTAACAATTGTGGTCTATCAGCTTCCGCTAAACCTAGATTAATAGTAAATACTAAGACCCCCATTGCTAGAATGGTAAGGGGTTTACGTACTTTTATACGTGTTTCAGACCAGTTCCCTTTAACCATGTTATATAAAACTATTAAAACGACAATATCTATTAAATATAAAAGGTCATGCCATTGCATTAAACTAATGATGCTACCGCCTAAACTGCCAAAGTTATTTGTTTGCATCATTGTCGCTAACGTTATAAAGTCACTATTAAAACGATAGAATACAATGTTTGCATAAAGAATGAGGCCGAGTAACACTTGCATAATGATTAAGCGTCTACCAACTTTACGTCCTTTAGAAAATAGTGTAATTCCTAGGAGAATTAAACCTGAGCTTAAAGGGTTTAAGAATAATAGAAATTCTTGGATAGCCCCCTTCACACCCAAATCAAATTCCACTTTATAAATCAAATAAGTTTTCAACCAATAAAGAACTAATACAATTGAGAAGAATCCCATCTTCGTAGAAATTAATTTCTTCACTTATTCTTCACCTCGAATGGTTTCTAGGTTAATTTAAATTTTAAATTATTTTTAGTACTTACAAATGCTAATTATAACACATGGTTTTGGGATTAGGAAATGGGAAGTAATGGTTGATTTTGTCGAATCCATTAATAATAAGTTAAAGATATATGAAAAAGAGACAGTCCATTGTCCGGCTATTGCTGGGACGATGGATCTGTCTCTACATTTCTTCATATATTTTCTTTTTCCAGGTTAGAAATTCTTCAGACAACAACAAGTTTACGTCTCTTGGACGGTCAAAGGGGATGATGAATTCCTTTTTAACAGTTGCCGGCTTATTCGATAAAATAATAATTCGATCGGATAAAAAAATAGCTTCTTCTATGTTATGAGTAATAAATAATATGGAACGTTTATGCTCTTCCCAAATAGAAAGAAGCCATTTTTGCATTTTTGTACGGGTAAATTCATCTAAGGCAGAAAATGGTTCGTCCAACAAGATTAGAGATTGTGGGCTTAACAAGCTTCGAATAAAAGAAACACGCTGTTTCATTCCACCTGATAATTGACGAGGGTAGGAGTTTTCATAGCCCTTAAGCCCGGCCCGTTCAATCATTTCTAATGCTTTTTCCTTATCAACCTTTCCTGCAATTTCTTGCCCAAGAACTACATTGTCCAAAATCGTTCGCCATGGAAAGAGGGAAGAGGATTGTGGCATATAGCTAATCGAACCACGTTTCCCATTGATTTTTTCTCTATCTAAATAGATCGAACCTCCCGATGGCTGGCTCATTCCACCAATAATGCTAAAGAGTGTACTTTTCCCACTTCCAGATGGACCTAATAGAGAAACGAATTCCCCGTCTTTGACGGAGAAGTTGATATTGGATAATACATGATTGTCTTCAAACGATTTGGATATATCATGAATTTCAAGACTCATATGGATTTATTCCTTCCTCTGGTTTCCACTTAATGACCCTTTTTTCGATAAGGGTTATTAGTAAAAAGAATAATAAACTGAGTGCCACAATAACGATAATGGCTACAAAGACACGATCGGTTCGGTAGGATGAAGATGCTAATGTCATATACACGCCAATACCTTTACTTGCACCTAGCCATTCGGAAATGACTGCGCCCATCACACTATATGTTGCAGAAATCTTTAGTCCTGAGAATAGGGATGGTAAAGCGTTCGGCCATTCTAGTTTCCGAAAAGTTTGTCCTTTTGTCGCACCAGCCATTTGAATATAGTGTTTTAAATCAGCATCTGTTTGACGAAAGCCATCAAGTAGAGCAATGGTTATCGGAAAGAAACAAACGAGCGAAATAACAATTAGCTTCGGTAGCATGCCAAATCCAAACCAAATAACAAGTAATGGTGCTAGGACAATAACAGGAATGTTTTGTGAAATAATGATAAATGGATAAAATAAGTCCTTTAGTAGAGGCATTAAATGGAGACATATGGCAACAAAAACGCCAACCCCACTACCAATTAAAAACCCAAGAACAATCAATTGAATAGTAGATGGAAGGTGTTCCGTGTAAATTGACCAGCTAGTCCATGCTTCTTGGAAAATTTGAATTGGTCCAGGAAGTAGCCATGATGGCATGTCAAAAATTCTAGTTCCAACTTCCCACAAGATGAAGAAAAGGATGATAGCCAGAACCGGCCTCCATCCTTTTTTTGCCATGGTACTCATTAACGATACTTCTCCGTTAATTGATCCATGGATGCACCGTCTGGTTTATAAAAAATCTTAATTTGAGAAATGGCACTAGCACAACCTTTCTCAACCATTTTCTCATTCATTTTTTCCACAATTTGTAGTAATTCAGAAAGGTTTCCTTCCATGGTTGTTTCAAGTGGATTAACCTGGTATTTCACACCTGATTCATCAATCACTTTAATTGCTTCATCTACTAATGGATATGTGTCTACTCCGTTTTCTGCTTTAGGAATCATTTGAATACTTAATAATGCGTTTGCCAATTAAAATCTCTCCTTTATCATTTAAGGTAAAAAGTCATTTGTAAATGCCTTTTCACTATCCAGTTCAACTTCTAATAGATCATTTTCATACATCCAATTTGCATAGTTTTCCCATATTTCTAGCTTTTGAATTCCCCATTTTTCTGCATCATCTTGATATTTAGGAGACAGCCACTCTTGACTTGCTTTAACTAGTTCAGGGTCAAGGTCTGGTACTGCTTCAATAAGTACGTCTGCAGCTTCGCTTGGGTTTTCTATTGCGAACTCATAACCTTTGGAAACAGCACGTAAGAAGCTTTTAATAGTTTCCGGATCATCTTGTATCATATTTTCATTGGTTGCTAATACCGGAGTATAATAGTCTAATTTCTTACTATAATCCGTTAAATAATTCATATGAAGCGGTTGGTCACGGAGCTCTGCTTTAATACCATCCCAACCATAGTAAATCCAAGCAAAATCAATTCCTTGCTCAAGTGCTGTGAAAAAGTCTGTATTTCCGATATTAACGATTTCAACCTTCTCTACATCGGCATTATCCTCCTGCATAATCGAATCTAGTACAGCCTTTTCCACTGGTGCACCCCATCCACCATAAGATTTACCCTCAAAGTCTTTTGCAGTTGTAATATTATTTTCCTTTAGGGAAGCAAAACCAGACGTATTATGCTGAATAATAGCAGCAATCGAAACAATAGGTACATTTTGTATTCGTGCTTCCGTAATTCCTTCTTGGTAGCTAACACCAAAATCAGCATTTCCAGTAGCGACTAATTGCTCAGCACCTGCTTCTCCAGGCTGAATAATGTCAACATCTAAACCTTCTTCTTCAAAATACCCTTTATCCCTAGCCACATAGAGACCAGTATGATTGGTGTTTGGGGTCCAATCCAGAACAAGGGTTATTTTTTTTAGTTGCTTTGCATCTTCACCTGTTTGATCTGTACTTTCTTCATCTGTGTTGTTACCGCATGCAGCTAGTACAATTAGCAACAGGCAAAAAACAGATAATTTCCTCATAATAAATAGTCCTCCCTGTTTTTAACTAAAAGAATAAAACTCGAGTAGGGAATAACACGAATTAGTAGCCAACAAAAAGCACCCTAGACAAATTGCCTAGGGTGCATACTTTAGTTATGTACGTATCAGGTATGTTCCCTACGCTGGTCTTAGCCAGATCAGGTTCTAAGGGTTAGTATCTAACGGATACAATCTCAACCAGCAACACTGGTACCCCCACAGTCATCTTAAGTTGTAATTTACACAATTAAGTATTGCATAGTTTTTCTAATATAGCAAGAAATTTGTAAAAGTTTGACGATTCTTTTAAAGTTGCACAACTTGATATTGTTTATGAATATGATTTTACGTTTAAAAAATTTTTCCTTCCTATTAAATTACCTGTTCTAATTACCCCACCTAAATGGGCAGTAAGACTCCCACCTTAAACTTCTGGGGATACAAATAGGTGGGAGAACAACTGCCCGTAAAGGTTCGATAAGTGCCGACTAACCATCAGTGGGGGATGAAGGAAAGCCTCCGCTGATGGAAGTCTTCTTTATCTAGCTGAAATTTAGCAAAATTCCTATTTCCTTTTTACCTGAAATGCATTATAATTTATGAATTGTTATGAAGAAATAGGGGAGGGGAAGGATATGCAAACGGTAAGTTATAACCGAAAAACGATTGTCGCATTGTTGCTTGCTGGGGCATTTATTTCCATTTTAAATCAAACGTTGATGATTACTGCAATTCCCCCAATTATGGAGGAAATGGGAATTACGGCAAACACTGGTCAGTGGCTAACCACGGTGTTTATGCTTGTCAATGGTATTATGATTCCCATTAGTGCATTTTTATTAGAACGGTTTACGACAAGACAATTGTTTATAACGGCAATGAGTATTTTCGCTATAGGCACATTAATTTCTGGGATTGCGCCTAATTTCTCTTTCTTATTAGTAGGGCGAGTCATCCAGTCTGCTGGAGCAGGGGTTATGCTGCCACTAATGCAGACAGTATTTCTTTTAATCTTCCCAGTTCATAAACGTGGATCAGCTATGGGATTAATTGGTCTTGTTATATCATTTGCACCAGCACTTGGTCCTGCCATATCAGGATGGGTAACAGAGCATTATTCTTGGAGGGTATTATTCTTTATCATCCTACCAATTGCAATTGTAGATATTATCATCGCCTTTTTCGCATTGAAAAATGTAACGGAATTAAAGAAACCAAAATTAGATATTCCATCTGTTATTTTATCCTCTTTTGGTTTTGGTGGATTACTTTATGGATTTACTTCAGCTGGGAATAACGGTTGGGGAGCAAGTTTAACCATCATTTCACTCACTGTTGGAGTAGTGTCACTCTTTATGTTTATTTTAAGACAGTTAAGACTGCAGCATCCAATGTTAGAGTTCAGGGTTTTTACGTATTCTCTATTCCCACTAGCCGTTGTTATTGGAATCATTTCGTTTATGGGGCTAATCGGGACAGAAACACTTATCCCACTTTATATGCAAAACATGCGTGAATTCACTGCTTTTGAAGCGGGGATTGCGTTATTACCAGGTGCGTTGATTTCAGGGTTTATGTCTCCTATTACAGGTAGAATCTTTGATAGATATGGTGCGCGTAAGCTAGCGATGACTGGACTACTAATTGTCGCTGTCTCTTCCATTCCATTTACTAGATTAGATACGGAAACATCCTTGGCTTTCATGACAATCATGTACAGTATTAGAATGTTTGGACTATCTATGGTCATGATGCCAATTTCAACAGCGGCATTGAACCAATTACCAAAACGACTAATTCCACACGGGGCGGCAATGGATAATACAATGAGGCAGGTCGGCGCTTCTGTTGGAACAGCTATTCTTGTTACAGTTATGACAACAACAGGAGAAACGGCAGCTAGAGCAGATATTCCTAATCCAGCTATCTATGGAGTGAATGTCGCATTTATCGTGATAACTGTTCTTGCTTTTGTTGGACTATTGACCTCGTTTTTCGTGAGGGATAGTAAAACATCTCAAGAAGAAGTGGAGAAAAGAGATTTAGAGAGATTAAGAGAAAAACAACACGATAATCAGAAAATTTATCAAAAAGCTTAGATGATGGTAGCCCAATATTCATAATATTCATTATGAATATTGGGTTATTTATTTGGCAGCTAGGGGAAATCTTTCTCGTCCGGGGATTGCCGTAAAAATCTGCATAAGTGCAACTAAGGTGACTATTCTAATATTCTAAAGTATAATTCTATTCATTAATATCTTTATTGGACGGTGAATGTAGGATGAAACAAATAACAGTTGAGGACTTAGTTCATAAGTTTCAATTGAAAGTGCTTGCAGGAGAGAACCGATTACAAAATGTGATTACACAATCACGTGTGCATCGACCAGGATTAGAGTTTGTTGGACATTTCGATTTTTTTCCAACAGAAAGAGTTCAGATTTTGGGTAGAAAAGAAGTTACCTATTTACATAAATTAAGTGAAGAAGAACGAAAGATACGAATTGGAAATATCGTTCATTACCATCCACCATGTTTTATCGTAACTAGTGGTGAGGAAGGTTTAACTTATTTAACGCATCATTGTATAGAAGAGGGAATTCCATTATTAGTAACAAAACAACCGGAGATCACATCGGACTTTATCCCAAAATTAGATGCTTACTTAATAAAGCAATTAGCGGAGGAAATAGCCATACACGGAGTTTGTATGAATGTATCAGGAATAGGTGTTTTAATTCGAGGTAATTCTGGAGTAGGAAAAAGCGAAACAGCCCATACATTAATTCGTCGTGGTCATCGTTTAGTAGCGGATGATATCATCGTATTAAAAAAGCTTAGTCCACAAACAATCCTAGGTACCCATGATGAAAAAACCAAGGAGTTTCTAGCATTACGTAGTATTGGGTTAATGAATGTAGTGCGAATGTATGGACGCAGGGCTTTTCAAGATGAGACACGTATTACTCTTGATATTCATCTGACAAAATGGGAGAAAGATGCCTTGTATAATGAGTTGGAACAGGAAATTAGTTACACAGACTATATGGGCGTGAAAATTCCTTCTATGGAAATTCAGCTTCAACCCGGACGTGATGTGGCTGGATTAATTGAAGCAGCTGCGAATAATTGGTATTTAAAACAGCAAGGCTACAATGCAGCGGAAGAGTTTTATAGTAGAATTGAGGCGGATTTAGAGAAATCAGGGACGCAGGGTTCATCGTCTCAATAAATAGGTTAAAGGAAAGAAAATAAGATAAACTAAATTATTGTAAAGCTGACAGATTTGGAATTTCCAATCTGTCAGCTTTTTTAATTATAAAAACTCTCTTTCCATATACTAAATAAACTATTGTCAACATGAGACTTGTCAAAAATGCTTTTGGATGTCGTTGAATACGAAAATGAAGCAGAGTTACAATAATATATATGTTTCGATAAGAAAGGAGAGCTAGTAATGGCTGAAAATAAAGGAATGCGTGCCAAGATTCAGCGTTTTGGAAGCTATTTGAGTGGTATGATTATGCCGAATATTGGTGCGTTTATTGCATGGGGGATTATCACTGCCCTCTTTATAGAAGATGGTTGGTGGCCAAATGCAACGATTGCTACTTTAGTTACCCCAATGATCACATATTTGCTACCATTATTAATTGGTTTTACTGGTGGTCGAATGATTTACGATCTTCGTGGTGGTGTAGTTGGTGCCACGGCAACCATGGGTGTCATTGTCGGTGCAGATATACCGATGTTCTTAGGTGCCATGGTCATGGGGCCTTTAGCAGGATATTTAATGAAAAAAATTGATGAAGCATTTCAAGGGAAAGTCAGACAAGGGTTTGAAATGCTTTACAATAATTTCTCTGCAGGTATATTAGCAGCTATCCTAGCAATTGCTGCAGTACTTGGTATTGGGCCACTAGTTGAAGGCCTAAACCATGCTTTAGCTAGTGGTGTTGAAGTAATTATCGGTGCTGGTTTATTGCCACTTGCCAATATTATTATTGAACCAGCAAAAATTCTTTTCTTAAATAATGCGATTAACCATGGGATTTTAAGTCCTATTGGGGTTGAACAGGCTGCGGATGCAGGAAAATCTATTCTGTTCCTATTAGAATCTAACCCAGGACCTGGTTTAGGTATTTTGCTTGCATTTGCAATCTTTGGAAAAGGTGCATCCAAAAGTTCCGCACCTGGTGCAGCAATCATTCAATTTTTAGGTGGGATTCATGAAATTTATTTCCCTTATGTAATGATGAAGCCAATGTTATTTCTTGCGGTAATTGCAGGTGGCGTTAGTGGTGTATTCACGTTCCAATTATTTGATGCAGGACTTGTTGCAGCAGCTTCACCAGGAAGTATTTTTGCGTTACTTGCCATGGCTGAAAGAAATAGTTATTTAGGTATTATCCTAGGTGTTCTTGTCGCAGCGGCAGTTACCTTTATCGTTGCAGCATTTATTCTAAAATCAAGTAAACAAGAGGAAGAAGATTTAAGTGCAGCAACAGACAAGATGGAAGCGATGAAAGGGAAGAAGAGTACGGTTGCTAATGTCTTAAGCCAAGACCAAGTAGAGGAAAATCGACCACAAGAAGAAGTGAAAAAAGAAAAACAAGCGGAAGAAGTCAACAAAATTATCTTTGCGTGTGATGCTGGAATGGGATCTAGCGCGATGGGGGCTTCCCTACTAAAAAATAAATTTAAAAAGAACGATATTAACATCGACGTAACAAATAAAGCAATTAACGAAATTCCGAATGATGCGGATATTGTTATCACTCAGAAGGAATTAACTGACCGTGCAAAAGCGAAAATTCCGGATGCAGAACATATTTCAGTTGATAATTTCTTAAACAGTCCGAAATACGATGAGTTAATCGAACGGCTTAAAAAATAAGTGTAATCAAAAGGGGTGAGTGGTTTGTATATATCTGGTCGAGAACGGAAAATACTTTTACATTTGCTAACTACCATAGAGGAAGTAACGGTAAAGGATTTAGCCGAAATTCTTGAAGTCAGTGAAAGAACCATTCACCGTGATTTAAAAAAGATTGAGCACACTTTAGCTAACTATCATTTGAAACTCATCAAGAAAATGGGGCTGGGTTTACGTATTGAAGGAAAAAGTAAAGATAAAGAGCAGCTTCAATCTATCATTACAGGTGAAGCTACTACAGATTTTACACCAGAAGAACGAAGAGCAATCATACTTACGATGCTTCTTGAAAAGAGAGAACCAATTAAGTTATTCACCCTAGCACATGAATTGGGGGTAACAAGCGCTACCGTCAGTAGTGATCTGAAACATCTAGAAGATGAGCTTCAATCCTTTGATCTCATCGTTGTCCGAAAAAAAGGGTTAGGGATTACGATTGCAGGAAATGAAGCAAAAAAACGGTCTGCGCTTAGTTACTTAGTTTCACTAAACATTCCCCCAATTGGACTTGCAAATCAGTTAAGAAACCATATCCAACAAAACTCAAAACGCCGAAACCATATAACGGATCGATTAATGGATTTTGTAAATCCTAAACACCTAGTAATAATTGAAAAGCGAGTGGAACAAGCTAGTAAAGACCTTCCTTATGAACTTGCTGATAGCGGATATATTGGATTAGTGGTTCATCTTACTTTAGCGATACAAAGGATACAAAATGGAGATGTCATTCATTTCGATGATGATTATTTGCGAGAAATAGAGGGAACAGAAGAATATAGGATTGCAAAGAAAATCATTCAAAAATTGGAGTCCGATCTTTCCCTTAACATCCCAAATGATGAAATAGGATATATTACCATGCATTTACTTGGTGCAAAATTACGGACGGACCGGAATAATCTGATGGAAGATACTAGTTTGGATATAGCCTTAAAAGCAAATGAACTGATTCAAAGTGTCAGTAAACTGTTAAACAAAGATCTTACGGATAATAATAAACTATTACATGATTTAACCGTTCATTTAAAACCGGCAGTTTTTCGCTTAAGGCAGGGAATGACCATTAAAAATCCGATGCTAAAGGAAATTAAAAGGGATTACTTGGATTTTTTCCAAATGGTTCAAAAGGGTGTTGAAGAAACGTTTCCAGATATAAATTTTCCGGAAGATGAGATAGGGTACCTTGTGCTTCATTTTGCTGCAACGTTACTTCAAATAGAAGGAAAATCTAACTTGAAAGCACTTGTCATTTGTTCAAGTGGAATTGGTACATCTAAAATCTTAGCTACCAAGCTAATGCAGATAATCCCTGAGATCCGTACAGTTGAAAATAAATCGTTATTTGATCTTGAAGATGATGTGACGGAGGAATATGATCTTATCATTTCAACTATCCCGTTGGAAAGGTTTGAAGGAAACTATATTTTAGCATCACCAATGCTAACGGAAATGGAAATTCAAAGAATTAAGAAGGAAATAAGGAAAAAAACACTTATACCAAAGAAAAAAAGGCATAACGAAGAAGTGCATATTCAATCCCTAAAAAAATTAGAATCCATTCAAAGCTACTCTAAGGCAATTATGGATTTATTAGGGCACTTTTCTGTCAAACCTGTTTCTGAACGTAAGTCAATAGAGTCTATTTTAAGTTCTATTTGTATGGAACTAGAGGAATGTAAAATAATAGATAATAAAGAGGCAATTTTAGTTAAATTACTTAATAGGGAGAAATTAGGTGGTCTTGGTATACCAAATACATACCTATCCCTTTACCATGCGCGTTCAGAGCATGTTGTGATTCCGAACTTTAGTATTTACTCTTTAAAGAATCCATTAATTGTACAAGGTATGGATGGAGATCCTATGGAGATGCATCGAATTTTACTCATGCTTGCACCAGAAGCGCCCGATAATGAAGTGTTGGAAGTATTTAGTTATTTAAGTAGTTTAATGATACAAGAGCAGGAAACGGTCAAAATGTTTGAACATGAAAACGAACCATTGTTAAAACAGTTTCTTGCAAAGAAACTTTATGAATTTATAAAAGAGAAAATTTAACTTAGGAGTGTGTGACAACATGGCAAAAGAAATTTTAAGTAAAGACAATATTCATCTTCAAGTAAAACTAAATTCAAAAGAGGAAGCCATTCGCTATACAGGTAAGATCTTAGTCGATGGTGGTTATGTCGAAGAATCTTATATTGAAAAAATGTTAGAGAGAGAAGAAGTAACATCAACCTATATGGGAAATTATCTTGCCATTCCACATGGTACGGAAGATGGAAAGAAAAATGTATTAGAAACAGGTTTATCCGTTGTCACGGTTCCTGATGGGGTTGACTTTGGCGGTGGAAATATTGTCAAAGTATTAATCGGTATTGCTGGAAAAGGAGACGAGCATTTAGAAATTTTATCTAAAATTGCGATTATCTGTTCTGAAGTTGAAAATATTGAAAAAATCGTAAATGCAACATCCCAAGATGAAATTCTTAGCCTATTAGAAGAGGTGAATTAAATGCTAGCTGTACACTTTGGTGCTGGGAATATTGGCCGTGGGTTTATTGGCGCCTTACTTTACCAAGCAAATTATCATGCCACGTTTGTCGATGTGAATGAGACCATTATTAATGAAATCAATCAAAAACAAGAATATAATGTTGTCCTTGCTTCAGAAGCTAGTGAAACATTAACGGTTAAAAATGTTTCTGGAATAAACAGTGTTTCGAATCCAGATCAAGTAGTAGAAGCAATTACAAAAGCAGATATTATTACAACAGCAGTAGGTCCGAACATCCTAGCAATCATTTCTGAATTAATTGCTAAAGGATTAAGAGAACGTGCGAAAACCAATCCAAAGGAATTAAATTTGATTGCATGTGAGAATATGATTGGCGGAAGTGCTTTATTAAAGGAAAAAGTCTTTGAACATATTTCAGAAGATGAAAAAGCTACGTTTAATGAACTTTATGCCTTTCCAAATGCAGCAGTAGATCGCATTGTACCAAACCAGAAAAATGATGATCTCCTCCAAGTTTCCGTGGAGCCTTATTTTGAATGGGTAGTTGAGGAAACCGCCATTAAAGGAGATAAACCAGAAATTAATGGTGTTACCTATGTGAAAGATTTAAAACCATATATTGAGCGTAAATTATTTACCGTGAATACAGGACATTCCGTACCAGCATATGTAGGTCGTTACATGGGTTACGCAACCATTAATGAGGCAATGAAGGATAAAAATATTCAGGAGATTATTGAAGGTGCATTAAATGAGTCTGGTGAAGCATTGATTCAAACCTATCAATTTGATCGTACACAACATCAAGCGTATATTCACAAAATTATTGATCGCTTCAAAAATCCATATATATCTGACGAAGTAACAAGAGTTGCTAGAGGACCAATCCGTAAACTCGGGTCCCAAGACCGCTTAGTCAAACCAGCAACAATGTACCTAGATGTAACTGGAAAAGAGCCAATCTATCTAGCTAAAGTTATCGCAGCAGTCCTTGAATATAAAAATGAACAGGATGATGAGGCGCAAAAACTTCAGCAGATGATTACAGAAGATGGTTATGAAAAAACTTTACAAACAGTATCTGGACTAGAATCTGACCATCCATTAGTTAAGACAGTATTAAAGGAATTAGAGGAAATTAAGGAATTAAGAAAATAGTTAGGTACCAAATGAATAATAGTTATGTTATATAAATCAAAAGAGGCGATCAAACAGTGATCGCCTCTTTTGTTCTTTATATATTTATGAAGATATAAGAGAGTTAATCATTAAATCTCCTCTATCTCTCCTACCTTAGCTTTACTATCGCGCGGAAGAATAGAACCTTCCTTTCTTCCATGCATGAAATAATAAAGGATGGTAGTTGCTAGCACTAATATTCCCATTGTCACGTATAAATAACGATAACCAGTTAGTGGAATGATAAATCCTAAAACGTATGGTCCAAAACCAAGTCCTGCATCAAGTGCGATATAATAGGTTGATGTTGCAAGGCCAACACGCTCTGGAGAGGTCGACTTAACAGAAATCGCTTGAGCGGTTGATTGCATATTTCCATATCCGAGTCCAATTAAGGCACCAGCTAATAGTAATGGAATGCTTGTTGCTACTCCGCTTAAAAGTAGTAAACCTACCCCAAAAATTATAAAAGCTGGATACATGACCGAATTAGCGTCTTTTTTATCCATTAATCGGCCTGTGAAAGGTCGTGAAACCAATATAGCCACAGCATAGACAACAAAAAATAGACTTGCCACATTAACCAAGTCAATCTCCATTGCATAGAAATTAATAAATGATAGAACACTAGAATAGGCAAAGGATAGAATAATAACAACTAATCCAATTGGCAATGCCTTTGGTTCAATAAAATTGGAAAATTTAAACGCATGTTTATGTTTTTGTACTGTATCTTCCTCTAGCCTTTCTATTACTGGAATATTTACAAAGAGTGCGATTATAAAACTAATAATTCCTAACGCAGTACAAAAGCTAAAAATGGTTTGATAGCTTGTATGTTGCCCCATATATAGACCGAAGAAGGGGCCGATTGCTGTAGCTAGTGTAATACTCATGCTGTAATATCCAATTCCTTCTCCTTTACGTGACTCTGGAATAACTTCGGCTACAATGGTTCCTGTTGCAGTACTAGCCATTCCAAGTGCAAGTCCATGAAGAAAACGGGTTAAAAAGTAAGAATGTTATTCCGGATTCTACAAAATATAAGAGTGAAGTAATTATAAAAAAGATAAGTCCAAAATATAACATTTTCTTATTACCAATGGTGGTAATCAAACGTCCGAGAAAAAGTCGGCCAATTAATGTTCCGATAATAAAAATACCTGTTACAAGTCCAGCCTGACTCTCTGACGCGTTTAATTGATCTACCGCATAAGCTGCCATTGTTACTAATAGTAAATAAAAAACCAAATATAAGAAAAAGTTTGCAGTAGAAACGATAGTAAAGTCTTTGGTCCATAATTTTGCTTTCGATTGATTCACTAAAATCTAACTCCTTACTTATTGATATTATTTCTAATTACATCCATAATTCGAACGGCCTCTAACCGTTCCTCTTCAGTTATTCCTTTTAGAATACTCTCTTCAAATTGATCAATGGTAACACGAACATCTTCATAAATGTTCATACCGATTTCTGTAAGCTTCATTCTTTTTTCACGCTTATCTTTTCCGGGAATTTGTTCCACATAACCCAATTCCTCTAGGCGGCTAACTGTTCTTGTGATGGTAGGTTTTTCAACACCTTGATAATGGGAAATCTCAACATTCGTCGCAGAACCATTATTATATAAATAGTAAAGCACAGTCCACTGTGCCCGATGTAATTGGTGTTTATTGAGTTGTTCATTGAGACGATTTTCAAATGGCCGATATAATAAAATAAGCTTGTGAAAAAACTTTTGTGAAGTCTTAATTGAAAGCACCTCCTTAAATAGTTATCTTCGGTAATAGTTATCATGGGTAACTTTTGTATTATACAATATGTTGAAAGAGATGTCTAGTATTCAAAAATTACTAAAATTCCTTATAAAGATTAGTCGCACTTACTGCACATTTAGGTGGGTTATCGTTAATGGAGGTCTGGTTAAAACGTTCTGTGAGGATTTAAAAAGGGAATGCCAGCCATCATATGGAATGATTGAAGCGCGTTGAAAGAATAAAACCCTACATATGTGACAAAAACACATTTGTAGGGTAAAAGTTCTTAAATATTATAAATGTAATCCTCAGGTAAAACTCTTCTTAAAAAACGTTGGGTTCGTTCTTCTTTCGGATTCTCAAAGAATTCTTTTGGTGAACCTTCTTCCACAACTACACCACCATCCATAAAGATTACTCTGTTCGCTACATCTTTAGCAAAAGACATTTCATGGGTAACGACTAGCATGGTTGTTCCTTCTTTAGCGATGGTTTTCATCACCTCTAAAACTTCACCGACTAATTCCGGGTCTAATGCTGATGTTGGCTCGTCAAAAAGGATGATGTCTGGATTTAAGACGACAGCCCTTGCTATCCCAACACGTTGCTGCTGTCCACCTGATAACTCACTAGGATAGGCATTGTATTTTTCAGATAATCCTACTTTATCCAATGCTTCTTTTCCCATTTTTATTGCTTTATCTTTAGGAATAGCTCTGCCAATAATAAGTCCTTCTGTTACATTTTCTAACGCAGTTTTATTATTGAAGAGATTGTAGTTTTGAAATACAAAAGCAGTTCTTTTTCTGATGGTATTTATTTGTTTTTTAGAAGCCTTATGAAGGTCTACTTGAATATCCCCAAAAATGGCTTTACCTTCATCTGCTTTTTCTAAAAAGTTAATGCATCGTAGTAAGGTTGTTTTACCAGAACCACTTGGTCCAAGGACGACCACCACATCGCCTTTCTCAATCTTTAAATTTACCCCATCTAAAACTGTGTTTTTTCCGAATGATTTTTTGATACTTTGAATCTCTAACATGATTTCACCACCAAAATAGATTTACGCAGCGGGAGCGATTTTGTATTTTCTTAATCGTTTTTCCATTCGTTTAAATCCGTATTCTACTAAACTACAAATAATTAGGTATATGATAAAAATATCCATGTAAGCCTCGATATAGTTGTAACTAGCATTTGCCGCTACTTGGGCTTTTAACGTGATTTCTGGTAGAGACATGGCATATCCTAAAGAAGTTGCCTTAATAAGATTGACGGTAGCATTACATATGTTAGGTAGTCCGACTACTAATGTTTGCGGAATAATAATTCTAATAAATGCTTGAACAGTCGTTAGTCCAACCGAATAAGCAGCTTCTAGTTGTCCTTTACTAACGGTATTGATCGCCGAACGAAATACTTCTATTAATGTTGCCGTTGTATTCAATGAAAAAACAATTAATGCATACCAAATAGGGTTGACATCATAAACATTCATTTGGATATTATATTTTTCAAATATGGTTGCGAGTAGAAGGGGAACACTATTGTAGATGATAAAGATCTGAACGATGACAGGCGTCCCTCTAACAAATGAAACGTAAACCCGAGAAAATTGACTTAAAATCGGCATTTTGTTGATACGTGTTAACGCTAGCAAAAATCCTAGTGGCAAGGCAATGAGTAATGAAATAACTGTAATAATCATGGCCACAGGAACCCCAGATAGTGCTATGAAAAAGGTATCTATTAGAAACTCAAAATCCAATCCGTTTGACACACTGTCACCCCCTTAAACTGTTTTCAGATTCTTCTTCCCTTTACTAAAAATTTTTTCCAGTTTTAAGAAAAACTGTTCTATTAGAATGGAAAGGATCCAATAAATGATAGAAAGTCCAATGTAGATTTCTAGTGCATGTGAATTATAGTTCCCTGCTATAATAAGATTTGCCTTACCCATTACATCGATTAATCCGATGGTGTAGGCTAGAGCCCCTTCTTTCATTAATTCCAATAAGCTATTTCCAAAGTTTGGTAAGGCTACTACAAAAGCCTGGGGGAAAATAATTCGCCAATATGCTTGAGTGTTACTTAAACCAACAGATACTGCTGCTTCATATTGTCCCTTATCAATAGATTCATAGGCTGATCGAATGACTTCAGACATGAGTGCACCAAATTGAAGGGTGAAAGTAATTACGACAAAAAAAGCTGCACTCATATCGTTCAGATTGATTCCAAAGTTTATAGCAATTGCTGGAACCCCATAATATATTAAAAATAGTAGAACGATGGATGGGGTACATCTTAATACGGTTGTATACCCATGGGCAATATTTTGGGAAATCTTGTTTTTTCCTAGTTTCATCACAGCTAAGATTAATCCTAGCAGGCTTCCGAATAGGACGGAAAGGCCTGCTACGATAAAGGTTACCTTTAAATAGGGGATGAGCGTAGGGATCGATTCCCATATATATGTGGCATCAAAATATTTCTCCATTTTGCACCTCTATTTTCTTGTTTATCTGTCCACAGATTCTAATACTTCGAATAAGTCTCTGCCATAAAATTCTTCACTAAGTTCATTCAGTTTCTTTTCCTCTTTAAGTTGTTTGATTGCTTCATCGTATGCAGCGGCGAACTCTTCTTCATTTAAATTGAATAATGGCCATGTTTTAATCACATCGAATTCATTGTAAACAACATTTTCTACTAAATTATGATATGGACCATCTTCAGCGATAACTTGCTTCTTAAAGGGACCTTCAATGATGACTCCTCCATCTACACGTCCTTCATTCACCCATTGCACCACATCAACAGTGAATTGATCTCCCGCATCTAATTGAACTGGATTGTCAGGGTTTTTTTGATTGTATTCATCAATGACAGTGTATTGTGCATTATTTGCTGCAATTGGTGCCAAAGTCATGCCATTAGAAGCAAAGTCTGATAAGGATTTGATATGTTCATTTTCTTTCTTCAGCACAAGACCGATGCTACTTAAACCAAGAAATTCTTCAGGATAGATAAAGTTTTTTGCCCTTTCTTCTGTCCAGAAAGCATTTTTAACTCCTACGTGATATTTCCCTTGCTGAACACCGATTAGTAAGTCATCGCTAGTTGTCCCTACATATTCAAATTCATATTCTGGTAATAGCTCATCAACTAATTTTAATACCTCAACATCATAACCGGTAGGATTTCCGTTATCATCCAACCAAGAAATAGGTTTAGAGGCTTGGTCGTAAGCTACTTTTACTGTTCTAACATCTGAATCCCCCGAATTGCCTGAATCCGTATTGGATGCATTATCTGATCCACCACAACCTGCTAACAAGGTGATTAAAGCAATTCCTGTTACTATCCCTTTTAGAAACTTCCCCTTTTTCATCTTTACATTCTCCTCATCCACTTTTTATTTTCATATTTATAGAGGTTGTTCAAAAAGTTCGGTGAAAAACACTTCGACGTTTCTCGTTGGCAATTTAGCCGACCTCGGTTCTTTTGAACAAACTTATATAATTAAAAATGAAATTATTATTATAATTTACCCCTGTTTAGTCGGATTAGTGACGAAGTGAGACAAGGGATCTGTCCCTCCGTCTCTAAAATTCAGCAATAGATTTTCCTGCTAATTGCATGATGGTCATATCATCCATAGGCGGGTTATGAAGTCCTGCTCGAACATCACGGTAGTAGAGTTGAAGATTACTTTTCTCTGAAAGACTTCTTGCACCAACAACTCTCATAGCCAAATCAACAACGTTTACAGCCTTGTTTACTACGGATAACTTAACAGCACCAAGTTCTGGTCCCATTGTTGCTTTTGTTTCTTCATTACTTTCATCCCATTTCTTCGCAACGGAGTACAGAAAATGTTTCGATTCTAATATACCAAGTTCCATTTCTCCTAATTTTTGTTTTACATTTGGTAATTCCGAAATAGTTCCTTTAATACTGTTTGGTGAGTAAGTAGTTGCGAACTCTAATGCAGCCTTTTGTGCAGCTTGTGCAATTCCTAAATAGCATGCAGGAATGTGTAAAAGCCAACCAGCAGGTGTCTTATTACCCGGTGTCATGATTTCAACAAGATCGTCTTTTTCCACATGAACATCTTCTAATACAAGGTCGTGACTTCCAGTTCCACGCATGGCAATAGAATCCCATGTTTCATCCACACTTACTCCTTTTCTATCACGCTTGATTAGGAAATTCCCCACATCATCCGTGCCATCAATGGACGCACTCACAATAAAATAACTAAGAATGGGGGATAGTGTTGTAAAAGTTTTTCTTCCGTTGATCACCCATCCGGTATCTACTTCTTTTGCAAAAGTTTCTGGTTTTCCCCCACGGGTAGGACTGCCTGTTGCTGGTTCAGATGCGGCACTATTTAGTAATGCACCCGTTTTTACAACATCACGAATAACAGACTCGTACTTTTCTTTCTTCCAGTTTCTTTTTTCACCCAGTTGTTTCATAAGTCCCATATGCCATCCTATGGAAAGGGCAGTTGATCCATCCGCTTTCCCAATTACTTCTTGGTAGCATAACATTTCATAAAGAGATATTCCTAGCCCACCGTATTCCTTTGGTACTGCTAATGCAGGGTATCCAATTGCTTTTAATTCCTTAAAGTTTTCATAAGGGAATGTTCCATTTTTATCATGGCCTAAAGCGCGTGCGGTAAAAGGTTCTACTGTTTTTGTTAATAATTCAATCCGTTCTTCCATTGTATTTAGTTCTAGTAAATTCATTGTTTTCCCTCCAGTGATGATTTAGTAAATTCAATCTGAATAATTAGAACTATTATTCCATTACTTATTAAACGATTTCATAGTATTTGAAAGAATTAACCATAGTTTGTAACTAGGAATAGTATATTATATGATATAATACTATATATGCAATGGTTTTGTATAGTGGGAATATTTTAAAATAAAGGGGATTATTATTTTTAAAGAAAGTGAAGGGGGATTTTTAATGGATGACAACCAATTTCGAAATGCAATGGGAAAGTTTGCGACAGGGGTTACAGTGGTTTTAACTGAGGTGAACGGGGCAGTTCATGGAATGACAGCAAACGCTTTCATGTCCGTGTCTTTACATCCAAAATTAGTGACTGTTTCGATAAGTGAAAATGCCCGTCTTCTAAATAAAATTAAAAGTAGTAAAGTATTCTCGGTTAATATATTAGCTTCCAATCAAGAAGAATATTCAAGAGTGTTTTCGGGAAAATTGAAAGATGATTTTCGCATAGAATTTGACTATCTAGACGGAAAACCAGTTTTACCAGGATCTTTAGCACAAATAACGTGTGAGGTCACTCAAGAACATACAGAAGGGGATCACATCCTCTTTATTGGAAAAGTGACTGATACTCATGTAGAAGAAAAGAAACCACTTATATTTTACGGTGGGAAATACCATTCATTGGACGATAAGTAATAAGAGGCTAACTATCATGAAGTCGCTCCCACCACTCTAAACAACATAGTTGAAAGAAAAAGCAATTAGGAGTTCCGCAACTCAAAAGTCCGGTGAGTGCCGGAATGCAAAGTTATGCATGAATTTATTAAACATAACAATCATTGGAAAAGGGGATGTAATAGTGAACATTGTTGCACTTGTTGGGAGTATTAGAAAAGAGTCGTACAATATGCAAATCGCAAAAATAATGCAAGAACGTTATAAGGATAAAATGAACATAAAGATAGCAGATATTCGTTCTTTGCCCCATTTTGATCAAGACGAGGAATTAGATCCACCGTCCGTCGTGAAAGACTTCAAACAAGAAATTCTTTCTGCCGATGGGATTATCATTGTAACACCAGAATATAATTGGTCTATATCAGGAGTATTAAAGAATGCATTAGATTGGGCTTCTCGTGGGAAAAGGGTGTTTATGAAGAAACCCGTGATGCCATTAGGAGCTAGTTCAGGAATGGTTGGAACGCTTCGTGCCCAAACACATTTACGACAAATTTTATCTGCACCTGGGATTCAGGCAAATGTTCTTTCCCCAGGTGGCAATGAAGTTCTTATTAATTTTGTTCAACAGAAAATCGAGGAAAATGGCCAGTTAGATGAGGATACATTAACATTTTTAGATAGTGTTATTGAAAAGTTTGTTGATTTAGTCAAATCCAATTAATCTAGTTTACCGTTCAAATCGGACTTCCTACACAAGTACAAACCTGTCATTCGCACATCCTGGATGGTGAATGACAGGTTTTCTAATTGTTCCCGAGGATGTTTAATCCGAATGTTCCATTAAAAATTTTTTATCATCTTTAGATAGAGATTGTCCGTTAATTTGTATATCTTCCTTAAGGAGTGCTTTCCCATCCATCAACATATTTTCCGATAATACACATGGAATTACCCATTTTATTGGTTTTCCTTCTAAATCATAAAATAAATAACCCTCTTTTTCATCATATATAAATGAATTGATTTTCATGTTTGGCGTAATGAATAGTGTTAACTTTTCATTGTCATTCCACATTATTTTAACCAATATTTTTTTCTTTGTTTTCTTTTCAACTAATGCTTTTAAAGTACTTATTGATGCCGATTCTACCATTATAAAACCTCCATAATAGGGTGAAATAATCTCGTTTAACAAGAACAGAGAACTTGTCCACTAGCTCTTATTTTTAGAATATAACAGTTTTTGTTTGAATATACAAAATAGTAGGGAGGGGATATAATGTCTGAAATAAATTTTGCGAGTTTTCCCCAGAAGCCTCATGGTGGAAAATTGGTAAATGGTGTTTTAACGGGAATAGAACTAGAAAAGGCTATGGAGAAAGCGAAGGAACTACCGATGATTATGGTAGACTTGGAGGCAGTTATTACATTGGAAATGATTGCAACTGGTGTTTTATCTCCAAATGAAGGTTTTATGGTTGAGGAAGATTACATTTCCGTTTTAACAGAAGGTCGTCTGAAAAATGGGGTTGTTTGGCCAGTTCCTTTAAGTTTTGCTCCAATTGGAGATCGAAATAAAGAAGTGATAAAAACGTTGTCCGTTGGAGATGAAGTAGTGTTAGCGGATGAAACGAAGGAACCGGTCGCCATTCTTAAATTAGATGATATTTTTCATTATGAAAGAGATTTTCGGGCTACACATCTATTTGGTACGAAGGATCGGAACCATCCAGGTGTAGATTCTATTTATAGAAGGATGGGGGATACGGCTTTAGGTGGGCCAATTCAATTACTTAGAAGGGTGCATTGGGGACCATTTGAAAACCTTAGAATGGAACCAAAGGATACGTGGAAATTGTTTTATGAACAAAAGAAATTTCACTCTGTCGGCGGATTTATTACTGGAGCAAATCCACTGCACCGTGGTCATGAGTATATTCATAGAAATGCACTTGAAGAATTGGATGGTTTATTTGTACAGCCCTTAGTAGAAATGGCGAAACGTGAGTACACAAGGCATGAGTTTCGCATGTTATCTTATCGTAGTGTGCTAGATACGTACTATCCGAAAGACAGAACCGTGCTTGCGCCATTGCGTGTTACGTATATTTTTGCTGGTCCTCGTGAAGCGGTTCTTCATGCGTTAATCATGAAAAATTATGGATGCACACATGCGCTAATTGGCCGCGACCATGCAGGTATTGGAGATTATTATGATAAATATGCAAGTCATTCCATTTTCGATGAATTCACAGCCGATGAGTTAGGTATTGATATTCGATTGTTCCATGAAGTGTTTTATTGTACGCGATGCGATAACCCTGCAACGGAGCAAACATGTCCGCATGGTAAACAATATCGCATAAATATTTCTGGAACTGGAATCAGGGAGCTTCTGCGTTATGGGGTTCTTCCACCGAAAGAAATCGTTCGTCCGGAATCAGCTCGGATTGCGATGCAAGGGGTGCAACCTAAAGGGGTGGATGAGAACAATCAGGCAATTAATCCAGTTGGAAAAACAATTAAAAGTATTTTCCCTTATTACTTAGAATCTTCACGGATTGGAGGGCCGAAGAGAAAAAGTCCTCTAAAAGTTGAAGAATTAACGATTGAAGACTTGGAAAATGTAATTCGTGATGTTCGTACCAATGCAGACCGAGTTTACAAAGGAATATTTGATGAATTTAGTTATGTAACCGATACATTGCGTTCCACTCAAGATGATTGGGTTTCAGAAGCGCGTGAGTCTATTTATAAACAACAGGAAATGGTTGTAGAATATTTGGAAGAAAAAGTGAATAAAGCACCAGAGAAGGCTTCAGATGAATTTATGTATCAAGATCGGGGAGAAGCCCAGCACGAACTTGAAGTAGCACGGAAAATTTTTGATGATATCCCAGCAGCATTACGTGAGAAAGACTTAGAATACCGCATTTGGAATCCATTACCGTACAAGCGTTATCGTGGTAGTGATGAAGAGTAGGGAAAATAGTAAATAATAATGAAAGTGCATGGCAGTATCTACCATGCACTTTCGAAAATGTTAACGCATTCAATTACTTTTACCTCATATTTTCTTGAATGTTTATCTCGCCTCAAACTTCTGGGGAAACAAAGAAGGTAGGTGGGAGGTCAACTGCCCATAATGGCCCAATAATAACTATCAGTATGGGATGAAGGGAAACTCCCACTGATGGAAGTCCCTTTATAATATCTGCCTTTACTTCATGCATTCTTCTAAAATTTATTTGCTTCATCATCTTTTCTAATCGGTCATTTTCGAAGTTTATATTTAACCCAGATGGATAAAATGATTAAAAAATCCTGTGTATTTAAGGAGGCGCTATCCATGGAAGAAACCATCGTAAAGCTACTTGGTTTAGAGGATGATTATAAGCAGATAGATGATGAGACAGAAGAAGTATTTGCTGCCTATTTAGGCGAAAACAATAAGAATCACTTAATTTTTTTGCGAAACGAGCGGACAGATGATCCTATTAAGATGCTAGCTCTAATACCCAAGATTAAACGGAAGTATTTGTATCATAGATTAAACAATGAAATGGGACTAAGCGTTGAGATTAGTCAACGACCTGATAAAAGTATGGATTATAGGTTTCTATAAAAGGATGTACAAAAACTCCGGTGAAAATGACACATCGACGTTGGCTTGCTTTTCCTAGTAAGTCGTGGAATCAAAGAGGCTTTTTCTAGTGCTCAAAGCTACGCCGTCTCGAACTGCGACGCACAGGAAAAGAATGAAGGAAGTCCGACTAAAAACAGCCTTTGTGGCTAACGCCGGCAATATCCGCAATGGACATTGTGCATTTAGCCGACAACAATCCTTTTTGAACACGCATTATTACAACGATGACAAGGACGAATAATCAATGAGACTAACAGGACTTAAAGATGATTTCCTTTTACTATCGAAACAGTCAAACGGACTATCGATATATTCTGGAAAAAAAAACAGTAATATTCTTATTTTTCATCCGATAGAGGAACTAATGAAACCAACTGAAATATTAGATAATATTAATGACGAAGAAAGAAATTATTTGTTTGATAAATTAAATAATGAACATGAATTAGTTGTCTATATTCGGAAATTACCAATTATAAAAAGTTGCTATACCCTGTTTTATCATGTTTTTGATGATGTACTTCGTTTTGTGTTTCATTCCATGCATTATGAGTTGTTGGAATATATAAAAGAAAAAGCAAAACTCCCCAATTTCAAATATACTGTAGTGAAAGACGGTGTTATGAAAGAAGTTCCATATTTTTAATTGGTGAGAAAGTAAAAGACGCTTGGGACGTTTTAAATGCCCAAGCGTCATTCTTTTTGTAAGAATTATAATAAAAAATTATTTTATAAATCATATCATAAGGAAGGCCATTCGGTAGTGAATAAAATTTACTTTATCCCACCTTGAGCTTCTGGGGTAACAAAGAAAGCGGGTGGGAGATCAACTGCCCGTAAAGGCCTAATAAAAAAGACAAAAAGATGTTCTATTATATCTTCGTTTTTCGTATTAATATATAATATTCACAATACATGGCCTGGTACACGCTACATTCATGTTTAGTTGCTGCTGGAATTGTAACCGCACTCAAGTCAGTGTGGGGAATGAATTCAATTCAACTAATGAAGGGAGGTGTACTTTTTTATTTAAAGAAGTTATAAAAAAGTTAACTAAGAAAACGTCCATTAAACTGCCATTCTGGTTAAATTCCCAATTTTGTTATAACGAAAGGTGGTAGTAAAATGAGTTTAACCAAAAAGATTTTAATTGCCCTTGTTCTTGGTGTGGTAACGGGTATCATATTAACTTTTGTGCCAGAAGCTGTTTTTTCTAAATTAGATACGTATCTTTTAACTCCAGTTGGTCAAATATTTATTAATCTAATCATGATGCTTGTAGTACCAATTGTTTTTGTTTCCATCGTTCTTGGGACAGCTGGTTTAGGAGAACCGGCAAAATTGGGGAGAATTGGAATACAAACGATTACTTTCTTCCTTGTAACAACTGCCATAGCATTATGTATTAGTCTAGCGTTAGCATTTGCTATTAAACCCGGTACTGAAGGGGTTTTTGATGTAAGTATCGCGGATTATGAAGTAAATGAAGCCCCTCCAATTATGGAAACGCTCGTAAATATTATTCCAACGAATCCGGTTTCTTCTATGGCCGCTGGTGATATGCTACAAATTATTGCCTTCGCTATCTTTGTCGGAATTGCTCTTGCCATTTTAGGAGATAAAACCAGCGGGATTCACCGTTTATTTAATCAAGCAAATGAGGTTTTAATGTACCTGGTGAACGTAATTATGAAAGCAGCTCCATATGGTGCGTTTGCATTGATTGCTTCCGCGATTGGGGGAGCGGGTTTAGATGCCATTGGATCGATGGGTGCATATATGGGGACTGTTATTTTAGGTCTGTTTATTCATGCGGCTGTCACGTATACGATAGCTATTTGGTTTCTTGGTAGGGGAAATCCGATAACTTTTTATAAAGGATTCTTTCCGGCGATGTCGGTTGCTTTTAGTACTGCTAGTTCAAATGCAACTTTACCAATTTCCATGAAAGCGGCCCAGGAGAATCTTGGAGTTAGTAAAAGTATTAGTAGTTTCGTCCAACCATTGGGGGCTACTGTTAATATGGATGGAACGGCTATCATGCAGGCAACAGCTGCAGTATTTATTTCCCAGGTCTATGCTATACCTCTTGATTTTACCGACATTATTTTGATTATTATTACTGCTACTTTAGCTAGTATTGGAACTGCTGGTGTACCTGGTGTTGGATTGATCATGCTTGCCATGGTTCTCACACAGGTTGGTCTCCCAGTGGAAGGGATTGCGCTCATTATTGGTATTGACCGTTTATTGGATATGCTTAGAACTTCTTTAAATATAACCGGGGATGCTGTATGTGCCTATATTATTTCGGAAAATGAAAAACGTAAAGGTAAAGTTAGTTAAATGAATAAAGCCGCCTTATTTAAAAGGCGGCTTTATCCTATTAAACCAAATTCAATGTTTTTCCAAACGGAACTTGTGGTTTAAATTTGTCTGGAATTAACCAAATCACTTCATAGTCAATTTTTAGCTCATCCCAAAAATATCCGGTGACATCTGTAATGTAAAAGAAAGTTTCAATCCCATTTTCTTGTCCCCATTCTAATGCCTCCGTATAGGAAGCTCTTCCATGCGTATGAAATGTAATGTTTTTTGCTTGTTTTGTGTCTGTTACTTCTCTAAGTTTAAAATCAGCTAAAACGAGAGGAGTCTCTGCTCTCACTTGCTCAAATAATTCAATGATTTGACGTATTGTTTCAATTGGGTATTCGTCTGTGGATACATCAACACCTAGAGCAATTTTCTTATCCTGTGATTTGTTGATTAAATCTAATAATTGCTTTTGCCATTTCAACATTCCCACCGTCCTTATTCATGATGTAAACAATTGTATTATATGGAGTAATTTAATAGTTAATTGTGGAAAAAATATCTAATGTCTCGATTGGTTCAAGTTAGCACCGTGATACGTTATTGGAATATTATTTTTGTCTAATATTGATTCTAATTGTTTATAAGGCGAATAACTTAGAAACAGTGAAAAAAATCCTTCATCAAGTCAATGAAGGACGGAATAACCTAAAAGTACAATGGAAAGCCCTTCAATAAACAGATGAGGATATTTAGTATCTTTATTAGATGATGTTCAAAAAAACCGGTGAAAATGACATGCCACTAAAAAAGGAGAGGCGTGAGTTGGGCGCAAAGCCCGTTTTTAGTCGGCCTTCCTTTAAAAAAGTTCGTTGGCTTGCTTTTCATCCTCTTTTTTGAAAACACACTATCAGATATTAAAAACAATGTTTAACTATAAAGTTTATTACATGGTAATATAAACTACTCACTTTTTATTATAATACTTATTGGGCAGCAATTCCACCATCCATTACTAATTCTGAACCAGTACTTAGCTTGATTCATCGGAAGCAAGATTTAAAATAAGATTGGAAACTTCTTTTTCTAAAGGCGTATATCATTAATGCCTTATGAATAAGTTGCTTTCTTTTATGGATGGTTTTTAGTAGTTTATTAATAAGGAATGAATACAAGGGAGGGTTTAGTATGGATAAATTTATGAACCGAGCAGTGGAGTTAGCACTTCAAAATGTAGAAGAAGGTGGACAGCCTTTTGGTGCAGTCCTTGTAAAAAATGAAAAAGTGATTGCAGAAGGAGTCAATGAATTACACAAAAGACATGATGTGAGTGGACATGCAGAGTTACTTGCGATTAGAAGGGCGCAAGAGAAGTATCAGGTAAATGATTTGTCAGGGTTTACGATGTACGCAAGTGGGGAACCCTGTTCGATGTGCTTAACAGCGATGTATTTTGCCGGAATAGAAAAGATTTATTATTGCCAATCCGTTGATGATGCGATGGCAGTTGGACTAGGTAAATCTAGTTTCATTTATAATGAATTAAAGAAACCAAAGGAAAACAGAGAAATAAAAATGATACAAGTTCCACTAAAAGAAGCTCAAGAAAACCCGATGAAAAATTGGAAAGCAAAACAATAAATAGGAGAGGGAAGGTTAGGCGTAAATACACCTGTCCTTACTTCTTCTCCATAAGCACAATATAGATATTCGCCAATCTAATACCGAGTGCCAAATTAAATCGAACAACCTTTATCCACCTAAATGGGCAGTAAGACTCCCACTTCAAACTTCTTAAGAAGGTAGGTGGAAGTCATACTACCCATAAAGGTCCGATAAGTGGGGGATGAAGGAAAACCCCACTGATGGTTAGTCTTCTTCATTGCTTAAAACTCTTCGTAAACGGCTGGGTCTTGATTTTTAAGTCTTCCATCCGCACGTGTTAACTGTAAGATGGTGTTCATTTCATCATCATCTAAAGCGAAGTCAAATATGCTAATATTTTCAAGTTGTCGTTCAGGTGATGAAGATTTTGGAATGGAAACTGCTCCAAGTTGATAATGCCAGCGTAAGATAATTTGCGAAATGGTTTTAGAATGGTTGTCGGCAATTTTTCGCAACGTTTCATTACGGAAAACATCATTTGCGCGTGCTAATGGACTCCATGATTCCGTTACGATTCCGTGTTGTTCGTGCCATTTTCTTTGTTCTTCTTGATTGAAAAATGGATGTAACTCAATCTGATTGATGCTTGGTTTCACGCCAGTTTCTTTTTCAAGTCGTTCAAGATGTTCTGGTAAGAAGTTACAAACGCCAATCGAACGAATCAGACCCCATTTCTTGGCATCGATTAATGCCTGCCATGCTTCTACATAAACATCTTGTTTTGGATTTGGCCAATGAATTAAATATAAATCGTAATAATCTAGATTTGCTCGATATAGAGATTCTTGAATAGTAGTGACAGCTTTTTGGTATGAATGATAACGACCTGGTAGTTTTGAAGTGATTCGTAGATCTTGTCTTGGAACAGAACTCTTCCGAACCGCTTCTCCAACGGTACCTTCGTTTTCATAATTATAGGCTGTATCAATTAAGCGATAACCGATATTTATCGCACTTGAAATGGCAGCGGCCCCATCACTCCCGTTAAGCTTATACGTACCAAATCCAATAGATGGTATCGTCATTCCATCATTTAAAGTTATTTCTGGTATGGACAAACTCATACATGAACACCCCTCTTTTTTATTGTAATCACTATAAATAGATTATCACCTCCCACATTATCATGACAATTATTTTGCAGGATATAGAAATATTATAGTAGAAAAGCGTCACAGAATTTGTGAAAGTAAATGTGCGTTGCTATAATTGTATAAGTTTTAGGGGAAAATAACGAAAAAGGAAGATAGATATGAAGGCTATTTGGAAGATATTTATAACGGACTTGAAAAATATTGGTACAAACTGGGTTGCTATGGTTCTTATCGGGGGATTAATCATTTTACCTTCACTTTATGCTTGGTTTAATATAGCAGCATCATGGGATCCATATGGCAATACCGATCAAATTCCAATTGGTATTGTGAATGAAGACGAAGGCGCAACGGTTCGTGATCAAGAAATTCATGCCGGTGATGAAGTAGTCAAATCGTTGAAAGAAAATCGCTCACTGGATTGGAAGTTTGTTGACCGCGAAAAAGCCATGGATAAGTTGGAATATGGGGATTATTTTGCAGTCATTGTGATACCAAAAAACTTTTCAGAAAGTCTTGGTACAGTTATTAGTGACCAACCAGAAAAAGCAGACGTAGAGTATTATGTAAATGAAAAGATTAATGCCATTGCACCTAAAATTACGGAAAAAGGTGCAAGTGCCATAGTAGAGCAGGTAACTAGTAATTTTATTTCTACAGTAAATGAAATTATCTTTGAAATATTCAATGATTTAGGAGTTGAAATTGAGAAAAATCTTCCTGATATAGAGAAATTTGAAGATTATCTATTCACATTGGAAAAAAACTTGCCAGAAATCCATGATAAATTGAATCAAACGTCAGAAGATGCAAATAGCGCAGGTGATTTAATCAATAAGGCTCAAGATGTGTTACCAAGAGCAAAAGAGGTAACATCAAGTGGGCTTAAAACGATTGATAATACGACAAACTTTTTGAATCAAGCTGAGGATCGCTTGAATAAAATCTCTCCACAAATTGATAAGGATTTAGAAAAAATTCAAAAGATGGTATCAGACACCAATTCATTTGTTCATGAAATCGATACATCCTCTATCGAATTTGGTGAGGAAAAGCAAATAAGTGATTCCATAAATAGCCAAATTGAAAAGACATTGCAATCGATTGGTACGATAAAGGGAGCACTTAAACAGGTGCAAGAGCAGAATATTTCCAATGCACCATCAAATGAACAGGAAAATCAGCCTGATGAAGGAGAAAATGAAGAAGAAAACGAAAATGAAACGGAAAAAGAAACGGAAAACAATATTCAGGTGAATCCTAATCAAGAAACGATTAACAAAGCGATCAGTGAATTAGAAAACATGGAGCAACAATTAACCAACTTGCAAACACAGGGAAGTGAAATCAAATCCTTAGCAGAAAAAAGAAAAGGGCAAGTAGAAGAAGCTTTTTCATCCATAAAGGAACGTGCGGAAACGGTTAATGAACGTGTGGATGCTTTTGTTAAAGAATATAAGGAAACGATTGAACCGACTGTAAGAAATGAAGTAGCAAGTGCAAAACAAACACTAACAGAAGCGAGAGAAATTTTAGTTGGTATTCAGTCAACGATTCCTGAAGTGGAAAGTATCTTAAACCGAACAGAAGGTAATTTGGGGGATGGAAAAGAAACCTTGAATAAGGTTCTTGGAGAATTTCCTTATATAAATGATAAGGTAAATGAATTAGCGAATCGAATACGAAATATACAAAAGGATACCGATATTAACGAAATTATTCAGCTCCTCCAAAACAACCCAGAAGCTGAAAAGGGATTTTTTGCGGAACCTGTTGTACTTAATCAACATAAAGTTTTCCCTATAGAGAATTACGGAACTGGTATGACCCCATTTTATACCGTATTATCTCTGTGGGTAGGTGGTTTGCTATTAATTTCATTAATGTCAACAGAAATCCATGGTCCACAGGCGGAAAATTATACAGAAAGACAAATTTACTTTGGTAGATTACTTACATTTCTGAGCATAGGACTTTTCCAAACGTTAATTGTAACTTTGGGAGATCTCTATCTCCTAGATGTAAATATAAAAGAACCACTTTGGTTTATCCTGTTTGGAATATTATGTAGCGCTGTGTTTGTTACGATGGTGTATACAGTAGTTTCCGTTTTCGGTGATGTAGGAAAAGCAATCGCCATTATCATGTTAGTACTACAAATTGCTGGATCAGGTGGAACATATCCGGTTGTATTACTTCCTAAATTCTTCCAAGTGATTAGCCCATTCTTACCATTTACGTATGCTGTGGGAATTATGAGAGAAGCTGTAGGTGGAATTGTTTGGGAGAAAGTAGCTCATGATGTAGTATTTCTTGTTATATTCGCGATACTCGCCCTAATATTAGGAGGAGTACTTAAAAATGCAATCAATAAGACGACACATGTGTTAGGTGAAAAAGCTAGAGAATCTGGACTCTTTCACTAAAGAAAAAAGTCAATGGTGATAAAAAATCATCATTGGCTTTTTTTACATTTAAAAGTCTAACAAAATCTAGAAGTGCCACTAATCAGCTTGACGCGTTTTATAAAAAATGTAAAATGAGAAACATAAAAGGAGTGGGAAGGTATGAACAACTATAATTTTCAAACACCACGTTATCTTGTGGTGATTGAACAAATAAAGGAAAAGATCAAAGAAGGAAAGCTCGAGGCAGGTGAACGTTTGCCTTCTGAAATGGAGTTGGCAAAGGAATTAGGTGTTTCGCGTAACACACTACGAGAAGCTTTACGGATTCTAGAAGAGGAAAATATCATTATCCGTAAGCATGGGGTTGGGACGTTTGTGAATAATAAACCCATATTCTCCGGTGGAATAGAGGAGTTATTTAGCATTACAGATATGATAGAAAGACAAGGGAAAAAGTCTGGAACAGAAATTCTTTTTACGGGTTATGTTGATCCACATGGCGATGACATTAAGGAATTAAACTTGGAGAAAAATGAACAAGTATTTTTAGTTAAGCGAGTTCGAACAGCGGATGAGATACCGCTAGTTTATTGTATTGATAAAATTCCAGCGAATTTACTTGAAAAAGGGTATAAATTAAACCAGGAGTCAATACTATTATCGCTAGAAGAAGTAGGGATCACGATTAGTTATGCAAAAGCAGAAATAAAAACAATGAGCTATAATGAGGAAATCTCTGATATTATGAATTGTGATCAAGACACACCACTCTTAATTTTGCGTCAAATTCATTATGATTTAGATCATAGACCAGTTCTTTACTCCATTAACTTCTTTAATTCTAATCAAATATCATTTAATGTATTGCGCAAACGTAACATTTAGGGAAAAAATCTAGTTAAAGAATAACCAAAGAAATGTCAGAAAGAATTTTTAATCGTAAAATCCACAACAATATTCGACAATATTTTAAAAAACAATTGACTTGTTGGACGTCTAACCTTACAATGGAATTGTAATCAATATGAAAGGGATTACAGTGTAGGTTTTATGTTGGACGTTCTATCTATTTTAGGAAAAAATAAAATATCCAATAATCGAAAGAGGAGAGTGTTATATGAATATCCTGTGGGGTATCATGGGAGTGGTTGTTGTTTTAGGAATAGCCTTTCTTTTTTCCAATAAAAAGAAAGCGATTAAACCGAGAACCATAATTGGTGGTTTAGTTATTCAAGTTGCATTTGCATTTATTGTATTAAAATGGGAAGCGGGAAAGGAAGGCCTTCAATGGTTTACGTTAAGGGTTCAAGATGTTATTAATTTTGCTAATGAAGGAATTAGCTTTTTATTTGGATCATTAGCGGATAGTGATCAGTTTGGCTCTATATTTGCTTTTCACGTATTACCAATTATTATTTTCTTTTCAGCATTAATTTCTGTTTTATATTATCTTGGTATTATGCAATGGTTTATTAAAATTATTGGTGGTGCACTATCTAAATTACTAGGAACAAGTAAGACCGAATCCATGTCGGCTGCAGCTAATATTTTTGTTGGGCAAACAGAGGCGCCACTTGTAATAAGACCATTTTTAGAGAAAATGACAAAATCTGAGTTATTTGCTGTCATGACTGGTGGACTGGCATCTGTTGCTGGTTCAGTATTGGTAGGATATTCTTTATTAGGAGTACCACTAGAGTATTTACTTGCTGCAAGTTTCATGGCGGCACCAGCAGGATTGATTATGGCGAAAGTGATGATGCCGGAAACAGAAGAAGCGAAGATTTCGGATGATATTCAATTGGAAAAAGATACAGAAACAGTCAATGTCATTGATGCAGCTGCAAAAGGTGCGTCGGACGGTCTGAAATTGGCATTGAATGTAGGTGCTATGTTATTAGCATTCATTGCACTTATTGCCCTAATTAATGGGATTTTAGGGATCTTCGGTGGAATTACGCTAGAACAAATTTTAGGATTTTTATTTGCTCCAATTGCTTTTGCTGTAGGTGTACCATGGTCAGAAGCAATACAAGCTGGCGGTTTTATTGGGCAAAAATTGGTAGTTAATGAATTTGTAGCATATGCCTCCTTTGCGCCGGAAATTGGAGTATTATCAGATAAAACGACACTTGTTGTAAGTTTCGCTTTATGTGGATTTGCAAACTTGAGCTCCATGGCAATCCTATTAGGGGGATTAGGTGGTATAGCACCAAGTCGTAGAAATGATATTGCTAAAATGGGATTGAAAGCAGTATTGGCCGGAGCATTGGCCTCCCTACTAAGTGCAGCAATAGCAGGTATGTTCTTTTAAATAAATATAAATCCGAAAAAATTTGAGAAACATCGATAGCCTGAAGGAAAGGGTGACTATGATGAGAATGATAGATATTATTGAGAAAAAACGTGATGGACATTCGTTAACGAAGGAAGAGATCGATTTTGCGGTTCAGGGTTATACAAAAGGGGATATACCGGATTATCAAATGTCCGCATTAGCAATGGCTATCTTTTATCAAGATATGACTCCAGAAGAACGAGTCCATTTAACGATGGCAATGGTAGAGTCAGGAGATCAAATTGATTTATCTGATATTGACGGTATTAAAGTGGATAAACATAGTACGGGAGGGGTAGGTGATACAACAACACTTATCCTTGCACCACTTGTAGCTTCTATCGGTGTCCCTGTAGCCAAAATGTCTGGCCGCGGATTAGGACATACGGGCGGTACCATCGATAAACTGGAATCCATTAAAGGATTTCAAGTAGAAATGGATAGTAAAACATTTAATGAATTAGTTAACAAGAATAAGATTGCTGTTGTAGGTCAAAGTGGAAATTTAACTCCTGCAGATAAAAAACTATATGGACTTCGTGATGTAACAGCGACAGTAGATTCCATCCCACTCATTGCAAGTTCGATTATGAGTAAGAAAATAGCCTCAGGTGCCGATGCAATCGTACTTGATGTAAAAACAGGTTCAGGGGCTTTTATGAAAGATCTTGACAGTGCAAAGGAATTGGCAAAAGCTATGGTTGAGATTGGTAATGGGGCTGGTCGCAAAACCATTGCCGTTATTTCCGATATGAATCAACCATTAGGATTTGCCATCGGAAATGCCTTAGAAGTGAAAGAAGCCATTGATACGTTAAAAGGTAAAGGTCCGAAAGATTTGGAAGAGTTATGCTTAACATTAGGAAGCCGAATGGTTTGTCTAGGAGGAAAAGCAGAAACAGTAGAAGAAGCACGAGAAAAATTAGTGGATGCCATGGAATCTGGTAAAGCCATTGAAACATTTAAAACCTTTGTTGCAGCACAAGGTGGAGATCCATCGATTATCGATCAACCTGAAAAATTGCCAACCGCAGCCCACACATTTGAAGTGGAAGCTAAACAGGATGGATATATTTCAGAAATTATCGCGAACGAAATAGGAATCGCAGCAAGCCTTCTGGGCGCAGGTCGTGTGACAAAAGAATCTCAAATCGACTTGGCAGTAGGTCTTGTTTTAAATAAAAAAGTCGGGGATCAGGTTCGAAAAGGTGATTCACTAGTAACCATTTACAGTAATCGGGAAGATGTAGCGGAAGTAATTGGGAAAATATATGAATCCTATTCGATTTCGAGCGAACCGGTGGATAGCAATCCATTAGTATACGATGTTATTTCTGAATAATTATCCACATGCAGCAGATTTTTTAATTTTCTAAACCAGCTTAAAGGGGTCCAAAATTTTTGGACCCCTTCTATTGACCTTTAGAGGTTGGACGTCTTACAATAAAGCTAGATTATAAAGGAGGAACTAGAGGTATGAGTAAAACATCACCTTTTAAACGAGTATTCCTAATTGTCATGGATTCAGTCGGTATTGGAGAGTCCCCTGACGCAGAGAAGTACAATGATAAAGGAGCGGATACTTTAGGTCATATTGCAGAACATATGAATGGGTTAAACATGCAAAATATGGGTGCCCTTGGATTAAGTAATATTCGTGAATTAAAAGGCATAAAACCAGCAGATAAACCTCTTGCACATTATACAAAAATGCAGGAAGCCTCAGCAGGAAAAGATACGATGACAGGACACTGGGAAATTATGGGGCTTCAAATTGATACCCCTTTTAGAACTTTTCCCGATGGATTCCCGGATGCAATTATTAATAAGCTTGAGGAAGAGACCGGTCGAAAGGTTATTGGAAATAAACCAGCATCAGGAACGGCAATCTTAGACGAGTTAGGTGAAGAACATATGAAAACTGGAAGCCTAATCGTCTATACTTCAGCTGATTCAGTTTTACAAATTGCCGCTCATGAAGAGGTTGTTCCATTAGAAGAACTTTACGATATTTGTCAATATGCTCGTGAATTATTAAATGATCCCGAATATATGGTCGGACGTGTTATTGCTCGCCCATTTGTCGGAGAGTCAGGTCATTTTGAACGTACACCAAACCGACACGACTATGCATTAAAACCGTTTGGTCGTACAGTTATGAATGAGTTAAAAGATGCGGATTATGATGTCATCGCAATTGGAAAAATTTCTGATATTTATGATGGCGAAGGGGTAACCAAGTCACTAAGAACAGTATCAAACATGGATGGTATGGATAAATTACTAGAAACAATGGACATGAATTTTACTGGATTAAGTTTTTTGAATTTAGTAGATTTTGATGCGAAATATGGCCATCGTCGTGATCCACAGGGTTATGGAAAAGCATTAGAAGAATATGATGCAAGATTACCCGAAGTATTGAGAAACCTAAAAGAAGACGACTTATTGATCATTACTGCAGACCATGGGAACGATCCTATCCATCACGGGACAGACCACACGAGAGAATACGTTCCATTACTTATACATCATAAAGGAGTTACGGAAGGAAAATCATTACCAATAAGAAATACGTTTGCGGATATTGGTGAGACCATTGCGGAAAATTTCCAAGTTAAAAGTCCACAACATGGAAAAAGCTTTTTGAACGAAATTTGAAGGAGGATGGGTATGAGTAAAATCGAACGTGCAAAAACTTTTATAGAAGAAAAAATTTCCTCAAAACCCAAAGTTGGCCTTATTTTAGGCTCAGGTTTAGGGGTATTGGCAGATGAAATAAACAATCCGGTAAAAATTAAATATGAAATGATTCCTGGATTTCCAGTATCGACAGTGGAAGGTCATGCTGGACAATTGGTGGTCGGAGAATTAAAAGGTGTTACGGTATTAGCTATGCAAGGACGTTTTCATTACTATGAAGGATATCCTCTAGATGAGGTAACTTTCCCTGTTCGTGTAATGAAAGCCTTGGGTATTGAAATGCTTGTCGTAACGAATGCTGCTGGTGGTGTAAACCAAAGCTTTACTCCTGGGGATTTAATGTTAATTAATGACCATATTAATAATGTAGGAGCAAATCCATTAATCGGTCCAAATGACAGTAAATTAGGTGTACGTTTTCCTGATATGTCAACTGCTTATACACCTTCTTTACAGGAACTTGTACGTGAAGTTGCTAAGGATTTGAACATTACACTAAAAGAAGGAGTCTACGTTTGGAATAGTGGACCGAGCTATGAAACACCGGCAGAAGTACGTATGCTAGAAAAAGTCGGCGGAGACGCAGTTGGGATGTCAACAGTACCAGAAGTTATTGTTGCTCGTCACGCTGGAATGAACGTTATTGGTATTTCTTGTATTACGAACATGGCTGCAGGTATTTTAGACCAACCACTTAGCCATGAAGAGGTTATTGAAACTACAGAAAAAGCGAAGGAAGATTTTTTAAACTTAGTAAAAGGTGTAGTGGAACGTCTATAAATCGAATGGATTAAAAGGTAAATCATTTTTGGTCTTTTTAACAAATTGTAATAAAAGACTGGGTGGGTGAGGGAGATTAATAAAGAAGGAAGTAAAATGAAAGAAAAGATAAAAAACCTCACAAATCTTTCTGAAAAAGGAACCACGATGAAACAAGAGATTCTTGCTGGTTTCGTTTCATTCTTTACAATTGTATATATTATTGCTGTCAATTCAACTATTTTAGCAGATGCAGGTATACCAATGCAGGCTGCGGTTTGGGCAACTATCCTTACTTGTGTAGCGGGGTGTTTAATTATGGGGATATGGGGGAATTTGCCCCTTATCCTTGTCCCGGGTATGGGTGTCAATGCAATGTTCTCTTATACCTTTGTCCATTCCATGGGCCTAACATGGCAAGAAGCGCTGGCAGTAGTATTTATTGCTGGATTATTATTTGTTATCATTGCCTTTACCCCACTGTCCGATATACTCACCACCGCAATTCCTAGTTCGTTGAAGGATTCTATTAGTGTTGGTTTAGGATTATTTTTAGCCTTGCTTGGATTAGAAAAAAGTCAATTGGTTGTTAGAGGTGAACATTCTTTAATTAGTTTAGGCGACATAAGTAGTCCCACAGTGCTTGCGTTTATCCTAACGCTGATTCTTGCTGTTATTTTATTTTTACGAAATATTCCAGCCAACTTCTTAATCACTATTTTTGTTGGAACAATAATTGCTTGGATGTTCGGGCTTGTGGATATGAGTTCATTAAAGAACGGCTTTGGAAGTTCTTCTGGTGATTATGGATCTGTATTTGGTGCGATGTCATTTGGAAATATAGCATCCACCACGTTTTGGATTGCTGTGTTTTCCTTAACAATGGTACTTGTCTTTGAAAATATTGGATTGATTAGTGGACAGTTAGGACAGCTAAATCAACATGAAAAATATGGTAAAGCCTTTCGGGTTACCTCAATTTCTGCTGTTCTAAGCGGTATATTTGGTTCTAGTCCTACTGTTTCAACAGTGGAAACTGCAGCCGGAATTACTGCAGGAGGAAGGACGGGAATTACGTCTATTGTAACAGGCCTGTTATTTTTATTGTCGATTTTCTTTATTCCGTTTGTAACCATTATACCGAGTAGTGCAATTGCACCAATTCTAATTATTATTGGTGGTTTAATGCTACAAAATGTGAAAAGTATTAATTTCGATGATTTATCAGAAGTAATCCCAGCTTTTTTTATTATCATTATGATTCCTTTTACGTATAGTATTGCGGATGGAATCGCATTTGGATTTATTGCCTATCCAATTGCAAAATTAGTAGTTGGAAAAGCATCCCAAGTTTCCATCCCGCTATATATTATCTCAGGTTTATTTTTATTGAATTTCATATTGCACGGTGTCTAAAAGGATTAAGCCTTGTTGCTTGATCCTTTTTTTAATAAAGAATTTGGAAGAAAGTGTTTTTCTGGGTTAGAAAGCTTGACATATTCTTGCTGCATAAATGAATTACAGGCATTCGCTAAGGTGTTAAGCGAATGCCAAATTTTAAATGTAACTTTCATCATGTATGAATAGCTTAGTTAATTAAAGCACCGCTCACGGGGTAATCAGTAATAGCTATTTCAATTTCATTACCCAATGCTAAATTTGCTAATTGTTTTCCTACAAAAGGACCGGTAGTTAATCCCGATGAGCCTAGCCCATTAGCTAACAATAATCCTTCAAAACCAGGTAAATTGCCAATTACAGGTAAAAATCCTGGCGTGAATGGGCGAAAACCAACTCTTGATTCTAGAATAGTACTATTACTCAAGGTAGGGGCGATTTCTAAAACATTAGATAAAATGTCGTATAAACCACCGGCTGTTTTTTCAGAATTAAATCCCGATTTGTTCTCATGAGTACTACCTAAGACGATATGGTCATCAAAGGATAATATATATTTATTCGTTGGTGGCATAACTACGGGCCAATTCGAAGTATCCATATTCGGCATTTTCACGTGAAGGATTTGCCCTTTTTGAGGAACTACATCAAATTGGACACCCAAAGGTTCTAATAGTTCATTCATCCATGCTCCTGAAGTAGCGATAACTTTATCAGCTTCAAACATATCATTTCCAACGGAAGCCCCCACTACTTTTTCTCCATTTGCTATTAATTTGGCATCTCCAAAAATCACTGTGGCACCATACCTTTTTGCTCCACGGATGAGTGAATCTCTCATAGCTCTACCATCTACTCTAGCTCCGCCAGCAATATGAACGGATTGAAATCCCTCAGCGAGCAATGGGAATAATTCTTTTGTTTTAGTTTCATCAAGTATAGTGATTTCACCGATTTCCGGGGCTGTTTCCCGACGTTTTAATGCTCGTTCCTTCATGCCAAAAAGCTTTTTCTCATCGGTATGGATACTAATAGCACCAACTTGGGAATAACCTGTCTCAGTTTCTCCATCCTTTTCCAATTCCTTTACTAGTTTGGGGTAAAGTTTTGCACCACCCTTTGCAAGGTTATACCATGCTTTGTTTCTTCGTTGAGAAACCCAAGGACAAATCATTCCAGCAGCAGCATCTGTGGCTTGTCCAATGTCCTTTCTATCGATTACCGTTACTTTTGCACCGTTTTTTGCTAAGTAATACGCAGTACTAGCGCCTAATATTCCAGCACCAATGACAATATATTGATTCATTTATAACATCTCGTTTCTTTTTGTTCTTTCTTTATCCCGCCACAAGCTTCTGGGGAAACAAAGGAGGTATGTGAGCTCAACCGCCCGTAAAGGTCCGACTAACCATCAGTGGGAAATGAAGGAAATCCCCATTGACGGTAGTCTTCTTTATAACTATAAAAAGAAAAAAATGAAAAGTAAAATGGTACGGATGTAACTTCCTAATATTGAAGTACAAATCGCCTTATGATAAAATTTGTAAGGAATCATGAAAATATTTTAATTGTGACAAGCATATACATAAAAGGAGAAATAACTATGGCAAAAACACTTATTTTTGGACATAAAAATCCAGATACCGATACGATATGTTCTGCACTTTCCTATGCCGATTTAAAAGGAAAGATTGGCGAAGATGTTGAAGCTGTGCGGCTTGGACAAGTTAATAAAGAAACACAATTTGCATTAGATTACTTTAAAGTGGATGCACCCGCATTAATTGAAAGTGTGGACGACGGACAAGAAGTTATCTTAGTCGACCACAATGAATTCCAACAAAGTGCGGATAACATCGAAAATGCAAAAATCAAGGAAGTCATTGATCATCACCGTGTTTCCAATTTTGAAACAAAAGAGCCTTTGATTTTCCGAGGTGAACCAGTTGGCTGTACGGCAACGATTTTAAATAAAATGTACAAAGAAAATAATATAGAGGTTTCCAAAGAAGTTGCTGGACTTTTATTATCCGCTATTATTTCAGATTCTTTGCTATTAAAATCACCAACATGCACACAGCAAGATGTAGATGCTGCTCATGAACTTGCAGAAATTGCCGGAGTTAATTTAGAACAGTATGGTCTTGAAATGCTTCAAGCAGGCGCTGATTTAAGTGATAAATCTGCCTTAGAACTTGTAACAATGGATGCAAAAGAATTCACAATGGGTAATGCGAAAGTTGAAGTTGCTCAAGTAAATGCTGTTAATACAGCAAAAGTTTATGAAAATCAAGCAGAAATAGAAACAGAAATTAATAAAATTATTAATGATAAAGGGCTGGATTTATTCCTGTTCGTTGTAACCGATATTCTAGAAAATGATTCTGAAGTACTTGCTCTTGGAGAAGGAAAAGGTAAAGTCGAATCTGGATATGGTGTAACGTTAGATAACAATAATCGCGCGCTTCTTAAAGGCGTTGTATCTCGTAAGAAACAAATCGTTAACGTACTTACTGAAGAATATACGAAATAAGTAAAACAGGCAAAAACCTAATAGATGGTTTTTGCCTGTTTTTTAATTTTTATAAGTAGCATGCTGATATCCTGGAAAGCGTGCTGATATCTTGGAACAAATGCTGATATCTAGGAAAGCATGCTGATATCCTGGAAAGCGTGCTGATATCTTGGAATAAATGCTGATATCTAGGAAAGCATGCTGATATCTAGGAAAGCGTGCTGATATCCTGGAAAGAATGAATACTGATATCCCAGAAAGTGCGCTGATAACCCGTGATGAGTGCCGATATCACAATAGTTTATTAAAGATTTCCAAGTTACCTCTTGAAATGATTAGCTATTTGTTTACCCTGCATAATTACTTAAATATCCTCAAACAATAAAATAAGTGAAAGGAGGAGTATAAATGGTAAATCCAAAAGGACCAAAACAACAAGAACGCCCTCGTCTACCACAAAGTCCACAACAGGGATATGGTGAGCCACTAAGCGGTTCGAAAAAGGCTAAAAACGCAAATCATTCAAGACAAAAACATAATCCTAATCACGATATGTAACAAAAAACTTCCATCCTTAGAACGATGGAAGTTTTCTTAAATTATTTGCTTTCTGTAGAATTAGAAGCAGATGCATAAATTTTTCTTGAAATAATGGTTTGAACAATCATAAATAGTCCACCGACAGTCCAGTAGAGAGGTAATGCAGCTGGTGCTGATAACGAAATAACCCCAATCATAATCGGAGACATAAGTCCCATTATAGCCATTTGTTGTTTAAGCTTTGGATCCATACCAATTTGAGAAACTTTAAATTGAATAAAATAAATGACCACAGCTAAAATAGTCATTACCATATCACTTTGTCCTAAATCAAACCAGAGAAAAGAATGAGTGGCAATTTCCGGAGTTCGGCGAATAGCATAATAAAAAGCAATTAGTATAGGAAATTGAATCATGATTGGTAAACAACCACCCAAAGAAGCTAAAGGATTCATATTATGCTTCTGATAAAGCTCCATCATTTCTTGTTGCATTTTAGTTTTTGATTCCACATCTTTTTTATCTTTGTATTTTTCTTGTAATGCATTAAGCTCAGGTTTGATTTTCTCCATTTTTTCTTTCATCTGTACACTGTTTTTCGTTTGTTTCAAAATAAATGGCATTAATAATAAGCGAATAACCAATGTGATGATTATAATAGATAATCCATAGTTGTCATTAAAGAATCCTGCTATTCCTTTAATAAGTAATGAAAAGGGATAAACAAAGTTATGATCGAAAAAACCAGTAGAATTAGCGTTAATCGGTTCAAATGTTGCACTTTGACATCCTGAAAGTAACAAAAGGGAGAGAGCCCCTAAAAGAATGCTATATTTTTTAAAGAAAGTGAATACAGATTTTGATTCCATTTTTTTCCTCCTTGTCTTTTTATCATTATGTTGACAGAAAGGGAAGGAGCTTCGGAATCATCTACCGATTCGGTTTTCTTCGTAATTGTACATATCCAAGTTCTTAATTCTATAATCCGCGGTGTTATTTTTAGTTTTGGCAATAAACGAAATTGAACATTGTGACACTTGCGAATGTAGATTTGGTTTTCAAAGCTGCGATATTGTAATCCAAATTGAAGAAATCCTAGATGAAAGTTGGAAATAACTAAACTTAAATAAAGATAAAATGGTGATAAGTCATTTAAAAGTTCATTTAATAATTCGAGTAACATCTGTATTCACCTCCTTTTTCGTTCTGCATTTAATACGTTTCTATCGTATGACAGGTTTCATTTTTTTTCAATGGAAATAGTAGTAAATTTAAAAAGAGGCAAATGCCTAGATTTATTAAACTTTATTAAAAAATGGGTACTCGTTTATACACAACCAATACAGATGACATAGGTTATTAGTGTATTGAAACTAGAAAGGGGAATGTATATGAGACGTCATCATGGACCACATTGTGGATGTCCAATATGTGTTTATCCGACTAAAGTTAATAACGTGCATACTTGTTCAGAAAGTTGTGTAAAACATATTCATCCATCTCACACAAATGTAATCAACCATCATACAGTTAAGAATATTCACGAGTTTCCACACTCCACTTCTTTTCACAATGTAACAAATAGTGTTGACATTGAAGGACCATCTTATGAAGTTCCAGGCCCAGGACCAGGAGTAATGGGAGCATCTACTGGCCCAGGATTTGGTCCAGGACCGGGAGTAATGGGAGCTCCTACCGGCCCAGGATTTGGCCCGGGACCAGGAGTAATGGGAGCATTTGACCCAGGCTATGGACATGGAAAGTACCATGGACATGGAAAGCACCACCCCCATCATTGCGGATGTAAAAGATAAATGATTTTTAAGAAAGGCTAGCTATTAGTTGCTAGCTTTTCTTTTTAATCTTATAATGGCGGTATTTATGGGGAGGACTTACATATGAAAAGTTTAGTCGTATCAGGATATAAATCCACGGAGCTTGGTATTTTCAAAGAAAATGATCCACGAGTAGCTTTTATTAAGGCTGCAATCGAGAAGCGTTTAACTAGCTTTATCGAACAAGGATTAGAATGGGTTATTATTACCGGACAATTGGGTGTGGAAATGTGGACTGCCGAAGTTGTACTAGATCTTAAAGAAAATCATGATATAAATATTGCTTTGATTCCACCATTTGAAAATCAAGAAAAACGCTGGCCAGATCCTCTTAAGGAGAAATATCAAGAATTAACTTTTATAGTCGACTTTTTCCAACCATTATATAAAGGAGATTATAAAGGACCATATCAATTCCAAGCAAAAAATAAATGGTTAGTAGAAAAAAGTGATGGGTGCATCATTCTAATGGACGAAGACAATCCGGGCAGCAATAAATACCTATATGATATAGCAAAGGAAAAAGAGGGATATCAAGTCGATTTGATAACTCCTATGGATTTAGAAGATATTGTGGAAGAGATTAGAATGAAAGATCCGGATTATTGGGGGTAACGGTTGATTCAAGCAAAATGAGGAATAAGGTAACCCCTTACTCCTGCCATAAATATTCCATTATTTCCTCTTGAAAATAAGGGTCCGATAAGTGCGACTAACCAGCAGCGGGAGACGAAGGAAAACCTTCACTGATGGAATTCTTCTTTATCTTGATTATCATTCTTATTGGACTGTTCATCATCGGAAGATTCTTCATTATTATCCTCCTCAACCAACGTTAGTTCTGAAGGTTTCCTGTCATCATTCCCAATTTCTTCGTTTTTTGTTGGTGCAAAAAGAATATAAATGATTAGGAAAGTGAGTGCGAAGAAGGTAGTTAATCCCCAAAGGGTGAAAGCAAAATACTTCTTCATCTGACGTTTTACACCTCCTTGTTTCGCATCTAATGCAGTATATTAAGAGGGAATACGAGGTGTGCGGATGAAAACAAAATGATTTAAGAGAAACTTGGCATTCTCCAACCTAAAGAGAATACCAAGTTCCTAAAAACAGAATAAAAGTGTTATAATGTTTAAAACTGTTATATTTCACTAATTAAAAGGGTGATTAATGGTGGATTATACTATTCGGTTAATGAAAAAAAAGGATATTCCACAAGTGCAGCGCGTTGCAAAGGTGAGTTGGAATAGTACATATGAAGGAATTATCCCACATGAGATTCAAAATAATTTTTTGAAGAGAGCTTACAGTTATAAAATATTAAAACGTAGATTGAAATATTCGATGATGTTAGTGGCTGAAGTTCATGGTAAAATTGTAGGATTTGCTAATTATTCCTACGTGTCCTCAGAAGGTTCGACTCAACTTGGGGCCCTTTACATTTATCCAGAATTCCAGGGCTATGGCATAGGTTCTGCTTTTTTAAAAGAGGGTGTAAAAATATTAGATGACATAAAGGAAATCCAACTAAATGTGGAAAAAAATAATTTGGTTGGTATGAGATTTTATCAAGCAAAAGGTTTTGAAAAAATAAGTGAAACTGAAGAGGACTTTAACGGTCATACGATACATACGATAAATATGAAATTGAAAATAAAGGAAAATATGAATGTGTAAAATGTTAGGATGTTTAGATGAAGAAAAATGGTTTCTTTCGTGGATTTAAAATTTTTGGTGGAAACTTAATTGCTATAGCGCTATTAGGTTTAGTTATAATTGGTTCCTTATTATTGGGTATTGGTACATATTTTTTGGGGTTTGCAGGCTTTTTTTATATATTTAATGTGGAATATGATTCATTATATTATTTACTTTTATTTCTTATCTTCTTTTTCATTTTAAGTTATTTTACTAAGTTAATTGCTAAGTTATCTCTTATTATTTTCGGCCCTTATTTAAAAACGAAGAAAAGATTTATTGGAATGAAATTCATTTTAATTACGATTGCCTTGTGGCTAGCTATCTTTATAATAGATGAAATGATGGTTGAAATCACAGTTCCTATTTGGACAGAAATTCTGGGAGCATTACTACTGTCCATTGCGGATACCGCATTCAAAGGAAAAATGAAAAAAATCGTTATTATCAAGAAAAAGTAATTTTTATTCCTCCTAAACGAAAAGTAAGTACCCCACCTCAAGCTTCTAGGGAACAAAGAAGGTAGGTGGGAGATCAACTGCCCGTAAAGGTCTGATAAGTGCGATAACCATAAGTGGGGGATGAAGGAAAACCCACACTTATGGAAGTTTTCTTTATGGCATTTCATCTGCTTTTGGTCGGTTTTTAAAGGCCTCGTGTGTGACAATATCTTCTTGCTGTTCAAATTGTCGGCTATGTTCTTTTTTTTCCACCATATTATGATCAGGGAAGCTATTTGGATTACCCTTCTTTTTATGGTTAAAAGCTTTTCCACGTCCCATCATAGCACTCTCCTTTCCAATCATTCCTAGTTAGTTTACGCATAAATGTGCTTTACCATTCAAAATACATACATCAGCTCGAATAAAAATAGGGAAATGAAGACATATTACTGATAAAAAGGAATGGAGGTACATAAGATGGCATACGAAAATTTACATGAGGAATTACAACGCGCAAGTGCGCTAGTAAACGCTGCACAAGAAGCAGTAATCCAAGCTCAAGGACAAGACATGGAAGTGTTGGAACAAGCGGAACAACAGTTAAAGAGTGCTGAACAAACGTTAAGAAATTTACAAAGACAAGCTGGAACAGAAGCTACACAGAATTCACAATTCCAACAAGCATTTGAAGAATTACACGATGTACGTCAACAAGTGCAAGAGGCACAACAAAACATAAATGATATTTTATAATAAATAAGTAGGGGATTAGCCCCTACTTATTTTCACATAACGACGATAGACAATAATACCTGTTATTAAAAGGACGGAACCAAAGAACAACATATTAAAAATAGGAGAAGCGGTTTTTGGTAATTCCTCACCATCTGCTTTATCAACAACGGAGGGTTCTGGTTGTTCTGCACGGTCGGTGGTTTTATCGCTTGTTACCTTTTCTACTTCATTCGTTTCTTTCACCACTTCACTCTTCTTTTTATTCTTTTCCTTTTCTACATCATTTTCTGTATCCTTTTTCTCATTTTTTGTTCCAACCATAATACTTTCTACTTGTTCGATTTCATCCTTTGCTTCTTCTATTATTTTTTGGAAATCAAATAAATCAGAGTATAACAATAAATCCGCTAGTAATTCCCCGTTTTTGTTATAAATTTCTAATAGCAGGTCATACCCATCTGTACTATACATTGTCATTAAAGCATCAAAGGAGACCGGCTTTTTCTCGTTATCCTTTACGAGATAATACTTGATATCAATTTGGAAGAGTTCTAAAAGTTGCTGATAAATCTGTTTAAATTCAATGATTTGGCTTTTAGAAAGTTTATCGACATTTTCTAAACTTTCAAATGATGCTAATTGATCCTGAAGTTCCAAAAGCTTATCCAAAAATGCAGAATCCTCTATATCTAAACGAAGAAAGTGTTCCAGAAGTTTTCCGATTTCCGCATCAGATAAACCTATATCCGGTAAATCAGGGTATATTTCATCAAATTCAACTTCGTCCTGATAAAAGGAAATAGCATCCTCTAATTCCTCCATATACTTGAAATATTCCATTGAATCTCCGTGATCATTTAAAAATGTTTCTAATTCTTCTTTTGAATTAAATCCATAACGCTTAAGAAGCTCTTGGAAGTTTGTATCATTGATGGGTGTTAGTGATAACTCATAAAGATATAGGTCTACAATGGATTCTAAATTCTCAAGATACTTATAATTTTCAAGGGAATCGTCAAACTGAACTAAAATATTTTCCAATTCCTGTTTGGATGCAATTTCATAGGATGTTAATAGGTCTTGAAGGTTTTTCTCATTTATAAGGGTGTAATCGTCTAAATAATGTTTTACATAATCATGCAAATCTTCCGCGAAAATAATCAATTCCCCTTGTAACACGTCTTGCCCTTTTTCCAAGTCACCAAATTCTATTAATAAGGTATTCAATTCTTCACGAGTTAAATTGAATTTTTTAAGCACAGATTGAACATCTTTTTCGGTTAGTGGTGTACCTAATTCATCGCCAGAATCAAAATAATCTAAATCCCAATCTTTGCTTTTAAGATAATCTAGGTAGTCCTGTTTATCCCAACCAATTTTCTTTAGAAATGCTTCAAATTGTGGGTCATTTGCTTTCATTGCAAATGTTGAAACGGGAATAAAAGTTATTAAGAATACAGTGAATAAAACAACGAATAATTGCTTCAAATTCTTTCCTCCCAAAGTGTGATATAAACATGAGAATATTATAATTTGAAACAGTAAAAAAAGATAGTATTATTTGATTTTTGTTACAAATTAGGTTTCTTTGTCGAAATATGTATCCATGCCTTATAATAAAAGGATATTCTAATTTAGAGAATGAGCAGGACATAAAGGAGCTTAAATCGCATGAATTATGAGGAAGCATTACAATATATTCATAGTCCAAAGTATAGTAGAATGAGTCTAGGTTTAGATCATATTCGCTCATTAATGAACGCTTTAGGAAATCCGGAAAAGAAGTTAAAGTTTGTTCATATAGCGGGAACGAATGGTAAAGGCTCTGTCGCATCCTACCTTTCACATATTTTAGGAAAGGCTGGCTATAAGACAGGACTATTTACCTCACCGTATATTGAACGATTTAATGAACGAATTAAAGTAAATCAAGAAGATATTTCAGATGATTCTCTAGCGAAAATAACGGAAATGATTAAGAATAAAATAGAGGAAGAACAAATACCTACGACAGAGTTTGAAATCATGACGGCAATTGCTTTTCAATATTTTTACGAACAACAATGTGATATGGTAGTACTTGAGGTTGGATTAGGGGGAAGACTTGATTCCACGAATGTAATTGAATACCCATTACTATCCATTATTACTTCGATTAGTTACGATCATCAAGCATTTTTAGGCTCCACTTTGACTGAAATTGCTGGCGAAAAAGCTGGAATCATTAAAGAAAATACTCCGGTACTTTTATATTCACAAGAAAAAGAGGCGGAAGATGTCATTTACCGTGTTGCTCATGAGAAAAATAGTCCAGTTTTTCAACCAGACTTTTCCCAAATAACGAACATATCAGCAGACTTAAGTGGACAGTCATTTGATTATAAATCATTAAAAGATATAAAAATCACATTATTAGGTGAACATCAACTTAAAAATGCGGCTGTTGTGTTAGAAGCGGTGCAGCTCCTTAATGAAAATGAAATTCATATTGATGAAAATGCACTTAGGTTAGGTTTAGCCGAAACAACATGGCCAGGTCGATTTGAAATTATTCACCAAAATCCAATTGTCGTCATTGATGGCGCCCATAATATTGACAGTATTAATGCTTTAGTGGATAATTTAACGAAGTATTTTCATAATAAAAAAATAATAGCCATTCTTGGTATTTTAAAAGACAAAGATGTTGATCAAATAATTGAGAGGGTTTCTCCAGTTATGCATTCTTTTATCACAGTCACTCCTGGTAATCCAAGGGCAATGAAGGCAGAAGATTTAGCTCTTCGTTTAGCTGATAAAAATCAGATAGTCAAGGCTAGTCAGGGGTTTGAGGAAGCAATTGATCTAGCCTTAGAAGAGGCAGGAGAAGACGGTATAGTTTGTAGCTTCGGATCTCTTTACTATATAGGAGAAATCCGAAAAATCATGAGGTCAGAAAAATACGATAGTCAGAAATGAGGCTTTAAATAAATGGATAAGGAAAAAATTCAATCAGCAGTTCGACAAATTTTAGAAGCAATTGGGGAAGATCCAGATCGTCAAGGTTTATTAGATACACCAAAACGAGTAGCAAATATGTATGAAGAAGTTTTTTCAGGACTATCCAAAAACCCCGCTGTCCATTGTGAAACGGTGTTTGAAGAACAACATGAGGAAATGGTACTTGTGAAAGATATTCAATTCTCCTCCATGTGTGAACATCATTTAGTGCCATTTATCGGTGTTGCGCACGTTGCATATATTCCGAAAAATGGTCGTGTCATAGGTTTAAGTAAAATGGCAAGGATTGTGGATGATATTAGTAAAAGACCGCAATTACAAGAGAGAATCACCAAATCTGTTGCAGATTTATTAATGGAAGAATTAGATCCAGTTGGTGTCATGGTTATTTTGGAGGCGGAACATATGTGTATGAGTATCCGTGGTGTGAAAAAACAAGGTTCCAAAACTGTAACGAGTGCCGTTCGTGGGTCATTTAGAGAAAATAGTAAATCAAGAAATGAAGTACTTGCTTTAATTAGTAAATAAAAGTAGGGGATTTCACTGAATAAAACAGAACTACGAAAAAGAACAATTGCTAAGTTAAAAAGCCTGTCGAAGGATAAAAAATTAGAAATAGAACAGCAATTAAGAAATAAATTATTAGACTCTGATCTTTGGAAAAAAGCAAAAACAATCGGAATTACCATTTCACAAGGGTGTGAATGGGATACAAAACCCATTATTGAAAAGGCATGGGATGAGGGAAAAGCTGTCTGTGTGCCAAAGTGTCTTCCGAATAGGGAAATGGTATTTTATCGAATCCATCATTTTCATCAATTAGAAAAAGGATTATACGATATTCCAGAGCCAAGTCCTGGAAAGACAATAAAAGTAAAAAAGTATGATATTGATTTGTTAATTGTTCCAGGTGTTGTTTTTGATCCAAATGGGTATCGAATTGGCTTTGGTGGAGGATACTATGATCGCTTTTTAGTTGATTTTCCAAATGAATCGATTTCTTTGGCAAGCCATTTCCAAGTAATCCAGCGACTTCCCATTGATTCCCATGATCTTCCGGTTAAGTATATAGTTACAGAAACAAATAAGGAATAGAGAACATGATCTCTATTCCTTATTTGTTATAGATTAATCAGAAACTGTTACTGATTCAGAAGACGTATTTGATTTTCCCTTTTTCATAATTTTCCCATCTGGTCCAACTCTTCGAATGAAGAAGGCTAGGATTAGTGCAAGTATGGCAATAAAGGTTGAGACAAGGAATGAAAAATTAATTCCATGTAGCATCGCTTCATTTAAAATATGTGTTTTCATTTCTGCCAGTCCTTGTTTGGATGTCATAGCAGATGAATCCATATTTGCCATAGCATCCTGCATTAATTCCTCGGCTTCCGCTTTGCTGTGCTTATTCATGATTGTAATTAATAGCGCAGAACCGATGGCACCGGAAACTTGTTGTAGCGTATTGTTCATCGCAGTTCCATGTGGATAATCTTTTTGTGGTAGTTGGTTTAAGCCATTTGTCATAATAGGCATCATTACCATTGACATACCAAAACTACGGATTGCAAAGAGAATCATTAGCGATACAAAGGAAATTTCCATATCTAATTTACTAAAATAAAACGTAGTTACAATTGTAATAATTAACCCAATAATACCTAAAGTCTTTGCCCCATATTTATCAAATAATCTACCTGTGATTGGGGACATGAATCCCATCACAAGAGCCCCTGGGAGCATTAATAATCCGGCATCCATTGGGCTAAATCCACGAATCGTCTGTACATAAATTGGAAGAAGAATCATTCCCGAGAACATCGCAATTGCTAGGACAATGGAAATAGCAGATGATAGGGCAAACATGGAGTATTTATAGATTCTAAATTCAAGCATTGGTTCATCCATACGTAGTTGACGAAGAATAAGCCCGATAACAGAGATAGCACCTATAATGATCGATCCATAAACGAATGGATTCGTCCATCCATCACTTCCTGCTTTACTAAACCCATAGAGAAGTCCGCCAAAACCAAAGCTGGATAAGATGAGTGAAAAGATATCCACTTTAATAGCTCGCTGGGGTGTCAGATTTTTTAACTTGAATATACCGATTACTAAGGATAATATCGCAATTGGTATAACAATATCGAATAACATTCTCCAGCTGTAATGTTCTACAATCCACCCTGATAAAGTTGGTCCTAAAGCAGGAGCGACAATCATTACCAGTCCAAAGGTTCCCATCGCTGCTCCTCGTTTTTCTACTGGGAAAGCAACAAGCATGACATTCATTAATAGTGGCATCATGACAGCAGAACCTGAAGCTTGAATCATACGTGCAGCTAAGAGCACTCCAAATGTTGGTGATATGCTAGCTAGGATGGTACCTATTGTAAATAAAGACATTGCTGTTAGGAATAAACCTCTATTTGTAAAGCGTTGAATAAAGAACGCACTCGCTGGAATTAGTATCCCATTAATTAACATATATCCAGTTGTTAACCACTGTACAGCAGTTGCATCGACCTTGAACTCTGTCATAATGGAAGGGAGTGCAACATTTAACAACGTTTCATTTAAGATAGCAACAAACGCACCAATAAAAAGAATGGCTATCATTCCATAGGGTGGTTTATGATGCATTGTATTTTCTTGTGACATATTTTACCTTCTTTCTATTTATTAAAAAACGAAACACGAGCACGTAGGTTTAATTTATACCCAGCACATTAAATTATTACTACGTCTACCTTATAGTTTCTTGTGCAAAAAAATGAGTCCCCACCTTAACCAAAAAAAAGTGGGGTCCATTTAGATCTATATTTGACTTTATACATTCTATACCGATAGTACAAAAATATCAATCATTATTTCCAATAAAATATAAACATTGATATATTAATGCTTAAGTTCTAAAATAAAAATAGACTAATGTTCTAAAGGTGGATTCTATGAACGATAAGGAAAAGCAAATTATCAATGCGGCTCAAAAACTTTTTATTAAAAATGGGTTTCAAATGACTTCCATTCAAGATATATTGAATGAGGCGAAAATTGCAAAAGGCACATTTTATAATTATTTTAATTCAAAGAACGAATGTTTAATGGCCATTCTAAGTGCGGTTTATGAAGAGGTAATAAATGAAAGAATGGAACTTGCTTCTTACGGAGAGTTAGATGATGAAAAATTGTTCGTTAAGCAAGTGGATGTTCGCTTTAAAATGGATAAAAAACATAACTTAATGGCTTTATTTAATTCCATCCCAATATCTGATGATGAGGGTTTGAAATCGTTAATGAAAAAACAATATGAATTAGAATTAGAATGGGTTTCCAAAAGACTTATAGATCTTTATGGTCCAAATATCAGTAAACACATAATGGATCATTCGATTACATTTTTAGGAATTCTTCAACATAGCATGCATGCAATAAAAATGTATAAAATGGAAACGAAAAAGACAGAAAATGTAATAGAATTTGCCCTTCGTCGAACTAAAATGATAATCCACTCTAACTCTGCGGATGAGGTGTTTTTTCATAAGGATTATTTATATTCATCCAATCAAAATAGAAATAGCGAAGAATATAAGGAAGAGTTAATTGATCAGTTACAAGAATTACAATCTACTATAAAAAATGATAATCATTACGTTGATTTTTTAATAGATGAATTGCTAGAGGAAGCACCCCGGCTTTTCTTGATTGAAAGTGTGTTTACATCTTTGCGGAAAGAAGAAAAGGATGTAAATGTAATAAATAAGCTTAATGAAATATCACAACTTTTATTACGTTTTATGGAATGTTGGGAAAGTGAAAATGAAAAATAAAGAAAATTTCCACCAATGGGGTTCTTACTGCCCGTTTAGATGAAATAAAAATTTACTGTCCAAATATTTGGGCAGTTTTTTGTCAATGATTCCATTATGATAAAATAGTAGAAAATGGTTCAATTTAGACTGGAGAGATAGGATGATGCCTTTATTTATAAAAAGGATGACTGAGAAATATGCAGTCGATGCACTATGCTGGAAATATGAAAAGCCATATGATTTTTATAATAATGTATTATCGGGAAGTGCCATTATGGAGCTTCTTACATATAGATATTTTGCGGTTGTTAATGAGAAGAATCAATTAGTTGGATACTTTTGTATTGGAAAATCAGCGCAAATTCCATCTGGTGATCAAAAAGGAATATATAGTGAGGATTGTATAGATGTTGGTATAGCGATGAAGCCAGAACTTACTGGAAAAGGGAATGGATATCTCTTCTTCTCCCATATTCTTAAATATATTATGAAACTTGAGAAAGAAAAAGATATTAGACTAACGGTTGCAACGTTTAATCAACGAGCCATCCAATTGTATAAGAAATTAGGATTTGTGAAACTAAGAAAATTTAAAAGTGATCATATCGAGTATCTTCTGATGAAGAAGGAAGTTAATGGAGAATGACAGGCAAAGAAGATATGAAAAAGTGCAACTCCTAAATAGAGTTGCACGAATTGCTCGTTATATTTTTTCCATATGGGCAAAACTTAGGTTCGTGTCTATCTCCCCAGTTATTTGGTTTAAAGAGATATCATTTCCATCTATCCATTCTTGGAAATCAAAGATAATAGGTTTTTGGTCACCACCTAAAGCGAACCATACCTTCAATTCATTAGGTTGGTAGGTTGAAGTATGGATCGTACCTCCCCAATTTTTATACTCCTTAGAGAACACTCCTTTATCCGTATCGTTCATCATTCGAAATGCTTGATAAACATCTGTTGCTTGATTTTGATGTTTTTTCATAGCTTCTAATCGACGGTAGGAATCATCTAGGTAGCGTTTATTTTCGGATTTTTGCAGTTCAAAATGATTCGTACACATATTCGATTGACGAATTTGCACAGACCTGGGACTTGCCTCAACGATATATGCTTCTCCTTTTTTATCAAGAACGATGTAACTAAAAGAATGACGATGGGGAATTTCTTTTAGCATTGCTATTGCTTCATCTACATTTGCGCAGTTTTCTAATACCATTCTGCTAATCATGTGGCAAACAAATCCATCTTTTGGTTTTTTTCTTTGGATAGAATTATAACCTAAGGCGAGCCCCTTTTCATTCATTCCATCCATTCTCCCAGTAACTCGTTGCTGTGGACCAACCGTGGCAAAACCATCATCATAAGGTTGGAAAAAGCTATATCTTCCTTCATAGGTTTTAGGATGATAATCATAGTTACGGACCATGAAATCCTTTCCTGTAAAAATCGAGCAACCACTTTTTTCTATTTCTACCCGATAGCCACCATAATCTCTTAAAATAGATTCTATTGGTTCCTCTAACGCATCATGTAATCCCTCGAGTTCTTCCCAAATTCCAGGGGCAAACTCATTTAGAATTCGTTGCGTGTCTGATGGATCGATTCGAAATTTAGGTTCTCTTAATTTCCAAGCCTTTTTACGGTTTTTAACAATAAAAGAATCCTTTAATTGTTTTCCTTGCATAAGTCCAAAGTCATAATGACTCCCTCGAAACTGTATAATGTCGCTATAAATTTGTTTCATTTTCCACTTCCTTACCAACATAAATTATTCTTCCTAGACTAATTTTACAACTTAATTCTCTTTAAGAAAAACATTTCAAGTCTTACTGGAAATTTACAATTTTCGCACTAATAAAACGTTGGTATGTTAGAGTTTATCATAATTGTGAACAATTTATGACATCTTAATATTAAGGTACATTTTTACAGTGAAAAGGGTTAAAATCAAGTTGATTAATTCTTAGGGGGAAACTAATTTGCATAAAGCAATCTTTGAACTAGAACCATTAACATGCCCATCTTGTATCACTAATATTGAGGATACGCTTAATACCACAAAAGGAATTTATTCAGCCAATGTATCTTTTAGTTCAAAAATGGTGGAAACACAATATGATGAAGGTAAAATTAAAGCAAAAGAAATTGAAGGCGTTATTCGAGATTTAGGGTATCCAGTATTATCAGTAAAATAATATTTTGATTTTATATATAGTAATAAAGAGCACTTGCAGTTCAGTTTGCAAGTGCTCTTTATTTTTTTAACCTGTCCATACAAAAGATTGTCAACTGAATATTATATAAAGAACGTATTAGGAAAGGAGGGGTCTACATTGTTTGAAGTTTATGACATTGCGATTATTCCACTTATACTAGGGGTTGTTGAGTTATTTAAGCGAGGGGGGTTACCTGTAAAATATTCCCCTTTTGTCGCTGTAGGTGTCGGGCTGCTTTTTGGATTACTTTATCTCGATACAGAAATAAAACAAAGAATTATCATTGGGTTGATGCTTGGTTTATCAGCAACAGGTTTATACAGCGGTAGCAAAAACATTACACAAAAAAAGGAGTAACTGTATTCTTTTACACCTAAAAATAAGAATAAAAGCCTGAAAAGCTAAAAATGATGTAAATAACTACGTGACCAGTCCAAGCTTTTTTTTCAAGTATACGTATGCTAATAACGAGAAGGGAGGGGATTATATGTGTTATCACGATTCAGGTAGACATCGTCATAGTTCTTGCTGTAGGGAACACCATCACCATCATAGATGTAGAGAATGGGACCATCATGATGAACGTAGAGGATGTCACCACCACGATGATAGACGTGGAGGATGGAACCGTCATGATGATGAATGTAGAAGATGTCACCATCATGATGATAGACGTAGAAGATGTCACCATCATAATGACCACTTTGGACCTATCTATCATGGTAAGAGAAATAAAAGGGAATTTTGTCATTGCTGCAATAGATATTTCTAAAACAGACGGTTTTTTGAGTTGTGGTTTGGTAGATCAAGGGCTAGAGTTTGGAGAACTCTAGCCTATAAATTTCCTGGCTTTTCTACTTTATTTGTCTGGTTAATATCGTTTCGCAGTCAAAATGGTCGGCATTTGCATTTAGAAAAAGTAAAAGAGCAATTCTCGAGGTATCTCAAGAATCGCTCTATGTCAGGGTTTAAGGTTAATGCTGGTGAGAGGACTCGAACCTCCGACCCCTTCATTACGAGTGAAGTGCACTACCAACTGTGCTACACCAGCAAATAGCGAAAGTTTAAAAAGTACACTAAAAATAATAATCCTTTTTAATTATTAGTTCAAGTCTTTGAATAAATGTTTGAAGATTTAAATTTTAAATTTCCTAAAGACTAGAAGAATTATCCATTATGTGAAACAAACGTCACTTGATGTTGAGGGGATTCTTTGGAATAATAGATTTATAATTAATATAAGAATGAATATACATATGGAGGATTAAATGTATGAAAATAGTAGCAATGGTCGGAAGTGTTCGGAGAGAGTCTTATAACATGAAATTAGTTCGGTATATGCAAGAAAGATATTCGAATAAAGTAGAAATCGAGATTCTTCCTATAAACGAACTTCCTTTCTTTAATGAGGATGAAGAATTAAATCCGCCTGAACTTGTGAAGATATTAAGGGAAAAGATAAAAGAAAGTGACGGTATTTTATTTGCCACTCCTGAATATAATGCCTCCATTCCAGCTGTCTTAAAGAATGCTATCGATTGGTTTTCAAGAGTGGAACCGGTCTTAGTGAATAAACCAGCAATGATTGTTGGGGCATCCATAGGAGCATTAGGTACCGTGAAAGCTCAACTACACCTTCGCGAAATCTTAAATGCTAAAAATGTTTCAACAAGAATATTACCAGGAAATGAAGTTTATGTAGGCTCCATACATCAAAAAGTGGATGAACATGGTAATTTAACGGACGGGGGTACCATTCAATTTATTGATTCTGTGATGGATGAATATATAAAATGGGTTGAAAGAACAGTTGAATTAGAGACTTCTTATTAATAGATTGAAAGATGATTGGAACGCTTGGATTTTTTTATGATCCCAGCGTTTTTTTATTTATCCCTTAATAAATACATTTTCATTTTCTTCTAGGGCATACTACTTCATGAAAATACATTTAGGGGTGAGTAAATTGAATAGGTATTTAATTTTATTAACCAGTTTGGCGGTACTAGGTTTGTGGGCGGTTCCGTTTGCCTCTGCAGAATCCAATCATCCTTTTATTGAATCTGTTTTGGGAACAGAACATAAAATGGAAGAAAAAAGAGGGGATGGACATTTTCTCTCCGATTCGATGGTAAAGTTACATGCGAAAGAGCTTGGAATAGAGATAGAAGATAAAGATATGGAAACATTAAAAGCTGAGGTTCAGGAAGCTTTAATAATGAATGCTGCTGAAGAAATGGAAGTAGAAATAGAGCTGGAAGATACGAGTATGGAAGATATAAAGAAAAAAGTTCATCAAGCGAGAATAGTAAAGAAAGCGGAAGAACTAGGAATTAAATCTGATGATACGGATTCTAAAACACTCGCCAAGATGGTTTATGAAGCCGATATAAAACAGGAAGCAGAAGAATTAGGAATTCCGACTAAAGATAAGGGAAGTAAAGAACTTAAAAAGATAATCATGGAGAAGAAAATAAAGCAAGAAGCAGATGCTCTTGAAATTCATGCAGATGGAAAAGAGTTGCGAGAATTGGCAAAGGAGGTACAGGAAGCAAAAGTATTGCAAGCAGCTAATACACTTGGAATCGACACGGAAGGAAAAAGTGTAGAAGAAATTCTAGATACTATCATTACAGACTATTATGATGAAGCAAAAAGTATAGGAGTGTATCCTTTTGAAGGGGAACTTCATTAGAAAAGAAAGATAAGGCGCTTCGTTTTTGGCTTAACGGGCTTTTCCTTTGAAGTATGAAACACAAATAGAGTAATGAAAATTACATAATGAACCCAACCAGAATAGCAGAGCAATTCGTAAAAGAATTTGCTTCTGCTTTTTTTATGAATAGGCATTCTCACGGACGTTTGAAGCAAAAAGCAGCGGTGTTTTGTCCGTGACAAGGGCACTCACGGACGTTTGAAGCAAATAGCAGCGGTGTTTTGTCCGTGACAAGGGCACTCACGGACGTTTGAAGCAAAAAGCAGCGGTGTTTTGTACGTGACAAGGACTCTCACGAACGTTTGAAGCAAGAAGTAGTGGTATTTTGTCCGTGATATACGGTCTATTATTTTTTAAAGAATATTAGTACTTAATCTCAATAACTAAAGCTATTTCAAAATCAGAAGTATAAATAGGATTCTTAAAATTTATTGGTATTAGTTTTCCGGATTGGTTATATAAATGAGATAAGAGATAAAATAAGGGGGTCTATTAATTGGGAGGAAGTAAGTGGAAATTAATTTTAACATTATTGGTTTCCCTAATGTTTGTTCTATTCCTTGCAGCGTGTGGTGGGAATGATGCTACTTCAAGTAATGAAGGAGAAGAGGCAAACAATGGGGAAGAAACAGCTAATACGGATGGAGAGGCTAGTTCTAATGAAAGTGAATTAGAAGACACGTATACCGTTGTTAGTGATACATCTTTTGTTCCATTCGAATTTAAAGGTGAGGATGGAGAATATACCGGATTTGATATTGAGTTAATTAAAGCTATCGCTGAAGAAGCTGGATTTGAAATCAATTTAGAAACAACAAACTTTGATGGAGTTATTCCGGGTCTTCAAACTGGTCAATTTGATATTGCTATAGCTGGAATTAGTATTACAGAAGATAGAAAACAAGTCATTGATTATAGTGATCCTTACTATGAATCCGGTTTACAAATTGGGGTTGCAAAGGATAATGATGAGATTCAAAGTATTGAGGATTTAGAAGGAAAAATAGTTGCAACACGTATGGGATCAACAAGTTCACAATTTATTAAAGATAATATTGATGGTGCAGAGTCTAAAGAATATGAACAACTAGATCAAGCATATTTAGCGGTGGAAAATGGAAGTGCAGATGCCATTCTATATGATGCGCCAAACGTAAACTATTACATTAATACAACAGGAGAAAAATTAAAAGCGGTTGGTGAACTATATCAAGCAGAAGACTATGGGATCGCGGTTACGAAAGGTAAGGAAGAATTAGTTACTGCAATTAATGATGCACTTGCAACACTAAAGGAAAATGGAACATATGACGAAATCTATGAAACTTGGTTTGGTGCAAAACAAGAATAATAAAAGAGGTACGCTTCAATTGAAAAATCTAAAATAGGGCTTATCTCGTACTAGATAAGTCTTATTTTTACTTTAAGAGGTGTGAATATGGAAGGTAGATTTAATTGGGCTGGTGTGATTGACTTTTTGCCAGAACTTGGCACAGGTCTTTATTATACATTACTAATTTCAATCATAGGACTTATTATCGGTTTTGTATTAGGAGCTATATTTGGGCTTGGACGTATATCAAAAAATAAAATATTTTATGGTATTTCATCCATATATATTGAAGTCATCCGAGGGACACCTGTACTTGTACAAGCAATTTGGATTTTCTTTGCGTTACCACTGATAACTGGATATAATATGGCATCCGTGACAGCTGGAATTATCGTGATCGCTGTTAACTCAGGAGCCTATATTGCCGAGATTGTACGTGGTGCGGTCCAGTCCATTGCGAAAGGACAAGTAGAAGCAGGACGATCACTTGGTTTAACCCACAATCAAACGATGCGTTATATTGTGTGGCCTCAAGCATTTAAACGAATGATCCCTCCACTAGGAAATCAATTTATTATTAGTATTAAAGATACTTCCCTTTTATCTGTTATTCTTGTTCCGGAATTAATGTTTCAAGGAAGATTAATTGCATCTAACTATTTTAATGCAGTCGAAATTTATACAACGGTTGCAGTCTTTTACTTAATTATTACCTTAACATTATCGTATATATTACGAATGATTGAAAAGAGGTTGGATGTACAATGATTAAAGTAGAAAATTTACACAAAAGTTTTGGGGATCATGAAGTGTTAAAAGGAATAGATTGTGAGATTCAATCCTCTGAAGTTGTTTGTGTTATTGGGCCAAGTGGATCTGGAAAAAGTACATTTTTACGTTGTTTAAATATGTTAGAGTCTATCACGAGTGGACAGGTGACTGTAGATGGCTTCAATTTAAAAAATAAAAAAACAAACATTAATATGGTTCGAACAGAAGTGGGGATGGTATTCCAGCAATTTAATCTGTTCCCGCATAAGACGGTTATAGAAAATATTATGCTCGCTCCAATGAAGGTTCGAAAAATCTCTAAAAATGAAGCGAAGGAACGTGGACTAAAGTTACTTAAGAAGGTAGGTTTATCAGATAAAGCCAATAAATATCCATCATCTTTATCAGGGGGACAACAGCAACGTGTTGCGATCGCTAGGGCACTTGCGATGGAACCCAAATTGATGTTATTTGATGAACCAACTTCGGCGCTCGATCCTGAATTAGTTGGGGAAGTGCTTGAGGTAATGAGGCAACTTGCTATAGAAGGAATGACGATGGTTGTTGTGACACATGAGATGGGTTTTGCAAGAGAAGTAGCAGACCGTGTTTTATTTATGGATGAAGGGATTATTATGGAGGAGGGTCGCCCAGATGTCATCTTCTCAAACCCGACATCAGGTAGAACAAAGGAATTTTTAGATAAAGTATTGTAAGGTGTGTTCAAAAAGGATGATAAAAAGGAATGGGTCGGCTAAGAACACAACGTCCTGGGACTAAGATTACTCGTTCCGCCGTAAAGATTTGTTGTAACGTTGTCCCTACACAGCGGCATGTCATTTTTACCGGCCTTTTTGAACAACCTCTTACTATTTAGGTTAATTTTCCAATGGTTAAATAAAGGAATATATGTTATTCTAGAAATGCGATGAGCTGATTTGTGTAAGTCGAAAGATAATGAAATAAGTGATGTGAACACTTAGTTCTTTCGCCACAAATATATCGAAGGCGCCTATACTATTGACGTATGGGCGTCTTTTTGTACATAAACTATATAGAATAGTCACCAGTTTACCTCCTGGGTAATATGTTATCATGAAGGCTTTTATCCATCTAAACGGTTTATAATCGGCTTTTACAGATAACGAATTAATTGTTTTTACCTTATAAACAGGAGGAATACGAATGTTTCCATATTATTTTTATTATTTGCCTTATTACGTGAATTCCTTTCCATATCAACCCGAATTACCATATGAAAGAAACACTGCATTTGCTTATGATGAAAGACAACCGGTTCATGGTCAAGTTACTTGGACTTATGGAGGGCCAGTGACGAAATGTGAAATGCCTTGGTCAGAAAACAATTATATGACTGTAGCTGTCGCAAGAAATTCTCCTTATCGATGTGGTCAATTTATAAGATTAAGAAATATACAGGCGCCATATGGGAGGGAAGTCGTTGTAAAGGTAGTGGACGAGGTGAAAGATTATCCACCTAATAGATTAAATATTCACCGTAATGCGTTTGAAGCATTAGGAGTCAATCCGAACGTTGGAGTATTAAATGTCGAAATTATCCCGGCCTCCGATTCGCAAATGGAAGGGTGGGGGGCACGCTTGCTACACGTGGTTGAAACTGCATATCCAGGATATCGAATAGCGGAGTATCATTTATTAACCAAAACCAAAATATCGAATACGGCAATGAAAGAAAGCTATTCATTCAAGTTGCAAAGTTCTCAAGGGAATCTCGACATTCAAGGGGATATTATCTACAATCCGAAAGCAAATCGACTTAGTTCTTTCCAGATAAAAGAAATATAAAAGCTATGTAGTGTAAACATTATGTGTTTGCACTACTTTTATTTGTACGTAAGTAAAGAAAATTTTAGCTGAAGTTGATGGGACGTCGTGCAGCAAGACTATTTAGTGAAGAAGCACTCCTTGTAAGTAGTATTTCAATCCATGGACTTATTTCACTAAAGGACAAGCAAATGTTATTTTTCAAAAGTAGTTATAAAACTCTAAATTGGGGTACATTAAAACTGTTCTCTTCAAAATACGGAATGATGAACAAGAACCATAATAAATATTAGGGATTTTGAATATAATTTTTAAGTTTACCTAAAAATAATTTAAGTTTACCTAAAAATAAAGATTGACTTCCAACAAAAAACAGGCATTGAAAAGTTCAACCTAATAAATGGACT
>NZ_JAHHXM010000011.1 GCF_019037185.1 Oceanobacillus caeni
CTTCCCTAGAGTGTGATAATCAAATACATATTAAAAGTCGACTAAAATACAGTACCAACGTCACTTGACGTAGAGCCCAAAATTACTTAAATCCGTTACAATAATGAATTAACCATTCTACTTTGATTGTATGGAAATATGCAAAATGGATTTATTTTTAAAATTTATAAAAAATATATAGGCATATTAATTTCCATTATTCCGTACACTATCATACAATGGAATTAACAGAGTGGTTTAATTAGCAGTTCATAGCGAAAGCATTTCATTTTTTCAATATATAGATATGGTGAAGTAATCTCTTCCACCTACTGTTTATTACTTTATAGAGAACTTTAGAAAGTGAGCTAATTGCTTATCTAATGAAGAAGGGAGAGAAAGAAGGATGGATATAGAGAGAATAAATGAAAATACGGTTAAATTTTATATTTCTTATCTAGACATTGAAGACCTTGGCTTTGAGCGTGAGGAAATTTGGTATGATCGGGAAAGAAGTGAGCAGCTTTTCTGGCAAATGATGGATGAAGTAAACTACAAGGAAGAGGATTTTAACATAGATGGTCCTTTGTGGATTCAAGTCCAAGCTCTTGAAAAAGGTTTAGAGATTATTGTAACTAAAGCCAAAATAGGTAGCAATGGTGAGTTACAAGCGGATGGAATGCTGGACGGTCACTTAGAGGATAAGTTAGAGAATTTCCTTGAAGATAAGTTTGGGAAGAACTTAGGCCAAGATGATGAAGAAGAAATTGATTTGATAGAGGATGGGATGTGGATTATCGCTGAGTTTGATAATTTTGAAGATGCCATTCAACTAAGCCATTACTTCCAAGATGATACGGATAGTGTGGAAGAAACGGTTTATTCTTATCACAATAAATACTATCTCTATTTGGAATTCTCACCAGACCTATTAGATGACCACTTACAAGAAGATCTGATTAGTCAAGTGTTGGAGTTTGCAAATGATTCGGATATGTCGATTCATGTATTAGAAGAATATGGGAAGAAGCTTTTTGAATATAACGCCTTCGAACAAATTCGTTCCTACTTTCCTGCACAGGTATAGGTGCTCGTTAACTAAAACGGGTGCCTATTTTTTTGTTTTATGAATAAAGGATTTTGTATATGTTTGTCGAATTAGTGTAGTGAGGTGGTGAACATATGCTGCAAGCAAAATTAAAAAATGGAAAAATGGTTACGCTAATGAATCTAACAAGAAAAGAAATAGAAAGACTAAAGCAAAAAGAAGTGAAGTTTTATTGTCCAGCTTGCCAGGAAGCCGTTTTAATAAAAGCTGGAAAGAAAATGATTCCGCATTTTGCTCATTATGCAACAAGTCAATGTTCTGCGGGTGATAGGGGAGAGGGAATCTATCATGAACAAGGGAAATTTTTACTTTATCAATGGTTAAAGAAACAAGGCTTAGAAGTAACATTAGAGAAATATATCCCCGAGATCCGTCAACGACCAGACATCCTGTTGAAAATTAATAAAAAGCAAATTGCAGTAGAATACCAATGTGCAAGAATTCCAGTAGAGGAAGTTAACAGACGCAATCGAGGATATCAATCGATTGGAATAACCCCGATATGGATTTTAGGAGCAAACCTGTTAGAAAGGCAAGGAAAAAACACCTTTAAAATCAACTCCTTCACGCAACAATTTATTCATCGATTTTCCTACGAGCTGCCTACTGTATTATATTACTTTTGCCCCCAAACGCTTCAATTTATTTTTATCCAAGATCTCTTTTTTACTACAAAAACCCAAGCAATTGGAAAGTTAAAAGTAATAGATATTAGGAAATTTCATTTTAAAGAATTGTTTGCACTCTCGCATTTTATGAAAAAAGAAATCTATTCATTGTGGGAAAAACGTAAGCTACACTTCCGTCTTAAACCAAGAAATAATTTATATGGGATGGAATTAGCTTGGTATCAGTGGTTATATTTGAAACAAGTTCATGTAGAAAGTCTTCCTTCCATTGTATATTTACCTGTGTCCGCACAATACCGAATGAAATCACCACCATGGGATTGGCAAAGTAGAATTTGCATGAATCTCCTACAACCTTTAGAAATTGGAAGTATCATTTCCTTTCATTCCATCCAATATCAGCTAAGAAAACAAATGAAACCTACATCTTCCTATCCTTTAATCCAATACCAGGATGACCCAATTAAAGAGTACCTTCAAATTCTAGAAAAACTAAATATATTATCCATCTTGCCCAACCATACCTATAAAATGAATCAGCAGCTTTCGTTATATACTCACGTAGAAGAGGCGGTAAACGGAGATAAGGCGTTAATCAAGCAATTAATAATGAAGGAAGGAAACAAAATCCGAGCATGAATCTACTGTATTTCGATATACTAAGTAAATAGGAGAGAATAAAAAGGAATATTTTAGTAAATCTAGAATTATTAAGGATAAGGAATTAAAGGAGGAATTTGTAATGGCACAATCAACAAAACAATTACCAAAACGTGAAGAAGTACCTGTAGAAAAAACATGGAAACTCGAAGACATATTCGAAACCGATGATCTTTGGAAAAAAGAGTTTGAACAATTACAAAAAGATATTCCTGAAATTACAAAGTTCCAAGGAAAACTATCCGAATCAGCGGACACCCTTTATAATCTATTCAAACTGCAAGATGAACTTGGAGAACGATTAGGGAAGTTATATACATACGCTCATATGCGCTATGACCAAGATACGACGAATTCCTTTTACCAAGCAATGAATGCTCAAGCAGAAACGGTATTGACGCTTGCATCAAGTTCAATGAGTTATGTAGTTCCTGAGATTCTTACGATGGATGAAGCGAAATTGGAATCCTTTTTACAGGAAAAGAAAGAATTACAAGAATATAATAAGGTTCTAGATGAAATTAACCGCCAACGTCCACATGTACTAAGCGAAAAAGAGGAAGTTCTATTAGCAGAGGCTTCTGAAGCATTATCGACAGGTTCTCAGACTTTTAGTATGTTAAATAATGCCGATTTACCATTCCCAGCAATTAAAGACGAGAATGGGGAAGAAATTGATTTAACACATGGGCGTTATAGTCGCTTCATGGAATCAAAAGATAGGAGAGTCCGTAAAGATGCGTTTAAAGCAATGTATGATACGTATGGCCAATTCAAGAATACATTTGCATCCACTTTAAGCGGAACAGTGAAAACACATAATTTCTCAGCGAAAGTGCGAAATTATGACTCTGCAAGACAATCTGCATTGGATAACAATAATATTCCAGAAGAAGTTTATGATAACCTAGTTGAAGCGGTGAATGATAAACTACCATTACTACATCGCTATATCGAACTTCGTAAAAAAGTTCTTGGTGTGGATGAACTTCATATGTACGATATGTATACTCCATTAGTAAAAGATGTGGAGATGAAAATAAGCTATGATGAGGCGAAAGATTACGTTATTAAAGGACTAAAACCATTAGGTGAAGAGTACGGAAAGATCCTTGAACAAAGCTTTGAAAATCGTTGGATTGATGTAGTTGAAAATAAAGGTAAACGTAGTGGGGCTTATTCTTCAGGTGCGTATGGAACAAATCCGTATGTCCTGTTAAACTGGCAAGACAATGTAAATAATACGTTTACATTAGCACATGAACTTGGACATTCCTTGCATAGTTACTACACAAGAAAAAATCAACCATATCGTTACGGAAATTATTCCATTTTCGTTGCAGAAGTAGCTTCCACATGTAATGAAGCATTATTAAATGATTACATGTTAAAAAACTTAGAAGATGAAAAAGAAAAATTATATTTATTAAATCATTTTCTAGAAGGCTTTAGAGGAACCGTATTCCGTCAAACGATGTTCGCTGAATTTGAACACGATATTCATGTTCAGGCAAAAAATGGGGAAGCATTGACAGCAGATAAATTAACGGAAATTTATTATGCACTTAATAAAAAATATTATGGTGATGCAGTAGTATCTGATGAAGAAATTGGTTTAGAATGGGCAAGAATTCCGCATTTCTACTACGATTACTATGTGTACCAATATGCAACAGGCTATTCCGCCGCAACAGCCTTAGCAAATCAAATTTTAACAGAAGGAGATCCTGCTGTAGAGCGTTATTTAGAATTTTTGAAGGCAGGAAGTAGTGATGACCCAATTGAAGTATTGAAAAAAGCAGGGGTAGACATGACATCGAAACAGCCCATTTTAGGTGCTTTGGATGTCTTCGAAGAGAAGTTAAATGAAATGGAAAAACTATTATTAAATTAATAAGCAAAGGAGCAGGTGTACCTGCTCCTTTTTAAATAAAAAATTGAACTTTTTGTGAATGCATGAACAAAAACCTTGAAAATTCGACATGAACTTGATATTATATAGTTGTAAGTTTAATACAAACAAATACCCCTTTTGTTTGATCATGAAACTTTCTCCCATCCCCCCTTTGTTTATACAAAGACGGACTAAGGATATGCGCTGCCCCGCATATCCTTTTTTCTTTTTTCTTTTTTATAAAGCTTTTAGAGTAAAGGTGTCATTCCTTTTATCCATGATGCACATTTAAGGAAGGGAGCCACCTCCTAAACTCCAGGCATAAAATACGAATTATCTCATTCTTCTCCGGTGAAATGTATTTTGATTGAACAAAGAATAGATGGTGAGATAAATTGCAATAAATAAAATTGGTAATGTAATATAAATAGGGATTAATTGCATGATTCCTAAAATATTTAAGCCAAATGCAATGAGTGCTAAGACGAAGAAGAAGAGAGGAAAGAGTAGTTGCACGAAGAGACCCTCCTTACATAGAATTCATTTTTATATCAAGTATATGCAACAAAGAAAATAATAGAATTGAACATTTTGTGAAATTATGAACAGAGGGTTGTCAAACATTAAAATACTTGTTATTATTAATTTGTAAGTTAATTACACAAACAAATACCCCTTTTGTTTGATCATGAAACTTTCTCCCATCCCCCTTTGTATTTATACAAAGAATGAAAAAGGATATGCGCTGCCCCGCATATCCTTTTTTTGCAATATACTATTATTCCTTATATTTCCAATAACATCTTTCGTTTTCATTTATTCGGTTTACTCGTTGTCTGAATTGCAGCTTTTTCAATTCTTTCTCTGTTTTCGATAAACTCCAATCATAAACAATGGAAATTTCCTTGCTTCTAACCATATTATGTCGTTTTAAAAATTCCTCTAATGGTGGTTTCTCTGATGGAATTGGGGTAATTTGTAAGGTTTCCTGTAATATAAATTCATACACTTCATATGGATAAAGACCTACTATTTTAATCCCTTGGTCATCATTTGAATGGTTAAAAAAGACAACAGTTGGTGTTATATCTATTTCCATTTCGTGTCTAAGCTGTACATCACTTTGAAAAGCTTTCCTAGCGGTGGCGGAGTGCATATCTTCTACAAACTCTTCTAAATCTAATTTTGCTTCACGGGCAATTTCCATTAGGATTTGTTCATTGGAAATGTCAAGATTTCGCAAAAAGAGGTGTTCTTGTAGTTTTCTCAAAAATGTTTTTCCTGCTCTTTTTCCTTGAATCTCGGCGGCTTTAATAGCAAAAGATACAATCCAAGGATTAGAAACAGTAAAATTATTAGATGAATAAGACGATTTTCTGCAAGACAGTTGATCACGATTTATAGAAGGACTTAAAATTTGTTGGATAGTGAAAAATCGTCCATATTCAAGCGAAAACTTTTTTATATAAGGCTCAAAATACCAGCAGTTCGGGCAAAGTGGGTCTATAAACACATACATTTCAATCGGTTTAGAATGACTGTCAAGATAGTTGCAGCTTTCCGATGTGTTTGACTTATTAAACTTTTTTAGCTCAGTTTGATCCCAACTCACATCGAATTCTCCTTTCTAGTGCGTGTTCAAAAAGGAGGGTGACGCACTTTTTGAACAACTTCTTCTATCAATCTAGTTTATTCATCATATGATTTGCTGTAAGGGTCAATTTTTCAAATATCACCGAACGATACGGTTCTTCAATTTCAGCTTCGTCAAGTGCCTCTTTCATACAACTTAACCATGCATCTCTTCTTGTTGGTGTAATGGGGAATGGCAAGTGGCGTCTTCTCATCATTGGTTGACCACGTTCTTCCTCATAAAGTCTAGGACCTCCAAAAAATTGGGTTAAAAATAATCTTTGTTTTCTTGCCGTTTCCGTTAAATCCTCTGGGAAAATGGGAATTAAATCAGGATGTTTCCCGACTCGTTTATAAAAAGCAGTAACTAATCTGTCTATTGTATCAAAGCCACCAATTGCTTCATAAATCGTTCCGTGTTTTATTTCCATCCGCTTCTCCTTATTTATGGTTTACAAAAACATATATAATATAATTTTCCTGCTTTTAATTTTACAAGTGGATGATAGAATGGGCAACAAATCTGATTAAATGCTTCCTATTTAGGTGATGTATTAAAAAAACGTACTATTTTATTAGGTGTTTCCTTCTTCTTAATTCCAAATTGATTTAAAATAGAATGAAATCTTGTAAGTCCTATTTTTTGATCCTTTGCTTCTAATTCAAATTCATAATCTTGAACACCATTATAAGTACTAACATCTAGAACAATGAGGACATCCTGGTATTCAACCTCTCGACGCTCTGTTGTGAGACTTCCATAATATACTAATTCCTCTTGATCAACGCCTAAGTTTTGCAATTGTCGGGTTGTCTCAGGTTTTGGAATGATTTTTCCATTTAACCAATGTTTTGCTTCTTCTTCTGTTAACGTATCGTGTGTTTCTTGTAAGCCTAATTCATGTGGTTCTTTTAATGTTAGACGATAATTCCCTTGTTTTTCCCGAATTCTAAGTGCGCATCCCTTGTCCTTTAATGAAAGATCTTTTGTCTCAAAATAAAAATTCGTTTGTTTTACACTATATTCAGGGAATGGCAATTTATCCAATAAAATGTTAAATTCATCTTCTGTTAACAAATTTTTAAATTCAATTTCTATTTCTTGTGCCATAAAAAATTTGGCCTCCAATTATAATGTAAAAATATATTATTAATGATTATCGCCAATATAGGATAAATTTGCAAAGAAAAGGAATCAAGCTAGTATGTTACACGAATATAAGCTATAATTTGAGTGGACTTTGTCTTTGATTGCAGGCTAGGAAATACAATGTTTTCTTCCCACAAAGTGTAGCGGAGACAATGATTAAAGCTTTTGGAGAAAATGCCAAGTTTTCTAAATAACGATGGTGAAAGATTCATGTTACAGTTAAGTGTAGGAGTGTGTTTGTTATGAACTGGGAATATTTACTTGCCCCCTATAAACAGGTGGTTGATGAGCTTAAAGTAAAATTAAGAGGAACGCGATCACAATTTGAATACGAATCATCTCATTCGCCAATCGAATTTGTTACCGGAAGAGTAAAACCAGTCCAAAGTATTTTAGAAAAAGCTAAAAATAGGGGAGTCCCATTAGAAAATATTGAAAAAGAAATATATGATATAGCTGGTGTTCGGGTCGTGTGTCAATTTGTAGATGATATTTATGCTATTGTTGAAATGCTTCGTAATCGTGATGATTTTTCAATTGTAGAAGAGAAAGATTATATTACGAATAAAAAGCCTAGCGGATATCGCTCCTATCATATGATTATTCAATACCCAGTAGAAATGGTTCGGGGGAGAAAACTAGTCTTAGCCGAAATCCAAATACGTACGCTAGCAATGAACTTTTGGGCGACGAATGAACATTCATTGAATTATAAATATAAAGGTAGTATTCCTGATGATATCCAAATAAGATTGCAGAATGCTGCTGAAGCGGCTTTTAAATTAGATGAAGAAATGTCAAAAATAAAACATGAAATTCAAGAAGCGCGGCGAATCTTTAATAGGAAATATAATTAATTTTATTAAAGGGGAGGAACGACTTGAAATTTAAAATTGTATCTAGAGAGGATAAGCGTTCAGAAAAAATAAAAGTAACGATGAAACAATATTTAACAGATTTTGAATTGGAATACGATCGAGAGGAACCTGAAATCGTTATTTCTGTTGGAGGAGATGGAACGTTTCTGGAGGCCTTTCATCGCTACGTCCATCGTTTAAATCGAACGGCTTTTATTGGAGTTCATACTGGTCATCTTGGGTTTTATGCAGATTACACACCAGATGAAATCGAAAAATTAGTGATAGAAATTGCGAAAACTCCATTTCAAGTTGTTGAGTATCCATTACTTGAAGTGATTATAAGAAAAAACTCCGGTGAAAGGGATCGTTTTCTCGCCTTAAATGAATCAATGATTAAAACAGCGGAGGGCTCTGTTGTCTTTGATGTTAAAATTAAAGGGGAGTATTTTGAAACGTTCCGTGGAGATGGAATTTGTATTTCTACACCTTCCGGAAGTACTGCATATAATAAGGCATTAGGTGGTGCCATCATACACCCAGCCATTGAAGCAATTCAATTAACAGAAATGGCTTCTATTAATAATCGGGTTTTCCGTACGATAGGCTCTCCTTTAATTTTGCCAAAACATCATACATGTTTACTGGAACCGAAGAAGGACAAAAGCTTCCTAATTTCCATTGATCATTTTAGTCGAACCTATAATGATGTGAAGTCGATTCAATGTCGGGTGGCGAAAGAAAGAGTACGATTTGCTAGATTTAGACAATTCCCATTTTGGAATCGAGTCAGAGATTCTTTTGTTACGGAAGATGGGAAATAAGAATGAGGCGAAGTAGTTATGAAATGGATGATTAATTCCGAACATGTTGGTATGATGATTCGGGATTACTTAAAGGAATATCAACGTTTTTCTAGAAGAATCTTGACCGCTGTGAAGTTGGAAGGAAAGATTCTTATTAACGGTATTCCACAAACGGTCCGATACAGCTTGAAGGAAGGGGACTTACTGGAAATCTCATTTCCTAAAGAGCAGGTAGGAGAGTACATGGTTAAAGATGAAATGGACTTGTCCATTGTCTATGAAGATGATTCAGTTATCGTGGTGGATAAGCCTGCTGGAATTGCTACCATTCCATCTCTCCATCATCCAACAGGAACCGTTGCTAATGGGATTTTAGGATATTACGAAAAACATAATATCCCTTATACGATCCATGTCGTAACTAGGCTTGATCGGGATACATCTGGTTTGTTATTAATAGCCAAACACCGTTATAGTCATTCCTTATTGTCTACGGCACAGAAAGCGGGAAAAATAAAGAGAAGATATAAAGCATTGGTGGAAGGGGATTTAATGAAAGATAGTGGAACCATAAATGCTCCAATTGATCGGAAAGAGGGTTCCATTATCGAAAGAATGGTGAAGGAAACTGGGAAACGGGCGGTAACTCATTTTAAAGTAGAGAAACGATTACCCTTACATACCTTGGTAAACATTCAACTGGAAACAGGTAAAACACATCAAATTCGTGTCCATTTCTCCCATATAAATCATCCATTAGCGGGGGATGATTTATATGGCGGGAAAACGGATTATATAAAGAGACATGCCTTACATTGCTATAAGCTTGCATTTGAACATCCTTTTACAAAAGAATACATCCAGCTTGAATCTAATTTACCGAGTGATATGAAGGAACTTCTTTGAAAAGTTGTTCAAAAGGAAGTTGTGCACTTAGACGACTTCGGTGCTATACATCATCCTCCTTTTGAACATGCACTTTAATCATTATCGAAATAACTAAATTTTTCTTCGACTAGTGGCTGTTCGGATGGGACTGCCACTATCTTTTCTTCTGGCAATTGAAAAGCGGTCAATTTATTACCAAAAACACAACCAGTATCAATGTTGATTGTCTTATTTTTGATACGTGGTTCCATCACAGGAGTGTGACCATATACTATCCACCGGTCACCATGGTAGTGTTTGGCCCAATCCCTACGAATCGGGCGGCCATCAGAATGAAATTCACCAGTGATATCACCGTATAATACGAAGGTTTGTACTTTCTTATCGGTTCTACCAATGTAATCTTCACGTATTCCTGCATGAGCAATAACTGCGGAAACCTCCGGGATTTCTAAATATAATGGAGCTTGTTCATAAAGCGTTCTGAACTGTTTACTTATTATTTTTTGCTCTCTAGTAGATAATGTCTCATATTCTTGAACAGTAGTCTCCAGACCGTGCTTTTGTTGGACTTTGTTCCCTAGAAAAAAGCGATATAATTTGTTACAGTGGTTACCTGGGACGTATTTTGCCCTTTTATGCTCGACAACCATTTGATAGACAAGTCTAATAACTGCTAATGAATCCGGACCTCTGTCTGTTAAATCACCAACAAATGCCGGAATACGACCTTCGCGGTGAACGAAGATATTATTTTCTTTTTGGTAACCGAGTTTTTCAAATAGCGCATGCAATTCATCGATGCAACCATGGATGTCACCTATAACGTCTATTTTCATAAAACTCCTCCTTGCTATCGGTTATTAGATATGTATAAGTTTATCATTGATTAAGTTTATAAGTTTTATTCAAGTAGAAATTCTTGACCTGACAAACGGGGAAAGTGTAAATCTTTTCAACAAAAGTACAAGCTAAGGATTTGACGTATGCCAAGCTTTGTGAAAAATCGTAAGTAGAAGTTTCGAATTAGCGGAACGGGGAATAGGTTCTATACTGTTTCGTAAGAGAAAGGAAGTATCCTTATGGAAGAGAGACAAAATAATTACGAAGAAAAATATGAAGAAGAGTATAAAGCACATTGGGAAAAAGTGTACGAAGCATTAAATGAAGAACAGACAGATGAGTTTAGGGAAAAATTCCTTGAAATGCACCCATATGATCAATCTGTGTTCTTTGTTGATCAATCCCAAGAAAATCGAATAAGAATCTATGCATATTTATCTCCCGATGAATTAGCGGAGATTATGATAAATATTGATTTGGAAAATACCCCTGGCTATTTTACAGAAATGAATCCAAGGCAAGGGGCGATGATTCTATCCAAAATGCCCGCAGATGATGCGGTGGATATTTTAAATAACATGCATAAAGAAGAAGTAGTTAGCTTCCTTACGATGATGGATCAAGATGCTGCCGCTGAAATTAAGCAACTTCTTCATTACGAGGAGAAAACAGCCGGTAGTATTATGACTACTGAATTTGTTGCTTTATACAAAACAAAAACCGTAGTCGAAGCGATGCAACAATTAAAGGAAGAAGCGCCTGGAGCGGAAACCATTTACTACTTATATGTACTCGATGAAGATAAGCGAATTGTCGGCGTTCTATCATTACGAGATTTAATTGTAGCGGATAATCAGGTAAAAATAGAAGAAATAATGAGTGAAAAGATTGTCAAAGTTTCTGTTGCAAAAGACCAAGAAGAAATCGCGCAAATGTTCCGAGATTATGATTTCTTAGCACTTCCAGTTGTAGATTTTCAAGATCATTTACTTGGGATTATTACCGTTGATGATATTTTGGACGTTATGGAAGAAGAAGCAAGTGAAGACTTCTCCCAATTGGCTGGTATTTCAGAAGAAGTTAAACCAGATGATAGTGCATTCGATGCGGCAAAAAAACGTCTGCCTTGGTTAATTATTCTTTTGTTTTTAGGAATGTTTACCGCGAGCTTAATCGGTCAATTTGAAGATACGTTAAATCAAGTTGCCGTGTTAGCTATCTTTATTCCACTCATTGGCGGGATGGCTGGAAATACAGGAACACAAGCACTTGCTGTAGCGATTCGTGGACTTTCTAATGGAGAATACGGGAACCAAGGAAAAATGCGACTCATTGCTAGAGAAACAACTACTGGACTAATTACAGGAACTGTTTGCGGAATCGTCATTGCCGTTGTTATTTATTTTTGGAAAGCTGATATATATCTAGGTATTATTGTAGGTGTATCTATCATGGCATCCTTAATCGTTGCGACATTATCCGGGGCACTTGTACCTATCCTAATGGATCGCCTAAACGTTGATCCTGCGGTAGCGTCTGGGCCATTTATAACAACCATTAATGATATTATTTCTATTTTAATTTATTTTGGAATGGCAACTACATTTATGGGTTATTTAGTTTCGTGAATAGAAGAGCATGGACCATGATGGGGTTCATGCTTTTTTTTGTGGTTTCAACGTTTTAACGATGTGAATACAATATACTCACTCTTTCTTATAATCCCCAATATCCCACCACGATTTTATAGGCAAAAACACACTCGATGGGTGAATAACATATATTAGATTGTAAATTGTTATAAGGGAGAGGTTAGTATGAGCAAGGGAAAATATGCGAATGAACCATTGCTTTTTATACAGCAAAATAAAGGCATAACGTTTCCTATGGCACCTATGCAGGAGAGCTATATTACCCCGAAGAAAAAGGCAAAGCCAAAAAAAGAAGTAATAAGTAAAGGAAAAGAACCGAAAGTTGTTATGGAAGAAGAAGTTACCATGGAAGATGCGATAGAAGAGAAATCGGTTGAAACTCCTAAAAAGAAATATTCATCTAAAAAGGGTGAAAAAGACACAGTTGATTCTTTAGACCAGGAGCTAGTTCCTGATGAAAAAACGGAAACGAAAAGCGAAGTGACGAATGAAACGGAAGAAGAACAACAACCGGTTAGAGAGAGAAAGCAATTTAGAGACATGAGCATTCGTGAGCGAGTAGAGTATTTTGCAAATACATCGGAATATGCACCAAAAATGAGATGTGAAGTAAAGACGAAACAAAGAACGTTTCGTGGAATTATTGTTTCTTTTAAAGATGAAGAAGTTACGTTCCAAAGCGGAAAAAGAATGCAGCAGATACCTTTTGAGGAAATAATATCAGTTCGATTACTTGGATTTTAAAATAAAGAACACCATGATTTGTTCTCATGGTGTTCCCTTTTCGATGGTTAGGTGAATTTTATTTTAAATGACGAAATTAGTCATTGTTAAAAACGCTAATAGCTGGTAAGCATGTTACATGGCAGAAGCAGTCAAGATCTACAGTGATGCAAATTCCAGTTGCTTCTAATTGCTTCGTTACCTGGTCGGTCGGATCTTTCAGACTATCGTGACCACAGCCCTGGCCATCTGATAATAGTAATTCTAATACAGCACAGTTATCCTTATCTACAGATTTCACGCGGAAGACGAAGCTCGATACGATTTCACCCATTCCAAAGTGACCATGCTTCGTTTTCCTCTCAGCACCGAACCCTTTAAAAGGTTTGCAGTCGCAATATAGAATAACAGGTACCGTATCTAGCCCATTTCCATTGTCCGTTTCACCTAATAAATCACCTATTGATTGTTCGCAACCTGTATCACAACAGTTTTCAACAATATCATTTTGCGCATCAACAATATCTCTTAGGATATCAGCAACGCAATTACCTGAGTCAAATTTTTTTCCACAACCCATGATTTATATCTCCTTTCATAATTTGTTACTTTTCCCTAATAGAATATGTGGGACTACGCTGTTGGTGTGGGCATATATCAATATTTGGCTCTTTTTTGTATAATACATGCCTATTTTCTACCTATTTCACCAACAATTAAAACGTTAAGAAAAGGTTGGGCGCCTAATTTGTTAAATCATCGATTCCTGCGCTATTTTTTTACATAAAATACAAATAAGCGTTAGAAGAAGGGATGGTGAAACTTGAGTAAACGAAAGGTAAACCCTTGGATAGAAAATGTTGGGATCTTAGGTAAGCATTTAGAAAAAAATGAGAAGTGGTTCCAAAAGCCGGAGGAGAAGATAAGGACTTTCGAAAAAAACGCCAATAAGTGGAATGATTCTTTTCTAAAACAAATACAGCAAATGGAGTCCGTCATGAAACGATTGGAAAAGGCGTTTGAGGAATAATAAAAAGGGGTATGGATAATATAAGTAGACAGAAAAATGAAATATAAGTATAATTAAAATAATCAGAAAAGTAGGGAGAAGGAGATTGAGTATGGGATATATTTTGCCAATTAATCATTATCCAGTTAATGGTTATCAAATACGTGTGAATTCTACTGAACGAATAGGAGCAACAAGTGTAGAAAAGTCATATAAAGCTGTTCTGGAAAGGCACCATCAAGAAATCCGTAATAGTTACGAACGTTATCACGCTGAAACCACCTCAACAACTCCTAGAAAGAAATTACAGCACGATTATAAAGGTAAGCATTTTCATGCATTAGTTTAAAAAAAGAAAGCGCAAGCGCCCGTTTAGCGACGTACGGACTGGACTGAGCCGTAGGAGATAAAGGAAACACGACGAACGGAGTGAGTCGATGTTGACTTATCGTACGAAGGTGAAGGAAGTCTCGCTAGTCGCTGGGCGCTGGAGCTGGACGATAAGAAATGGGATGTCCATTAGCCATCCCATTTCATATGATTTCGATTTAAAAAAGGATAAATTAATAAATCTTCACCTTTCTCGTATTCAGCGTAAAACACATCTTCTATACGATCAAACCCTTGCGCATTAATTTGCTCCATGACCCATTCTTTTGTTAAATTTTTCTCCCTCAAATTATCCTCAATAAGCTCCCCATCATTAATAAGAGCTGCTGGAAGATTTACTTCTTTTGGACTTAATTTCATATCCTTCCGTGTAGGAGTTTGGTAATCAGATTTTTTCAAAACAGATAATTCACCATTTGCTTCTAAAATTGCAAATTCTACTTCTTGTAAAGTAAACACATCTTTCACTCTTAATAAATGTTGCAATTGATCTAAATCTAAATTGTTTTTCTTCAAAGAATCTCTATACAATTTTCCTTTATGGATAACGACAGAAGGAGAACCTTCGATAAGTGCTCTTGTTCGTTTGAATTTTTGTGTTATTTTTTCCGAAAGCCACATCAGAATTCCGAATAATGCCACAACAAAGGCTATTTCAGGTACACCTGCTTTTTTATCAAATAAAGCGTTACCGACGAGTTCTCCCAGTAGAACAGCAGATACAAAATCAAATGGTGTGATTTGTGACATCGAGGTTTTTCCTAATACTTTAGTTACAATGAATAAGGCAATAAACCCAAAAATAAGATCGATGGACATGGATAAATAATCTGTCATATATTCAATCCCCCAGTTAAAACCGTTTAATAATTAGTGTATCCATTGTATGAAAAGTCATTCGAACCAAAATAAAAAGCACTACATCTATTGATGTAGTGCTTTAAATCATAATTCTTTAATCATCGTAACGTGTGGAATACCCGCGTCCATAAACTCTCCAGATATAGTGTGGTAGCCAAGTTTTTGATAGAAACCTTCAGCGTGTGTTTGTGCATTTAATTTAGCTTTTTTAAAACCTTTTTCTTGCACAACTTTTTCCATTGCTTGTATGATTTCTTTGCCAAAGGATTTCCCACGAGCCTCTTTTAACACACAAATCCTTTCTAATTTCCCATATTCCTCTACGAAGCGAAGACGGCTTGCGGCAACTGGGTTTTCATGATCATAACCGATGAAATGGATTGCGCTGCCTTCGAGATCGTCTATTTCTTCTTCAGGAGGTACGTTTTGTTCTTCTACAAATACGACCATTCGTATATCGTAGGCTTGTTGTAATTCTTGTTCTGATTCTACAATTTTTACGTTCATATAAATTCCTTTCCGAAAACAAATGTTTCATAAACGGTCCATGATTCATTTTCTAACTGATATAAAAGTTGAAAACGATCAATCGTATCTTCAAACGTAAATTTACTCATTTTCAAAGTACCAAAGACATCTGAATACTCATCATCCATTAATTGCTGTCCGATGGTGATATGTGGAACGAAGGAATGCGTCAAATTATTTGTAAGTGTACCTTCTTGCAGCTTTTTCTGTAAATCCATTAATGCTGGAACTGGTTCTACCTTAAAATAAATGGTGTTCGTGACAGGCGCAAACGTACTTACTTTATTAATGTTAATGGTAAATGGTTTTGTTTCGTTTGCAATTCGTTTTAGTTCTGTAACCATATCCTTCAACTCATTTTCCTCCACATGGAATGCTTCCTTCAATGTGATGTGTGGTGGAATTAAGGCGTAATGTGGATCATAACGTTTTCTAAATGAATTTGCCTCATCCTGAATGTTCTTTGATGGAAAGATTGCAATCCCGTATTTCATGCTAGATCCTCCTCATTATTTACGTTTGAATTTTATAACATTATATCAAAACTTTCCTATTCGGAAAACATAGAAATTAATGTTCGTGGCATGTCTTTTTGCCAGTATTTCCAAGTGTGGTTACCATCTTCTAACTCATAATATGTGCAATTTGCACCTTTTTCATTTAAAAGGTTATTTAATTCCCGATTTGGAGTGAGTAAATCTTCTATAGTTCCATCAGATAATGGTGCTTCGTCTTCTTTTGTTCCTATTGTATGATAAATATCAAGAGAGGAAAAATTTATTTCAGATTTTTTCACAATGTTTAGTACGGATTCATCGATATATGGTGATTGCATAATAACTTTTCCAAATGTATTCGGATATCTTAATGCTGTCACGAGTGCGAATGTTCCTGCAAGTGAATCTCCCATGAGTGCACGAGTTTTTCCTAGCATGAGGGTCGGAACTATTTCATCTAAAAGGGGAATGACTTCCTTTACAATGAATTTTGTGTATGCTTCATATTCTTCTCCATTTGGATGATATTTTCTCCGTCGATCTGCTCTGTCTTTGTAATGGATTCCGACAAATACGGTATTTGCTATTTCTCCATCGTCGTGAAGTCGATCACTTAATGTAGCGACACGTCCCATTTGGAAAAAGTCATTTCCATCTTGCATCATGCAAATATTGTATTTATATAGTGGTGAAAAGCTTTCTGGTTGGTATATTTTAATTTCCTTAGTTTCATTTAAATACTTGCTGTCTATTTCTTTCGTAATCATTTTTCCTTTTCTTTTCATATTCATGCCCCCAACCTTTTCCTAAATCCTGAGTTCTCAAAGTAGTTTCTCTAAACTTAAGCCTATCATGAATAAGCAAAATATTCTAATTTACGGAGTGGAATAATTGATAATTGAAAATAGGTATTTAATGCATCTGAAATGTTATTTATATTCGTGATTTCATGAATAATTGTTGACAGGTAATCATAATTTAGGTAAGTTGTTATTAGATAAACGTATATTTTTTGTTTTAAATATAAATAATATTCGCGTTTTAGGGGTGGAAATATGGAAAATGTATTCGATTATGAAGATATTCAATTAATTCCTGCAAAGTGTATTGTGGAAAGTCGTTCCGAATGTGATACAACTGTAAGGTTAGGAAATCGTACTTTTAAATTACCGGTGGTTCCTGCAAATATGCAAACCATTATAGATGAAGAACTTGCAATTTATTTGGCAGAAAAAGGTTATTTTTACATTATGCATCGATTCCAACCAGAAAGAAGAATAGATTTCATTAAAGATATGAATAAGCGTGGATTGTATTCTTCTGTTAGTGTCGGGGTAAAAGAGGAAGAATATCGTTTTGTTGAACAAATGAAAGAAGAGGGACTTTCCCCTGAATATATTACGATTGATATTGCGCATGGTCATTCCAATCAGGTTATTGCCATGGTGCAACACATTAAAAAACATTTACCAGAAAGCTTTGTCATTGCTGGGAATGTTGGAACACCAGAAGCGGTTCGAGAATTAGAAAATGCGGGGGCAGATGCAACTAAAGTTGGAATCGGGCCTGGTAAGGTATGTATTACAAAGATAAAGACAGGTTTTGGTACAGGAGGTTGGCAATTAGCGGCGCTTCGCTGGTGTGCGAAAGCAGCTACAAAACCAATTATTGCCGACGGTGGAATTCGCACGCACGGTGACATTGCAAAATCTATTCGCTTCGGTGCGTCGATGATCATGATTGGATCCTTATTTGCAGGTCATGAAGAATCGCCAGGTGAAACAGTGGAGAGAGATGGAAAGGTATTTAAAGAATATTTTGGATCCGCATCTGAATTTCAAAAAGGTGAAAAGAAAAACGTGGAAGGTAAGAAGATGTATGTAGAGTATAAAGGAAGCCTACAAGACACCTTAGACGAAATGGAACAGGATTTGCAATCTTCTATCTCTTATGCAGGTGGAAAAGAACTAAAAGCGATACGAAATGTTGATTATGTAGTTGTAAAGAATTCTATATTTAATGGAGATAAAGTGTATTAATAGTAATGAAAATGAGTGGGATGGGGTATCTCACTCATTTTTCGTCTACTCGTACGGATTTAACAACAATATCAACATTAGAAATTCATATTTATTAATCCCAATAAAGTTTGACTTCCTTTTTCACTATTAACTTCCGGTGGCCATACCGAGAGATCAAAAGGAAAGTCTGAGCCTGGAACGACTTTATCTTTTCCGACTGTTTTTATTAACAAATCTATACTATTTGAATTCCATAATACCGTATCATACCAGAAACTTTTTGCGTATTCAGATGGTGCTGCACTTAGATTTGATGATACATCTTTCCATTGATCATATCCTTTATCCATTCTTCCTAACTGATATGGAAGGAAGCCTCCTCCATGAGCAAAGACGATTTTTATGTCTGGGTATTTGTCAATGAGTCCACTTAAAATGATATCTGTTGCAGTCACGGTTGTTTCCCAAGGTACCCCAATTAAATTCGGCATTTTTTTCGACTTAATTCTAGGATCTGTGCTTAAAAGTGGATGAATAAAAAGAATCGCTTTTAATCGGTTGGCCTCTTCAAATAAAGGAGTGAAGAAGTTATCGGATAGGAGTTTCTCTCCTAATCCTGGGCCTATGATAGCTCCTTTTAAACCCTGATTCATTGCTTCGTTTAAAATAGTTGCAGCCTTTTCAGGTGCAGTTAGTGGTAAGGTTCCAAGAGCAGAAAAACGATCAGGTGAATTGCCTATAATTTCTGCTAAAGAAGAATTATAGATTTGTGAAACCTCTGTAGTTATTTCCGGGCTAAAGTCGTACATAAATAATTGGGGAATAGGTGATAAAACAGAATGAGTAACACCAACATCAACAGATTCTTGTTTATACAAGGTTAAATCGTAAAAGGCTGGTTTTAATTCAAATCCCCATTTTCCATTTACGGTTAGAAACTTATGTTTATCAGGTAATTTCTTTTCCCACTTTGCGTGGACTGTTTTTTTATGATCTTGTAACCAAGTTAAAACGTGATTAGGAATAAAATGTGTATGAAAATCGAACAACTATCCTTACCTCCTCATTAAAACATTCTTGTTATTTATCATTCTATACTAAATTTTTGCAAAAAAAAGAACATAGTTGCGTATAGAGGAACTGGAAGTTGAAACTGGAATTTTTCATTGGTAACTTTAATTTAGATAGATTGATATATTTTTTATTAGGGGGAAGCGCTTGCGGATGGAAACGAAAATAAAAACGATTCATTGCCGACATTTTATTAATGGTCAGTTTACTGATTCTCAGAATCTAAAAACTTTCCAAAATATTAATCCTGCAACAGAACAATTAATTGGTACGGTCGCTCAAGCAGGGGAAGAAGAAGTAAATTATGCTGTTGCAGCTGCGAGAAGAGCTTTAGATGGCCCATGGAAAGACTTTACACTTCAGGATCGTTCGAGGATTCTTAGACGAATCGGTGATCTTATTTTAGAAAGAGTAGAAGAACTAGCGTATTTAGAGTCATTAGATACAGGAAAGCCATTATCCTTGGCGAAAAAAATAGATATTCCTCGAGCAGCATATAATTTTCATTTTTATGCGGATTACATGATCTCAATAGGAAATGAAGCTTATCAACAAGATAAGAAAGCGTTTCATTATTCCTATCGACATCCAGTTGGGGTAGTTGGACTGATTAAACCATGGAATTTACCGTTACTCCTTTTAACATGGAAGTTAGCCCCAGCGCTTGCTACAGGAAATACAACCGTTATTAAACCTTCTGAGTGGACACCATTAACTGCTACTGTATTAATGGAAATTTGTCAGGAAGCGGGGTTGCCTAATGGAGTAGTTAATTTAGTTCATGGTTATGGTGCGGATTCTGCTGGTGAAGCAATTTCTAAACACCCGGATGTTGATGCGATCTCATTTATCGGTGAAGTGAAAACAGGTAAGGCAATTATGAAATCTGGTGCGGAATCATTGAAAAAGCTGTCATTTGAATTAGGAGGAAAAAATCCGAATATCATTTTTGCGGATGCAGACGTTGATGAGGTAATTGAAACTACGATTAAATCAAGTTTCATTAGCCAAGGTGAAGTTTGCTTATGTGGATCCCGAATTTATGTAGAACGACCAATTTATGAAGAATTTGTCAGGAAGTTTGCTGAACGAACAAAAGAATTAAAAGTAGGGAATCCGTTGCATGAAGATACAGATATTGGCGCTCTAATTAGTAAGGAACATTATGAAAGCGTTATAAATTACTTGGCAATTGCTAAAAACGATGGTGGAGAAATAGTAACAGGTGGGGGCCGTCCGGAAGATTTAGATTCAGGTTATTATATCGAGCCGACCATTATTACTGGACTAGAAAGAACCTCTCGTTGTATTCGCGAAGAAATTTTCGGCCCAATTGTAACCATTACCCCATTTGATATGGAAGAAGAAGTGATTATGCAAGCAAATGATACCCATTATGGTTTAAGTGCCACCATTTGGGCGAATGACATCAAACGTGCTCATCGTGTAGCACAATCCATTCGAGCTGGGATTATCTGGGTGAATACTTGGTTCTTAAGGGATTTACGAACGCCATTTGGAGGAACGAATCAAAGTGGTATTGGAAGGGCCGGAGGAATGCATAGTCTTGATTTTTATACTGAGTTATCGAATATCACAATTAAACTATAAAAAATTTAGGGGGTTATTCACATGACTATTGAATTGGCAGCATTGGTTCCACATGTACCTAGTATTACACATGAGGAGAAAGTTCCTGAGTTTCAAAGAGAAATGGTAAATGCGATGAAAAAGATAAGTAAGGAAATCGATAAAATTAAGCCAGATGCCATTATCCTTGTTTCTTGTCATTGGCCATCTACTTTCTTTCACTATGTTGATTGTACATCTGTTCATAAAGGTTCCCTAACAGCGACAGAAGCACCTGATTTAATTAAGGATGTCCCTTATTACTTCCCGGGGGATCCAGAATTAGGAAATCAGCTAGTAGAAGCTGGAATAGAAGCGAACCTGGATGTTAAAGGGGTAGATGACCCATACTTTGTTTGGGATTATGGTAGTGTTGTTCCACTACGCTATCTAACACCGAAGGAAAATATTCCAATTGTGAATTTGTCGGTTACCTTAGCGGCAAGTTTAGAAGAAACAAATAAATGGGGGCAAGTCATCGCTCAAGTCTTAAGAGAAAGCGATAAGAAATATGTCTTTCTGTCCAGTGGTGCTTTATCCCATAATTTAGTAAGAGGACGACATAATGTTCCAACTGTCTCCGAGCATGCACTGGATAAACAGTTTGTTAATTTAGTGAAGAAGAAAGACTATGAATCTGCTTATAATATGCTTCCTGAGTATGCAAGAATGGCAAGAGTAGAATCTGGTGGCCGCCATATCGCAATGCTATTTAGTATGATCGATAAAAGCTGGACACCAAGCTATTTGGCTGATGGTCAATCATCTGGAAGCTGGAATGCATTAATTACGTTTGCAGAAAAGGACTATTCCCACCTAGCTGAATCACCTAAGATTGTTCTTGCATAGTGAAAGAAAATTAGATTTGACTGAAAGAAATCAAAGTAAGGGAGAAATTTATATGCGGACAAAAGTAGGAATTATCGGGGCAGGACCTGCGGGGTTAATGTTATCTCACCTTTTACATTTACAAGGGATAGATTCTGTTATTCTTGAAAAGAAATCGAGAGAACAAATTGAAAGTACTATTCGTGCAGGTGTGTTGGAACAAAGTACAATGGATTTATTAAATGAAACTGGTGTCGGCGAGCGTATGATGAAACTTGGTGATCCTCATAAAGGAATCGAATTTCAATTTAATAAGAAACGTCATCGCATCGATTTTGAAAAGCTTACAGGTGGAAAGAAAATTATGGTTTACCCACAACATGAGGTATTAAAGGATTTAATCGCAGCACGCTTAAATACAGGAGGAAGGATTCTATTTAATTCCAAAAATGTAAGCCCTTTCGATATTGATGCGAAAGAGCCAAAAATAAGATTTGAGTATGACGGGGAAGAACAAGAATTGATTTGTGACTTCATCGCAGGTTGTGATGGATACCATGGACCAAGTCGTAAAGCAATACCAGAGGAGCTTTTAAAGGAATCTGAATTTGTCCACCCGTTTGGATGGTTAGGTATTCTAACAGAAACACCACCAGCCAATCCAGAGTTGATCTATGCGTATCATGAACGCGGGTTTGCCCTTATAAGTACAAGGACACCAGAAGTACAGCGCTATTATTTGCAAGTGGATCCTAATGACGATATTAATAACTGGTCTGATGAGCGGATTTGGTATGAGATACACGCACGAGTGGATTTAGATGATTGGAAAATTGAAGAAGGACCAATATTTCAAAAGAATATTGTGTCGATGAGAAGCTACATTTGTGAAACGATGCAACACGGACGTTTATTCCTTGCTGGCGATGCAGCACATATTGTACCACCAACTGGAGCGAAAGGATTGAACCTTGCGATAGGGGATATCCGCGTATTAGCAGAAGTACTTAAATATTTTTATGAAACAGGTAGTGAGCGAGCACTTGAACAATATTCTGAGGTATGCGTACGCCGTGTATGGAGAGCCCAACGATTTGCAAGTCTGATGACGAATTTGCTTCATCATCATGATCAGAAATCAGACTTTGAAAATGGAGTGCAACTTGCGGAATTAGAATATATTTCTTCATCAGAAGCGGCATCTAAAACAATAGCTGAAAATTATGCGGACTTAAAAGTGGAATTTCCTAAAGTGCCAAATTATGTAGAGTAAATGTTAATAATAATCTGCTACCATAAATGGTGGCAGGTTAACCTTAAAAAACGTAGTCGTACACTCATAGTTTATTGAATATTGCCAATATTCAGTTAATGTATGAAACAGATTTATATAGAAAGGAGTAAGAATATGATCAGAACAAGGTTGAAATGGATATCCGTTTTTATTTTTACTATGGTTGGTCTCATCGTGTTAGCCGGATGTTCTGCTAGTTCAGCGAAAGAAAGTGAAAGCGTCACACTTAATTTTGGTAGCATGGATGGTCCACCACACGTACAAAATGCAGTTACTTTCCCAGCATTTGCTGAAAAAGTGGAACAGTTAACAGACGGAAGGGTAGACTTTCGCATGTATATGGGTGGTTCGTTAGGAGGGCCAAATGAAACGCTCGATAATATTGTAACTGGCTTAATGGATGTTGGGAGAGGAATTCACGGATACAATGCTGGAAGGTATCCAGTGCAGTCTGTGCTAAATCTTCCTTTTATGGCAGAGGGTACTGGTGAAGAGTTAAGTATCGTTGCCCAGAAATTATATGACACGTTTCCGGAAATACAAGATGAGTACTGGGATGTAAAATCTTTATGGATTCATGCGGCAGATCCGTATGCAATTATCACAAAGGGTAAAGCAGTTCGTAGTTTTGAAGACGTTAAAGGACTTCGGTTAAGAACGCCATCTGAAGAAGGTAGTCAAATGCTAGAGGCGTGGGGAGCAACTCCTGTATCGATGGGGGCACCAGATATTTATGATGCGATTCAAAAAGGAGTTATTGATGGTGGGGTTCTACCAATTGCAGCAATCAAAGACTTTAATTTAACGGATCTCGTAGATTATGTAACGATAGGTTATTTTAATACGAATTTATTCTATGTTTCTATGAATGAAAATAGTTGGGAAAAATTCACTACAGATGAACAGAAATTACTAGAGGAAGAATTGCTTGGATTACCGATGGCAGCTTTAGCGGGAAGAACGTTCGACGAACAAAAAGAAAAAGCAGTAGAGGAATCAAAAGCAGCGGGGGTAGAATTCATCGAGCTATCGGAAGAAGAAGTGAATAAATTTAAAGATGCATCCCAACATGTTGCCGAAAACTGGATTAACAGAATGGAAGAGCGAGGGATTCCAGGACAAGAAATTTATGATGAAGCAGTTCGTTTAATAGAAGAAATCAATGAATAGAAAGGAGTTTGGGAGAATGAGTCCACAATTAAATGAAGAAAAACAACTAAATGCTACGATTGATCAAACGTCCAGTCTGGTCAAATTTACAAGGGCTTTAGAAAAAGTTACAGTTCATTTAAATGATGTATTGCACAAAATTTCTAGTGTCTTATTGATGGCGTTAATGTTTTTAACAACAGCCGATGTAGCTGGAAGATTTTTTTTCAACGCTCCAATTATCGGAACTTATGAGTTAACAGGTTTATTACTTGCTTTAATGATCTTTTATAGTTTAGGCGCAGGGCAACTAAAGAAAAATCATATTGAAATTGACTTCTTCACTAGAAAAATGTCTGCTAAAAGCCAACACATTCTTTATAGCATATCGTCATTCGTATTATTTATTCTACTATGTTTAACAACATGGCAACTATATGAGTATTCTGTAAGGGTTTGGATTGGCGGGGAAACAAGTGGTGACCTTGGTTTACCATTGTATATCTTCTCTGGCCTTACGATTATTGGTTCTTTCTCATTTGCACTCACATTATTATTGGATGGCTTTAACTCTCTATTAAAGGTGGTGAATCCAGATGAGTCCTGAGGTGACAGGGGTTTTAGGTATTATATTATTACTTGTTCTTATATTCCTACGAGTTTCTGTTGGTCTATCCTTATTTTTGATTGGATTTTTAGGAGTATCTTGGATAACAGACGGTACAGTAGGTTTAGCACAATTATCAATGGCGGCGTTTGGGACGTCCAATGACTATGGGCTAAGTGTTATTCCATTATTTATCTTAATGGGGATGTTCTTGTCCTATTCTGGATTAGGAAATGATTTATTTAGCTCAGTAAATACATGGTTTGGAAAATGGCGTGGAGGCCTTGCGATTGCTACAATCGGTGCCTCATCTATATTTTCATCTATTTCGGGATCTTCCAATGCAACGACCGCGACGTTAGCAAGGGTTAGTATACCGGAAATGGATAAGTATAACTATAAGACAACTTTTTCTACAGCAGCTGTAGCAGCAGGTGGTACGTTAGGGGCGTTAATACCACCAAGTGTCCTATTAATTATATATGGTGCACTAACCAATGTGCCAATAGGTCCATTATTAATCGGTGGATTTATTCCTGGGATCATGTTAGCTATTTTGTTTATTCTTTTAATCCATCTACAAGTTAGACTAAAACCTTCCATAGCGCCAGTCAAAGCGGAATCGGTATCGTTGGGAGAAAAGTTTGCCTCACTAAAATCCATTTGGCCATTTCTACTAATCTTTCTTATTAGTATTGGTGGTATATACATGGGTGTATTTACCCCAAGTGAAGCGGGTGGAATTGGAGCGTTTCTAGCATTTATCGTAACGATTATTATGAAACGATTAAATATCAAAGGTATGGTAGAATCCCTTGATGAATCTTTACGATTATCCGTGATGATTTTTCTAATCTTTATTGGTGCGAATTTATTTGGGAGTTTCCTAGCTTTAAGTCGGATACCCGCGCATCTTACCAATGCGGTCGTATCCATGGATGTATCACCATATGTCATTCTAACGTTAATTTTATTCGTTTATTTATTCTTAGGGATGTTCTTAGAGGGTATTGCGATCATGACATTAACATTACCAATCGTATTTCCAATAATCACTTCGTTAGGATTTGATGGTTTATGGTTTGGTATTATCATGGTATTAATGATTAATATCGGTGTGCTGACCCCACCACTAGGACTAAGTGTGTATATTATTAGTGGTGTGGTGAAGGATGTTCCGATCGAACAAATTTTTAAAGGTGTTTTACCGGCAATTGGGGTCATGATTATCTTTTTGATTATCTTAATTATCTTCCCTGGTATTGTAACGTTTTTACCATCTTTAACAGGATAAATGAAAAAGAACAGGCTAGTCTTTCACGCACGGACTAGCCTGTTCTATTATACCCTTGAACGCTGTCTAAAGTATCGTTCATCATACCCTAAACGCTCGGATGCATCTTTTGCTGCGTTTACTACTTTATTTATGATATCAGGAATTTTACCTTCCTTCATTCGTTGAATCGGTCCTACAACAGAAATGGAACTAACTACTTTTCCTGTGTAATCCCGTATTGGTGCAGCAACAGATCTTGTCCCAACTGTTAGCTCTTCTGTACAAATCGAATAACCTTGCTTTCGGATTACTTCCATTTCTCTTCTCAGTTTGTTTGGATCCGTTATCGTATTCTCGGTATAAGAGACTAATCCTTTTTCGATGACCCTTTCTAAAGTATTATCGTCATTAAATGCCAGTAATACTTTACCAGATCCCGTGCAAAAAGAGGGGTTGCGTCGACCAATATGCGTCAAGATACGGACAGGATGATGACACTCCTCTTTATGAATATAAATGGTATCTAGTTCATCCAAAATAGATAAATGTGCAGTTTCACCAGTATCATTCACTAATCGATTGAGAACAGGGGCGGCTTCATTATGAATCTCTAGGTTGTTCGTTACAATTCCTCCAAGTGTTAAAACCGATAACCCTAACCGATAATCTCGCGTTCCTTCATCCTTGATTACAAATCCTTCACTAGCAAGCGTAGAAAGGAGTCTACTAACCGTACTTTTTGCTAAACCTAATTCCTCAGCAAGATCACTTACTTTTTGTGTTGGTTCAAATGTGGAAAAGCTTTTTAGTATTCGTAATGCATTTTTAACAGATGAAAGGATTTGTGGATCACTATTCTTCTTTTTCATCATTTCTCCTCCAATACATGTTCTGTCTATAAGAACAATCATTTTTTGTGAAACTCATGATGAAATGCTATTTTTATCAATCCTTGGTAACGGTTACTTTTTATTATACTATAAATAATCCAAATTTTTTAACTATTGTTGCGTATAGAGGAACTGCGACCTTTTTAATTCCACTTTTCGATTTTATAATGAATTTGTAAAGAAAAGATAACTGTTAAGCGATGAAATAAGAAATATGTTAGGGAGGAATTTTACATGCAAACGACTGAACAAAAGGTAGAGATTAAACCAATTAATTGTTCCCATTATATTGGAGGGAAATACGTAGAATCAAAAAGTGGAAAAACCTTTAAAAATATCAATCCTGCAACAGAGGAAGTTATAGGGTTAGTTGCGGAAGGAGGAAGAGAAGACGTTAATGAGGCGGTAGAAGCAGCGAGAAAGGCATTGAAAGGTGAATGGGGGAACATGCCAGTTCGCAAGCGTTCTGCTATTATCCGTAAAATTGGGGATTTAATTTTAGAAAGAAAACAAGAGTTAGCGACACTGGAAACATTAGATACCGGTAAACCAATATGGTTGTCAAACAGCGTTGATATTGAAAGAGCGGCATACAATTTTCATTTCTTCGCGGATTTTATGACAACAGTTGGCAATGAATCTTATCAACAGGATGATATTGCGATTCATTATTCTGTTCGTCGTCCAGTTGGAGTGGTTGGATTAATTAATCCTTGGAACCTACCATTACTACTAATGACTTGGAAATTGGCTCCAGCACTTGCGGCGGGAAATACAGTAGTTATGAAACCATCAGAAGTAACACCAATGACAGCGACTGTTTTAGCACAAATTTGTACAGATGCAGGTGTACCAGAAGGTGTGGTTAATATGGTACATGGTTTTGGAAATACAGGTGCCGCCCTTACATCTCATGATGATGTAGATGCCATTGCTTTTACCGGGGAGACGGTTACTGGTAGTGCCATTATGAAATCTGCTGCACCAACTTTGAAGAAATTATCTTTTGAATTAGGAGGAAAAAACCCAAATGTTATTTTTGCGGATGCAAATTTAGATGATGTAATTGAGACTACATTGAAATCAAGCTTCATCAACCAAGGGGAAGTGTGTCTTTGCGGGTCAAGAATTTATGTAGAACGTGCTATCTATGATGAATTTTTAGAGCGTTTCGTTGCAAAAACAAAAGAATTAAAAGTTGGCGATCCCTTTGCTGAAGATACAAAAGTCGGAGCACTAGTAAGTGAGGAACATTATAATAAGGTGCTTAGCTACTTAGCTATTGCAAAAGAAGAGGGAGGTACCTTCTTAACTGGTGGTAAGAAAGCGGATATGGAAAAAGGTTTCTATGTAGAGCCAACGATTATAACCGGTTTGGGAAGAGATTCTCGTTGTGTACGTGAAGAAATCTTTGGTCCCGTTGTAACCGTTCTTCCATTCGATACAGAGGAAGAGGTCATGGAACAAGTTAATGATACGCATTACGGATTAAGTGCAAGTCTTTGGACTGGCGATGTAAAACGTACGGCAAGATTATCTGCACAAATTGAAGCGGGAATGGTATGGGTCAATACATGGTTCCTACGTGATTTACGTACCCCATTTGGTGGTGCGAAGCGTAGTGGAATTGGCCGTGAAGGTGGAGCACATAGTTTTGATTTCTATTCTGAAATAACGAATGTCACGCTAAAACTATAGGAGGATCCAGATGAATATAGAAACGACAGCTAAAACAGAAAGTCATGTCAAACATTTAGCAAGTGCATGGAGTAATGGACAAGGGGTTCAGCCAATTACAGAGCTGGATCCTGACATTTCCATTGATGAAGCGTACCAAGTGCAATTGCACACGATTAACAGATATTTGCAAAATGGGAAACGTATTACAGGTAAAAAAATCGGATTAACTTCTAAAGCAGTCCAAGAAATGCTTGGAGTTGGGGAACCGGATTATGGACATTTATTAGATGATATGCATGTGGAAAATAAAGGTACCGTACCTTTTAACCGTGTTCTTCAACCAAAAATTGAGGGCGAACTTGCTTTTATCTTAAAAGAAGATTTAGTTGGTCCAAATGTCACTTCTTTAGATGTGTTAAAAGCGACAGATGTCATTGTGCCAGCAATTGAAATCGTTGACAGTCGGATTAAAGACTGGAAAATCACTTTAGCAGATACGGTTGCCGACAATGCATCATCAGGACTTTATGTGCTTGGAGAAACATTTAAAAAACCGGCAAATTTAGATATTAAGCAAATTGGAATGGCTTTATATAAGAATGGCGAACTTCAAAACACGGGAGTTGGTGCGGCAGCATTAGGAGATCCTGCGAAATGTGTTGCTTGGTTGGCTAATAAACTAGCAAACTACGGGATTACGCTTAAAGCTGGTGAAGTTATTTTATCCGGAGCATTGTCTGCCATGGTAGAAGCAAAACCAGGCGATCATTTTTATGTGAAATTTGCTGAATTAGGTTCCGTGGAAGTTTCATTTTCAGAGTAAAGAGGAGGGATGAACATGAGTAAAGTAAAAGTTGGAATTATCGGTTCTGGAAATATCGGATCCGATTTAATGGTGAAATTAAGAAAATCCGAATTACTAGAAGTTACAACCATGATGGGAATTGATGCGACATCAAGAGGGATGAAACATGCGAAGGAAATCGGTTTGGAAGTGTTTGATAACGGGATAGACGGTTTACTAGATAATCCTAATTTAGTAGATATTATTTTTGATGCGACAAGTGCTAAAGCGCATATCGCTAATGCGGAAGTGGCTAAAAAACTAGGAAAACAAATGATAGATTTAACCCCAGCTGCAATAGGCCCATTTATCGTTCCAACAGTAAACCTAGGTTCTCATTTGGATGCAGATAATGTGAACCTCATTACTTGTGGAGGGCAAGCGACGATTCCTATTATCCATGCGATTAATCAAGTGGCGCCAGTCGAGTATGGAGAAATTGTTGCAACGATTTCAAGTAAGAGTGCAGGCCCCGGTACACGAGCGAACATTGATGAATTCACCGAAACGACAGCAAAAGGGATTGAACAAGTAGGAGGGGCGAAAAGAGGAAAAGCAATTATTATACTAAACCCTGCCGAACCACCAATCATGATGCGTGATACGGTTCATGCGATTGTAGATCCTAGGGCTGTTGATGAAAAGGCAATTACGGATTCTGTTGTACAAATGGCAGAAAGAGTACAGTCTTATGTTCCAGGATATAAATTACGTACAGATCCAATTTTTGATGGAAATAAAGTAACCGTGTTCATAGAAGTGGAAGGTGCAGGACACTATCTACCGAAATATGCAGGGAACTTGGATATTATGACATCTGCAGCAGTGAAAGTAGCGGAAGAATTTGCGAAAAGTAGATTGAACGTCACAACGAAATAAGTAGCGGGGAGGAGGATGAATATGTCCAATTTAAAAATTACAGAAGTTGCATTACGAGATGGAAGTCATGCGATTAGTCATCAGTTTACAGTAGAACAAGTAACATCCATTACGAAAGCGTTAAATGAAGCACGTGTTCCTTATGTGGAAGTAACACATGGAGACGGACTTGGAGGATCTTCTTTACAATACGGGTTATCAAGGACGGACGAATTAAAATTAATCGAAGCAGCAGTTGGCGTTGCTGATTTTTCTAAGATTTCGGTATTGCTGTTACCGGGAATCGGTACTATTGAGGATCTAAAAGTTGCTGAAAATCTTGGAGCAAAAATGGTAAGGGTTGCAACTCATGTAACGGAGGCGGATGTTTCCAAGCAACATATTGAAACGGCAAAAGAATTAGGGATGGAAACAGTTGGATTTTTAATGATGAGTCACATGGCACCAGTGGAAAAACTGGTAGAACAAGCGAAATTAATGGAAAGCTATGGTGCGGATGTCGTTTATGTAACCGACTCAGCTGGAGCACTACTTCCGCATGAGGTAAAAGAAAGAATCAAAGCACTCAAACAAGAGTTGTCTGTGGAAATTGGATTCCATGCTCATAACAACCTTTCCCTTGCGATGGGGAATACATTAGCTGCAATTGAAGAGGGTGCTACCCGGATTGATGGTAGTGTTCGTTGCCTAGGAGCGGGTGCTGGGAATACTCAAACAGAAGTATTGGTGGCTGTTCTTGAAAAAATGGGAATTGATACGGGAATTGACCTTTACAAGATGATGGATCTTGCCGAAAATATCGTGGCACCGATTTTACCACAGCCACAAGAAATTACAAAAAATAGTTTAACATTAGGCTTTGCGGGTGTTTATTCTAGTTTCCAAGTACATGCAAACCGTGCTGCAAAGAAATTCAACATTGACTCCCGCGATATTTTAGTAGAATTAGGAAAACGAGAAGTGGTCGGTGGACAGGAAGATATGATTATCGATGTTGCGGCGGAATTAGCGAAAGCAAAATCGTTGGTTTAATACAATCAGGAGGCTGAAAATGGTTACTAAAATGGATACACATTTAATTAAGGAACTTGCGAATTATACACATGGCGCAGAAAAAGAAAAAAGAGAGATTACAAAAATTACTGCTGATTTGTACCCAGAGCTTTCAATTGAAGAGGCATATTTAGTCCAGGAAGAATTAGTAAGACAAAAGCTAGAAGAAGGAAAGAAAATTGTAGGACCGAAAATGGGTATTACGAGTGAAGCGAAAATGAAACAAATGAATGTAGATGATCCGATTTATGGTTATGTTTTTGATTACATGGTAGTTAATGAAGGGGATTCTATCTCGATATCAGACTACATTCATCCAAAAGTAGAGCCTGAGATTGGGTTTGTTTTATCAAGGGATTTGGAAGGTCCGAATGTAACAGCATTAGATGTTCTTGCCGCAACAGAATATGTATTCCCAGCAATTGAGATTATTGATAGTCGCTATGAAAATTTTAACTTCACATTGCCAGACGTTATTGCAGATAATACATCTGCAGCAGGAGCGGTATTCGGTACCACTTTGAAAAGACCTGACAATTTGGAATTAGATGTAGTTGGTGTAACACTATCGATAAACGGAGAAATCCAAGCTTTAGGTGCTGGTGCTGCAGTACTTGGTCACCCAGCTAATTCGGTTGCTAGACTAGCAAACATGTTAGCGAAAAAAGGGGAAAAAGTAATAGCGGGAGAGCCAATTTTAACAGGTGGACTTACAGCGGCTGTTATGTTATCTCCCGGAGATTTCGTAAATGTAAAAGTTGGTGGAATTGGTGATGTTTCTTTCTTTGTGAAAGAATAATTAACTATCAAGATAGGAGGGATTGATTTGCCAATCGTTCAAATTTCTATTATGGAAGGTAGATCCCAAGAAAAAATTGATACTCTGTTGAAAAATGTAACCACTGCGGTAAGCGAATCACTGGATGCACCGAAAGAAAATGTTCGTGTTATTGTAACGGAAGTACCGAAAACACATTGGGCTATAGGTGGTACAAGTGCTAAGAATTTAGGTAGGTAATTAAGAGTGGTGAGGAGATTCTAATGTAGGGTCTCCTTTTACAATGAATGTCTGTAATTATTTGATAAAAATTTTTAGAATGTTCCGCATAGGGGAACTATTGGGTTTTTATTACTTGTTTATCCTTTATAATCGAATCAAGTAGTCTAATGATCTAGTAAAACTTTTGAAAACTAATGAAAACGTTACCAAATGGTTGAAATTTTATAATAAGGGGGAATTTAGAATGGAAAAGGAATTGAAAAAGTTTGATGTTGCACAATTAGCTCATGTGGAAATCTTTACTCCAGATCCAGACGGTACTCTATGGTTCTTTAAAGAATTATTAGGGCTGCAAGAAACAGCTAGGGAAGGACAGTCTGTTTATCTCCGTGGTTATGAAGACTTTTATCATCATACATTAAAAGTGACGGAAAGAAATGAGCCTGGTTTAGGTCATATTAGCTGGAGGGCTAGTTCTAAAGAAGCTTTAGAGAGACGTGTGAAGGAACTAGAGAAATCAGGAGCGGGTAAAGGTTGGATTGATGGTGACCTAGGTCATGGTGCAGCATATCAATTCGTTACTCCTGACAACCATAACATGGAAATTCTTTGGGATGTTGATTATTTTCAACCGAATGAAAGTCAATTCACTGTATTAAATAACCGACCACAAAAACGCCCCCTTACAAGTGTTCCGGTGCGCAGACTTGATCATGTGAACTTAATGTCTAGTGATGTAACAAGAAATAAGGACTTTATGATGGATGAACTTGGTTTTAGATTAAGAGAGCATGTAGTAAGAAATGATGGGTCAGAAATTGGCTCTTGGTTAAGTGTTAGCCCGCTCGTTCATGAGTTGGCGTTTATGGGTGATGCATCAACTTCAGAGCAAGGCCTTGGGAAACTTCACCATGTTGCATTCTGGTACGGATTTCCACAACATTTACACGATCTTTCGGAAGTACTTACTGAAAATAGAATTCAAATCGAAGCTGGTCCATTAAAACATGGGGTATCCCAAGCAATGTGTATGTATGTCATCGAACCAGGTGGTAACCGTGTTGAACTGTTCGGGGATTCTGGATATTTAATCTTTGATCCAGATTGGAAACCAGTAACGTGGGCAGAAGAGCAAGTAGAAAGAGCAATTATCTTCTATGGAGCCCCGTTACCAGATACGTATTTTAAATATGGAACTCCAAATGTGCAATCAACTGTGATTAATAAATAGGAATATTTAATGTCTTCTTCCTGTTGGGAGGAAGACATTTTTCTTTGTTGTGGTATCTTGTAGTGCCCTTTATGGTAAGAATGTAAGGCATAATATTAGAGAAAATTTTAGGTTTGAAAAAATATTTTTATAAAAACTATTAAACTTTGTTAAAACTCCACCGATAATAATAGTGTAGACGTCAGGAAGATGTTTACAACGGCCTAACGTTAGGAAATACCGGTAATCATTTAAGTCTTCAAAAATCTTTTTGGAGCAAATTTTATTTGGTAGTAATTCCATTTGATGGAGTTATTATAAATTTAAAGCGAGACACAAGGACGTGACTTGCTAAAACAAACACATGGAGGTAGGAACAAATGAGAATTAATCACAATATTGCGGCGCTTAATACTTATCGTCAGTTAGGTGCGGCAAACAATGCACAATCTAAATCAATGGAGAAATTATCTTCTGGGCTTCGTATTAATAGTGCAGCAGATGACGCAGCTGGTCTTGCAATCTCAGAAAAAATGCGTGGACAAATTCGAGGGTTAGATATGGCTGCTAAAAACTCTCAAGACGGTAGACTAGAAATGCCGCTCTAAGTAGTAATACTTAGATAAACACTCCGTGAATTCGGTGGAACCCCAAACCAGCAAATGCGGATGGTGGGCAATACCGAGCCAAGCCTAATGAATCGGTAGTTTGGTAATTAGGAAGGTGTGACGGTCAGGTGGTGAGGAACCGTACCAATAACCCACCCACGAGCGCGGGGCACCCTGATTAGGGGTGAAGATATGACCTGAACTTTATGGAAACATAAAGAAGCAGAGGATAAAAAACCACTGCGATAACATAATTGATTTCTCTAATCCAAACAGCTGAAGGTGCATTAAATGAAACGCACTCTATTCTTCAACGTATGCGTGAACTAGCTGTTCAAGGTGGAAATGATACTAATGTATCAGCTGATCGAGGTGCTATTCAAGACGAATTAAATCAATTAATGTCTGAGATCGATAGAATCGCGGATACCACAGCATTCAATGGTCAAAACCTATTGGGTGGGTCATTCTCAGGAACATTACAAATTGGAGCGAATTCCGGACAAGTTATTAATGTTGCGATCTCTGCCATGGGAGCTTCTGCTTTAAGTATGACAACTGCTAATGTATCTGTTGGTACTAATGCTGCGGCAAGTACAGCTATTTCCCATATAGATAGTGCTATTGAAGCCGTATCTAAACAACGCTCACAACTAGGTGCTTTGCAAAATCGTTTAGACCATACTATTAATAACCTGAACACATCTTCTGAAAACTTAACTGCTGCAGAATCTCGTGTTCGTGATGTTGATATGGCAAAAGAAATGATGGAACAAACAAAAGCTTCTATCCTTGCACAAGCTTCTCAGGCAATGCTTGCGCAAGCTAATCAACAGCCACAAGGTGTCTTACAATTACTTCGTTAATTTTAATGGAGTAGTAAGTTAAAAGAAATATCGTGCTGTGACTATAGCACGATATTTTTATTTAGTTTATTACTCCTTAGGAGGGTTTAACAATATGAGACCATTTATTTCATTATGCATGATTGTAAAAAATGAAGAGAAAGTAATAGAACGCTGTTTATCCTCTATTTCTCGTTTAGTAGATGAAGTAGTTGTTGTAGATACTGGATCTACAGATAGAACTAAAGAAATAGTATCACGATATACATCAAAAATTTACGACTTTGAATGGATTAATGATTTTTCAGCTGCGCGAAATTATGCAGCTTCAAAAGCCGCAGGGGAGTGGATACTTGTATTAGATGCAGATGAGTATGTTGATGAGGAAAATTTTAAAGATTTTATTCTAAAGTTAAAAGAAGATAACGGTCAATATGACTCATACTTTGTCAAAATACTTAACTTTGCTGGAAGTTTTGGAGAAACTTTAGTTCAGAACTTTCATGATAGAATTTATAAAAATAACGGTGAAATTAGCTATTATCGAAAGATTCATGAACAATTTAAAACCAACTCAGGAAAACCATTGAAAAATAGTAAGTCCAATCTGTTAATTTTTCATTCGGGGTATTTAAAAAATACAGTTGTTGAAAAAGAAAAAAGACGGCGAAATAAAGAATTAATCGATAAGGAAATAAAATACGGAAGTAATAAAGCATTTGATCACTTTAATATAGGAAATGAGTATTGTTCAATTGGTGAATATGAAAAGGCATTAGATGCATATCTAGCAGCCTATAAATTAAAAAAGGATTTTAGGTTGGCATGGGTATCTACTGCATTAATTCAAATTATTATATGTTTAATTAATCTAAAAAGATATAACGATGCATTAAATGTTATTGTGGACGCTGAAAAAATTTATGCTAATTCCCCCGAATTTCCATGTTTAAAAGGTGAAATCTTCTTTTTGAGAGGGCAATTAGAGGATGCAAAATCTACTTTTCAGGAACTAATAGAGAATAATGAAAAATATCAGCATATTATTTTAAGACCCGATTTAAAAGACCAAAGGCCCCACCTACGTTTAGGGGAAATATTTCTTAACCAAGAAGAATATAATGGGGCAATTTACCATTTTACAAATGTATTAAATATAAATAATAACAATATAGAAAGTATTAATAAGGTAGTGTGCTTACTAAACAAATTTCATACAGAAGATGAAATAGCAACCTTTTTAAAAACGAACAACCTAGTGAATGAGAATAATATTCAAATATATGTTAGAGCATGTTTTGATGTAGGTAACCCTTCTTTAGCATTAAACTTACTTAAAGAATATACGGATAAATATAGACTATTACAAAAGGCTTCAATTCTTAAAAGACTATGTATTAGTAATGTAGGGGATATTGATGAAATAAACGGCATATTACAATCAGATGTTTTGGAGAAATTGTTAGAATCAAATTGGATTAATATTGTCGATATATTATTATTAAACGATTATGTGTCTCAAGAATATGATTTAATACCCTTAATTAATTCTATGAAACAGAGTAAGCAGATTAGGGAATTAATGGATTTATTAGATGGTAATGAGTATCTCGTAAATCTTGATGAGAATTTAATCGTATATACATTACAGCAATTTTTTATTTATAAAAGATATGACTTGTGTAATGTAATTTTAGAGGACATAGAAAAAACTAATAAAGGAACAATTCTTAAAGTTGCTAGGATATTATTTTCTAATGAGTTTAAAGGAGAAGCTTTGCAACTATATGATTTATGTGATTGGGACAGATTTAACGAGCAAGATTTTATAAATATAATTGATAGTTTAATAGAAACAAATGATAAAGAAAGTGTTTTAGAAGTAGCGAAATTAGCAATGGATACGTTTGAAGAGGATTTTCGTTTTTATAAGTATGTTTTGGAAAATACAATGGACAACTTTGTATTTAAAAAGGTTAGTGAAAAGGTAAATAAGATATTTACTCACAGTGAATATCTAAAAAATGTCACACTTACTAATGAAAAAAACTTAAAGGATGAGGAAAGCACTAAAATAATAATTACCGAACAAAATAAAATATTAGATGTATTTTTGAAGTATATAGATAAGTATCTAATAAATCATTTTTCGCTAAAAAAGGATGAATTTACTGTTTGTTATCCGTATATTTCTTTTTTGAATAAAGATTGTGATTTTGCTAGTATTCAATTCCTGTTAGTGGTCGGTAACGATGTTAGAAAAAGTTCTACAATAGAGGTAGTAAAAGAAGAAGAACAATGGATTTTGCAAAATTTAAAAATGGACGGAGTAGATTATAAACAGAAAAAGATTATTCAGAAACAAAATTATATAACCAAGAAACCTAAAGTATTACTGGGGTATAGAGATTATAGTGGTTGTAATACCCTTGCTTTATATAAATCAATACCATCATACATCACAGATAATTTTCAAATAGAATTTGTTAAAGCAGCGACAAATGAATTTAGTGAAAAGGCTCTAAAGAGTGACGTAATAGTAACAACAAATATGGAATTCAATCCTAAACAAATTTCTGATATTGGAGAAAAAATTATTATAGATACATGGCATGGCTTCCCATTAAAAAATATGTTTTATACTGATCCATATTATTTTTATAAAAATTCAATTGAACAATTTTGGAGCGAAGTTGATTTTTTGACATCATATTCAAATTTGTATAGTAATACAATTAATAATTCAATTAAAGTAGATCCTGAAAAATATATAATTACTGGTTCACCCAGAAATGATTTTCTATTTAATCAGGACACTAGCAGGAAGTTACTGTTGGAATTATTAGGAAAAGAGGATAATGGACAAAGGTTTATATTTTATATGCCTACTTTTCGTAATGAGGATGTACAAAATTCTAATAGTTCTTCTAACCTTTTTGGTTTTAAAGATTTTAACCTAGATTCATTAGAAAATTTCTTGAATGTGAATAATTACGAACTAATAGTAAAACTTCATCCTCTTTATAAAAAGAATCTTAGCGGCAATTTATTCAGTTATTCAAGAATAAGTATGTATCCTGAACATACAGCTTATAAGGAAACTACTGACCTTTATGAAGTTTTAAGTGCAACGGATATTTTAATTACAGACTATAGCTCAATTTACTTTGATTATTTATTATTGGATAAACCTATAGTTTTTGCTACACCAGACTTAGAACAGTATCAAGAAGAAAGAGGTTTTTGCCTTAAACCATTTGAAAATTGGACTCCGGGCCCTAAAGTTGTTACTCAGGAACAACTTCAATGTGAATTGATAAAATATGAAAAAGATAAAGATTACTATAGTTTATTCAGAAAAGAAATTAAAGATAAAGTTCATCAATATAAAGACGGGAAGTCTTCGGAAAGAGTATGGAAATTTATATCATCACTTTATTGTTAAATAGAAAATCCGCTAATATTGTAATGGGGGAGTATACGTGTATGAACCAATGGTGAGCATAATTGTACCAATCTATAACGTAGAAGAATACCTAGAAGAAACTTTAAAATCTTTAGTGGAACAGACTTATAATAATGTTGAAATTATATTAGTTGATGATGCATCCACCGATAAGTCACTTCAAATTGCTTCGCATTTTGCTGAAGTTTATAGAAATATTAAAGTAATCGGTCAAACTTTTAATAGGGGTGTTTCGGTTGCAAGAAATACTGGATTAGACTTAGCCAATGGATCATATATAATGTTTGTTGATTCAGATGATTTACTTAGTAAGAATGCTGTTCAAATCATGATGGGAATTGTAAGTAAATATAGTGCGGATTTAGTTTTGGGAATGTATAAGAACTTTAATGACAATGGGATGTATTTACCTGCTATTTTCCAAAGTTATGTGGATTTATCTGAAGGTATTAGGGTATTTGACTATATAAACACAGAGTTATTTTCGAATGTATATACCTGGGGAAAGTTATATAAAAAAGAGTTGATTGAAAACCTCTATTTTCCTGAAAATATTAACTATAATGAGGATATACCTTTTTCAATGTATACCTATCTATATGCAAATAAAATTTATTTAGCCCCTACAACTACATATTTTTACAGAATAAGACAGCAATATGATTCTCTTTCGCTTATAGCTCCAAAAAACCCAATCTCTTCATTGAATGATATCTTTGCATCTTTTAAGGTTGGTATGGAGTATTTTGAATCATTTGATGATAAGAAATATTTGTTAGAAATATATATTAGTAGAGTAGTGGCTGGAAGTATCAAATATATATTTGAGGGTGCCTTACAAACAAAAGATGCACTTGTACATAAAAAAGTTTTAGAGCATCTTATTAACTGGATTAAAAGTCTCAATCCCACGATAGTTTATAATCAAAGCTTTCGAAAAGTATTTGTAGAGAATGGGGGACAGTATCTTAATCTGATTGATAATACTTCGGCAAAATTATATATTGAATTATTAAGGATAATTAAATTCAAGATGCAGACAGTTTTTGAACAGAAAAATATATGAATGTTATGAAGCATAACATTTAAAGGATTCGATGATATGGTTCTTCGAAAAATCATCAATTTCAAGATTTTGTATTCGTGATGTTGACTGTACTTTGGTAAACATAGAACAATGACAGCACAGTATCCTTGCTGGTAATGGCTAGTGATTATTAAGCTCCTATCCCAAAAAGATGGGGAAGGTTCAACGACTAGGATAGACCATCTAAGGCGTAAGCTGCGATGATGAAATCCATAGGTGAAACAATGGTTATCAGCATTGTGAATACGAAGTGCCCGCCCCCTAGGTTGCTAGAGGGTGAAGATATAGTCTGGTCATTTGTGAAAGTAAATATTCGCACGATGGCGAAATAAATGATGGAACAAACTAAAAATTCAATTCTTGGTCAAGCAGTAAGCAATGTTGGCCCAATCTAATCAGATGTCTCAAGGAGTATTACAACTCTTGAGATATTGATTAGAAGGGTGTCTAGCTTGATAATGACTAGAGTATAACTGGGTGAATTGCTGAAACTTCCTAAAGCTTTATCAACCACAACGTACTGGAAACGGTCAGCGTGAAGGTCTTAAAATAATAAAAATGAAACAATGGATAATTAGCAGTCAAGCTTCTATGAGGAAATTCTGGAGAAGGTCCAACGACTAAAGAAGTACGGTCTAAGCCAAAAAGCTATGACTATGAATCTCGTAGGGCAGTGAAAACTGTTCAAAGTGCCTAGCTCCATGGAAAACGTGGATGAAGATATAGTCTATTCTGTAACCAAAAAGAACAGCGCAAAGCAAGCCAACCAATTACCATAAGGAGTTTTACAACTTCTTCGTTAATTTTTTTATTAATATTGGGACTCTAGTTTTACTGGAGTCCTTTTTAAGTTTAGAGATCTTTTATAGGGTATTAAATATTCTAGGAGGATTAATTATTGGTTGTCACAAAGAGAAAAGAGAATTTTATGATTGCTCCGAATATTGATGTTCCCACTTTTGAAAATGATATTCAATTATTAAATAAAGCGCGCACGGAGATGCAGGCCCTTTATTCAAATTTATTGAATTTAGATAGTTCAACCTTTTTAAGGGACGCACTTAAATTAGGGCAGATAAGCTTTAAATCAATAATCGTTGCTAAAAAGGGAAATCAAGATTATATTCAGATACATCATAATCAAGTTAGATGGCTAGTAAATTATTTTTATTATATAAGTGAAATTAGAAGAAACCAAATTTCGTATTCATACTGTCCAGTCTTAAATCAACATCCATTAGACGTAATTAACGGGGTACTAATCGGGAAGGAGAAATTAATCAAAGCCTGTACACCTGAAAGAAAAAAAGATATATCCTCGTCATATGGGTAGGGTTTAGGATTTCTTTTACTAGCGAATCTAGAAAATGTTTCTCCATTAGGAGTGTTAAAAATTACTAACGGAAAAGATTCAACTCCAGATTTTACTGTTATTAATAAATATAAAAGGGTTTCTATCCTATCAGAGATCAAGTCTTCAATAAACGATAGGCCTTCAGATCCGAAAAAACAGTTGTCTAACTCGAATAATATAAGCGGTTTAGGTATTCAGGTTAAATTTAATAGTGAGGAATCCCCAGTAGAAATTATACTAAAGTATCCCGTATATTCTTTAGAAGGAAGTATTATTTTCTCAGTTTATACTAATATTGCTATACTAGAAAGTCTTTTGAAATTAGAGGAAAAAGATATTGTGAGTTTAAAGAATCCTCAGTGGGCTAAAGAGATTGTATCGTTGTTTGAAGGGTTGGAGAAATTAAACATTAATGAATTAATAGTCGATGATTATTTATATACTGGAATTGATGTGGTAGATAATTTTTTTAGTTTATATTTTGATTATCAAGAAGATGGTAGTAAAGGTTTGGAAAAAGTATTTAAGGTATAGTTTAATAAAGACATATGGATAGGCATAAGCATTATGATTCTGAAGTGCTTTAACCTGCTAAGAATTATTAAAGGGATGGTAAAGTCATGGGCTCTGATGTCAGTTCTATTGACCTTGCACGGATGGGGATGATTCCCAATTGATAAATTTACCATGTTTAATAATTCACAAAAATAAATAGCTCCTATTGTTGTTACTGCATTAACAGCGGTTGTAACTATAATCGCACTTGTCACCAATCAAAGAAAGAAGTAAACTGCCCCATTCTCGGCCAAGATTAGGGTAGCTACTTCTTTAAAGCAAAACATTTACTTGGTCAACCTCTTATTATGCGGTATGTAGTTGGAATTTATCGGGTGCCCTTAGTGCCCGATCGTTTTTTAGTATTACAAGGTGTTTGCTGACAAGTAACTCATATATATTCTTTTTGATTATTATGCCTTTTTTTGTAATGTATTACAAGTGAGTGATATTTAATCCAGCCCAGAGTAATAAATTTCTTATCAATTCAATTTATATAAAATATTATACTAAATATTATGTTAATTTAAATCACTATTAGCTATTTAAAGGAGTGTTTTAATGTTATTAAATCATGCAATACACAAGACATTTGATGATTTTGAGTAGGTATATGAATACCACTTTGACGATAAAAACGGTACATTAATTGAAACTGATAAAGAACTAAAGCCAGGGCAAGTTGTTATTTTACGAGATGTAAATGATTATGCAATTATAATTGAAACAGTATGGGAGAAGGATGGAAAGCAGTTTTTTCCTTATGATACTGCGGAGAAATTTGTAGTTCGAGGCAGATTGCCAAGGAATAGGGATTGAATGGATAAACAGAGGGGAAAGAAAAGTAGGGGGATAATTATTAAGAACTCAATATTATCATTTGCAATAGTATTAGTTTTGCTTTCTTCCAAGTTCTCCATAAAAGATATATTTAAATAGTCTTAACCCCTGTCATTGCTGTGTTTTGTTAAAGAAAAGCACAGAAATCGTGTCAGTGCAATCTACTTCTTGTATTTTAGCGATTCATTGTATTTACTTCTCGCTAACATTAAGCACAAAATCCATTATGACCATCCATTTCTTAAGTTGTCATTTTTTATTGTATTGCATTACAATAAAAGTATATGGTAGATGTGGTAAACAGTAAATATTGTTTTTTCACTAAACTAATCTTTTGAGTGGTTTTATTTTCATCCTTATGATTTATTATCTTTTAAGGAGGGTAAACTCATGAGTACTCCCCAATTTGATAGAAAACTATCATATTCTGATTACTTATTATGGGATGATGAAGAACGTATTGAGATTATTGATGGTATCCCTTACAACATGTCCCCCACACCTTCTACAAAACATCAACAGGTTTCTATGAATTTGTCTTTTCAACTTATGAATTTCTTTAAAGAGAGAAATTGCCAGGTGTTTGCTGCCCCATTTGATGTACGATTATTTTCTAAAGGGAAAAAGAATGACGAGGTATTTAATGTTGTGCAGCCAGATATTTCTGTTATTTGTGATACAAATAAGCTTGATGACCAAGGATGTATAGGATCACCAGACTTCATTATTGAAATTCTTTCACCTTCAAGTGTAAAAATGGACAAAATAGTGAAAAGGAATTTGTATGAGAAGGCAAACGTAAAGGAATATTGGATAGTAGATATACTGAACAAACTTATAGAAGTTTATTATTTGGATAGTAAAAATCAATATGGTAAGCCACTCTTCTTTACGATAGAAGACGATATAAAATCTTATTTTTTTGGAGGACTAGAAATAAACCTTAAAGAAATATTTTGAAATATGGATCCTGTCCCCGTGCTTCTAAGTAGTGCTTGCCACCGCTCGAATAGGGCCATTGACTAGTTTTCAGTTGCTTAAAAAAAGATTGTTGTCACAGACATTAGAGTAATAGTAAAAGAGAACCTCCTATCAGGCTAGGAAATTCTCTTTTTTTATATCAACTCATCTGTACATGATGCAAGTGTGCAAACATCCCATCACGTGCAAGTAGTTCTTCATGACTGCCTTCTTCCTCAATTCCATCTTTGCTTACCACCATAATGCGGTCGGAATTCTTTATCGTTGCCAGCCGGTGGGCGATGACTAAGGTTGTACGGTCTTTTGCCAAATCACTTAGTGCTTTTTGAATGATTGTTTCTGTTTCCGTATCTAATGCAGATGTTGCTTCATCTAGGATTAGAATAGGCGGCTTCTTTAAAAACATGCGGGCGATGGCAATCCGCTGTTTCTGGCCACCAGACAGTTTCAAACCACGCTCACCGACCTGTGTTTCGTATCCATCTGGTAATTCCCTAATAAACTCCTCCATATGTGCCTGTCTTGCTGCGGCTTCAATTTCTTCATCTGTCGCATGTAGATTTCCATAGGCGATATTTTCACGAAGGGTACCTGTAAACAAGAAGACATCCTGCTGGACAACACCAATTTGCTGCCGCAATGACTTTTTCGTTATATCACGAATATCGATCCCGTCAATGGTGATGCTACCTCCTGTGACATCATAGAATCTTGGAATCAGCGAGCATATTGTTGTTTTTCCAGCTCCGGAAGATCCTACAAAGGCGACGGTTTGTCCTGCTTTAATGTCAAAGCTCAGCTCGTTCAACACGGGAGCTTGCGTTTTTTCATAACCAAATGTCACATGATGAAAGGAAATGTCTCCTTTTAACGTTTCAACTTCTTTCGCGTTTTCTTTATCTTTCACATCCGGGGAAACGTCCAGTAAATCAACAAAACGCTGAAAGCCAGCCATCCCTTTCGGATACAATTCCAATAACGCGGTGATTTTTTGGATAGGATTGAATAGTACATTAACATATAATACAAAACTGACAAGTCCCCCGTAGGATAGTTGTCCATTAAAGGTTAGCCATGCTCCAACGACAAGGACGAGTAGTGTAATCAGACGCATCAGCATATAGATATTGGAATGGACGAGCGCCATCACTTTATATGCTCCAATTTTTGTTTTTCGAAAACTATTGTTATCTTCTATAAAACGGTCCATTTCAAATGTTTCATTCGTGAAAGATTGGACAACTCTCACGCCAGACACCGCATCCTCCACACGGGCATTAACACCGGCTATCTTCTCATACATCTTCTTCCATGCTTTGTTCATCTTTATATTACTAAAAGCGATAAGGAAAATAAGAATAGGAACGGCAATTAATATAATGAAAGCAAGTAATGGGTTGACGGTAAACATAATAATAAATGTACCGACAAAAGTCATGATAGCAATGAAAAAGTCTTCTGGCCCATGGTGTGCGAGCTCACCGATATCAAATAAATCATTGGTGATGCGGCTCATAATATGTCCAGTTTTGGTATTATCAAAAAATCGGAATGACTGTCGCTGAACATGGCGAAACAAGTCCTCTCGCATGTCTGTTTCGATGTTCACGCCAAGTTTATGACCAAGATACGTTACAATATATTGTAAAAATGTACTTAATAAATAGACGAGCAACAATAAAACACTAACCGTTACAATCAGATTCCAGTCATTCCCTGGTAGCAGTTCGTCAATAAACCACTGTACAGCAATCGGAAATGCCAGTTCCAAAATCGCAACAATGACTGCAGCTGTAAAATCTATAATAAATAACCGCTTATGCGGCTTGTAATACGAGAAAAAACGGCGTAGCAAACAACACACTTCCTTTTCTTTAATCTATAAAACTAAGATTATGCTTAGTTTTTATTAGTTTTAATTATAATGGCTTTACCTTTGGTCTGTACCATTTTCATTGAAAGGCTGGACACTATATTTCTATTTAACTATTTAATCATATCAAACCCGCTATTAACCTTCTTTCTGCTCCGATTATACATAATGACAGAAAAAGAGAAGAAAAGCAATATGGAGGGTTACTTCTATAAGATTGACCAAAACTGTAAGATGTCGTTGTGGGATAAGGGGAAGGACTAGTCCAAATGTTTCCTATCCCCATTTTTCCTGCAATTGCTTAATCTCCTTCTCATGTGGCACTACTTCTTTAGGAGTTTCCAAAATAAAGGGAATTCCTTTCAACTTAGGGGTTTTCATTAATTGATCAAATTGGTCTTCTTTAATGTACCCACCTTGAAAAATAGGAGCGTGACGATCTTTTCCTTCTCCGCTTGGATACTTGGAATTGTTAAGATGAATGACTTTTAGTTCATCAAAATAGCCTAAGTCCTTTCCTTTTTGAATAACTTCCGCCCAATTATCTCCATTCCATAAACCACAAGAAAAGGCATGACATGTATCCAAACAAAATCCAATTTTCTCTGGGTAATCACAAAGTTTCCTAATTTGTACGAGCTCTTCTAATGTCGTACCAATTGTTCCTGGCACTCCTGCGTTGTTTTCTAGCAATACTTTAGCCTGTCCATTCCACTCGGATAAAACTTCATTAAGTACTTCGATCATTAATTGATAGCTTTCGATTAACGTTTTGTTTTTAAGGTGTTTACCAAAATGAACAACTGCACCTATCGAACCACAGCCCTCTGTTATTTCCAAATCATTTAAGAGGGAACGGATAACCTGCTCACGCTTTTTCACGTCATGGGGAGTTATACTCGTTGGATATGGTGTATGGCTGACAGATAAAATATTATTTTCATCACAAAACGTTTTACATAAAGCAGCATCATCTTTATTAAAGTCTTTGATGGACAGACTTCGTGGGTTTTTCGGGAAATATTGAAATGCTGCAGCACCCATTTTGAATGCCTTTTTTGCCGCTCCTAAATATCCGTCTCCAATGGAAAGATGACAACCAAAATTCATATTTATTCTCCTTGTTTAATGCTGGCAGTTGTTACAAAAGTATGTTTTTCGTGACGAGATTTCTTTTTGGACAATGGGCGCATGACATCGTGGACATGCTTCTCCTTCCCGGTTATGAACGAACATTTGATAACCACCTGTTTTATTATCTTCCTTATAAAGGGGATCCATGTACCCACCTTGCTGGATGCCAAGGTGAAGAATATATCGCATTGACTCGTATAGGTTGTTAATCTGAGCTACATCTAAATCTGGTATGTTTTTATCTGGCAATAATTGTGCATGCCAAAGAATTTCATCGGAGTAACGATTTCCGATACCGGCTATAAACTCCTGATTTAGCAGTGCAGATTTTAGTTTGCCTCTTTTTTTATTCATCATGTCCCTAAATGAATCCAAAGAAAAATTAGGATTAAGTGGTTCAAATCCAATGTCTTGAAATTCCTGGTCAACCATTTCTTGTGATAAAAGATGCAAGTAACCAAGCCTAAGACCTATAAAATAAAGATGCTGATTTCCAAAAGATAACCGCACTTGTACCGTCCGATCTGGCTTATCATGTCCATCTCCGTAGAACATTTTTCCACCTAGCATAAGATGTAAAAGTAAACATGACCCATTTTGAAGCTTAAATATTAAATACTTTGCCCGTCTTTGAATGGTTTCTAATTTCTGGTTTTCTACTTGAGCTTTAAATTGGTTGATTGGAACATTAATGGATTTTTCGCGATTAATCGTTACTTCTGCGATCTTTTTGCCGCCAATTAATGGTTGTAGTAAAGATTTGTACGTTTCCATCTCGGGTAATTCTGGCATAATCGGACTCCTCCAACATTTTGTGTACTACCATTATTCCCTCGATATGGATAAGTTATGAGTGGACCTAATCGCGAAAAGACAACTCTAGCTAGACTCCATTTTTGGTTGCATAATATTGGTTTGTCAGTCATGATGATTGCCATTGGTTTAGCTATTGCAGGTGTAAGCCCGATACTTTTATCGATAAGCAAAATCCAGTAGTAGCAGCACTCCTATGTAAAATGGGATTAAACCCAGCAAAGATGGAGTTAATTTTTGGATTTTTCGAAACTTACCTAAAGTTAAACGAAAAGGGGAAAAACAAATGAATGAGAAAGTTGCGAAATTACCAAAAGAAGAAGCGGATCGCATTCTAGAATTACCTAATTCTTATTTGGAAAAGGGGATTGAAATAGGTAAAGAAAACGAACGAGAAAAAGTAGTGCAAAACATGCTGAAAAGGGCCTGCCCGTTGAACAAATTGCGGAGTTATCGGGAATAAGTGTAAAAAATGTGATTAAGATAAAAGAAAAGTTAAGTGGTGGAAACTAGGTAAGATGGAGATAGTGCATATGTTGCCTATCCCCATTTTTCCTTCAATAACCGAATCTCTTTTTCATTCATGGGGTACTTTTTCCGCTATCCAACGCGCTGCCCAACCACATCTTGGTGGAAATATTGATTTAATATTATGAGAAATAATACCCAAATGATTTACATCGTAGTGAACGTTATTCGGGTATTTATTTTCTACAGAAGTATGTTGAAATTCAGGAGTAAGAAAATTCGCTACTCTGCGTTATCACCAAAAACGCATAATTGAATATAATCCTACTCAACCATGCGTCATTTGAAGATATTATTTTTTTCGAGCTTTAATAAATCCGTCCACAGCATCCCACACTAAACCGATAACAAGCAGAATGATAATCCAAAATGTTAACTGATCCCATACCTTATTTACAATGTCAAACGCTTCAGATCCAACTGTAACCACACCGGCTTCTGCTAATTCGTTCATAAATTCAGGATTCCAAAAATCAGGGCCATTTATTATAAATACTATCGCGGCCATGGAAACTGCATTCACAATGATCGTAACAATTGCTAACTTATATGTCCATTTTCCTGAAACGAGTTTTAGGCATTCTTTTAAAATTCCGAACCCAAATAGGAGAATGATAAACATCAAATACGAACCATACGTTTGCTCATTCAAGAATGGAACAACACCAGTAAATTCGTCTTGGAATACCCAAATTCCAAAATAGTCACTGGAAAAGGCGAGAAATGCAATAAAAATAGCGTAAAAAATAATTCCTGCTATGGATTCACCACGTTTAATTTGTCTCTTTTCATCTGGAATTGGTGGTAAATCGGATGGTTTCCATTCCTGGCCGATTAAATCCTTTCGCTTTACCTCCCCGGATCGTTCACCTATCGCAAAGCTAAATGTCGTCCAACCGAAAGCCATCGGAAGGGAAGTAACCAGTGAAACAATCATATCAATAAAATAATCTAGAATAGAAATGGGATCTAAAATAGTTTGGATTAAAAAGCCGATACCAATACCAGCACTTACCACAATAAGAACAATCTTTAATACTAAAATATAGGAATCAAAAAGTTCCGGACCAATTAAATATTTCTTAGTACCCCGATATTTTTCTGCTAATTCATTTGGGCTATCAAGTTCCAATAATACATCCTCAACATCACTTTCTTTTATATTCGCAATACCAACTCGTTCTTCCAACATATCTTCAATTAATCCACGAAGCTCATCAGCAATGTCTTTTCGTTGAGCTTGTGGCAGCTTTTGGGTAACCGCATAGATATACCGATCAATGGTCTCCATTCTTTTCGTCCCCTTCATTTTCAATAACATGATTTAAGCTGGAAACGATGCTTTTCCATTCTACAACCAGCAAATCAAAAACTTCCTTTCCCGTTTTACTCAGTAAATAATATTTCCTCGGTCTAGCCTCATTCGTATCCCATTGACTATCTAAAAGACCCTGTTTTTCTAATCTTCTTAGCAATGGGTATAATGTTCCAGGCTCAACAGGTATCCCCTTTTCGCTTAGCATCGTTACGAGGGAATATCCATATTGGGCTTCAGAAAGTTGGCTTAGTACACCAATCGTAATGGTACCTCGTCTCAATTCCTGCAACAATTTATCTAAATGTTCCTTTGCGTCAGCCACATAATCAACTCCTGGATTTATTATAATGTATGATGCACACTATTGTAAAGTGCACATTAATGTTGCTTATAAAATGTACTAAAGAGAAAATGGTCTTATTAATGTGGTTTTGATATTGAGATAGAATTCTTTGCCCCTTTGGATTTTGTCTAAAGGTTTACAGCCACTTTAATTTGGGGCCGAATTGCCTTTTTAGGAAAAAGTTGCCCTTTCTTAAGTTGTTATATTTTATTGTAATGCATTAAAATAAAAGAAAAGCGAGGTGATCCTGTGATTTATGAGTTAAAAATTACATTACGTCTTTTAGATGAATCTGTTTTTCGTAAAATTCAGGTTGACGGAAGGATAACTTTTTATGATTTACATCATATACTACAAATTGCATTTGACTGGGATAATTATCATTTACATGACTTTTCCGTTACGAAGACAAATGGGACTAGGGTAGAGGATGTGTCGATTACGCCAAATAGTGAGAAAGAAGATAATTTTTTTATCATGAACGATGAATATGATGAAAAGAAAGAAAAAATATCTGATTGGTTTAAAATGGCGAAAGATACTGTTATCTATACATATGATTTTGGTGATGACTGGAGACATGAAATTACTTTACTAAAAAAGATAAAGCCCGAAAAAGGGGTCAAGTATCCACACTGTGTTGATGCTGAATATTTGGCACCCGAAGAAGATAGTGGGGGTCAATTCTGTTTAGGGGAAGCTGAACCGGAGGATATAGACCGAAAGTGGTAAAACGGATCCTTTTTTATTTTTTTCGATCTTTGATAAATCTGGAGTAAATATAGATAAATGTTGTAATTTTTAGTATAATCGAATAGAGTTACTATCAAAATTTAGAAAGGTTGTAATCTATTGGAATCATCATTATTTGTCCTCGAAAGAAAACCCCCTTACATTGACCACGACCGCTTGTTCAAGGAGTTAATTCAGACCTTTTTCCAAGAATTCATCGAGGCGTTTTTCCCCGAAGAGTATTCCTACATCAATTTTTCCACAGCAAGATTCCTAGAACAAGAAATATTTACGGATATTATAAAAGGTGAGAGGCGAAGAATTGATATCTTAGCCGAAGTTAACTTCAAAGGAGAAGATAAAATACTTCTTATTCATATCGAACCACAGTCTTACTACCAACAAGAATTCCATGAACGTATGTTTATTTATTATTCCCGTCTCTACGAAAAACATCGCAAACCCATTTTACCAATCGCTATTTTTAGCTATAATGATCGTAAAGAAGTCCCTGAACAATTAACCGTGAAGTTCCCAAGCCTATCTGTATTAGAATTTCGTTACCTTAAACTTCATTTGATTAACAAGAACTGGCGTCAATTTATCCATAAGGACAATCCGGCTGCAGCTGCACTACTCAGCAAAATGGGATATACGGAGGAAGAACGTGTACAAGTAAAACTGGAATTTTTGCGTATGGTTAGTCGAATGGAATTAAATCCGGCAAAAATGGAGTTAATCTACGGTTTTTTTGAAACATATCTGAAGTTAAACGATAAGGAGGAAGAACAAATGAATAAAGAAGTTTCGAAATTACCAAAAGAAGAAGCGGATCGAATCCTTGAACTACCCAATTCTTATATAGAAAAGGGAATTGAAATTGGAATAAAAGAGGGAATTGAAAAAGGAATTGAAAAAGAAAGAGAACAAGTAGTTCACAACATGCTGAAAAAAGGGCTATCCCTTGAACTAATTGCAGAAGTGTCGGGGTTAAGTATAGATAAAGTAGTAAAGATAAAAGATAATTTGGATGGCGAAATTTAGTTATCCGGATGGGCTGGTGCAATGGGATTTCGTATCAGCCCCTTTTATTTAATTAAAAGAAATGTGTTTTTATAGATCTAGACAAATCCAGCTGTAACACCATTTCTTATGAAAAAATGGGATATACGAAGGAAGATTGCGTAAAAGTGAAATTGGAATATTTCCAGTTATAGTAAGACAAGGAATTACAGTGGATATTGCTATTATTATCTTCCCTCTTACTAGCTAGAAGTAGTCCAAGAAGTGATTTTGATATAGCATCATTGGAAAGATGCATTGGGGAATAACGAATTGTCCAGGTTAAAGTTTCAGACCACAGCATATTCGAAATTCCCCGCCATTACATCGTTATAACACCAATCAAAGGACTAATAGTTCATTTTGTTTTAAATCTTGCTCGAAACGGAACGGATTCTGGTTCCGTAAATGGTTACTGAACATATGATTAACTGTTACTTAAAGCCTTCACCTCTTGTTCCTGATGACCTTCTTCATACTCTATCGTAAAACCTGTGAATCCATAAATAATAGCGAAGATTGGACTTAAAAGGCATAAAAAAGCGAACGGTGCATAGCTAAGGGCACTGACTCCCAGCGTTGCAAACATAAAGGCACCACAGGTATTCCAAGGGACAAGTGGAGATGTCATGGTTCCAGCGTCTTCCACCGTTCGTGATAGGTTTTTTAACTTGAGCCCTCTTCTTTTATATTCTGCTGCATACATTCTTGCAGGAATAATGATGGATAGGTATTGATCACAGCCAACTATATTGGAGGCGATTGATGTTCCGACAGTTGTTGTAATAAGGCTTCCAGTAGATTTTACTAAGTTCATTAGGCTTTCTACAATAACGGCGAAAAATCCCGCTATTTCCAATATTCCTCCGAAGCTCATGGCGATTAGAATTAATGACACCGTCCATAGCATGGCTTCTACACCACCATTGTTCAGTAGATTGTTTAAAACCTCCATATCTGTTTCGATAGAGTACCCATAATACATGGTTGTAAGGGTCTCTTTAATGGATACCCCTTGTACGAGAATTGCGCAAACAGCTCCCATTAGTGAACCGATGGCTAGTGCTGGCATGGCTGGCATTTTACGAATCATCATCATGATAACGATTGCTGGTACAACGAGAAGCCATGGAGATAGATTATAGATTTGTGATAGATTTTCTTGAAGAAGTGCAACTTGTTCGATATCTGATCCATCTCCAGATGAAAAGAACCCTAAAATGAAGTATATGATTAATGAGATAATTAATGATGGAATGGTGGTGTATAACATATGTTTAATGTGCTCGAAAAGTTCTGAACCAGCAACTCCTGGCGTAAGATTTGTTGTTTCAGATAGCGGAGATATTTTGTCCCCAAAATAGACACCAGAAATGACGGCACCAGCTGCCATAGCAGGGTTAACCCCTAGTCCTTCTGAAACCCCCATAAGTGCAATTCCTATAGTACCCGCGGCAGTCCAAGCATTTCCAGATGCAAGTGCAACAATACAAGAAATTAGGCAGGCTGCAAATAGAAAATAGGTTGGTGACAGAATTTCCATCCCGTAGTAAATCATTGTCGGAACAATACCGCCTGCAATCCATGTTCCGATTATGATACCGATTACAAGTAAAATTAAAATGGCTTGTAATGATAAACTAACTCCTTTAATTATTCCTTTTTCTAACGTGTTCCAAGAATATCCTAACGAAAGTGCAGTAATGGATGCAACAATGGCACTTAAGAATAAAGGAATATGTGGATCAGTTTCATAGATTCCAATCCCGATTATTAGAGCAATAACCATAAAGATAATCGGAATCAATGCTACATAAAGCGTAGGCTTTTTTTGTGTTTCTGGATTCATCTTCGTTCCTCCTCGTAAAATTCCCTTTACCATTTTCTTGCAAAAAGTATGCCAAATTTAAATTTATTAGTGTTATTTGTAAGCGGTTTCCAATGGTTGTGATAAAATACTAAATATAACAAATAATAAATTTGTAAACATAACTTTAAAGAGTATGATTTTTCTGTTAATATTTATGCAAGAAAGCATAGCTATTCATTTTTGAATAAATTAAGATACTTTTCATTTTATGTGCAAGAAATGGGGGACTGTACAAAATGTTCGAAGCCATTCAAAGTAAATTAAAGCCGATAATTGTCATATCGGAAAATCAGAGAATAAAAGAAAAACTCATCGATGATCAAAGCGATTATATCTTCTTGGAAAGGAATCATGAGCTTTATGCTTATGTTTATACCAAAGAGGTGCAATATGACGCGAATTGGGAAGAAATCCAATCCTATGCCAATCCGATAGAAGAACTAGTTATCTTTAATGAAGGGAAAGATCTCTCTTTTCCCTTTATTTTCCAAGTGTTAGGGCAACCTATTATTTTGGTTAAAGATAGAAATAGTAAGTTGATTGGCTATATTCATCGAGAAGATATACTTATTGAATTGTTGAAAAGAGAGAACCAGAATGGAGATTTTATAAAGCTTTTATTAACTTCGATACCACTAGGAATGTTCATTGTTGATCGGGATAAGAAAATTGTAAATTATAATGATTCTGGGTTGAAAATGATTCGCAGTCAAAAAGAAGATGTTCTTGGTGCCGATGCTAGGTCCATATTTTCGGAGGAGCATTTAAATAGTGTTTTTTTAACAGGGAAAACCATGCTAAACCAAATTCATATTACAGATGAAATGGGAGTGCTAGTCGACTACAGCCCTGTTATGGTCCGAGATGGTGAAAAGGAAAAAGTGGACGGGGCGGTCATTATTGTCCAGGATTTACCGATGGTCGAAGAAATGGCTGTGGAAATGGATTTTGTCAAAAACCTAAATCACGATCTAAATGCTATTCTGGCTACGATTTATGATGAGATTCTCATTGTGAATGGTGAAGGAGAGCTTATTCGTCATAGTGAAAATTATATTTCTGATTTTTGGAGAATCAACTTAAAGGAATTGATAGGAAAAAGTTTACTTGATTTAGAACAGGCAGGCTTGTTTACTCCGTCCGTTACAAGACTAGTAATGGAGAAAAGGGAAAAAGTTTCGGTAGTTCAAGAGACGGATTCTGGATTGAAAATCTTATCCATCGGGAATCCAATATTTAACGAAGATGGAGAACTTCTTCGGATTGTGATTGCTTCAAGGGATATTACAGAACATACGAAGCTAAAGTCGGAGCTTGAGAAGACAAAAGAAAAGTCAGATAAATATAAGGAAGAACTAAATCATTTGAAAAATAAAGAAAGTCCTTCCGATCGTATTATCTATAGCAGTCAAAAAATGGAAAAGATCATCATGCAAATTGAAAAGCTAGCCAAATTCTCCTCCACTGTACTTATTCAAGGAGAATCCGGCGTTGGTAAGGAATTGATTGCAAAGGAAGTCCATAAACGTGGAAGCCGGTCAAAGAATACTTTCCTTACGATAAATTGTGGGGCTATACCTGAAAATTTGTTGGAAAGTGAATTGTTTGGCTATACGAAAGGTGCTTTTACGGGTGCGGATAACAACGGGAAAATCGGTTATTTTCAAAGGGCGAATGGTGGGATTTTATTTCTTGATGAGATCGGAGAAATTTCGCAGCAGTTGCAAGTGAAATTATTGCGTGTCCTTCAAGAAAATGAGGTTGTTCCAATTGGTAGTACCGATCCGGTTCCAATTGATGTTCAAATTATTGCAGCAACGAATAAGAATTTAGAGAAAATGGTAGAGGATGGAACCTTTAGGGAGGATTTGTATTATAGGATTAATGTTATTCCACTAAACATTCCGCCGTTAAGGGAGCGTCCAGAAGATGTTCCTTTACTTGCTCATCATTTTATTCAAAAGCTAAATAAGAAGTATCAGAAGAAATATCATTTTTCACCAGATGCACTTAGTCTACTAGAGTTATATGCTTGGCCGGGGAATATCAGAGAGTTGCAGAATTTAATTGAGCGGTTATTTATTACAGCGGAGGATGATGTGATTACTTCTGATGTTGTGAGTCAATTTTTACGGTTCGATGTTTCTGGTAAGTCTAAACCAATGATTACGGGGATAATGCCGCTCCAGAAAGCGCAAGAATATGTAGAGGAACAATTAATTACACTGGCAATCCAGCAGTATAAAACAACAACTAAAGCGGCTAGGGCACTAGGAATAAGTCAATCTGCAGTTAGTCGTAAATATAAGAAGATTCAGGAACGTAAGAATCAATCAAGACCTGTCTAATGAATGCATACCGTTATGCTTCACTGCATAATGGTATGCATTTTTACATAATAAAGAGTATTTATAATAGTAGGAAAAGGCATGTTTTTTAAAAGAAAAAGTTTTTAAATACCAATTAATTGGTATTTGAGAAGGTTTTAAAGAAAAAACACCTTCTGTTGGCATAGTTTTTGCATATATAAATGTGAGATGGACTTTATCAAGCAATAAAAATTGGGAGGTTTTTATATTATGACTACTAGAAATATACAAACTACAACAGATAAAACGGCTAGATTAGTAGAATGGGATAAGAAACATTATATCCATCCAACTACTTCAGCAAAAGCCCAAGCTACAGATGGATCGCCTCTTATTTTTTCAAGTGGCAATGGTGTTTATGCTACAAGTACAGATGGAGAAAGATATTTAGATGGTCTAGCAATGTTATGGAACGTGAATTTAGGACATGGAAATAAAGAACTTGCTCAAGCAGCTTATGATCAAATGATGAACATGGCTTATTCTTCTTCGTTTAAAGGATATTCCAATGAGCCTGCAATTGAACTTTCAAAGAAGTTGGCAGAAATTGCTCCAGGGGATTTAAACTCAGTCTTTTATACTTCAGGTGGATCAGAATCAAATGATACCGCCTTCAAATTGTCTAGATTTTACTGGGAATTAAAAGGGAAGCCATCTAAGAGAAAAATTATAGCTCTTCATAATGCATATCACGGTGTAACGTTTGCAGCGCAAACTGCTACGGGCATTCCTGCATTTCATAATTTTGCCGGGTCTAATATTGGTGAGGTGTACCATGCGAAAGCGCATCTTACTAACTGTGAGTTAGGGGATAAGAGTGATCCGAATTATGAAGGTTCCATTCGAGGTATTATAGAAAAAGAAGGTGCGGATACAATTGCGGCCGTCATCTTGGAACCAGTACAAGGGTCTGGCGGGGTTCATATACCACCAGAAGGTTACATTCAAGCAGTTCGCAAGCTTTGTGACGAATTTGGTATTTTGATGATTGCAGATGAAGTGATTTGTGGCTTTGGCCGTACAGGAAAGATGTTTGCAGTAGATCATTGGGATGTAGTTCCAGACCTAATGAGTATGGCTAAAGGGATTTCAAGCGGCTATTCGCAATTAGGCGGCGTGATGTTACGTGATGAAATTCGCAATACGCTCGTACAGTATGATGGAGTATTAAGTCATGGATTCACGTATAGCGGGCATCCAACAGCATGTGCAGTTGCCTTGAAAAATATTGAAATACTTGAACGAGACCATATCATTGAGCATGTTCAGGCAATGGAAAAAGTGCTGAAAGATGGATTCCGCTATTTAGAAGATAAGCATAAGCATGTGACAAATACGAGATCACTCGGCCTATTAGCAGCTATTGAGCTATATGAGGATCCAGAAACTAATAAATTATTTGATGACGCTGTTCAACCAGCAACGGTAGTGGTGGATGAATGTTTCGACCGTAAATTGATTCTACGTACTTTGGGGTCGCACCGAGAAATCATTGCTATAGCACCACCACTCATTATTAATAAACAGGAAATAGAAGAGATGATTGGAATTATTGATGATTCGATTACAGCATTTGTGAAAAAATTAGGTTAAAGATTATAGATGGGAGGAATGAATCATTCTTCCCATTATGAAAGAAAGAGGAGTGAACCATGATTAAACGACTAGAACTTCGAGGGTCTTCAAAAGAAATAGGAAAAGCACATGGGAGCGAGGGGAAGGAACAAGTCTTTCAAAGTCTTGAAACCTATGAAAAATTGTTCCATGGTTATCAGGGAATTAGCTGGAAAGAAGCCAGAGAACGAGCACTACCGCATTTAAAGGCGATTGAAAGCTATGATGCAGAAATGATAGAAGAAATGGAAGGGATTGCAATTGGTGCGGGGGTAGACTTTGAGGATATTCTTGCTCTCAATGCGCGCAGTGAAATCGCTCTTGCTGGATATAAGGGAACCTCCTTTTCTGATGGTTGTACGGCAATTGGAGTTATGCCACCAGCAGCATCCGAGACCATCATTGGACAAAACTGGGATTGGAAAGGTCGTCAGAAGGAAAGCTTGCTGCTATTGGACATCCACAGTGAAAATAAACCTAGCATAAAAATGGTAACGGAAGGCGGCATTATTGGAAAAATTGGCTTTAACTCTGCAGGTGTTGGGGTTTGTTTTAATGCCTTGATAACCGATAAAAAATCTGACGCCATTCCAATTCATTTGGGTTTACGTGCGGTTCTGAATTCTCATTCGTTACCGGAGGCAATTTCAAAAATAAAAGGAGAACAAATGGCTTCTGCCGCTAGTTTTTTAATTGGAAGTGATGACGGTAATGGAAATGGAATGGCTGTAAATGGAGAAGTATCCCCATTTGGAATGGATTATGTGACAGATAATAATGGTACATTGGTACATACAAATCATATTTGTTCGAACGTTGTCAAAGAACACTTAAAAGATATGAATGAATTTCGGCAGGACGATTCCATGCTGCGTAAGTTTCGAGCGGAGCAGCTGATTCAAATAGCGAGAGCTTCAAATCAATCACTTGATGAGGAATTATTTAAAACTTGGCTAGCAGACACATACAATAAGCCAAATTCCATCAATCATTTTCCAAATCATATGGCGCCAGAACACCGACAAATGGAAACGGTCTTCTCGATTATTATGAATCTATCAAAACGAAAAATGTTCTTATGTGTTGGAAAACCTTCAGAAAGTCAATTTGAAGAAATTTTGTGAGGTGAAGAGAAATGGTCTATATCAATGGAGCGTGGAGAGAGTCCAATCAAACAATAGATGTAATCAACCCTGCAACAGGTGAAGTAATAGAAGCAGTTGCATCCGTAGGACAAAAGGAAACAAAGGAAGCCATTCAATCAGCAAAAGAGGCATTTAAATCATGGAAGAAAGAAACTGGTGAAAAACGAGGTGAATATCTCGCGAAGGTTGTAGAGCTGATGAAAGAACGTCAAGATGAATTAGCAGAAACCATTACGAAAGAAAATGGAAAACCATTAGTAGATGCTACAGGGGAAGTAATTAGTGGGATCAAGTACTTAGAATGGTATGCCGAAGAGGCAAAAAGAGTTTATGGAGACACAGTTCCTGCTTCCCATCCTGACAAGCGTATTTTAGTACTTCGCCAGCCAGTCGGGGTTGCAGCAGCAATCACACCTTGGAATTTTCCGTTTTCGATGATTACGCGTAAGCTTGCACCAGCTCTTGCAGCAGGATGTACTGTCGTTTTAAAACCAGCACCAGCTACGCCACTATCAGCAATTAAGGTTTTTGAATGCTTTCATGAGGCCGGTATACCAAAAGGTGTAGTGAATCTTGTGATCGGGCCAGCAGAAGAGATTGGTGCAGAAATGACCAGTAATCCGGATGTTCGAAAAATTACATTTACAGGCTCAACAGCTGTTGGAAAAAAACTACTTCGTGACAGTGCTGGCACAGTCAAGAAAGTATCCATGGAATTGGGAGGTCATGCCCCTTTAATCGTATTTGAAGATGCGGACATTGAAATGGCGGTAGATGGTGTATTGGCATCAAAATTCAGAAATGCTGGTCAAACATGTATCAGTACGAATCGGGTTTATGTTGCAGAAAATATTGCAGAGGAATTCGGCAAAAGACTTGCTGAAAAAGTAGCACATCTACAGGTTGGTAACGGAATGGAAGAAGGTACAGATGTTGGTCCACTCATTAATAAGCACGCTTTGGAGAAAGTAGAAACCCATGTCCAAGATGCTGTTAACCATGGCGGCAAGGTGTTAAGTGGCGGAAAAGTTTATTCGAATCATGAGGGTCAAGGATATTTTTATGAACCAACGGTAATTCAAGGTGCCACTGAATCGATGAAGATAGCAGAGGAGGAAACATTTGGTCCTGTAGCGCCTATCTTTACATTTAAAACCGAAGAAGAAGTGATTGAAAAGGCCAATCACGTTACCTATGGTTTGGCAGGTTATTGCTTTACGAAAGATTTAAGTCGTGGATTCCGTATGATGGAAGAACTTGAATACGGGATTGTAGGGATTAATGATGCTGCACCTATTACTGTCCAAGCGCCATTTGGCGGAGTGAAGGAAAGTGGTATGGGGAGAGAAGGCGGAAAGTATGGCCTTGATGATTATTTGGAAGAGAAACTTGTTTCAGTAAATACAAAATAAGACAGAGGAAGAGGAATGCATTTTTAAAGGAGTGAAGAGGACACATGGCAAATGAAGACACTGCAGAATTTGAGAAAAAATTGATTGTACGAAACACAAGATATGAAGATATAGAAGGTATTATAAAAATGAATCAGCTTGGCTTTGGAAATCCTGAAATAGCATTTAAACGGGAACATTTTGAAAGCCAACTGTCGATTTTTCCAGAAGGTCAAGTGTGTATTGAATATGAAGGCGAGATCATTGGCTCTTGTTCCAGTATTATTGTAAATTTTGATGATTATGGGGTGAATCATACGTTTAGTCAGATTGCGGATGATGGTTTTATCCGCAATCACAATCCAAATGGGGAAAATTTATACGGAATTGAAGTCGTTGTTCATCCTGATTACCGACATATGAAAATCGGACGCCGCTTGTATGAGGCGCGGCGGGAAATTTGCCGTAAGTTTAATTTGAAGAGTATTTTGTTTGGGGGACGTATACCGAATTATCATAATTATGCGAATAGCCTCACCGCGGAACAATATGTGGAACAGGTAATCAAACGGAATTTATATGATCCTGTACTAACCTTTCAGTTAATGAATGATTTTGAACTAATAAAAGTAATGCCAAACTATTTAGCTAAAGATGAGGCATCATTGGAATATGCCACATTGATGGAATGGAAAAATCCAGAATATATTGCGGATACGAATCAAAGGTATCAAAAATCTTTACCAGTACGAATTACGGCGGTTCAATACAATCTGAATCCGATTTCATCCTTTGAGGAATTTGCTGCTCAGTGTGAGTACTATGTGAATGCCAGTTCGAAAATACGTTCCGACATCATTGTTTTTCCTGAGGCATTTACCATGCAGCTTCAATCTTACCTTAATGAAAAGGTCCCAAGTAAACAGGTACGTCAATTAACATCGTACCTCGATGAATATAAAGAACTCTTTTCTGATTTGGCTATTCGTTACAGTATTAACATTGTTGCGGGCTCTAACTTTGTTCAAAAAGATGATTCCCTTTACCATGCAGCTTTTTTATTTCATCGAAACGGGAAGGTAGATAAACAGTACAAACTGCATATTTCTCCTTATGAGAAAAAGTGGTGGGGCATCCATCCTGGGAATGAATTAAACGTATTTGATACGGATTGTGGGCAAATTAGCATCCTCTTAGGATACGATGTACTGTTTCCTGAAGTAGCTCGAATGGCAGTAGACCGTGGAGCAGATATCTTGGTTACACCATTCACGGCCTCTGATAAACAAGAATCATTAAGAATGAAACTCTGTGCACAAGCAAGAGCTATAGAAAATCAGGTTTTTGTCGTTACGGCTGGTGCTACAGGAAATCTAACGCAAGTGCATCATATGAATAGTCAAAATGCACAATCTGGAATTTATTCGCCAATTGATTATGATTTATCGGAGAATGGTGTGGTTAGCGAGTGTGATCCTAACGTGGAAACAATGGTGGTTGGAAAAGTGGATCTGGAGTTATTGCGACGAAATCGTTTAAATGGTATGGTCACTCCTTTACATGACAGGAGAAGTGATCTTTATCAAATTAAAACGGAAGAAGCGGTAGAAAAGGAAATAACAGTAAAATCATGATTTATTTTAGAAGGGCTGAATGATATATGGATGTGAAACTTAAACGTACATTAACTGTCTTCCCGTTGATTGTATTCGGTTTAGCGTATATGGCACCAACCACTGTATTTTCCACATATGGTGTTGTTGCTGAAATAACAAGAGGAATGGTGCCTGCAGCATATATTGTTGCGCTAATTGGGATGTTGTTTACCGCTTATAGTTATGGTCAGATGGTAAAGGCTTTTCCAATCTCTGGTTCCGCCTATACTTATTCACAAAAGGCATTTAATTCGCATGTTGGCTTCATAGTGGGATGGGTTATTCTTTTAGATTACCTATTCCTTCCTATGATTAATGGGTTATTAATAGGTATTTATTTAAGCGCCTATTTCCCACAAGTACCGTTTCCTGTCTGGTTAATTGCTTTTGTTTCTCTCATAACGGTAGTCAATATTGTTGGTGTCAAAATAGCAACAAAAGTGAATATCCTTCTCATCTCTTGTCAGTTTCTTATTATTGTCCTGTTTTCCATCTTATCCGTTAGAGGTGTTATGAATGGTCTGGGTTCAGGTACTTTATTTATGAGTTCCCCTTTTGTAAATGGAGAAGTTCCATTTGAATTGGTAATGGCAGGGGCTTCGATATTATGCTTGTCTTTTCTTGGCTTTGATGCCGTTACAACATTTGCAGAGGAGACTGTGGATCCTAAAAGGACGCTACCGAAAGCTATATTCTTAATCGCGATGATTGGTGGAGGATTTTTTATATTAGTTTCTTATGTCAGTCACATTGTATTTCCTAACTTTGGTTCTTTCCAAGATGCAGATTCTGCTGCATTAGAAATTGCGTTTTATATTGGCGGGAATCTATTTCAGTCTATCTTTTTAGCGGGTTATATTACAGGTGGTATAGCTTCTGGTTTATCTTCTCATGCGAGTGTGTCACGACTTCTATATGCGATGGGGCGGGATGGTGTATTACCGAGGAAAATATTTGGTTATATTCATCCAAAGTTTCGTACACCGGCTTTAAACTTACTAATTGTAAGCGTATTCACCTTATCTGCACTGTTTGTTGATTTAGTGCAAGCATCTTCTCTTATTAACTTTGGGGCATTAGTCGCCTTTACGTTTGTTAACTTATCTGTAGTTGTTCATTATTATATCAAAGGCAAACGGCGAACAGGAATGGACACAGTGAAATATTTAATATTACCACTTATTGGTGCGGCCTTTACAGCGTGGATTTGGACCAGTTTGGATCAACATGCATTTCTATTAGGGCTAGGTTGGTTTGCTATCGGCGTTGTGTTGCTATTGATTATTACGAAGATGTTTACCAAGAAGCCACCAGAGCTTTCGATTGATCAAATCGATGATGAGGTAGTTTAAAATTCAAGGAGGGATATTATGGTGAAAGCGGATTTAGTTCTTTCTAGTAATCATGTATTTACCGGATTGCAAGAGACAACTGAAAAGGCATCCATTGCCATTATTAATAATAAAATTGCTGCTGTAGGTACTTTAGAGGAAATACAGCCAATGATTGGAGAACAAACTATTGTCCATCAGTTCGGGGATGAGCTAATTGTTCCCGGATTTCAGGATTTCCATGTTCATTTTATGATGGGTAGTTTAGTACAAAATGATATGGTTCATTTACATGATTCAGAGTCGGCAGAAGAAGCTGTTAAAATGACAGCAGCATATGCGGAATCGAGACCGAATGAGGAGTGGATTATCGGCCTTGGCTGGGATCATACCAGTTGGCAACATAAAGAATTACCACATAAGGAGGTATTGGATAGATATATTCCGGACCGCCCAGTTATCCTGTTTAATGCAGAAGTTCATTATGCTTGGATCAATAGCAAAGCAATTGAAGTTTGCGGAATAACGAAAGATACACCTGACCCGGATTACGGTAAAATAGGAAAAGATGAAAAAGGTGAGTTAACCGGACTTTTGTTTGAAGATGCGGTTGGTTATGTGACAGAATTTGCTTACCGGTTTTCAGAAGAAAAAAGAGTGTCATTGATTAAAGGCCTGCTCAAGGAGGCAGCAAAATACGGGGTTACATCCGTTAATGATTTGTTTGGTGGAAATATTGGGCCGAAACAGGAAGAGGATGTAAAAGTGTACTCCCAACTTGAAGAACAGGGAATTCTAACGACTCGCATTCATTTTTATCCAGAATTACAAAAGGATATGGAAGAGGCAAATAGATTAAAAGAAAAATATCAGTCAGATAAATTAACTTTTTCCGGACTTAAGCAATTTATTGATGGCGTCGTTACTAGTCACACGGCTTATTTACTTGATAGTTATAAAGATCGTCCAGAGACGGCGGGGGATCTTACGAAGGAGCCTGAGGAAATCAAACAATTGGTTAAACAGGCAGATAAGCATGGATTTCAAATTAGATTTCATGCGATTGGAAATGGAGCTGTCCGCTTAGCATTGGACGCCTTTGAGGAAGCTAAAAGAGAAAACGGTCAAAGAGATGCTAGACACGTCATAGAACATGTAGAGGTACTCCATCGAGATGATGTTCAACGTTTCCGAGAACTAGGGGTAATTGCATCATTTCAGCCATCCCATGTTGCCTTAATGCCTAAGGAAGCATATACAAGCAGAATAAGTGAACAACAACAGCCTTTATATTTTCCTGTAAAGACGATTATGGATACAGAAGCTACTATCACTTTTGGAACGGATTTCCCAGTAGCACCTTTAAATCCTTTATTAGGAATTTATCATGCAATGAAAAGAATAGATTTAAATGGTCAGTCATGGGAGGAATCTGAAAAGATAAGTCTTGCGCAGGCTATCAAGGCATATACCACAACTCCCGCATATGGCTCATTTAGGGAAAACGAGCTGGGCACCATTGAGGAAGGGAAATTAGCAGATATGGTTGTCTTAAATAAAAATTTATTTGAAAATTCAATCGAAACGATACCAGAAACAGAAGTGACTATGACAATAATGGATGGAAGAGTTGTTTACGCAAGTGAAAAGGAGCTTGCTAATTAATAGAAAAGTGGAAAAGGGGGGAGTTTTTCCAAAAGCGTTTTGAGGTGAAGTGATCGGATAATGTAAGAAAGATAAAAGAACATGTAAATGGTGAAATGTAGGTGAGATGGAGATAGTGCATAGGTTGCCTATCCCCATTTTTCCTTACAGAACGTTTTACATAAGGCTGCATCATCTTTATTAATGTCTTTTGCAATTGCACCTAGTGATATCGAGGCAACAAAATCGAAAGTGGTCATTTTTGAAATGGTTTGTTTTCCTAAAATTTTAGCCCTTATCAATAATAAGCAGAAGGCGCCGATACTTCTAAGGATTACTTCCAAAACATCATGCATGTGAAATCCTCCGTTTCTAAATAATGTATTTAATAAGTGCCTAAATATATTGTGAACAAGATTAAAAAAACCATTCCATAAGAATTAATCATATATGAATAAACTCGGAGCATTATCGTCTAAGGTGGAATAAAATGGGGAAGTCATTTATTTCTTAGCAGGTTGAAGTAATAGTATGAAAATTCCTATTCCAATGTGTTATAATATAATAGAATCAAAATGAAAGGGAGAGGGGCAGATGTCTTGCTAAAAACTATCATCACCCCACGCGTCAGTGAAACAGATGGTGTAGGTCATATCAATAATACAACCATCCCCATATGGTTCGAAGCCGGCAGAAATGAAATTTTCAAAATGTTTACTAGTGATTTAAGTTTTGAAGATTGGCGTTGTATTATTTTAAACATGAACGTGGACTATTTGAAACAAATTTATTACGGAAGAGATGTAATTATAAAAACGCACGTCGAGAAAATTGGGAATTCTAGTTTTACTTTGTATGAAGAGATGTTTCAAAATGAAGAACTCTGTGTAAAAGGAAGAGCTGTATATGTCAATTTTAATCGTAAAAAGCAAGCCACAGAACCAATACCAGATGACATTAGACTGCAACTAGAAGAGCACTTAATACAAGAATAACGAAAACGTTTTATAAGGGGAGATTGCCAATATGAAAGTAAGAACAGCTGTATTACGTGAAATGGGGAAGGAATTACCATATGCAGAAAGTAAACCTATTCAAATAGAAACGCTTAATCTTGATCCACCCGGGCATGGGGAAGTGCTTATTAAAATAAAAGCTGCTAGTCTCTGTCATTCCGATTTATCTGTTGTGAATGGGAGTCGACCTAGACCACTGCCAATGGCTTTAGGACACGAGGCATCTGGAATTGTAGAGCAAGTAGGGGAAGGGGTTGATGATTTAGAGGTTGGCGATCACATAGTATGTGTATTTGTTCCTAGCTGTGGTCACTGTCTACCATGTCAAGAAGGGCGCCTAGCTTTATGTGAAGAAGGAGCAAAATCTAACATGGAAGGTACACTGTTAAACGGTGATATACGTTTACATAATGCGGAAGGAAAAATCAATCATCATTTAGGTGTTTCGGCATTTTCTGAATATGCGGTTGTATCTAGGAATTCCTTGATTAAGGTGGACAAGGATATTTCTTTTGAAAAAGTAGCCTTATTTGGATGCGCTGTCATTACGGGGGTAGGAGCGATAATTAATACTGCAAATATTAAACTAGGGAGTACAGTTGCGGTTGTCGGTTTAGGGGGAGTTGGTTTAAGTGCGCTTATCGGTGCTATTGCTGCAGGTGCGGAACGAATCATTGCCATTGATATTAATGACTCTAAATTGGAATTTGCTAAAGAATTGGGAGCGACGGATACATTTAATTCCACAGATATGGATGTAATTGAAAAAGTACGTGAAGCAACGGGTGGAGGAGTGGAATATAGCTTTGAAACTGCTGGAGCCGTTCCCGCAATGGAAGTAGCCTACGGAATTACGAAACGTGGCGGTACCACCGTAACAACAGGACTACCAGATCCAAAACACCATTTCTCGTTTCCATATGTGAGTTTAACTGCGGAAGAGAGAACTTTGAAAGGTTCCTATGTAGGTAGTTGTGTCCCGAAAAGGGATATTCCGAAATTCATTAACTTATTGAAACAAGGGCGTTTACCTGTAGATAAGCTAATGAGTGACATGATCGAGCTGGATCAAATAAATGAAGGATTTGATATGTTGGCAAAAGGAGAGTCTAGTAGGATAATAATTAAATTATAGATGTTAGAAAAAGAGTTTTTATTGATATGGTGAAGAATGAAACCCGAATAATGGACACCGATAAAAAGTGTCTGATATTCGGGTTTTTCTTATGTACATGAATGCTGATATTCTGAGTTTGAATGCTGAAATCTCTCGTATGAATCTTGATATCCCGAGTGCGAACGCCGAAATCTCTTGTATGAGCTGCTGATATCCCGATTGCGAACGCCGAAATCTCTTGTATGAGTGCTGATATCCCGGGTCCAAATCCCGATACCCATCACGTGAATCCCGATATTCAGTAAATGAAACCCGTTTTCTACCCAACGTCAATTCCTTCCTTGTGCTTTACATAATTATTCAACATTTTGGAAAGATAATATACAAATTATTATCTTGATTAGGAGCTTTTGGTATATGAGGAAATGGTTAAGTAAGAAGAAAGAACCAATGGAAGTAGAGAATATACCTTCAGATTTGGCTACTCCCTTACATAAAGACATTGATCAAACGATTGAAAATGTGAAGTCTATACTTGGGAATAGCTCGGATTTTGTAGTAAGGGAATTTAAAATCGGTTCGACTCAACTAGTAAAGGTTGCTTTACTTTATATGGATGGCATGGCTAGTAAAATGTTCATTTCAGATTATATTACGGAAACATTGATGATTGATTTACGTCTAACTGATTTACCAACTGGAAATAATGCAGATAGCTCCGGAAAGGGATCATCCCCAAATCAAGGAAATGTACGGAAAAAGGCAAAATGGATAAAGCCAAAAGTTAATCCTCAAGAGAGTGATCTTTTTAAAGTGATGAAAGATCAAACGTTAGCGAATAGTGAGGTGGAGGAGTGTAAGGATTATCAAGAGCTATTTAGTTTTATTCTTGCTGGGGATTCGATTATTTTAATGGATGGGTATGAAACAGCTTTTGCTATTGGTTCAAAAGACTATGAATCGAGATCAGTAGAAGAATCATCCTCTACAACGGTTATAAGAGGACCGAAAGAAGGTTTCACTGAAACGTTAAGAACGAATACCTCCCTTATTCGTAGGAGAATTAAAGATCCGAATCTCTGGATCGAAAGTAAAGTCATTGGGAAAAAAACACAAACAGACGTCGCTATCTGTTATATGAACGGCATTGTCAGTGACAAGATTGTTAAAGAAGTAAAAAAGCGGTTAGATGCAATTGATGCGGATGCTATTTTGGAAAGTGGTTATATCGAAGAATACATACAGGATTACCCCCATTCCCCGTTTCCAACGGTGTACAATACGGAAAGGCCGGATGCGATTTGTGGGGGGTTACTTGAAGGAAAAGTAGCAATCATTGTGGATGGTACTCCCTTTGTATTACTTGTTCCTACGTTCATAGTAGACTTTTTTCAATCTAGTGAAGATTATTATCAACGAGCGGATATTGGCTCGCTCTTACGACTATTACGTTATTTGGGATTTTTCTTAGCTCTGTTAACACCATCTATATATATTGCCTTAACAACATTTCACCAAGAAATGATTCCTAATCAACTGTTAATTAGTTTAGCGGCACAAAGGGAAGGGGTCCCATTTCCAGCATTCGTAGAGGCCTTAATCATGGAGATTACGTTCGATATTTTACGTGAGGCTGGTACACGAATGCCCAGAGCGGTAGGGTCTGCTATTTCAATTGTGGGGGCTTTGGTGTTAGGACAAGCTGCTGTAGAGGCAGGTATTGTTTCGTCAGCGATGGTTATTGTTGTATCATTAACCGCTATTAGTAGTTTTGTTTTTCCTAGTCCTGATTTATCAAGTTCTATTCGGTTATTGCGATTCCCTTTTATGACTTTAGCGGCAATGTTTGGATTACTTGGCATCATTATTGGAGTGATTATTATGGTTATGCATTTGGCGAGTTTGCGCTCCTTTGGAATCCCATACTTATCTCCAATGGGGCCATTGATTTTACAAGATCAAAAAGATGCTTTTATTCGTTTGCCGTTATATAGATTAAGTACGAGGCCTAGATTAATGAATCAAAAAAATATTGTTCGAGAAAACACGGATAAACCTTCGCCAAATAGAAAGTGATGGTGAGTGACATTGAAGCGAATGATTCCAATTAGCATCATCCTATTCATGATCATAATTTTATCCGGTTGTTGGGATTCCAAAGAATTAACCGATATATCGATTGTCACGATACTAGGTATTGATAAAGAAGATGATAAATATAAAGTAACCGTACAAATATTAAACCCAGGTGAAATTGCTGGGGATACGGGAACGACTCAACCTGCTGTTAATACGTACACAGAAACTGGAAATACATTAATAGAAGCAATCAGAAGATTAACTAGTATTGCCCCTAGAAAAATATATTTAAGTCATTTACGAATTGTTATTTTTGGAGAGGAATTTGCAAGAGAAGGGATTGGAGGAGTATTAGACTTTCTTTCGCGAGATCATGAGATGAGGACTGACTTCTTCTTCGCAGTAGCCAAGGATTACGCAGCGGAAGACGTGTTGAAAATTTTAACTCCTCTTGAACAAATTCCTGGAAATAATATATGGGGGATGATCAAAACCTCTGAAAAAATTTGGGCGGGGGTTACTTCCGTAAACATTGATGATTTAGTTTCTTCTATTACTTCCAAAGGGAAAGAGGCTAGCATTACAGGACTTAGTATTACTGACGACCCAGAGGTTGGTTCCAAACTAACTAACTTAGAGAAATCTTTACCATATACGAGGATTGAAACATATAACGAAGGTGCATTTCGAAATGATAAATTGGTGGATTGGTTAACTGAGGCCCAAACAAGAACGGTAAACAACATTAACGGTAAGGTTCAAAGTACGGTAACTACCATTCCTTGTGGAAAAAACGGGGACTTGAGTCTAGAAGTGTTTAAGACCAAAGTGGAGAAGAAAGCGAAAGTTAAAGGTGATACTCCGAAAATGGAAGTGAATATAAGAGTTGAATCTAATATAGCGGATGTATCTTGTACGGTAGACCTAACCGATCCAAATGAAATTACCAAGTTAGAGAAAAAGCATGAAAAAGATATAGAAAAAACTACGAGAGATAGTATTAAAGAAATACAGGAAATGGGTGTAGATCTATTTGGTTTTGGCGAAAAGTTTAAAATGAGTAATTTTAAATACTGGAAAACAGTTGAGGATGAATGGGATGAAGTCTTTTCAGATCAATTAGAAGTGGATATAAATGTGGATGTTCAAATCAGAAGAACTGGGACGACCAATCAATCCTTTTTTGAAGAAATAGAAGGTAATATGGATCAAGAGGAGGAGTAAAGTGGTTAAGGCAATATTCATTATCATTTTAGCTGGATTGATTTTTAAACTGGATAAATATTTAATAAAAAAAGATTCAAATTCCATGAAAGATAAAATATTTCATCTCGTTTTTTCTGTTATTGCCTTTAGTCTTACTCTTCTCTATATCCTTGATGTCCCTCTTCTAAATCCAACAGAGGGATGGAAATGGATTTATGAACCGCTAGCCACCCCTTTACGGAAATTACTGGAAAGTTATTTGTAAAAGGTCACATAATGAGCTAAGAATGGATGGTGTAATATTGCTAGAAAAAGGAAGAATTAGTGCCAGACAATTCATGTTATTAGTTTTTATGTATTCTTTAGGGACAAGTATTATTGTAAACCCATCCTTAACCGCGTATTATGCGAGTATGGATGCTTGGATTACATGCATTATCTCATCCATCATTGGGGTTGGCATTGTTTTTTTATTAATCCGAGTTTCATCAATGGATGAAAAGAAGAATTTATTTGAATTAATGGAATTCGCATTGGGAAAATTTATTGGTAAAGTCGTCATTTTACTGTTTTTATTCTTTATGTTATTTCTTACTGCAACCAATTTACGACAAATTGGTGACTTTATGACGACTCAAATTATGGTAGATACTCCGATTCAATTTATTATGTTACTTTTTGCCTTAACTAGTTTATATGGAATAAAATTAGGTCTAGAAGTGATTGGTAGAAGTTGTGAAATCTTTTTTCCTTATGCTATTGTTTCGTTAATTTTGTTAATAGTTTTAGTATCTCCTGAAGCAGATTTTACTAAGATTAAACCAATTCTGGAAGATAGAGCGAGTGCAGCATTTGCTACCGTCATTCCAACTTTAGGAATCCCGTATTTCGAACTCATTGTATTTCTCGCTATTATTCCATATGTTAATGCCTTTAAAAAAGCTAAAAAGGGATTTTATATTGGCACGATAGTTGCTTCTTTTATGATATTGCTAATTACTCTTATGTGTTTAGCTGTATTAGGAGCTGAATTTACCGGCAGACAAGTTTATCCGACATATATTTTAGGTAAAAAAATTAGTATTGCCAATTTCTTAGAACGAATCGAGATTTTGGTTGCAATTGCTTGGTTCTTCACAATCTTTTTTAAAATTACTGTAAACTTTTATGTTCTTTCCTTAGGCTTTAGCCACTTTTTTAAGTTGAAAAATGTCTCAACCCTTTCTACTCCATTAAGTTTTATACTGATTATTCTTGGGTTAATATCTTACCCGAATATTATTTATTATCAAGAAATGATTGCGTATTATTGGGTGTTTTTCGCAGCTACAATGGGACTATGTCTTCCGTTGGTTATTCTGATAGTAGGAAAGATAAGACAAAAAAAGAAAGAATAAAAAAATAGCATCTATTCTGTTTATATGTAAATGATAATATTATTATTGAGAGAAAATTCCGTTATTATTACGATATTGTTCAAAAATATTGCAACCTAATAAGTTGACTAAATGGCAAATATATACAATAATAAGTATTGAATTAAAATTATTATAAATAAATATTTAGGAGGATATAACTATGGCATTAATTGGAAAAGAAATTGAACCATTCAAAGCACAAGCTTATAAAAACGGAGATTTCATTGAAGTTTCTGAACAAGATTTTAAAGGACATTGGAGTGTTGTTTGTTTCTATCCAGCAGACTTTACTTTCGTTTGCCCAACAGAATTAGAAGACCTTCAAAACGAATATCCAAAATTACAAGAGCTAGGTGTAGAAGTATTCTCCGTATCAACTGATACTCACTTTACACATAAAGCTTGGCATGACCATTCAGAAGCAATTGGTAAAATCACTTACGCTATGATTGGTGACCCTTCTCATCAAATCTCTCGTATGTTTGAAGTATTAGTAGAAGAAGAAGGCCGTGCCGATCGTGGAACATTCATTATCGATCCAGATGGCGTTATTCAAGCAGTTGAAATCAATGCTGAAGGAATTGGTCGTGACGCATCTGTTCTTATTGATAAAATCAAAGCCGCTCAATATGTACGTAACAATCCTGGTGAAGTTTGCCCAGCTAAATGGAAAGAAGGAGAAGAAACTCTTAAGCCAAGTCTTGATTTAGTAGGTAAAATCTAAGGGGAGAGCGATTATAATATGTTAGATGCAGAAATAAAACAACAGTTAGAGCAGTATCTAGGCCTTTTAGAAAATGATATTTTACTAAAAGTTAGCTTTGGTTCTGATAAAGTATCTAGAGAAATGCTCGAACTAATAGATGAATTAGCTACTATCTCTACTAAAATAAAAATAGAACATACACAACTAGAAAGAACGCCAAGCTTCAGTGTGAATCGTATTGGGGAAGACACTGGAATTACTTTTGCTGGTGTTCCGTTAGGTCATGAATTTACTTCACTTGTGTTAGCATTACTTCAAGTAAGTGGCCGTACACCAAAAGTAGAACAAAAAGTAATTGACCAAATTAAAGCAATTGAAGACGAATATCATTTTGAAACATATGTCAGCCTTAGCTGTGAAAAATGTCCTGTTGTGGTACAAGCACTAAACATTATGAGTGTTCTAAACCCTAACATATCTCACACCATGATTGAGGGTGGAGCTTTCAAAGACGAAGTAGATAGTAAAAACATCATGGGAGTGCCAACCATCTTCTTAAATGGGGAATCCTTCGGTAATGGACGTATGGAACTTGAAGAGATTCTTGCCAAACTTGGTAGTGGTCCGGATGCATCAGAGTTAGAAAATAAAGATCCATTTGATGTGCTTGTTATAGGTGGTGGCCCAGCTGGAGCTAGTGCTGCGATTTATGCCGCACGTAAAGGAATTCGTACAGGTATTGTCGCTGAACGTTTCGGTGGCCAAATCCTAGACACAGCAGCTATTGAGAACTTTATTAGTGTAAAACATACAGAAGGAACGAAACTCGCTGCTAGCCTTGAAGAACATGTGAAAGAATACGATGTTGATATAATGAATCTACAAACGGTTAAAAACATCGAGAAGAAAGATAATTTCGTTGAAGTAGAATTGGAAAATGGAGCTGTTCTGAAAAGTAAAACGGCTATCCTTTCAACAGGAGCTAAGTGGCGTAACATAGGTGTCCCAGGTGAAAAAGAATATGAAACTAAAGGGGTTGCCTACTGCCCGCACTGTGATGGTCCGTTATTTGAAGGTAAACATGTAGCTGTTGTTGGTGGAGGTAATTCTGGTATCGAAGCTGCAATTGACTTAGCGGGTATTGTCAAACATGTTACGGTACTAGAATTTTTACCAGAGCTTAAAGCAGACTCCGTACTTCAAGATCGTCTTTACAGTCTACCTAATGTTACTGTTATCAAAAACGCAGCAACAAAAGAAATTACAGGTGATGAAACAGTAAACGGTATTAGTTATGTAGACCGTGAAACAGAGGAAGAACATCATATTGAGTTAGAAGGAGTATTCGTACAAATTGGTTTAGTGCCAAGTACAGGATTCCTTAAAGATAGTGAAGTTGAACTTAATAAATTCGGTCAAATTGTTGTAGATAAGACAGGCGCTACAAATGTTCCTGGAATCTTTGCAGCAGGTGACTGTACAGATAGTGCATACAAACAAATTATCATTTCCATGGGATCAGGTGCAACAGCCGCTTTAGGTGCATTTGATTATATGATTCGGAATTAAATACTTATAAAAAAGTCGTTTAACTGTCATTTTTGATGGTTAAACGACTTTTATTTTTTTACCTATTCGTTATGTCCCTGTTACTTGGCTTAGTAGCAGGGATATTTTTTTTCAAGGGAAACTTATTAAAAAAATTATGTACGGGCTAATGATTGGATTTCTCAGAAGTGGTTTATTCGACCAATCGAAAAGGATTGCGAAAAAATAGATATATAGTAAAGGAGGGAGGATTTGAATGCCTTATAATATTCAGAAGAAAATCATCCCGGGGCTAAACCAAAGAAGTTTAATCGCTCCTAACTTTATAGTTGCTCATGATTCTGGTAATCCTAGCAATGTCACACCAGGTTCTTTGGAAAGAGAAGTTAATTTCATGACTAGAAATTGGAAAAACGCTTTTGTTTCCCATTGGGTTGGCGGTGGAGGAAGAATTGTTCAAGTAGCTGAAGTGGGTAGATTACAGTATGGAGCTGGTCCGAAAGCCAATCCCTATGCTTATGCTCAAGTAGAATTAGCGAGAACAAATAATATAGAAACGTTTAAAAAAGATTACGCTGCATATGTATGGTTATTACGAAAGCTTGCTAATGATGCAGGAATACCGATAAAGTTAGATACTGGTTCAAGGGTTACAGATAAAGGGATTAAAACACACGATTGGATAAGAAGGAATATTGGTGGTACAGTTCACAGTGACCCATATGCTTATCTAGCATCCTTTGGCATTTCTAGAGCACAGTTCAAAATGGATGTTGAAAAAGGAACCGCAGCAGTTAAACCAACAGGACAGTCAAATGCTAAATCTCAAACAGTTACTGCTCCCGCTCCTAAAACAAAAGCTAATGCTAAATCTCAACCAGCTACTGCTCCTGCCCCTAAAGCTAAAGCTAATTTAACTGTAGACGGTAAATGGGGTCCATCAACTACGAGAGCATTACAAAAAGCATTAGGCACAGTCGTAGATGGTGTGATAAGTAAGCAGTTGAGAAATAGCGTGACAAATGCGTTATATGGCGGTGTCACATTTGGTTCTGGCGGGAGTTTAGTTATTAAAGCGTTACAGAAGAAAATTGGTGCTAATGCAGATGGTTATTTAGGACCAGAGACCATACGAAAATTACAAAGATATCTCGGTACCCCGGTTGACGGCGCCTTAAGCAGACCATCTTCATTAGTAGTAAAAGAATTGCAACGAAGGTTAAATAAAGGTACTTTTTAAATGAAATGGAGATAGAGGTACAACTCAAATAAATTTTGTTAAATCCCCGGTTTGGAAACCGGGGATTGGTTTTTGGCATTTATTCGACCTTATCAGAGATAGATTTTCCAGCAAGCTGCATAATAATCATATCGTCCATCGGTGGATTGTGTAAACCAGCACGTACATCACGATAATAACGTTGGAGATCACTTTTTTGTGATAAGCTTCTTGCACCAACAATTCTCATCGCTAAGTCAACTACTTCCAAAGCTTTATTAACAACTGATAATTTAACGGCACCCAATTCGGGTCCCATCGTTAATCTTGTAACCTCATCACTTTCATCCCACTTATTGGCAATCGAATAAAGGAAGTTTTTAGATTCTAAAATCAGAAGTTCCATCTCACCTATTTTTTGCTTAATATTTGGCAATTCCGATATGGTGCCTTTAATGCTATTCGGTGAATATGTTGTAGCAAATGTAATGGCAGACTCTTGTGCAGCTTGTGCGATTCCAAGATAGCATGCAGGTATATGTAATAGCCATCCAGCAGGTTTTTTCTTACCTGGAGTTAACTTTTGTACAAGATCATCTTCGTCTACATGAACGTTCTCTAATACTAAGTCATGACTTCCTGAACCACGCATTGCGATAGAGTCCCAGGTTTCATCTACTTTCACTCCTTTTCTCTCTCGTTTGATTAAGAAATTCCCTACCTCATCCGTACCATCAATTGAAGCACTAACAACAAAATAACTTAAAATTGGAGATAGTGTTGTGAATGTTTTACGACCGTTAATTGTCCATCCTGAACTATCTTTTGTTGCATACGTTTCGGGTTGGCCACCGCGTGTAGGACTTCCGGTAGCTGGTTCAGATGCAGCATTATTAAGTAATGCACCTGACTTAAGCACATCTTGAGCTACCGAAGCATACTTATTTTCATCCCATGCTTGGGTTTCACCAAGGTGTTTCATAATGCCCATATGCCAACCGATGGAAAGGGCTGTCGAACCGTCTGCTTTTCCAATTATTTCTTGATATCTTAGCATTTCATATAATGAGATTCCTAACCCACCATATTGCTTAGGTAATGTTAGTGCTGGATAACCAATTGATTTCAGGTCATTAAAGTTATCAAAAGGGAAACTGGCATTTTCATCATGTTCTTTTGCCCGTTCCTTAAAAGGTTTCACTGTTTTGGATAATAAATTTATTCTTTCGTCCATACTGCTTAGTTTTAATAAATTCATCATATCCCTCCATTTTGTGTTAATTAATCAATTTAGTTGGAATTATAGTTTATTATTTCACCACTTTGAAGAAATCTCAAACTTTTTGTCTAATACAATAAATTGTATAATAGCGAATATTTTAATCAAAAATCAAAACCAAGTTGACAGATAGTAATTATGTGTTTAGAATAAATTACAATATTGAAATATATGTAAAGAATACATATTAAGATAACTTGAGTGGGTCACTAAATGTTTATGGAGGTGAGTACACATAAAATGCTATTATTAAAAAATCTGCAAATATCTTTTAATGATGAGCAAGTTTTAAAGGGGATTAATTTAACCGTAAACAAAGGTGATGTTGTTACATTAATTGGTCCTAGTGGTACAGGTAAAACAACATTATTAAGATGTATTAATTATTTGGAAAAACCCGATGATGGAGAAATAACATTAGGAGATGTTCACCTAGACTATAAATCCATTCGGAAAAAAGATATTTTAAAAATCCGTCGGAAAACGGCGATGGTATTTCAACAGTACAATCTTTTTAAGCATAAAACAGTGATTGAGAATGTGATGGAAGCGCAAATGGTCGTGCAAAAAAAATCAAAAAAAGCTGCCTATGAGAAAAGTATGGAGGAATTGGAGAAGGTTGGTTTAATAGATAAAATAAATGCTTATCCTTCTCAACTATCGGGTGGCCAGCAGCAAAGAGTTAGTATTGCAAGGGCATTAGCTGTAGAACCCGAAGTCATCCTATTTGATGAACCAACATCGGCTCTTGATCCCGAATTAGTTGGGGAAGTTTTAAAAGTAATTGAAGCCGTTGCCAAATCAGGAATAACCATTGTGCTAGTTACACATGAGATGTCCTTTGCGCAAAATATATCAACAAAAGTTGTTTTTATGGATAAAGGAAAGATAGTAGAAGAGGGGACTCCAACAGAAATCTTTAACCAATCATCAAATGAGAGAACAAGAGAATTTTTAAATCAATTTTATACTAGAAAGAACTAAAAAGGGAAGGAGAAGTGGGTTTTATGAAAAAGGTATTTGTTTTTATAGGATTGGTGAGCTTAATTTTTCTACTTGGTGCTTGTGGAAGTGATGGTGCTTCAGGAGACGGAGGTTCTGAAGCGGGAGTTAGAACAATTGAGGTGGCCGTACCACCTGCAGCAAAGCCGTTAAGTTATACGGAGAATGGTGAACTAACTGGTTATGAAGTTGAGATATTGCGTAAAGTAGATGAAAAATTACAAGATTATGAGTTTCATATTGTAGGAGTTGGGGATAGTGCCGCAGAGGTAGGATTAGACACAGGGAAATATGATTTAATCGCACAAGGCTTGTTCTTAAGTGAGGAACGTGAAGAAAAATATTTAATACCTTCCGAAAGTAATGGGGCAAGTTTGATGAAGATCTATACAAACGAAGAAAATAAAGATATTGAAACACTTGAAGACTTAGTTGGAAAGAATATTTCTCCGCCTAACCCATCTGGAGGGGTTTTTAACTTTTTAACTGAATATAATGAAGAAAATCCGGATAACCAAATTGAATTTAAAACTTCAGACAGTGGTATTTCCTATGCGGATCGATTGAAGGAAGTTGAATCTGGAAAATATGATGCTTTAGTTTTACCGTCCAATTTAGGTCAAAATGAAATTATTGAACAGGCTGGGTTAAAAATTCATACAACAGAGCCAGTAAAAATATTTCCAACTTATTTTCTGATTCATAAATCCGAAGAGAATGAAGCGTTGAATGAGGAAATTAGTAAAGCGCTAGCGGAATTGAAAGAAGATGGCACACTATCTGAGCTATCCGTAAAATACTATGGGGAAGATGTATTTCAATATGAATGATGCGAATTAATGGAAGGGAGGAGGAGTTACTAAAATGGATATTACCTTTATGTTGGAGATACTCCCCCAATTTTTAAGCGTCCTTCCGATAACATTATTAATTATTGTTGTTTCAACCATATGTGGTTTTCTGTTAAGCGTTTTGGTCGTAGCAATTCGAATTAAGAAAGTCAGGTTGCTTAACCCCATAATGGGAATGTACATCTCTTTCACAAGAAGTACCCCAATCTTGTTACAATTATTTTTAATTTATTATGGTTTACCAGTAGTATTAGCATTAATGGGAATTCATATTAATGATATGAACCCAACGACTGCTTCTATAATTACTCTAATTATTTATAATGGTGCCTATATGTCGGAGGTTGTTCGCCCTGCTTATTTAGCGGTAGAGCGTGGTCAACATGAGGCAGCAGATAGCTTGGGATTTTCGCCTTTTAAGAAATTATACCGTATTATTATTCCACAAGTAGCCCCAATAGCGCTCCCGGGGTTAGGTAATGCTATTATTTATTTAATCCATGATACCTCTTTGATTTTTGCAATCGGTGTAGTGGATATAATGGGGCTTGCTAATATTATAATTTCCAGTAATTATGGAATGAACCAAATTGAAATTTATTTATTAATTGCAATTATTTATTGGATCGTTTCCATGTTATCCGAACAAATGATTAAATATTTAGAGAGAAGAAAACAAAGACTTCCATATAATGGGTCAACGAAGGAGGTAGCCTAATTAAATGTTTCAATTAGATGTTTTAATTGAAGACTTTTTCAGCATTTTAAAGGTTGTACCTCAAACGTTGCTATTGGCAGTTATTATCCTAATACTATCCCTATTTATGGGGGGATGTCTGGCTCTTATCCAACGAAAGAAAATACCAATCCTTTTTACTATTATTACAGTAGTCCAATCTTTTTTAAGGGGTACGCCTAATGTTGTTTTATTATACTTAGGATATTACTCTTTACCTTTTATCGTTCAATATATTGTATCGTTGATGGGTATAGATTTTAATCCTCATCAGTTAGATCCTGTCATAACAGTTATTGTCGTATTTTCTATTAGTTTTTCAGTTTTCCAATCAGAAACAATAAGAGGTTCCTTGCATTCGGTCGAACGCGGGCAGATTGAAGCAGCGCAATCTTTAGGATATGGTTTCTTCCATACGCTATGGAAGGTAATTATACCACAAGCCCTTGTTGAGGCGCTCCCTGATATCATGAACTCGTTTTTAGTTATTATAAAAGCTTTATCCTTGGCGTATTTAATATCGGTTGTAGATATTTTTGGACAAGCAAAATTGTTAGGTGCTTATAATTTTAGCTATATCGAGGCGTTTGTTGCTGCGGCTTTCGTCTATTGGATTTTGTGTTCTATTTTCACCTTGTTTATTAATAAATTTGAACTTCGATTGAGGAAGGGGTATTAAGCAAAGTCTGAAGCTCTGTATAAGAGATTCGGACTTTTGTTATTAACGGAGATAATTTGTGCAGCTTGCTAAGGTAATCTGTCAAATTAGTAACTAATATTTTTAATAAGTAATTGAAATATCATGCTAATATTACATTACAAAGAATTCTAGCTAAATGGCGTGGCGTTAAAAAAGAAGTATCAAGGAGGAGCAAGAATATGAGGAAGGATAAAATAAAAGGTTTAATGATTTTAGGTGCGTTGCTAGGAGTTATTGGACTGATACTTATTTTTTTTAGTGATGATTTTGGAACAACCTTAACTAATGGTTTGTTGGCTACTTTAGATAACATTGACACAATGGATTATGAATTTAAGGTAAAGGCGAAGACAAATAATTTTTTAGTGACTGGTAGCATTCTTTTTGGAATTGGACTTTCTACTGTGGTTTTTTCCTTTTATAAGTCGCTAAATATAAATAATAGGGAATAACACTAATTCACAATTGGTGCAAGTAAAGCAAGGTAATCCGAACCGGGCCGTTTGTTTCTATTTCACAATATTATTGAAATATAATACTAGAAAATTTTATTGGAAGAAGGAGGTATCGATATTGAAAGAAGATAAACGAATTTTGTATTTCAATATGGTTTTGGGGACAATTGGAACCATACTGATTATTTTAGCTGCAATAAGGTATCTGATTAAAGAAAATGATAATACAGGATACGCACTTATAATTTTTGGCTTTATATTAACGATTGGGTATATTAATTACTTGGAAAATAAAGCAGGGATAAGTAAAAAATTGACCTGGATTAGGGTTATTATATCCCTAATTTTATTTTTTTCCTTTTCATATTTTTTATATTACTAGTTATTCCTTATTTAATTATTTGGTGTAATCCTTAGATAAGGAGTCATAAATTGGCAGTTTAGTAGAGTGGCTTAGTCTATTAGATTATGTGGTCTATTTTTACCTTGTTTATTAATAATTTGAACTCCGTTTAAGGAAGGTGTATTAGAAGAAGCTGGGAAAAAACTCCAGTAAATAAAAATTAAGGCGTTGGAGTTTACACTAAAAAAGTGTAGACCCCACGCCTTTTTTTAACGTTATTTTAGTAACCAAAAAGGACACCTTTTGATAAAATTAAAGTGAGCAAACAATAATTTTGGAGGTGTCCTTATGTTTAAACATTATACCATGAACCAAGTAGTTTTGCCACTAGATTTAGAAATTAAATTGAAAGAAAACGATATTGCCTTTGCGATCCATGATCTTGTCGAGAGTATTCCGGAAGAGGCTTTCGAGGACTTCGTACGACAAACCGGGCGTCCTGCGTACCATCCTCGTATGATGTTGAAAATCATTTTGTGTGGGTATACGCAATCCGCGTTTTCTGGTCGTAAAAAAGTACGGTTTAGCCATCATTCCAAACGAACAGACAGGTACGGATTCACCAGTGAATTTAAAGTGTAAAAATGTGAGGACTATTTGGGCTGTCCACTCCGCGATTTATGCACGAAAGCAAAAGAAGGGAACAACCGAACGGTCTACATGAATGAAAAGTGGGAGTTCCAAAAAGAATATGTACGCACGAAGCTTTCAGACGAGAAAACTGGTGAAATTTACGGAAAACGTAAATTGACGCAGAACCAGTGTTTGGTTTTCTGAAGGCTAATTTGGGTTTTACCCGTTTTTCCTTTAGGGGAAAACAGATGGTGAAAAATGAATTAGCATTTGCATGGGTGGCGGTTAACTTGAGAAAAAACGCCGCCATGGACGGTAAAATAGTGGCGGAAGATGGAAAAAAACACAAAAAAGGTTCCAAGTAAATTTTTTATTGCTTGGAACCTTTTTATTTTACTTTTTTTGGCTAGTTATGTCCCAGTCTCATTGTTTTTAGCATGTATCATTTTAATTTTGATTAGACTTTCTATTTAATTTAAAACATTATCACAGTATGAACTCTTTAAACGAGAAAAGCATCTAGTAAATGCCTAATTTGATCATCTAATTTTTTTAATTGAACAATTTGATACTTACTTTTCAGGCATAGTGTATGTATTGGCTGTATGAGTTGCGGAATATTGATTTTCTCCTTGTATTCCGGCACTCATTGACGTATGTGTTACTGTATCATCATTTTGTATTATTTTCTTTAATAATAAAGTTCGCAAAGGATAAAGCTTTTATAATAACTAAAAACAGGCTCATTATATCAGGGAGGGCTTCAACAAGGGCTTGAGGTACAATTACCTTCCTTAACGTATGGAAGAAAAATATATCCTAAAGATTGCACCGCTTCAATCTACCCACGTTTGACCGAATGCAAGAAACCTCTTATTGTTTCTGATTAAAAACTGAAAAGCTAATAAAAAACACAACAATCACTATTATTACACGATCTAATTGAATAAAATGAATCTGGTTTCTTAAATAATCTACTGGCAACATTCCATAATAGTGAAACTTTAATTTTTCTAATTCGTACATAAGGTACGTTGATTAATAAAAATGATGGAGGTGTCAAAGATGTCCAAAGAAGTTATTTTCATCTTAGTTATAGTATCTATGGCAATATGGGTTACGGTGTCTCGAGAATCTGTAAAATCTTCAAAAGAGATAAACTGGCGAAAAATGATAACTTTATTGTTTGCAGGATCTTTATCTACATTAGTTATAATCATTATGCATTTTCAAAGCCTGCTGTTTTAGTTCCGGTACTGGTGCCTTAAAGAACGAATGAGTTATCGATTAGACAGCTTCTATTGTGCTAAATGGCAGGTTAATAGGATAAGAGGTGTTAAAATGAACACAAAATATTATTGGAGAGAAGGATTTAAGTAATAGCGAAGTATTATTAAAAAATAGCAATCTGTATAATGGTCTATGGCTTTATTGAAAAATATAGATTTAGAACTTATATACATATATTATGGTGGCACATTCATTGGCGATGTTTCTTTCTAAGATATTAGCTTAAGATGTAGCTGTTTTCTCTTGATTTTTAGGTTTTTATGGACTTATTCAGCTTATTCTATTTATTATATTCTTGATTTTAGATTTCCAACAGGTGAAGAAAAAACTTAATAGTATTGCAGTAATTTTTAAGAGGGTCTTGTTAGAAAAAATAGTTTTTTAATTTAACAATGTTCCTGTGGCGTTCTATTTTTACTAAGACAGTGGGATAGTTTAGTAAATTGATTCTTTCTTTGGGAGAGGGGGATTCCGGTGGAGTATAATATAAATTCGCAAAGGATATCAATTTTTAGTACTATATTTATTATTATATTGTGGGATGTATTGTCAACTTATTACGGACGCTCTTTATCGCTATTCTTATTCATTTTATTAATCGCAATAGGGTTAGCTTCTTTTCGTTTTAAATTTACCATCCACACCGACCATTTAATATATGAAATATTATTATTTAATAAACCTATCATTCAAAAGGAAATTTACCCAGGCCAAGTAAATCAACTGAAATTGATACGTGTCGGGTGGGCTAAAAAGTCTGCAATTATAAAGGTGAAAAAAGGAATCAACATTAGATTATCTGTACTTGAACCTCAAGAAGCGTATGAACATTTAATTGGATTTGCAGAGAAACACGATATAATGATATTTAAAACGAAGGACTATTTAATTTTGGAAAGAATGAAATAATACTCGGTATTCAACTATCGGTGCAATTGTTGAAACATAATTCACTATATGCTGCAAGTAAAACAAGGCGATCTAAGCTGGATCGTCTTTTTCTATTTCAAAAAACTAATACTATTTTTGGACTATAAAAAAAGCCCGTACCCCTTGATTCACAAGAGATTCAGGCTTTTGTTTCAGATGATTCCAACTGGACTCGAACCAGCGACCCCTACCCTGTCAAGGTAGTGCTCTCCCAGCTGAGCTATGGAATCGTTGTTAACCAATATATTCAATATAATCTGTTTTTAGCAATCTGTCAATCTTTTACACTGTTGTTTTATCACCCTTTATCATAGGCGTTCATACTATTTACTGGGAGGAGGATTGTGATTAATGACTAATGATCGAAAAAATAAGAAGGATGAACAATTGGAAATTTTTCGTGTCCATGATAAAGGGGAAAAATTAACAACAAATCAAGGACTAAAGGTGTCTGAGGATGAATTTTCGTTAAAAGCAGGTGTACGTGGACCGACTTTGATGGAGGACTTTCATTTTCGTGAAAAAATGACGCATTTTGATCATGAAAGAATTCCTGAACGAGTAGTACATGCACGTGGGTATGCAGCGCACGGAGAGTTTCAAGTTTATGAGAGTATGAAGCAGTATACAAGAGCAAAGTTTTTACAGGATCCAACTGTGAAGACGCCGGTTTTTGTCCGTTTCTCAACGGTAGTTGGAAATCGTGGATCGTCGGATACGTTTCGGGATGTGCGTGGGTTTGCAACGAAGTTTTATACGGAAGAAGGAAATTATGATTTAGTTGCGAATAATATGCCCGTCTTCTTTATTCAAGATGGAATCAAATTTCCTGATATTGTCCACGCCATTAAACCGGAGCCACATAATGAAATGCCACAGGCTAGTTCTGCACATGATACGTATTGGGATTTTGTCGTCGCGAATCAAGAGTCGGCCCATATGACGATGTGGCTTATGTCTGATCGTGCTATCCCTAGAAGTTTCAGGATGATGGAAGGTTTCGGCGTTCATACTTTTCGTTTTGTGAATGATGAAGGGAAAGCACACTTTGTTAAGTTCCATTGGAAGCCTACATTAGGTGCACATTCTTTAATCTGGGATGAAGCGCAGGAAATAGCGGGTAGGGATCCTGATTTCCATCGTCGTGATTTATGGGAAAATATTGAAAGGGGAAATTATCCTGAATACGAATTAGGGGTTCAAATTATTGAAGAAAAAGATGAATTTAAATTTGATTTTGACATTTTAGATTCAACGAAACTTTGGCCAGAAGAAGATGTACCGGTGAAAATCATAGGTAAAATGACATTGAATCGTAATGTCGATAATGTATTTGCTGAAACAGAGCAAGTGGCCTTTCATCCCGGTCATGTCGTTCCAGGAATTGATTTCACCAATGATCCATTATTACAGGGACGTCTTTTTTCTTATACCGATACACAACTAATCCGCCTTGGTGGTCCTAATTTTCATGAAATCCCGATTAATAGGCCGGTTTGTCCATTCCATAATAATCAGCGTGATGGGTATCATCGCCAAACGATAAATGTTGGGAAAGTAAGCTATCATAAAAATACGTTGTGGGGAAATACACCTGCTGAAGCAAGTGTGGCAGAAGGTGGATTTAAACATTATGAAGAAAAAGTAGAAGGACGAAAAGTTCAGGCGAGAAGTGAAAGTTTTGCCGATCACTTTTCTCAAGCCACATTGTTTTGGAATAGCATGAGCGATGCGGAGAAAAAACATATTATAAACGCGTTTCAGTTTGAATTAGGTAAGGTGCATAGTGAATCTGTGAAGCAGCAGGTTGTTGATATGTTTGGCAATGTTAATTTGCAATTAGCTACGGAAATTGCCACGTATTTGGGGTTAACACCGCCTAAAAGCGGGATTTCGAACATAACAAAAACATCCCCAGCTTTGAGCTTGGAAAATACGAAGAAAACAGTAGAAACAAGAAAAGTAGCTGTAATTCTGACAGATGGATTTCCTGAATCGGATGTGTTGTTTGTATTAGATGCATTAAAGTCATCTGGAATTCAACCTGAAATCATTAGCGAAAACTTTGGGAAAGTAGTAGGTAATAAAGGTACCGAACTTGAAGTAGATAATACGTTTGAAACGACGAATTCAGTATTATTTGATGCGGTATATATGATAAATGGAAGTAAAACAAGCAAAAAGTTTAATAAAGATGCAGCATATTTTATTGATAAAGCTTTTTCTCATTATAAGCCGATTGGGGCAACTCACGAAGGTATTAAATGGTTTGAGGTAAATCACTTTGTTGGAAATCCTGGTGTCGTGGTAGGGAATGATATGAGAAAGTTTTCAAAGGAATTTAAAGAGGCAATAGCGGCTCACCGTCATTGGAATCGTTCTGTTGTTTAACGCACTTCCGAAAGAAGTCTCCCTCTTCAAGCGTGTGAAGGGCGTAGCCCAATGGTAAGGGGGAGATGAATTTCGGTTGGGCGACAGCCCCAAGGCTTTTTCTTTTGCCTTTATTGTTCATTAAGGTATAATCAGTCTTATAAAACATAAGGATTGATATAAAAATGAAATTAGATAGTAATAACCATTCAGTGTTCTCGATGTATTATCATCTTGTGTTAGTCGTGAAGTATCGTAGAAAAGTAATAGATGATACCATTTCAGATTATGCCAAAGATAAATTTGTGACATTGAGTGAAAGGTATAATATTACATTAGTTGAATGGAACCACGATATGGACCATATTCATATTTTGTTCAAAGCACAACCTAACAGTGAATTATCGAAATTCATCAATGCCTATAAAAGTGCCAGTTCAAGACTTATCAAGAAGGATTTTCCTCATGTTCGTAAAAAATTATGGAAAGAAATGTTTTGGTCAAGAAGTTTTTGTTTGTTGACGACTGGTGGTTCACCAATTGAAGTGGTGAAAAAATATATTGAAAATCAAGGGATAAAGTGAGGTGATTTGATATGGCTAAACAAAATAAAGCGTACAAGTTTAGATTGTATCCAACAGAAGAACAGGCTTTGATCATACGCAAAACGTTTGGATGTGTCCGTTTTGTCTACAACAAGATGTTAGCTGAACGTAAAGAGACTTATGAGTTATTAAAAGAGGATAAAGATGCCTTAAAAAAGGTGAAGAACCCTACTCCTGCCAAATACAAGAAAGAGTACGAATGGCTAAAGGAGGTAGATTCCTTAGCGTTAGCGAACGCACAACTAAATTTGGATAAGGCATATAAAGCATTCTTCAAGGGAAATGCCAAATTCCCGAAATTCAAAAGTAAACGACACAGGCAAAGCTACACAACAAATGTTGTAAACGGTAATATTCA
>NZ_JAHHXM010000012.1 GCF_019037185.1 Oceanobacillus caeni
GCGCGGTAGCCGAAAAAGTGTACAAAAATAGAGTGCCGGAAATATTGGTGTGAAAGACACACCGAGAAAAACTTGACACATACAAAAACTATCCTCACATTTCTTAAGGATAGTTTTTTTATTAAAATATTTAGAAGCCAATCCTAAATTAATTGTCTTAATTTTCCCTAAACAGGTGAACCATTATGGTAATATTGTATAAAAAGACACTTAACTTAATGGCAGATTAGTAGGAGGATTTTTATTGATATTCATTGGCTTTGTCGTCATAGTTATCACACTTTTAGCAGTAGAAGGGCATCTTAGAAAGGCATCTAAACAAAATGAGGAAATCATAAATTTATTAAAAGAAATAAAGGAAAATCAATAAGCTAACTAGTGCAACGGTTTAACAGCAATCGATATATGGAGCGGGGTTTCAATAAAAAGAATAATTATATTAATTCTATTTACAGGGTTAATAAGTGCCTGTTCTAACAATGAAGAGGTAACTCAACATAACTATCTATTTGTAGGAGAAGGAAAATACTGGTCGGCTGAATTAATATATAAAGCAGAAGAAGTATGGGGAAAAGATGCCGATGATATAAACACGTATTCAAGTGAAGATGAGTATACCTTTAAGTTAACATATAAAGGAGATTTAAACGAAATTGCTTCCATGAAACAATTAGATTATGAATATAACGGTCCAACTGGAGGAGGTAGTTTATCGGAAACCTTTGATGAACCTGTCTCTGTTAAAGAGTTTACTTCAAGGGGTGGTGGATCTGGAGCGATTATGAGAAAGGATATGGTCGTTCATGTTGAAGTGAAATGGGACGATAACGAGGAATCTTTTGATTAGTTGTAAAAGAATGAGTGATTGTGGAATTACCTAGTAGAGCCCTGTTCAGCAGTGGGCCATTATCTAGAAAAATACTTTTGAAAGTAGGTTACAAAAATATGCTGATAATGAATCTGAATAACCAATCCGTTTAATTGAGAATTATTATCAATTGTTGTATATTAGATAGTAACGATACAAATAATTGAGTTAGGAGAAGATATAATGCAAATATACTGGACTAAAATAAATAAAATTATTGATGAAACGCCTGAAGTTAAAACGTACCTGCTTGACTGTCCGGAAGACTTTACATGGGAAGAAGGTTCCCATACACACTTCGGACTGGAAGGTTTTAATGCCGGAGATAAACCAAACCGCAGCTTAATTCGCCACATGTCCATCTCCACTTTACCACATGAAAATTCAATCGGTATCACAACACGCATCAGAGAGCAGTGCTCTGAGTTTAAATCGATTTTAAGAAACCTTGAAGTCGGCAATGAAGTTGCAATATTTAAAACCCATTCGAATGTACCACTTAAAAGAGAAAACAAAAATGTTTACCTGCTGTCATCGGGTGTTGGCCTAGCAACTTTTAGACCGCTTGTACTTGATTATTTCGAACGTGCTGACAACGTCAATCAAATTCATTCCCTGAACATTGATTCAGCAAAAGAATTCTTATTCCCTAATATTTTTGAATCCGCGCCTGACAAGAAGTTCACATCACAGTTTGTCGATAACCGTAAAGACTACTATGAAGAAGTGAAAAATCTTGCTGCAGACAAGGATGGACTCTTCTATGTTGTCGGTAGCGATGAATTCCTCGTGCAGAACATTGAAGTACTACGTGAGCAGGGCATCAAACCAGAACAGATTATGCTTGACAAGCGTGAACAACAACTGCCTGAGTTTTTATCATTTGATTTATCCATTTAAGCGAGTCAAAATATTTTCTTGTTAAATACTAACTAGATGTTCCATTAATGGGCGCTTTTCTTTAATAGGAAGGCGTCTTTTTCTTTTATACAAAAATGTTATTCGAATATTATGTTAGTATGGGAAGGAGAGATTAAGTGAGTGAGCGGGCGGGATTTGTTTAATAAGGAGACACATTATAATGACATAGCAAATGAAGCATTTTGAAAATAAGGTGGCGCTAGTGACCAGGAGGGCGTTCGGGGATTGGCCGGGCCATTGCTCGCCGTCTGCATGAAAAAGGAGCAACTGTGACCACGGAGGGCTGTGATTATTTGAAGAACAATATTACATCAAAGAAGCATAGTATCATTAGCTATATTTCTTTGGTTAATGGCATTATTTGCTTTTTTATTGTATTTATAACGCCGACAAGAATAGCAAATATCGGGAATTCAGTTGGTGATAATATAACATTTTTACTTACGGGAACTGGCATCGTACTATCCCTCATTGGAATAGTTAAGAAAACGGAGAAAAATGTAATCCCTATTATTTCTTTAATCCTCTCATCGTCTTTCTTTATATTTTGGATCATTGTGATTATCTTATTGTTCACTGGTCAAATCGGCTTTGCTCCATAGTGAAAATAATTTAAAACTGAAGGGATATCGGGGAACCAAGGTTAGATTATTAAAATCCAAATTTTAGTTCCAATGTTCGGGAAAGGGGCTAATATACTTGATCATCTTTGTAGAAATTTTACGTGCAGTTGCTAGCACATTACTTGTTTTGAGTTCCGCATTCTATTTACGGCATTTAGAAAAGACTAAAAAACAAAGAAAACTTTCAACCCTTGAATTTACAATGTACATAATCATACAAATCGCATATATTTTCATTGCAATCAGTTTATTGATTTCAGTATTTATTATTAATTGATTAGTGCTGGTAATGCTGTTGTTTTCGGGAAGTAGATTTATACGGACTGACATTGAAGTTGCAGCTTATTTTTGAAAAGGAAATTGTGTAATCATTGCTCATTAGTTTTACTTATTATTATGAATTATGGAGCTAAAGGTCAAGTTTGTTAAGGAGTTAGCCTAAATAAATACTTTCAAATACACGAGGTGATTATGTTGGATAATGAACTCATAATAGTTTTCTTGGCTGTTTTTTCTGCGATTATTGGAGGCATGGTTATATTAAATACAAGGAAACAGAGTAAAAAGAAGAGATAACGGAGTCCATTATGAAATGGCTGAACATAACACATACATAAAGTTGTAAAAAGACTTATAACAAAAGCTTGGGGATAATCTTTCTACTTTTTTTATTTTTTACTTATAAAGGAAGCAATAAATTATAGCTTCTTATGGGGAGGATAGTATGTTTAAAAAGAATATTGGAATCCCAATAATTGCATTTCTTTTTTTAACCGTAAAGCAATTCATTTTTAACAGTGACATACATTGGGTTGACAACATTATTTTTTCTGTGCTTTTATTTTTAATTTATCCTATTGGGAAGTGGATAAACAAACCATATGATTGGAGTAAAAGGAAAAAGGAAAGATAGGGTGATTTTTCTATAGCAGTAGACTGCCAATCTTGAATTAAGGATAGCACCTTTCACTATAAGGTAAAGAGAAATAGGACTATACCATTTAATATTGATCATTAAAAATACCAGTCTCTTTCGCATTAAGTAGGCTGGTATTTTTTCTATGTAACCATTTAAGATATCCACAAAAACAGGAAACACATCAACTGCTTGTCAATGTTGTCCACCTTTTAGCATATGAATATAGTAATAATGTATTTAGGGGGTTGAGAAAGAGATGCAGATGACAAGGTGGGTTTGTTATGCAATTGGCTACGTTTTTATCACATCAGGAGTTATTAAATTAATTAATGGTGATTTTAAAATAATTTTTGCGAATTTGGGTATTCCTTATCCAGAACTCTTATTGTTTCTCGTTGCAATAGCAGAAATTGTGTGTGGGACTTTAATTTGTGCTCGAATGTATATAAGAAAGGCTTCGTCCATACTAATTGTTATTATGTTAGCTGCCGTTCTTCTGACCAAATTACCTCTGCTTTCAAGTGGAGCCTTCTTACACTTCTTATTTGAAGCTAGGCTAGATTTTGTAATGCTTCTTTTATTGTTAGCAGTTTATAAATACAATTAACCATTATTGGAAATCTGTTGATAATTAGTTAATAACAGCACTTTTATTCCACATTATTGCTATTTATCCACAAACTTATCAACATATGCACAAATGTTCGTAGTTATTTTGTTACCGAACATTCTTTCTATACCATATATTGTATTTATCTACAGGTATATCCACACGCTGTGGATAATACCTGTGAATAACAAACAGCTATCTTCCATCCAGAAGATAGCTGTTTTCTTGTGTATAAATTTATGAACAGAAGTATACAAATGAGCTTATTAAATTCTTTCTTAAAGAAGGACACGTCCAGCTCCAGCGCCTAGCGAGACTTCCCTCACCTCCGTACGATAAGTCAACATCGACTCACTGTTAAGGAAGGTCGACTAAAACCGGCCTTTGCGGCCAACGTCGACATACCCCTATGAAGGGGCATGTTTCCTTTATCTCCTGCGGCTCAGTCCAGTCCGTACGTCACTAAACGGGCGCTTCCGCTTTTGTTCTTTATTGTGCTCCGAGTTCAAAAGTTGTTTCTTTTCGTTTTCCATTGCGATAATAGGTTACTTTTACCTTTTCCCCAATTTTCTTTTCTTGATATAAAATCTTGCGTAAATCAATCATTGACATTGTTGGTTTATCATCTAGTGCAGTAATTACGTCCAACTGCTTTAAACCAGCTCTATCAGCCGGGGATAACGGTTCGACAGTCCAAACATATACTCCGCCTTCTACATCCTTAGGTAGTTTTAAAGTATCCTTCCATTCCGCTTGCGGGACTTCATCTAGTGAATAGATTTCTACGCCTAAGTATGGCCGAACCACTTCTCCGGTATTCTCTAATTCATTCATAACTGGCAGTGCAAAGTCGATGGGAATAGAAAAAGCAATTCCTTCCACCGCTTCTTGGTTAATTTTCATCGAATTAATACCAATTAATTGGCCGGAAATATTAATAAGTGCCCCACCACTGTTACCCGGGTTGATTGCCGCATCTGTTTGAATTACTTCCGCCTGCCAATCCGCTCTACCATCTTGATCAAAATCTTGTGGTATCGTACGTTCTTTTCCACTTATTACACCTTGTGTTACTGTACTTGAGAACATATGACCAAGAGGATTTCCTATCGCAATAGCAGGTTCGCCTACCTTAACATTACCGGATGAACCAATATCTATTACCTTTTCTACATTTGAGGCGTCCATTCGTAATACAGCTAAATCGGTAAAAATATCGCTTCCGATTATCTCTGCTGGAATGGAGGTTTCATTATATAATATAACCTCAACCTCATCTGCACCTTCAATAACATGATGGTTTGTCACAACATAAGCATTTCCATCTTTTACCTTATAGATAACCCCAGACCCTGTAGCAACCTCGCTTACCTCTGATTGATGCCAATAATCAGCACTTTCCATGAGATTCGAAACACCTACAACTGCTGGGGTAACCTTATTCACTATTTCAGTAATTTGAGTGGAGACATCTACATTAACAGAAGTATTAATGATTTCACCAGGAATTTCACCCTGACCATTCTGCTCCATATTCACTTTATTGAAGCTCTCTGTCTTTTCATTTTGTGTTCCAGCAAAAGATGGTATAACTTGAACTGCGAGAAATACTCCAATACCTAGTCCAACTAACATGGATAAAACCCAATAATATTTGCGTTTCTTTCTACGATGTGGATTTGGGGGATACCCTTCGTTATAATAGCCCATATATTTTCCCTCTTTTTATTAGTATTTACTATTACAGTAGTTTTCCTACTTTTAGGGAAAATACACGGGAAAATTAACTTACTTCAAATAATGATGTTGGCTCTTCTGGATCCGTGTCATATAAACCAATGTTAATTCCGCGTTCTTGAAGTACTTGATCAACAGACATACGTGCTAGATCTTTCATATTGTTATCTAAACTTAAGTGTGCTAAATAAATTCGCTTTGTACGATTACTAATAATATCTGCTAATGCTAATCCACTATCTTCATTAGAAACATGGCCGGAGTCCCCTAAAATTCGACGTTTTACACTCCAAGGATACCTGCCCATACGTAGCATTTCCACATCATGATTCGCTTCAAAGATATAGGCATCTGCGTCTTCCACGGTCTTCTTAATTCGCTCAGAAACATAACCTAAGTCTGTCACAAGCGCCACTTTCTTCCCGTTACTGTGAAATGTATAAAACATTGGTTCTGCTGCATCATGGGATACACCAAATGATTCTACATCCATATCCTCAAAGGTCTTAACTTCTTCCATCTGAAATAAAAACCTTTGATCTACTGACAATTTTCCAATTGACTTATCCATAGCTTTCCACGTTTTTTCATTTGCATAGATTGGTAGATTGTATTTGCGTGCAAAGATTCCTAATCCTTTAATATGATCACTATGCTCATGTGTAACTAAAATACCAGATAGATCAGACGGATCTACCTGGATTTTTTGAAATAATTCAGTAAGCTTCTTTCCACTTAAACCAGCATCCACTAATAACTTCTGCCGTTCTGATTCGATATAAAAGGCATTTCCTGTACTCCCAGATGCTAATACACTAAAACGTAAAGTCATTTTTCTATTTCACTCCGATTTTTGAACTGTTGCTTTTTGTTTAACAAGTCTAAAAATGGTTCAAATTTCTTCTCATCTTTATCATCTAAAGAATGAATCTTATAGATGTTATCTTCAATCATAGTATTAAGAAAAGTTTTATCGAAGCTGGAGAATGTAAAACCTTCAATAGCATTAATAAAGTAATTACGCTCCCCGCCATTTACCGTTACATTCCATGTAGGAGCAAATACTTGCTCTCCCTCTTCAATTAACCTGGAATAATATCCTAACTCTATTTTTGTTACTTTATCATTAGGATGCAAATCGTTTGAATTATATAATGCTTCAATAGCTTGCATTTGCTGAATTAATGGCTTAGAACCAGAACCTTGAGCATCTGTTTTACTTAATAAGGTTTCTGTATAATGTGTTATTTCATTTTTATCATTTAAATAGACCAATAAAAGGCCAGGTCCATGTTCATTATAATACACCGTACGACCTTCAATTTGCTGGAAGAAAATCAACACATTTAAATCCTTATACCAATCCCAATATACGAATTCGTCCGGAAAAAATATTTGACCTTTTACTAAATCAGATATTTCTTGTTTTGTAGCATTCTTCGGGATAGGTATTGGATCATCTAGTTGAGATACAATAGAATTACCATTAATAACAGCTGTTTGTTGCCCATCTTTATTTTGAATCTTTTCTAATTCTTTTTCATCAAAAACTCTTTCCGAAGTTAAAATATATGTTTCTTCTTTTACATTCGTATCCAATTCAGGAAGACTTATATTATCTGCTTCTAATTGGTCTTCGATTGTCGTTTCTTGGCTAAAAATAATCCCTAGATCGGCATCTTGCTGCTTATGAACAAATTGAAAGACTAAATAGATATTAAGAATTAGGAAACTAAGGATAAATAGTGTTTTTATATGACCCCATTGCATCTCTTAGTCCCCCCTTTTTATTTTTCATTTTCTTTAGGATTAATTGGAATCCACTCTTTATTAATTTGCTGTTGTATAAACCAACTTGGTTCATAGACGATAATGTTTTCATCCTTCTCATAATTTAGTTGATATCCAATTTGTATATCGTTTATATCTTCAAGTTTATAATTTTGCTTCAGATAATCTAAGATTTCATCACTAGAAGGTAGTGTAACCTCATTATCACTAAGAGAGTTATTGCTACGGAAAAGCGGACGATTATACTCTATTAATCGTTGTCCCCATCTTTGTTCCATAATGCTTAAAGGACTAAATACTGGATATCCACTATAATACATCTGATAACGAATGACATTTTCATTTGTATTAATATCCATTAATTTAAATGTTTCTGTCCATCCCTGGTAGGAGTTTATGTCTGAAATACTTTTGTTTAATAAATCCTCTGCAAATAAGGGTTCTTGATTTTCATTAATCGAACCTGGACTGATATACTCTATTCTTGCTTCATCTTGTGTCACACTCATTTGGCTACTATCCGTAAAATACGTTGTCCCTAGATTAGTATAATTCGATTGTCTTACAATAGAGGGATCTGAAAATAATACATCAACTAGATTATTCGGATTGATTTTACTGAATGTCTTTGTTTGTCTTGTTAATTTTATAGGTCCTTCAGGAATATATATAGACCTATCGTTTCCATTTTTAAATACAGATAATTTTCTAAGATCTTGTTTTTCTAAATAAGATGCTAATTCTTCATAGTTCTTTCTGTCTTGGATAACAGCAACAGCTTTATCCCTTCCATCTATAGAAGGAAACTCAACTCTTATAACACGTAATTCCTTATCCAATGTGAGATAAACCTTATCAAATGACCATATTGGTAATTCTAAATTGTTAACTTGAAAGGTAAAAATATTATCTAATAATTCCATTGGTAAAGGAGTGGGAAAAGTAATCTCTACATCATGTGCACGATTATTGTCCTCTATCTTTTCTAATTCAAAGTTATACAATTCCCATTGTTGAATTTCCTTAAAAAAGTCGCTTTGTTCTACTGGATTTTTGAACCCATAATGCTGATTTAAAACTTGAAAAACTATTTGCCTCGGTTCAATGAGTGTACGAATGGACTCCTCCGTACCATTTAGACTAAAATCCTCAGGCTTCGCATCACTTAATAGTTCTATACTTGGTTTATAATTCCACATTCCAAACGTAAGTAATAAACTAGTTCCTATTAAAAAGATTAAAATAAATGATTTTATCGTTTCAAGTTTCATCATCTACCCCTCCGCTTCTGATTCATCAGCGGAAGTGTAAAGAGAATAGTTGTCCCTTTACCTTCTTTACTTTTAGCCCAAATTTTACCGTGGTGGGCTTCAATGAGTTCTTTTGTAATTGCTAGTCCTAATCCCGTTCCACCTAATTTTCTTGATCTTGCCTTGTCAGCACGATAAAAACGTTCAAATATCTTGTCTAATTTATCGTACGCTATTCCTATTCCTTCGTCTTTTACACTTATCAACAAGTGATGTCTTTTCTGCTCTACCTTAAGTCGGATTTCTCCACCCTCAGGGGAATATTTAATTGCATTTGAAATAATATTATCCAATACTTGGGTCATTTTATCTTTATCAATCCAAACATAAAACAGGCCTTTAGGTAGTTCACGTTTAAAAGTAAGTTGCTCCGGAATATTCATTTCTAATCGATCTATCACGTGATGGAAATAACCTATAAATTCCGTTCGTTCCTTATGCATTGGATATTCATCTTGATCCAGCTTAGATAATTGCAATAGATCATTGACCATTCTAATCATACGGTCTGTCTCGTTTTGTGCAACATTTAAAAAGCGTGGAGCAATTTCTTTATCTTGCCAAGCCCCTTCTGTTAATGCCTCAATGTAACTCTTCATCGTCGTTAAAGGTGTTCTTAGTTCATGAGATACATTTGAAACAAACTCTCGTCGTTCTTGTTCTACCTTTTCTTGTTCTGTTACATCGCTTAAAACAGCAATAAACCCAGTTATTTCGTCCTCATCGTCAACTACAGTAGAGAAGTTAGCCCGAATTAATAAAGGTTCATCATCTTCACTAAAATCAATAATAATGGAACCACTATCTTGGAGCTCCGTTATATCAACAATTTTATCTTCTAATTGTAAAACATCTAAAAAGTAATCCCCGATAATATCATCAGGATTTTGACCGATTAATCTTCCAGCAGATTCATTTGTCAGCGTGATGATTCCAGAATTATCAATTGAGATAACTCCATCTGACATGTTCAATAGTACCGAGCTTAGTTTTCGCCGTTCCTCTTCAATTGTTGCATAGGAGTGTTTTAATCTACTATTTAAATCATTAAAAGTCTCAGCCAATTGGCCAATCTCATCTTTACCATAAACATTTACTTTCTGTGTAAAGTCCCCTTTAGCCATTATTTGTGCCTGTCTTCGCATTTCCATTATTGGCTTCGTAATGGTTCGAGCCACTAATATGCCTAAAAATGCGGATATACCTATAGCTAGGATAGACCCTTGAATAAAAATATCATTAATTTCATTTAATTGGTCGTAAACGGTTTGAATGGGAGCTTTAGCATAGATAATACCGACAACTGTACCTTCTTTGTCATATAAAGGTAATGCTTGTACATATACACGCTCCTGTGTTTCCTCATCCAACATGATATCGTCTTTAAAGGAATTAAAGAATAACGCATTATCAATAATATCCTGACTTGTTTTCTTACCAATATCTTTCTGATAGTTAGAATCATTAGTCCCAATAATACGACCTTGATTATTAATCACCTGAATACTTGTTAATGCTGTATCAATACTTATCTCATCTACTATTTGCTGAACTTCTTGATGTAATGTTAGTCCTTCCCCGTCTTCCGTTCTTTCCTTATTAAAAGCTTGTTCTAAATTATAACTAAGCAGGTCCATACGCTCACTAATCGATTCGGTGTAGTTCATTAAGAGCTCATCTTCAAGCTTTTTCATAAAAAAGGTACCTATTACCTGCATTGCTAATAACAGTAATAGAATGTATATAATAATGAATTTTAATTGTATAGAACGGAAAAAACCAACTTTATTCATGCAACATTACTCCTGTTCAGGATTACGTAAATAATACCCAACACCTCGTCGAGTGATAATCCAAGTCGGATTACTAGGGTTCTCCTCAATTTTCTCACGTAGTCTTCTAACGGTTACATCCACCGTACGAACATCACCGAAATAATCATAGCCCCATACCGTTTCAAGTAGATGTTCACGAGTCATAACCTGTCCGATATGTCGAGCTAAATAATGTAGTAATTCGAATTCACGGTGTGTAAGCTCTATTTGAATTCCATCTCGTGACACTACATAAGCATCTGGATGTATTGTTAAGTTACCAATTTCTATGTCGCTAGATTCCTTTTCAGGTTCAACGTCAGGAACTTGTTGTCTACGTAAATTTGCCTTTACTCGGGCAATTAATTCGCGGTTACTGAAAGGCTTTGTCACATAGTCATCCGCTCCAAGTTCTAAACCTAATACTTTATCTATTTCAGAATCCTTTGCCGTTAACATAATAATTGGCATTGTTTGTGTTTTTCTAATTTCACGTAATACTTCATTTCCATCTTTATTTGGAAGCATTATATCTAATAAAATTAAATCAGGTTTTTCATTTTCTGCTAATTTGATGGCATCATCACCATCGTACGCACAAATAACCTGGTATCCTTCTTTTTCTAAGTTGAATTGTAATATATCTGCAATTGGCTGTTCATCATCAACTACTAAAATCTTCTGAGCCATACTCTCACTTCCTTTTGCAATTGCTTACTCTATTTTACCGCAAATTAAACAATATGTCTTTATTTGGGCTAATTTCATCTAACTAAATAATTTACATAATAACTCTGTATAATAACAATCATATAGCAAAAAATAATGTTTATATTAAACATGGGGTGTTAATGAATGCCAAACACTAACTTGCCTATTCCTTTAATAACACAATTAAGAGGAAATCTAGAAATTCTATCTAATCAAATCCATAACATGCTTGAACATACTGATATTACGAAAACAGATATTCTTAATGACTTTGAAGAACTTCATCAGCTCTTTCATGATGTTCAAGTAAATGCAGCATCTTTTTATTTACGGAGTTTTCTTGCTCCATTTACTGATCAATTCGAGGTACTGTCTACCGCTATTCAACATCTATCTAAACGAAATCATGGAGCACTTATTGTTATTCAACGCCATGATCATTTAGATTCCTTTATCCATTCTGGAATTAACGTTCAAGCAAAGTTATCCTCCCCTTTACTAGAGTCTATCTTTTATACGGGTAATCCCTTGCATGATGGAGCGGTTTTAATCTGTAAAGATAGGATTGTTTCAGCTGGAAATGTTCTTCCACTGTCAACAAAAGAAATCCATTTAAAAGTTGGAACTAGACATCGCGCAGCAATCGGAATTACAGAATTAACTGATACATTAGTTCTCGTTGTATCTGAGGAAACAGGTAGAGCCACATTTGCTTTAAGCGGCAATTTATACCCAATTATGACAAAAGGCTTAACATAAAAAACAGCCTAGTGAGGCTGTTTTTTATTCTTATGACATCGCTACTGGCGGGATATCACTTGTGCTATATCTATGATCTAAGTCTACGAATTTATTGTATTCTTTCACAAAGGCAAGCTCAACCGTACCAACTGGACCATTACGTTGTTTTGCAAGTATGATTTCAATGATATTTTGCTTTTCGGATTCTTTATCATAGTAATCATCTCGATATAAGAAACCAACAATATCCGCATCCTGCTCTATACTTCCCGATTCACGTAAGTCAGACATCATCGGCCGTTTATCTTGACGGGATTCTACACCACGAGATAACTGTGATAAGGCTATTAGTGGCACATCTAATTCACGCGCTAATCCTTTTAACGATCTCGATATCTCGGAAACCTCTTGTTGACGGTTTTCTCCTGAATTTCCACTTCCCTGAATTAATTGTAGGTAATCAATCAATATCATACCAAGACCATGTTCCTGTTTTAAACGACGACATTTAGAACGAATTTCACTAACTCGTATACCTGGGGAGTCATCAATATAGATTCCAGCATTAGATAAAGACCCCATTGCCATCGTTAGTTTTGTCCAGTCTTCTGCCTCTAATTGTCCATTACGCAATCTCTGAGCATCGATATTTCCTTCCGCACAAAGCATACGTTGAACCAATTGATCCGCACCCATTTCTAGACTGAATATCGCGACGTTTTCGTCTGTATTCACTGCAACACTTTGGGCAACATTCAAAGCAAACGCCGTTTTACCTACCGATGGGCGTGCTGCGATAATGATAAGATCATTCCGTTGAAACCCTGATGTAATTTTATCCAAATCTCTAAAGCCAGTTGGTATTCCTGTTACATCCCCGTTTTGTTGATGTAATCTCTCAATATTATCATATACATCTATTAATACATCTTTAATAGATTTGAATGCTCCTGAGTTTTTTCGACTGGAAACCTCTAGTATCCCTTTTTCCGCGTCATTTAGAACATCTGCTACATCGTCTTCCTTTTCAAAACTGGAAGTCACAATATCAGTAGCTGTTCGAATGAGACGTCTTAAAAGTGCCTTTTCCTCTACAATCTTACAATAATATTCTATATTAGCCGCGGTTGGGACACTTTCAGCTAGTTGTGTGAGATATACAACTCCACCAACTTCATCTAGTTGTTTAGCATCATTTAGGTAAGATGTAACTGTAATGACATCTATAGGCTCCCCACGATCTGCAAGTTTCATCATAGCTGCAAAGATTCTTTGATGTGCGGCACGATAAAAATCTTCGGGAACTAATTTTTCTGATGCTGTAGAAAAGGCCTCAGGTTCTAGAAAAACAGCACCGATAACGGATTGCTCAGCCTCCATATTATGAGGCGGTGTACGTTCATTCCATGTTTGGCTCATAGTTTTTTCGTTCTCTCCCTTTAGCTCTACTTAGAAATTTATCTGTTAGAGGATGTTCAAAAAGTCCGGTGAAAATGACACTTCACATTTCTTCGTTGGTGATAGCGCATTTGCCGACCTCGGTCCTTTTGATCCTCACTCTGAAAACAAAGTATTAGTTGAAGATTTTGGATGCGTTGATTTATATATTGAAGTTGGTGTCTTTGAAGCAGAAGAAATCGGCACTAAGCCGATTTCCTTCCTTTTATTTTATAAAGTATTTACTTTATTGTTCCACTACATGAACTTTGATAGTTCCAGATACTTCATGATGTAATTTTACAGGAACATTCGTGTATCCTAAAGACCTAATGGGTTGGTCTAACTCAATTTTCCTTTTATCAATTTTATATCCATAGTTTTTATTTAAAACATCTGCAATTTGTTTACTTGTAATAGATCCAAATAATCTGCCACTATCTCCTGATTTAGCCTTAATTTCCACTGTTAAATTCTCAATCTCTTCTTTCAATTTAACTGCATCATCTTTTTCTTTTTGTTCGATTGCAGCATCTTTTTTCTTTTTCGCCTCAAGTGCTTTTAAATTACCAGGAGTCGCTTCTTCGGCTAAGTTATTCTTTAATAAGAAATTACGTGCATAACCATCTGAAACGTTTTTTACATCTCCTTTTTTGCCTTTTCCTTTAACATCTTTAAGAAATATTACTCTCATTCCGATTCTCTCCCCTCTAAATATTCCGTTATAATATCTTTTAAAAGCTCAGTAGCATCATCAATCGTTGTATCTTCTATCTGAGTTGCTGCATTCGTTAAATGACCGCCACCATTCATTTTTTCCATGATAACTTGTACATTCACTTTGCCTAACGACCTTGCACTTATACCTATTCTACCATCGTCCCGTTCTGATATAACGAAGGAAGCTGTAATACCTGTCATCGTAAGTAATGTATCAGCAGCTTGTGCTATTAATACAGGACCAAATATTTCCCCTGATTCTGCTTTCGCTATAGCTATATTACCTTTGAAAATCTCTGCACGTTCAATTAATTTAGCACGTTTTATATACAAATCAATGTCTTCTTTCATAAACTGCTGAACGAGAACAGTATCCGCACCTCTTGAACGTAAATAAGATGCCGCATCAAAGGTTCGTGATCCCGTTCTTAATGTAAAACTCTTCGTATCGACAATAATTCCAGCTAACAGGGCTGTTGCTTCAACCATTTTTAATTTTAAACTTTTTGGCTGATATTCCAATAACTCCGTAACTAGCTCGGCAGTAGAAGAAGCATAAGGTTCCATGTAAACTAATGTAGGATTTCCGATAAAGTCTTCCCCTCTTCGGTGATGGTCAATTACAACTGTATTGTCAGTTTTGTTTAAGAGACTGGCATCTGCTACCATAGAAGGCTTATGCGTATCTACCACAACAATGAGACTCTGGCTTGTCATGATTTCCTCCGCTTCAAATGGCTCTATAAAATATCGCCATAGCTCTTCGTCTGCTTTTAAAGCATCTACTAAACGATGAACACCTGTGTCTACATCATCTGGATCAAATACGATATAACCTTTTGCATTATTCGCTTTGGCAATATTTAAAATACCAATCGCAGACCCTAATGAATCCATATCTGGGGATTTATGACCCATAATAATAACATTATCACTCGTTTTTACAAGCTCGGTCAGCGCATGAGAAATAACTCTAGCTCTAACTCGAGTCCGTTTTTCCATTGGATTTGTTTTTCCGCCATAAAAACGGACCTTGCCAGACTCATCCTTAATTGCCACTTGGTCACCACCACGACCTAAAGCAAGGTCTAAACATGATTGTGCTAGTTCACCCAAATCTGGTAAAGGCAAATTACCTGTCCCTACTCCTATACTTAGTGTAACAGGATTATTCTGTTCAACTATCAACTCTCGAACTTCATCTAATATATCAAATTTAACCTTTTCCAGTTGTTGTAATATTTGTTTCGTTCCTACTGCTAAAAAACGTTCCTGTGAGGTACGTTTCAAATAAAGGCCATATTCACTAGCCCAATTATTTAATACCGATGTTACCTGGGAGTTCAATTGGCTTTTAGCCGTATCATCCATGTTTTGGGTGATTTCCTCATAATTATCTAAAAAGATAACAGCTAAAACGGTTTGTTCACTTTCATATTTAGCTTTAAGTTCCACTTGCGCCGTTCGATCAAAAAAGTATAGCAACTTCTCTTCTTTACGAATCATAGTGAGAAATTTTAATTCATTTAACTCAACTAAAACCTCTTCCTTATCCTCTTTAATCATGGGAATTAGTTGTTCAGAAATGATATTTAAGGATTCACCTACAATAGAATCCTTCTCACTTAATTTATTCATATAGGGATTAGACCACTCAATTTTATAATCGTCATTAAACAGTATAATTCCAAAAGGCATTTCAAGTAGTGCCTCTTCCCCTACTTTTTTAACCCTATGGGAAATCGTTGAAATATACGCTTCCGTTTTATCTATCAAAGTTCTTTCTGTTCGAATGGAATAGTATATGGAGGCTAAGAGTAATATAGTCATGAAAACACCTAACATCCACTCGTAATACCAGATCAATGCGAGTAATATCACGGATAACGTATAGATTACCCATAAGTGCTTACTAAGTGTAGGTTTCTTTTGGTTATTCGGCATAGATTTCAACTCCTATAAAGCACCTTCTTTTATTTTTTCCTCATCAGGCGTTCCCTCATATTAAAACCAATATCAAATATACCTATAATACGTACAAGGGTTAAGAATATGACAGGAAGTAAAACCGTAAGTATAATACTCAAGATTGGGATAAACTTTGGTAATTTCTTATGATGTGTATAATAAAAGATAAAAGAAAAACCTTGTATTGCTAACAAGAAACTAAGTAACACATCCGCATTTTGAAATATTAAATATACAATCCCAGACGAGTTTAGTTCAAAAAGGGAAAAAATAATTACAATCAAGTATAGTCCAAGTATGCTTGTAGGAAAACGTAACGTACGAAATGGAGGGAAGTACAAATCCCTCTTCTGTATTCTATTTAACATCTTATAACTGACCCATTGGCTAATTAAAGCTAAAAGGAATGCAGTTGTGATTAATAGTACTGGTAGAATATCGATAAAGTGCTGTATTTGGATTTCCATTAATTCCTGAATGTGTTCTGTTTGACCTTGCATTCCTACACTTTCAAGAAAGGCCGTACTCATTTCTACAGATTCAGAAATCATTGTACGTAACTCGGTCATAAAGTTTACTTGGAAAAGGACCTGAGTCGATACAAAAAGTAACAATAATCCAATTACAAAACCGAATGCACCTCTTGCTAATGTTTCATATGCTGATAAGTCTTTATAAATTGCACTACCGATTATAATTCCACCAAGCCCTACTACTATAGGTATTGCTATGGTATAAATAGATGCTAACAAGACAGTAAATAAAATAGCTAATACCCATACTACTAAGGATGGTTTCCAATTATATTTTGCTGCATAAAGCACAAAAGGTACTGGCAATAAAAATATACTAACCATCGATAAAAATGGAACAAAAATAGTAATAAATAATAGCATCATATAAATAACTATCACTAATGTTCCATCCATAATTTTTTTGGATTGATTCATTATAGCACCTCAAATAATCTTCTATAAAGGGAGAAATTTACCTATTCAATAGTCCTAGTCAACCTATATGATAACATACACTACTGAATTTGTTGTCTAATATAGAGGGAAAATATAAATCTTCTTATTTCTCTTCTTTTTAAATCCTACATTCCATTATAACGCAAAAACCCTATTTCTTTAAATGTAACATTTTGTTAACAGTATTAAATTATAATTACGCTATAAAAACAATTACATACAAAAGAAGAGATTATATACGATTTTAGTGAAAAAATCTACTATAATATAGCTATGATTAATTTATAGAATAGGAATGAACTTCATGATTTTCTGGAACGTATTTTTAAATAGTGTAAAGCTTCCAAATAAAAAGGCCATGTTTCAACTTAATCGGGTAGGATTAGACATTGCTATCTTTTATATATTATTGATATTATTTCTTACTTCCATCCCATCGTTCATCCATCGTTTAACAGACATGGATCGTTTTGGCTCAGATATGAATTTCGTTTTTACACTTATCTACTTTTTTATTTTTTATTATCTCCCACTTACTATTATTGTATTTGGGATAATCTTTATTACATCCTATCTGGGAAAATTATTATCAAAAATACTAAATAGAAAATTACACTACTCCTTATTATGGAAAATGACTGCATTTACCATTACTATCCCATTTCTTTTATACACCATTATTTCCATATTTTTCACTGTGGATGACAGTTATTTAATGATAGCATTTATCTATTCAGCAGTTCTTCTATGTAAAATGATATTACATTATCCAAAGAGGAGAATTTAGAATAACCAATTATTAAGAAGCTAAAGGAAGATAAGAAAGTTTATATACCTTATCTACAAACAAAAACCTCTAATCAATATGATTAGAGGTTTTATTAATCAATCCGCAACATATGGCAATAAAGCCATTTGACGAGCGCGTTTGATTGCTTTTGTTAATTTACGTTGGTATTTAGCAGAAGTTCCAGTTACACGACGAGGAAGAATCTTTCCACGTTCAGAAATGAAACGTCTTAATAAATCAACGTCTTTATAATCGATGTGTGTAATTCCGTTAGCAGTAAAGTAACAAACTTTACGGCGTTTAGCACGACCACGACGAGCTGCCATGTAGAACACTCCTTCCGTTAATTTCATTCCTTCTAAAGAGCGATCCTTTAGAATGGTAAATCATCATCTGATATATCAATAGGTTCCCCATTATTACTGAATGGGTCCTCTGGTTGGTTTTGGTTTGGCTGATTTTGATTCGGTTGAAACTGATTATGATTAGGCTGAAATTGGTTCTGATTTTGATTCGGTTGAAATCCTGATGCGCTTTGTCCACCCGTAGCAGAACCTCTTGATTCTAAAAACTGTATACTTTCGGCTAGAACCTCTGTTACATATACGGTTTTACCATCCTGACCTTCATAACTACGTGTTTGTACACGCCCATCTACCCCAACCATACTTCCTTTTTTCATATAGTTAGCTAGATTCTCAGCTTGCCGGCGCCACGCAACACAGTTAATAAAGTCAGCTTCACGATTTCCTTGTTGATTCGTAAAAGGGCGATTCACTGCTAAAGTAAAGTTAGCAACAGCAACTCCAGTTGGTGTATAACGTAAATCAGGATCCCTCGTTAATCTGCCTACTAATACGACACGATTTAACATCAGAACCACTCCTTATTATTGATCATCTTCTCGAACTGCCATATGACGAATAATATCATCACTAAATTTAGCTAAACGATCGAATTCATTAACTGAATTTTCATCACCGCTAAAGTTAATTAAGACATAATATCCATCACGATAGTCTTCAATTTCATAAGCTAGGCGTTTTTTACCTACTTCTTTTACTTTTTCAATCTCCGCCCCATTGTCAGTTAAAACTGTGTTGAAACGCTCAATTAAACCTTTTTGAGCTTCCTCTTCCATGTCTGGGCGGATGATGTACATGATTTCATATTTTCTCATCCGTTACACCTCCTTTTGGTCTTAGCGGCCCTTTTTTTAAAAAAAAGAGCAAGGAGCAATTTTGGGTTTAATTACTCACAATAATGTATTATATCAAATTTTTTTATAAAAGACAAGCATTCGAGAGATCCTGATTTATGATACATATTATCCTTTTTATAATTAAACATTAAAGCGGAAATGTATAACATCTCCATCTTGAACGATATAATCTTTACCTTCTAAGCGTACTTTTCCTTTTTCTCTTGCATTCCCCATAGTACCTGCTTCTAGAAGGTCCTCATAAGAAACCGTTTCGGCACGAATAAAACCACGTTCAAAATCAGAATGAATAATTCCAGCTGCTTGTGGTGCTTTGATTCCTTTTCTAAAAGTCCATGCACGAACTTCTTGTTCACCTGCCGTAAAATATGTTGCAAGTCCTAATAGACTATAGGAAGCTTTAATTAATTTATCCAAGCCAGATTCACTAATCCCTAGTTCTTCTAGAAACATTTCCTTTTCTTCCTGTTCTAACTCAGATATTTCCTCTTCAATTTTCGCACAAATAACAATTACTTCTGCATTTTCTTTAGCAGCATAATCTCTTACTAATTGAACGTTTTTATTAGAATCCGCATTGGCTACTTCATCTTCACTGACATTCGCTACGTAAAGAATTGGTTTACTGGTTAATAGATGTAATCCTTTTACAATTTTCCATTGTTCTTCACCAAACTCTAATGCACGAGCAGGTTTTTCTTCTTCTAAACCTGCTTTTAATTTAGAAAGAACATCAAATTCAGCTATAGCATCTTTATCCTTTTGTTTAGCTAGCTTCTCAACACGTTGATAACGTTTGTTCACTGTTTCAAGGTCAGCTAAAATTAATTCTAGATTAATGACTTCGATATCATCAATTGGATCCACTTTACCAGATACGTGGGTAATATTTTCATCTTCAAAACAACGAACAACTTGACAAATAGCATCAACTTGACGGATATGCGAAAGAAATTGGTTTCCTAGTCCTTCTCCTTTGCTCGCACCCTTAACAATACCGGCAATATCTGTAAATTCAAATGTTGTCGGTACGGTTTTCTTTGGTTTAACTAATTCCGTTAATTTATTTAAACGCTCATCAGGAACTTCTACAATTCCTACATTCGGATCAATGGTAGCAAATGGATAATTTGCTGCTTCTGCCCCTGCTTGCGTTATTGCATTAAATAATGTTGATTTTCCTACATTCGGTAGTCCCACAATTCCTGCTGTTAATGCCATTAAAATTCCACTCCTTAAGGATTCTTTCATATAGAACGCGTTCGATAAACTAATTATAGATGATTCATACGAAGAAAGACAAATAAACAAAAAGCAAAAATAGGCATGCTACCTATACCTATTTTTGCTTTATATACCTAGTAATTTACGATTTTTAACACTTATACTATGACATTTTATCATTTTAGTTAGATATCCGTCTATCTAAAAACGATCTTTTTCTTATTCTGTTTCTGCTCTTTCTAGTACTTTTTTCATTTTCTTCGTAAACTCTCTTCTAGGAAGCATCACGCTATGACTACAACCTAAACATTTAATCCGAATATCCATGCCCATACGAATGATTCTCCATTTATTTTCTCCACATGGATGAGGCTTCTTCATTTGTACTACATCATTTAATCCGAATTCTTTTTCTACCAATTTAGCCACTCCTTTTTTCAATGAATACCATTCTCCTGCAGACATAGAAGTAAGGCTTACGTCAACATATAACGAAGCCTTACCTTCCTTAACTACTGGATCTCTATTATATTTATTATAACTTAAAATGAATAGAAATGCCTATCGATTTATTATCGTAATTTATGATTCCTATCCTTTCTCAGCCATAACGGAAATAATAGTAATCGCGTTAAAACATATAAATTTAAGATACCATACAATGGATATAAAACACTTATTAATTGAGAAAATCCAAAAGTTGTAAGAGGGACCATAAGCAAAAGGGTTACAATTACAAGTAAAGAAAATGGTTGATTAAAATTCTCCTGTATACGTGTAACAATACCTAACACTCCAGATGCAGCAGTAGTTAAAATAGCAAACCATAACATAACAGACATAAAGATTAAAATTTCAAATGGATAATCCTTTAATATGGCAAACAAAGGAATTTCATATAACAAAATTTCGTCTGCTATTTGAATAAGACTATTGTTATAAATATAAGTAATGACCCCTAGTATTAACCCACTTCCAATACTTGCAATATATATTTCCCCTTTTGTTTTGACTTTATCTCCTACTGCTCCTAGTACTGCTATTAAAGGTAAGATATTTAATGCAGTAAATGGAAATACGGTCGCCCAATTTCGTTGTTCATGCCAATGAGAAAATAATTGCAAATCTTGATCATTAATAAACTTCATTAAAATAAATAGTAACCCACCTATTAAAATCGGCATAATCAATAAATTAATAGATAGGAGTCCATTAATATTTTTCATAAATAGTAAAATTAAGACGATGACAATGATAATTATTCCCCACCATTTTGAAAAATTAAAAGCTTGTCCCGTTGCCCCACTTCCAGCAATCATAACAACGGTAACAGAGAACAAGTAGAAAAAAATCATAAAATCATAAAACTTCGTTAAACGTATTCCAACAATTTCTTTTAATACTGGTAAATATTGATTAGACTTATGATGATAACTTACATACATGATGACTGCACAGCAAATCATAAAAAAGATAGCAAATAAAAGAATAGCAAGTCCACTTTCATGACCAAAAAACTGCCATATTTCCCTCCCGGATGCATACCCTGCCCCAATTGTTGTACCGATGATCAAAAACATCCACTTTATGCCCGCTTTTATCATTTAATATCCTCCAATATTTAATAATCCATGTATAGAAAAATAAAAATTTCCGTATACTATACCAATATGATTTTGGAGGATAAGCTATGAGTCTAAAAAGACGATTTAGTAATTTTAATGAAAATTTCCGCATGTTATATACCGATCCATCGCTAAATCAAAGAATGAGTGAAAAAATCATATCTTGGATGCCGGAAATCCCCCGAGATTATGTCATCGTATGTATCGGGACAGATCGTTCCACGGGTGATTCACTAGGCCCACTAACTGGCACCTTCTTAAATGAGTTAAAGCTTAAACATATGACTGTATATGGAACATTACATCAGCCAGTGCATGCAACCAATCTCCATGAAACAATGGAAATGATTATGGAAAAGCATAAAAATCCTTACATTATTGCTATTGATGCCTGCTTAGGGAAAAATAGTTCCATTGGACATTTAATCGCTGCAAAAGGGCCACTAAAACCAGGTGCAGCATTAAATAAAACCCTCCCTCTAGTCGGCGACATGCACATTACTGCGGTTGTTAATATTGGGGGCTTTATGGAATATTCAGTCTTACAAAATACAAGACTATCATTTGTAATGGATATGGCAAAACAGTTGGCGAATGTTTTAGATTTTATTGATCAACATTTAAAACACCACTACCCAATGTCCATTGTATTAAGGAGCAATTCAGAGGAGAAACGAACAATATAAAGAAGAACTTATCGGACGTTTACAGACAGCAGAATTACCTTCATAAAAAAAGATACACGTGATGGGATATTTAACCTAACATCATGGTGTATCTTTTTAGCAGATAGAAATGTATAAAACCTTCTTTCTGCATAAGTGCAACCAACTTTTTATCTCTCTCGTTAGAATAATTGGTATATGTAAAAAATGACTACGACGGAAACGATAGCTGGAAGTAAATTTCCAATTCTTATTTGAGTGATTTTCAACATATTTAATCCAATTGCCACAATCATTAACCCTCCAACCGCAGTCAATTCCGTGATTAAACCATTTAAAAAAGCCTCTGGTAGGAATTTTTCAATTTGTGTAGCGAATAATGCAATAAATCCTTGGTATAGTACAACAGGAACAACTGAAAATATAACTCCAAATCCGAGCGTAGTAGTTAAAACTAAAGAAGTAAAACCATCTAATATCCCTTTCGTAATTAATACTTCATGATCATTTCTAATTCCGCCATCTAATGCACCAATGATACCCATAGCTCCAATACAGAAGATTAAAGTTGCTGTTACAAATCCTTGCGAAACACTTATTTTTTCATTTTTTGTTGTAAATTTACTTCCTAACCAATTCCCAAATCTATTAAGCCATTCTTCCACATTGATTAATTCTCCTAAAATACCACCTGTTAATAAACTTAGTAGAACGATAATAATTTGCTCTGTGGAAAAGGCCATCTGTAATCCTATCAAAATAATTGCTAGTCCAATTCCTTGCATAACTGTTTCTTTCATTCTTTCTGGAATTTTAGTAAAAAACAAGCCTATAATAGACCCCAGAATAATTAATCCCCCATTAACTAAAGTACCAAACAACGCCATTCTCTCAACATCCCCTATTTTTTAAAAAGATTAATTTATGAAGAACTAACACCTAAACTATTTTTTCTTTCTTATAAGAATAACAAATTGTTTCACGTGGAACAATTTATGTTTAAAAAACTTATATTCTCATATAATTTGTCGAACACTTGGAAAGCCTGGAAATTACTACTGAGCGAACACCTTAGTATGAAATGTCAATAAAGTTATTTATTTTTCGAACTAAAAATGTGCAATACACCATCCGAAAATATGGAAGGTGCATTGCACATTCACACTCCTTTTATTAAAATCTGCTATTCAAATAAGCTAAATATAATATCAGCTATATAAGTTTCCAAAAATGCCGCCATAATAATTATCGGTAAAATTAAAAGGAAGTAAATCTTTATTGTCTCTAGAACCTTCATTATTAGGGATGTTTCTACTTCGTCTGCCTTAAATACACTTCTTATTTTAACTCTAACAACTTGATTTAATTCAAATAGAACTGCAGCAAGTAAACAAAAGGCGTAAACCTCAAAAATATAATGAGGGATAGTTGAAATGATTATGCCAAGGCCTTTTTTGAAATTGGCCTTTAAAGCAATCCCAAAAAGAATTCCGGGAAGAGAAACAGTTGAAATTATATTCAAGAGATATAGAAATTGTATTGGAATTGAAGCCAAGATAAGCATTTGTAAAGGAACCATAAATCCGTTATTAACAATAAATGACCATACTTTCTTAATACCATTAGATTCTTTCACTTGATCCGGTAAATTATTTCCAATTCCTTCTGTTATTTCTTTTAAATCCGGATTGATTATGTATGTTATTACCGTTGCAACAGTTGTTAGTACTACAGCAATTATTAAAAACTTAATTGATCTTTTAAAAACAGTTTTATTAACTACATTTGGTATAGTAACCACCTCACTTAATTAATTTACCCAACCATCTGTACCTTTAATGGAATAAAAAGATTGTAGCTTTTAACAACATTATTTTAAATGAAACATCTTTATGGACATTTAACACTTAGTTGTACTTATGTAAGATAACCTTCCTAACACCAAAATAGGCTGATGTTTTACATCAGCCTTCATTCATTTCTTATTATTTTTCTAATAACTCAATAATTCTCTCAAGATCATCATCTGTATAAAATTCTATTTCAATTTTCCCTTTACGTTTTCCACGATGAATAGATACAGCTGTACCTAGATGGTCACGTAGAACAGATTCCCTTTCTGCAAGGAATATATCCTTTTTAGGATTATCCTTCTTCTTTATTGGCTGTTTTTCATTTAAAGTAGAAATTAACCTTTCAACTTGTCTAACATTTAACTTCTCACTTCTGATTTTATTAACTAAAGGAATCAACCGTTCTTTATCTTTTAAACCAAGTAATGCTCTACCATGCCCCATAGAGAGCTCTCCATTGTTAATATAAGCAACAATATTTTCTGGTAATGATAATAAGCGAACCATATTAGCAATATGGGATCTACTTTTTCCTAGTCGCTTTGACAAGTCCTCCTGGGTAATGCCTAGCTCATTCATTAAATTCGAATAAGCTTGTGCTTCCTCAATTGGTGTTAAATCCTCTCGCTGTAAATTCTCCAATAAAGCAAGCTCCATCATTTTTTCATCTGTTAGTTCTTTAACGATGGCAGGAACTTTCTTTAATCCAGCCTCTTTTGCAGCTCGGAATCGTCTTTCCCCTACTACAATTTCAAACCCTTTTATACTTTGACGTACAATAATCGGCTGAAGAATGCCGTGTTGAATGATAGACTCTTTTAACTCCTCAATAGCATCAGCATGAAACGTTTTTCTCGGCTGATACGGATTTGGCCTACACTCTTTAATAGCTATCTCCTGAACGGAAGCTTTACCTGTATCTTCGACTTCTGGGAATAATGCACTTATACCTTTACCCAACCCTTTCGCCACTAGCCACCACTTCCTTTGCTAATTCAAGATATACTTCTGCTCCTTTTGATTTTGGATCATACGTAATAATTGGTTGTCCATGACTAGGCGCTTCACCTAATCGTACATTTCTTGGAATGATAGATTGATATACTTTATCTTGAAAATACTTCTTAACCTCTTCGATTACTTGAAGCCCCAAATTTGTTCGGGCATCTAACATCGTTAGAAGTACTCCTTCAATCATTAATGATTTATTTAAATGTTTTTGAACTAACCGAATGGTATTCAATAATTGGCTTAAACCTTCCAAAGCATAATATTCACATTGAACCGGAATAATGATTGTATCTGAAGCTGTTAGAGCATTTAAAGTGAGTAAGCCTAACGAAGGAGGACAATCTATTATTATATAGTCATAAGAATCCTTTATACTTTCTAATGCTCTTTTTAAACGAATTTCCCTAGATATGACTGGAACGAGTTCAATTTCTGCACCAGCTAGTTGAATGGTAGCCGGAATTAAATCTAAATTATTTACATTAGTTGAAATGATAACATCCTCTGCTTCTACATCATCAACAAGGACATTATATATACAATGACTAACATCTGCCTTATTAACCCCTACTCCACTTGTTGCATTCCCTTGTGGATCTGTATCGATTAATAACACTTTATTTCCTAAGTGGGCAAGACATGCACTTAAATTCACCGATGAAGTTGTTTTTCCTACGCCACCTTTTTGATTAGCGATGGACATTATTTTCCCCATGTTGACACCTTCCTAAAACTATATACTGTTATTCTATCACTCTTTCTATTAAAACGGTTATATTATTTACACTTTTTTCATATCCTTATAGTTAAAGGCTGTTTGGGTATACTTTGCTAATTAGCTTTCTGCAGGCAGCTACTCTATATAAAAATCTTTACGTAGCTGAGTAATTAACTGACAAATTTATTCGGTTGAATTAGAAAATTTGGCATTCTCTATTAAGCTGGGAGAATGACATAGTTGTACTTATGCAAATCTTTACAGTGGAGGACCCCAGAAAGAAAGTTTTATACTTTCCCATCTGCCAAGTAACCACAGCCTCTTTATAGAGAATAGCCTAGTGGAAAATTATATTTCTTAATCCTATACAAATACCCACCTTATATCTGTAAGATGGGTTAGATTAGAAGTGTATAATTGCTATTTCTTTTTCGGTATTTTTACAGTTATTTGATAGTACTCATCAAATTCCTTTTCATCGGATTCTACATCCACACCAGTTTTGGTAACCATACTCAATGATTGCCGAATGGTGTTCATTGCAATACGAATATCTTTATTAATACCTTTTAGTTTCGGACGTTTCTTTTTAGGTTCTTTCGGCTCCTGCATTTTTGCAACTCGTTCTTCTGTTTGTTTCACATTCAATTCATTTTCAATAATAATTTGTAAAATTTTATTTTGTTTTTCTTCGTCTTTAAGTTTAATTAAAGCTCTAGCATGTCGTTCTGTAATTAATTTATTCAATAATGCATCTTGTACTTCTTTTGGGAGTTTTAAAAGCCGTAATTTATTAGCAATGGTAGATTGATTTTTTCCAAGCCTTTGTGCTAGCGCTTCTTGGGTTAATGAATGCATTTCTAATAATTTAGAGTATGCGAAGGCTTCCTCTATTACTGTTAATTCTTCACGTTGTAAGTTCTCAATTAAAGCAACTGAAGCCGTTTCTGTATCAGTCATTTCACGTACAATAGCAGAGATTGTTTCCCAGCCCAATGATTGGACAGCTCTCCATCTTCTCTCACCAGCAATTATTTCATATTGATCATTTTCATATTTTCTAACAACAATCGGTTGTATCATCCCATGTGTATGAATCGTTTGCGCTAATTCCTGAATTTTTTCATTATCAAAAATAGACCTCGGCTGATAACGGTTTGGTATTATATCTTTTACAGGAAGTTGAATTACTTCATCTGACTGGTAAGATTCCTCATCTATGTCTTTGGAAGATGTTTTATCGCCCAATCCAAAAAATCGATTAAAAGGATGCACCACATTTGACACCACCTTAAATTCTATAAGACTAGTTTTTATCTATGTAAAAAATTGTTTCACGTGAAACAATTTGCTTTAAATATATATAATAAAAATTCAGTATATGAAACTAATTATATACGACTAGATTGGTATTAATCTCACATTCCATTTTACCATATATAGACTTATAAAGGCATCAAAAAGTTAACATTATTAGAAAACTAGGCATTCGCCAAGTCCTTTGGCAAATACCTAGTTTTACAGAACAAAGGCGCAAGCGCCCGTTTAGCGACGTACGGACTGGACTGAGCCGTAGGAGATAAAGGAAACACGACGAACGGAGTGAGTCGATGTTGACTTATCGTACGGAGGTGAAGGAAGTCTCGCTAGTCGCTGGGCGCTGGAGCCGGACGTGGCTATTTCTGTATCTAAGTTAGCCACAGCCATACAAATTTTATAACTTCCTAGACAACAAGCAAGAAAAATTATGTTTAAATTCGTTCATTATAATGGCATTTTATTTGGTGTGCCAGGCTTTCTTGGATATTTATTTGGTGTTTTTCCTTTTTTGTGAATCAAAATGACATTTCGCTCACTTTCCTCTTCTGGAAGTAAGAATGTATGTGATTCCTCTACCTCCCCACCTAATAAGTCAATGGCTTTCTTCGCATCCGATAATTCATCTGTTGCTTGTGCGCCTTTCATTGCAATGAATTTTCCACCCTTTTTAACCAATGGTAGACAAAGTTCACTTAATACCGACATACGCGCAACAGCTCTAGCAGTAACAATATCGAATGATTCCCTATGATCCTTATTTTTCCCAAATGTTTCGGCCCGATCATGGTAAAATGCTATGTTTGTTAAGTCTAGTTGAGCTGCAAGATGATTTAAAAACCCAATACGTTTTTGTAATGAATCAACAATAGTCACCTTTATGTTTGGAAAAACAATTTTCAAAGGAATACTTGGAAAACCAGCTCCCGCTCCAACGTCACATAAAGTCTGCTCCTTAGTAAAATCATAAAAAAAGCTAGCAGAAATAGAGTCATAAAAATGTTTTAAATAAACATCTTCTTCACTTGTTAGTGCGGTTAAATTAATTTTTTCATTCCATTCCACAAGGATTTTATAATACTCGGCAAATTGATCTAGTTGTTTTTTAGTTAATTCTATTCCCTTTTCCTTTAAGGCATTTTTAAATTGTTCTGGGTTCATAGAGTAATAAACTCCTTTATTATACTAATTTGGCAGGTAGGAAAGTATAAGACTTTCTTTCTGGGGCTCCGATTACTCGCACCGACGTAAAAATCTGCAAAAGTGCAACTAAGGCATTCACCCAGTCTAATAGTGAATGCCAAGTTTTTTAAAATTTATGTTACATATGTAAAGTCGTCCATTAACCGTCTTTGGCTAATGGACAAATTCATTCTATTAATTAGCGACTCTTGCTATATTTCCTTGTTCAATATACACAAGTAAAATGGAAATATCAGCTGGGTTTACCCCTGAAATTCGTGATGCTTGACCAATAGACAATGGTTGGATTTTCTTTAGTTTTTGTCTAGCTTCTGTTGCTAAACCACTAATAGCATCATAATCAATGTTTTCTGGGATCTTCTTATCCTCCATTTTTAGCATACGTCTTACTTGGTCGATTGCCTTTTTAATATACCCTTCATATTTAATTTGAATACCTACTTGATCTTTTACTTCATTATTTAACTCAGGGTTCGACTCAATGATTCCTTCGATATTTTCATATTCGAGTTCCGGTCTCTTCAATAAATCATACGCTTTTGTCGGCTCTTTTAATGGTGATGCCCCTGCTTCACTCATCATTTGTAAGACTGTTTCGGTTGGTTTAATCGTTACTGTTTTCAAGCGAGCTTTTTCTTCCTCAATTAAACGTTTTTTGTTAAGGAATTTTTCATAGCGTTCTTCCGAAATTAAACCAATTTCATATCCTATATCTGTTAAACGTAAATCTGCATTATCATGTCTTAGCAATAAACGATATTCCGCACGAGAAGTTAATAAACGATAGGGTTCGTTCGTTCCTTTAGTAACAAGGTCATCAATCATAACCCCAATATAACCTTGTGATCTATCTAAAATAATAGGCTCTTTCTCAAATACTTTTCTAACTGCATTAATACCAGCCATAATACCTTGACCAGCTGCTTCTTCATATCCAGATGTACCATTAATTTGTCCAGCTGTAAATAGTCCGGGGATTGCCTTTGTTTCAAGTGTTGGCCATAATTGTGTTGGAACTACTGCATCATATTCAATGGCATAACCAGGACGCATGATTTCAGCATTTTCTAAACCAGGAATAGAACGGACAAGCTTATGCTGAACCGCCTCTGGTAATGAGGTAGACAATCCTTGTACATAAACCTCTTCTGTGTTTCTTCCTTCAGGTTCTAAAAACACTTGATGACGAGGTTTATCATTAAAACGAACAATTTTATCTTCAATAGATGGGCAATAACGTGGACCTGTTCCTCGTTTAGCCCCTGAATACATAGCAGATAACCCTAAATTATCGTTAATAACTTGGTGAGTAAATTCATTCGTATAAGTTAACCAACATGGGATTTGTTCAACCAAATTTTCCGTTGTTTCATATGAAAAATATTTAGGATTTTCATCCCCTGGTTGAATCTCCGTTTTGGAATAATCAATCGTATGATGGTTTACACGTGGTGGAGTTCCCGTTTTAAATCTAACCAATTCCAATCCTAATGCTTCTAAATTACTTGATAATTTAAGGGATGGACGTTGGTTGTTTGGACCACTTTCATATTCAAGGTCCCCCATCAATACTTTACCACGCATGTATGTCCCAGTAGTCAAAATAACTGCATCTGCATAATAAGCAGCATGAGTTTCTGTTATAACTCCTTTACATACCCCGTCTTCTACAATAATTTCTTCCACCATTGCCTGACGTATAGTTAAATTCTTTTCATTTTCAATTAACTTTTTCATTTCTCTACTATATAAAGCTTTATCCGCTTGTGCACGCAATGCCTGTACTGCGGGGCCCTTCCCAGTATTTAGCATACGCATTTGAATATAGGTTTTATCAATCATTTTGCCCATGATTCCACCTAGAGCATCCACTTCACGAACAACAATACCTTTTGCAGGACCCCCAATGGATGGATTACATGGCATAAAAGCGATCATATCTAAATTTAGTGTGAGCATTAATGTCTTTGCTCCCATTCGTGCTGCCGCAACACCAGCTTCTACACCAGCATGACCAGCACCTACAACGATGACATCATAACGTCCTGCATTGTATGTCATATATTTTCATCCTCTCTATAAGAATATGTTCAAAAAGTCCGGTGAAAATGACACTTCGACGTTTCTAGTTGGCAAGACACACCGTTCCCTACGTATTAACTGCATACGTTCCGGTAACGGGAGCTACGCCGCCTCGAACTGCGACGCACAGGACGTGCTAGTGTCGGCGTTGCAACAAATCTTTACGGTGGGGCGAGTAATCGGAGCCCCAGGACGTTGCGACTTTAGCCGACCTCGGTCCTTTTCATCCTCCCTTTTGAACAACCACTATTATTTTTATTTTCCTAAACAAAATTGTGAAAATAATTGATCAATCAAACTATCACTAGCTGTATCACCTATAATTTCACCAAGAAATTCCCATGTTCTTGTCACATCTATTTGAACAATATCTAAAGGCATCCCAAGTTCAATGCCCTCCATCGCATCTTCTAAGGCTTTTTTGGCTTTATTTAATAGTTGTATATGTCGAACATTTGAAACATACGTCATATCGCCAGCATCAATTTCACCAGAAAAGAACGTGTTGGCAATAGCCTTTTCCAATTCGTTAATACCTTCCTCTTGTAATAATGAGGTAGTAACCAATAGTTTACCATGAGCAAGTTCTTTAACCTGCTCCAGATCGAGTTTTTTCTCCAAGTCTGTTTTATTTACGATTACGATATATTCTAGACCTTTTACTGCTTCGAATAATCGAATATCTTCTTCAGATAGTTCTTCATTATAATTCAAAACAAATAAAATGAGATCTGATTCTTTTAATACTTGTCTTGATCGTTCCACACCAATTCTTTCAACAATATCCTCTGTTTCTCGGATACCAGCTGTGTCTATTAATCGTAATGGAACCCCTCTTACATTTACATATTCTTCTATAATATCACGGGTAGTGCCCGGAACCTCTGTAACAATTGCTTTATTTTCTTGAACAAGTGTATTCATTAAAGAAGATTTCCCTACGTTTGGTCTACCTATAATAGCAGTTCCAAGACCTTCTCGTAAAATTTTCCCTTGTTTTGCTACTTCTAAAAGCTTTTCTATTTCAGCATGAACTTCTTTCGTTTTTGTTCGCATCATTTCATGCGACATTTCTTCCACATCATCGTATTCTGGATAATCAATATTTACCTCAACATGAGCAACCGTTTCTAGTAAATCTTGTCGTAAACGTTGAATGAGACCTGATAATCTACCATCCATTTGTTTTAATGCCACATTCATTGCTTTATCTGTTTTGGCTCGAATTAAATCCATTACTGCTTCCGCCTGAGATAAGTCAATTCGTCCATTTAAAAATGCTCTTTTCGTAAACTCACCCGGTTCTGCAAGTCTAGCACCATTCGATAATAATAAATCTAAAATACGATTAACTGCCACCATACCACCATGACAATTGATTTCTACTACATCTTCGCGAGTAAATGTCTTAGGCGCATGCATGATGGAAACCATCACTTCATCCACTAATTCCTTCGTTTCCGGATTGATGATTTTCCCATAATTAATCGTATGCGAATCCACATTCAATAAATCTTTCCCCTTAAATACCTTAGCCGTTATTTGAATTGCTTCTTTCCCACTTAATCTAACAATCGCAATGGCCCCTTCACCAATTGGGGTTGAAATTGCAGTAATTGTATCTGCCTCCATCATTACCTTCACCTCCAACATTTCCTCAACACTAATCTATATTATAAAGAAAACTTCCATCAGTAGGAGTTGCCCTTCATCCCCACTGATGGTTAATTGTACTTATCGAACCTTTATGGGCAGTTGACCTACCACCTACTCTATTTCCCTAGAAACTTGAAGTGGAAGTCTTACTGCCCGTTTAAGTGGATAAACTTTAAATTTTAGTCTCTAACATAATAGGATAACACATAAATTCAAAATAATAAACTTATCCACAATAATCGGTATAAAAACAATCAATAAATATATTATCAACATGTGGATAATATTTCAGACACTTTATTATAACGCCCTATAAAAAATTATCAACCATATATTTTTCCATTAAAAAGCTCTGCAATTTTTTGCAGAGCTTTAATCTTATTTATTTAATTCGTTTTTAGCCATTTGTACCAATTCTTTAACCATGTTTCCACCAATATTTCCGCCAATCTTACCAGCATCTTTTGCTTTTATATTTCCGTTATAACCGTTGCTTAGCGGAATACCATGTTCTTTAGCAACCTCATATTTAGCTTGGTCTGGACTATTCGCTTCTGTTACTTTTGCTTTAAGTTGATCAAGGCCATTTCTAGCTTCTGGGACAAGAATTTTATTTTTCTTTGCCATTTTATCCACCTTTTCCCTATTATTGAACACCTCTTTGACAATTACTCTCTTGGTAATTTCCCATCCTTACCATCGGTTATATTATGTTCTTCTATTGATCCTTCCATATACGAATCAGAAACTTGTTCATGGGTCTCTGCCATCCCTTTTGAAAGCTGGTCATTACTATGATAATCCGAATGCTGATACGTCTTATCTCCTACTACCGATTTTGTTCTATCCTTTTTAGGCATGTCCAGTTCCTCCGTATTCTAAAATATTTAAGATGTTAGAGAGATCGTCTAATAATAAATCCATTTCCTCTTCTTTTAACATGATAGGTATTTGATCATTCACTGTGAGCATAAAGCTATCCTGTTGTTTCGCTAAATAATTACGTAATTGAATAAGCTGGGTTAAAGACAATTCAGATCCTGTTTCCATACTTTTTACTTGTGTTAAATAAAAGTTCTCATTGTCTTCAAGAAATTCCCCACTAAATATATCTCCGTTATATTGCTCCATAAAAAAAACTCCTTTTTCAATTAATCATTATGCATAGTATTAGATTTATCTCCTATTGCATTCATAATGTGAAAAAGGAATTTGATATTAATTTATGCTAATTAGCGATTTTTAAACAAAAAACCTTGGAGATCTTCCAAGGTTTTAAAAGTAAGTATTAGATTTAGTTTGTTTAAGCTTTTCTTAAGAATCGCCACGTCCAGCCCGTACGTCTCGTTTTTAGCCTGTAAGGGGGCTTCCGCTTTTGTTCTTAAGATGGTTTAATTACAATATGACGATGTGGTTCTTGACCATCGGAACAAGTCGAAACTTCGGGGATGTCCTGTAAAACACTATGGATAATTTTCCGCTCATAAGCTGGCATTGGTTCAAGAGCAACTTTCGTCTTTGTACGAATAACTTTATCCGCCATTCGTGAAGCTAATGATTCCAATGTTTCTCTTCTTCTCTCCCGATAGCCTTCCGCATCTAATGTTACAGTGTAATACTTTTTACTATTTTTATTAATCACAAGTCGAACTAAATATTGAAGTGCATTTAATGTTTGTCCTCGTTTTCCGATAATAATTGCAAGATTTCCCCCATTTAACTCAAATGTTACATGCTTTCCATCTACTGTTGTATTTATATGAACATCCAGATTCATATTAGCTGTCACTTGTTTAATATAGTTTTCAGCCTCTTCAATTGGATCAGGTAACATTTCAACTTTTACAATGGCAGGCTTTGCACCAAATAAACCCAATATTCCCTTCTTGCCTTCATCAATAATGGTAATTTCCACTTGGTCTTTCGTGGTGTTTAACTGCTCTAATGCTGATTGGACCGCCTCTTCAACTGTTTGTCCACTAGCAGTTATCTCTTTCACTTTTTAACTCCTCCACTATTATTGTTACTCATCAAAGGTTTATTGATAAGAATAGTTTGTAAAATCATGAAGACATTACCAGTTGCCCAATATAAAGCTAACGCAGCTGGGAACATGAATGCCATAACCGTAATCATAATTGGCATCACATATAACATCATTTTCATCTGCATTGCTACTTGTGGGTTAGAGTTTGCAGATGTATTAGTTGACATCATTAATTTGGATTGGAAAAAAGTAAGAATACCTGTAATAAATGGTAAAATATTATCTGGTGATCCTAATTCAAACCATAGAAAGCTATAGTTACTAATTTCATAAGTACGAACAATCGCATGGTACATCGCAATTAAAATCGGCATTTGAACGATAATTGGCAAACAACCTGCGAGTGGATTTACATTATGCTCTTGCATTAACTTCATTGTTTCTTGTTGAAGCTTTTGTTGAGTGTTAGCATCTTTAGAGCTATACTTCTTCTGAATTTCTTGTAATTTAGGTTGAACTTCCTGCATTGCTTTTGAACTTTTGATTTGCTTCACACTTAAAGGTAATATCAAAAGTCTAAGGAAAATAGTAACAATAATAATAGATAGACCATAACTATTGTTAAATATTTGGGCTATTTTAATAATTACCCATGAAAGCGGATAAACAAAAACCTCATTCCAAATACCTTCACTTTCTGACGTTATCGGTTGGCCAGTTTGCGTACAGCCGGCGAGTAGTACGACCAATCCAACGAAAGCCAGAAGCAATAAATACTTCTTGCGCAATTCTTTTCCTCCTCAAATAAACACGGATATATACTAATTGATATTTTATATTAAAAAGACATAACTTTCTATTTTAAACTTAAACAACTTGGCATTTACCAAGCCTTTAAACAAATGCCTTGTTGCACTTATGAAATGGGAAGGACTTTATACCTAACCAAAACATTTACCTTTTTAATAAACGTTCTTTATATAAAAGATGGGTTAAACTCTTTTTTACTTCTTCATACCCCATATCTTTCGTCTGATTTCTAGCAATAATTACGATATCATGTGGGTATTTTATTTGACCTTCCAATTCTTGAAAAGCTTGACGCAAATATCTTTTAATTCTATTACGTGTCACAGCATTTCCGATTTTTTTACCGACCGAAAGTCCAACTCTAAAATGACTCTGTCCAGGTTTTTCTATGTAGTAAATAACAAGCTGACGGTTAGCAAAGGATTTACCTTTTTTAAACACAAACTGGAATTCCTCATTATTTTTAATACGAAATCTTTTTTTCATTCTTACCACCTATCTAACCCTTACAAGCCTGTCCTATTTGTTTTTAATATGTACAATCTTTCATTAATGTAATGATATGTAGAAAAAGACCACTGAGTCAACAGTGGCCTATGCTGATAATACTTTTCTTCCTTTACGGCGACGACGAGCTAGAACTTTACGTCCATTTTTTGTGCTCATACGAGCGCGAAAACCGTGTACTTTTTTACGTTTACGATTATTTGGTTGGAATGTTCTTTTCATTTATCTTGCACCTCCCTAAGGGAAAACTTCATATCTAAAATTAATGTTCATAACTTATCTATCAGACAGTCTTTGTAATTATACGTAATTTCTAGGTGATTTGTCAAATCTATTTTTGAACAAAGGCGAAAGCGCCCGTTTAGCGACGTACGGACTGCGCCTGGCCATGCCAGGTGGTCCGATGTTGCCGCGCAAAGCGGCGGTTTTAATCGGACATTCCACTTCCGCAGGAGATAAAGGAAACACGACGAACGGAGTGAGTCGATGTTGACTTATCGTACGGAGGTGAAGGAAGTCTCGCTAGTCGCTGGGCGCTGGAGCCGGACGTGGTCCTCCCTATGACAAGATTTAATAAGCTATTTTTTTATACTTTCTTTTCAAAAAGTTCAATGGAAATAATACTTCGAAGTTTCTAGTTGGCTCACTTTTCTGGAATGAAGTGCACTTGCTCATCTATTAACTATATACATTACGCTTTTAGTCGACCTCGCTTCATCCTTCTTTTTAATCACCCACTTAAAGCTCCTTCAATTGAACATCCTTTACTCCAAATTAATATCCTCACTCAGATCCACCCAAATATTTTAACTTCCCCCAAAACGCCTATATATTTCAATTAATTTTTTATCCACAATCCTATCTTAACAAAAAATCGACAATATTTTTCTATCCACAACAATTATCGACAAGTAAATAACAAAATATAGTAGTGTGGATAGTGTTTTTGCACAAGTAGTTGTCTTTGTGGATAAGTGTTCAAAAACCATTGCACATCTAGTTTTTTTTTGTTATCATATTAATGTTTTCACTTGTGGAAAAAATAACTGGTAAATAATTTATCCACAAACTGTGAATAAGCTGTGGATATTTATTAACACCCTATATAACAATTTTATAAACATACATGTGGATAACGTATATAACCTTTTCTAACCCTTCTTTATTCATATTTTAATTATCCACAAAAGAATTCTACAAAAATCATCATATACTTTATATTCAGCATGCCTTTTCCATCATTCGGTATGAAATGAGGGATGCTTTTTCTGTTATTTTTTGAAAGGAGTGAACTCCGTATTGGAAAATATTGAGGAGCTTTGGGTTGCTACTTTAGAAAAAATCGAAGAAAAAATTAGTAAACCAAGTTTTGATACATGGCTAAAGAATACAAAAGCTGAAGCACTAGAAAAAGATACGTTAGTTGTATCGGCTCCAAATGAATTTGCTAGAGATTGGCTAGAAAACCAATACACTGATTTAATTTCTGACATTATCGGTGAAATAACCGGATCACGTCTTAAAACAAAGTTCATTATTCCGGATATAACCCCGGAAGTAGAAGAATTAAAACCAATTCCAAAGGTTAAAGACACAGCAAATGATTTTCCAAAAACGATGCTAAATCCAAAGTATACGTTTGATACTTTTGTTATAGGTGCTGGTAATAGATTTGCTCATGCAGCATCTTTAGCTGTTGCAGAAGCACCTGCTAAGGCGTATAACCCTCTTTTTATTTATGGGGGCGTTGGTTTAGGAAAAACCCATTTAATGCACGCAATTGGCCATTATGTATTAGAACATAATCCTAAAGCAAAAGTAGTATATATTACATCTGAAAAATTTACGAATGAATTTATTGATGGGATTATGGATAATAAAACAACAAGTTTTCGCAATAAGTATCGAAATGTTGATGTCCTATTAATAGATGATATTCAATTTATAGCCGGAAAAGAATCAACTCAGGAAGAATTTTTCCATACATTCAATACATTACATGAGGAAAGTAAACAAATTATTATTTCTAGTGACCGTCCACCTAAAGAGATTCCTACACTAGAAGATCGTTTACGCTCTCGTTTTGAATGGGGATTAATTACCGATATTACACCACCTGATTTAGAAACAAGAATTGCTATTTTGAATAAAAAAGCTAAAGCAGACGGACTTGATATTCCTAATGAAGTTATGCTTTATATTGCTAATCAAATCGATACGAATATTCGTGAATTAGAAGGAGCGCTAATTAGAGTAGTAGCGTATTCTTCTCTAGTAAATAAAGACATTGATGCTTCACTTGCAGCGGATGCATTAAAAGATATTATTCCTTCAAATAAACCAAAAGTAGTAACGATTCTAGGGATTCAAGAAGCAGTTGGTGAAAAATATAATGTGAAATTGGAGGATTTTGCAGCTAAGAAAAGGACGAAATCTATTGCCTTTCCCAGGCAGATAGCAATGTATCTATCACGTGAAATGACAGATTTTTCATTGCCTAAAATTGGAGAAGAATTTGGTGGGCGTGATCACACAACAGTTATACACGCTCATGAAAAAATATCTAAATTACTAGAAAAAGACTCCGATTTTAATCGAGATATTGAAGATCTTAAAGAAACAATTAAATCATTATGACGAAACTAACAGTAATCCACATGTGAATATTGTTAATGGAACATCATAATTATAAACACTATATCCACATGTGGAAAACAAAGGTTTAAAACTATAAAATGCACTTATCCACATAATAACAGGTATTATTACTATTATTATTATATTTTTATAAATAAATAATATAAATAGAACTTCCAACTAGGAGGATTTTTTTATGAAATTTATTATTCAAAGAGAGCAATTGATTTCTAGTGTTCAAAATGTAATGAAGGCTGTATCATCCCGACCAGTTATTCCGATTTTGACAGGAATTAAGATTGAAGCAAAAGAACATGGAATTACGTTAACAGGTAGTGACTCAGATGTGTCAATTGAATCCTATATTCCACGTGAAGAAGATGGAAATGTTAATGTAGAGCAAATTGAAGAAGGTAACATTGTTTTACAGGCTAAATATTTCCCTGATATTGTACGTAAATTGCCAGAGAAAACAGTCGAAATTGAATCGGATCCTAATTTAAAAGTAACGATTCGATCAGGTAAAGCAGAATTTATTCTAAATGGACAAGATGCGGATGAATATCCACAGCTACCAACAATTCAAACAGACGATAGTTTTGAAATACCAATTGATTTATTAAAAGGTATGATTAAACAAACCGTATTTGCTGTCTCTACCATGGAAACACGCCCGATTTTAACTGGGGTTAATTTAAATTTAAGCAATAATGTATTAAAGTTTGTAGCAACAGATAGTCACCGTTTAGCTTCAAGAGAAGTACCTATTTCTAATACAAATCTTGAATTTAAAAATATTGTAGTACCTGGAAAAAGTTTAAATGAGCTAAATAAAATATTAGTTGACTCAGAAGAAACGGTAGAAATAAGTGTTACAAATAATCAAATATTATTCCGTACAAAATACTTAAATTTCCTATCTCGTTTATTAGATGGGAATTATCCAGAAACTGCACGTTTAATTCCAGAACAATATAAAACACAAATTCAAGTCAAAACAAAAGAACTTTTGAGTACTATTGATCGTGCTTCGTTACTAGCAAAAGAGGAACGTAATAATGTTGTCCGATTAACTACACAGGAATCACAATTAATTGAAATTAGTAGTAACTCACCAGAAATTGGGAATGTAACGGAAGAAATAATGGCTCAACTAATGGAAGGAGAAGAATTAAAGATCTCTTTCAGCTCCAAATATATGATTGATGCATTAAAGGCAATTGAATATGATGAGGTATCTATTGCATTTACTGGTGCAATGAGACCATTTGTCATCCGCCCTGTAAATGATGATTCTATTTTACAACTTATACTTCCAGTAAGAACGTATTAAAAAACTATGTAGAAAGAAAAAAGGAAATTGGTTCATACTAATTTCCTTTTTTGTATTCTGAAATAAACCTTATGCTAAAAATCAAATATAGGCCTTTTTAAGCGATTTATTTTATTTTCTAGGGGTTTACCTTCCCTAAAAGCAAAAACTTTAGTAAAATAGGTATATAAAAGTTTTAGAAGGATAAGAAGGTTAATAGACATAAAAATATTAAAATAGATTGTGGTGAGAAATTTGCATGAAGAAGTAAAAATTGGAACGGATTATATTACATTAGGACAATTAATTAAACTTCTAAACATTTTTGATTCGGGTGGTATGGTTAAAGCTTACTTACAAGATGTTGGTGTAATGGTTAATAGTGAGAAAGAACATCGTCGAGGAAGAAAGCTATATCCAAATGATGTCGTAGAAATAGAAGAGCATGGTTCTTATATTGTAAAAAAAGAGGCCTAATTATGCACATAGAAAGGCTAGAGCTAAAAAATTATCGGAATTACGAGAGTCAATCTATTGAATTTGATGACAAAGTAAATGTCATCATTGGAGAAAATGCCCAAGGCAAAACAAATTTGATGGAGGCAATTTATGTATTAGCTTTCACAAAGTCTCACCGTACTTCACATGAAAAAGAACTTATCCAATGGGATAAAGAGTATGCTAAAATAGAAGGTAGAGTAAAGAAGAGAAATCAATCTGTCCCATTGGAATTTATTATTTCTAAAAAGGGCAAGAGGGCAAAATTGAATCATCTCGAGCAAAAAAGATTAAGTGACTATATAGGTGCAATGAATATCGTCATGTTTGCGCCCGAAGATTTAACTCTTGTCAAAGGGCCACCACAGATTAGACGCAGATTCATTGATATGGAATTAGGGCAAATTCAACCTACCTATATTTATCATCTAGGGCAATATCAAAGAATTTTAAAACAAAGAAACTTTCTTTTAAAACAAATGCAACGAAGAGAAAAAACAGATATGGCCATGTTAGAAGTATTAACGACACAATTAGTTGAACACGCAGCTATTATTTTAGAGAAACGTTTTATATTTCTAAATTTACTAAAGGGTTGGGCTAATTCCATTCATCATGGCATTAGTAGAGGATTAGAGAAACTAGAAATTAAGTATAGTGCGACAATAGAAGTATCAGACGATGGAAATAAGGAGAAAATAAATAGTATCTATTTTGATAAATTTCAGGAAATAAGAGACAAAGAGATAGAACGGGGAACCACTCTTATCGGTCCTCATCGTGATGATTTAATTTTTTTAGTTAATGAGAAAGATGTTCAAACATACGGTTCACAAGGACAGCAACGGACAACAGCCCTATCTTTAAAGCTAGCAGAGATTGAATTGATCCATAAAGAAGTTGGAGAATATCCCATATTACTTCTTGATGATGTTTTAAGCGAATTAGATGATTATAGACAATCACATTTATTAAATACCATTCAAGGAAAAGTACAAACCTTTGTTTCTACTACTAGCGTAGATGGTATTCACCACGAAACATTAAAAAAAGCGGAGTTATTTCGTGTCAGTAAAGGTAACATTGAACTTTAGCCAAATCAATTAGAAAGGATTTGGAAAATGTTTATTCATATAGGAAATGGTAATGTTATTCAATCTAAAGATGTCATAGCAATTATCGATTATCAAAGCATTTCTTCGTCTGTGATTATGGAAGAAATGATACAAGCTTGGAAAAAGGAAAAGAAAATTGTTGGACCAAAAAGTAATGCCAAATCAGTTATTGTAACGGAAAATCAAATATATTATACGGCAGTTTCCGTTTCAACACTTAAAAAACGTACAGGCATAACACAGGGAATTAGTAATGAACAAGATTTTTCTGATGAAATTTCTCTATAAATTTGATTTCAAATAAATTCATGATTTCTATCATTAAAACGAGGTTCAAAAAGGAGAATAAAAAGGATCGAGTCGGCTAAAGTCTTTAGTACCGAAGTGTCTTTATTAATCGGACTTTTGAACAACCTCTTAAAATAGATTTAGTTTTCATAAGAAATGAGTGTGAGAGAATGGCAATGGAAGAAAATACAACAACAGAACAAGCTTATGATGCTGATCAAATACAAGTTTTAGAAGGGTTAGAAGCTGTTCGAAAAAGACCCGGAATGTATATTGGTTCTACATCTGAACGTGGATTGCATCATCTTGTTTGGGAAATTGTTGATAATAGTATCGATGAAGCCTTGGCTGGATATTGTGATCACATTGAAATCGCTATTGAAAAAGATAATAGTATTACGGTTCAAGATAATGGACGTGGTATTCCAGTAGATATTCAGAAGAAGACAGGCAGACCAGCTTTAGAAGTTATTATGACGGTTCTCCATGCTGGCGGTAAGTTTGGCGGTGGCGGATATAAGGTTTCTGGTGGACTTCATGGTGTTGGTGCATCGGTTGTTAATGCCTTATCAGCTAATATGGAGGTCTATGTGCATCGTGATGGTAAAATCCACTTTCAAGGTTATGAAAAAGGTATTCCACAAAACGAAATTAAAGTAATTGGAGAAACGGATATAACAGGCACGGTTACACATTTTAAGCCAGATCCAGAAATTTTTACTGAAACATTGGAATATAACATGGAAACACTAACTCAACGTGTTCGTGAATTAGCTTTCTTAAATAAAGGACTAAGAATATCACTTGAAGATAAAAGAATTGATCAAGAACCTGTAAGTTTCCATTATGAAGGTGGAATTAAATCTTACGTTGAATATATTAACTCCAAAAAGGAAGTCTTACATGAGCCCTTTTATGCTGAAGGAGAAGATCAGGAAATTTCTGTAGAGGTCTCCATCCAATATAATGATGGATTTGCTACAAATATATACTCTTTTGCAAACAATATTCACACGTATGAAGGCGGAACACATGAAGTTGGATTTAGAACAGGGTTAACCCGTGTAATAAATGATTATGCGCGTAAAAATAATTTAATCAAAGAGAGAGACGCCAATCTTACTGGGGATGATGTGAGAGAAGGTATCACCGCAATTGTCTCTATAAAACATCCTAATCCACAATTTGAAGGCCAAACGAAAACAAAACTTGGAAATAGTGAAGTAAGAACAGTAACGGATGCTGTTTTCAGCGATAAATTTTCTGCATTTCTTTTTGAAAACCCTAGCGTTGCGAAAATTATTGTAGAAAAGGGATTAATGGCATCAAGAGCACGTATGGCAGCTAAAAAGGCACGTGAATTAACAAGAAGAAAAGGTGCCTTAGATGTGTCAAGTTTACCTGGGAAGCTAGCTGATTGTTCTTCTAGGGATGCATCTATTAGTGAACTTTATATCGTTGAGGGAGACTCAGCTGGTGGTTCAGCTAAATCAGGGCGAGACCGTCACTTCCAAGCAATTCTCCCTTTACGAGGCAAAATTTTAAACGTAGAAAAAGCACGTTTAGACCGAATTCTGTCAAATAATGAAGTTCGAGCGATGATTACAGCTTTAGGGACAGGGATTTCTGAGGACTTTGATATTTCTAAAGCAAGATATCATAAAGTAGTTATCATGACAGATGCTGACGTAGATGGAGCACATATACGTACATTACTATTAACATTTTTCTATCGTTATATGCGCCCATTAATAGAAAATGGATATATTTATATTGCACAACCACCTTTATACCAGATCAAACAAGGAAAAGCCGTTCATTACGTTTATGATGACAAGGAATTACAAGAAATTTTAGATAAATTACCTCAAAATCCAAAACCTGGTATTCAGCGTTATAAAGGTCTTGGCGAAATGAACGCAGAACAATTATGGGAAACAACAATGGATCCAGATAAACGTACTTTACTAAGGGTTGAATTAGAAGATGCGATTGATGCAGACCAAGTATTTGATATGTTAATGGGTGATAAAGTAGAGCCAAGACGTCAGTTCATAGAAGAAAATGCTCAATATGTGAAGAATTTAGATATTTAAAGATAGGTAAGTAGAAGTAAAAGATATATGAATGAGCAATTAGCTCATTCTTTTATACTTGGCAAAGGATAAAATTTGAGCGAGAAGCGGATTCGGTGTAGCAAAAAATTTTAATGTTCCAAGTATAAGAAAAGCTAACACATTCGCTTAAGGACAAGCGAATGTGAGTTTTTCTAATGTTTACTCTTTTGCTTTTCATAGGAGGTATAAAATATATGGCTGAAGAAAGCCGTCCTAGTGTACAGGATGTTAATATTAGTAAAGAGATGCGTACATCTTTCTTAGATTATGCGATGAGTGTTATTGTATCGCGTGCCCTCCCAGATGTTAGGGATGGAATGAAGCCTGTTCATCGTAGAATTTTATATGCAATGAATGATTTAGGTATGCATTCAGATAAGGCTCATAAAAAATCAGCTCGTATCGTTGGTGAAGTAATCGGTAAATACCATCCACATGGTGATTCAGCAGTTTATGAAACGATGGTACGTATGGCACAAGATTTTAGTTATCGATATATGCTTGTTGATGGTCACGGCAACTTTGGATCGGTTGATGGTGACTCCGCAGCTGCAATGCGTTATACAGAAGCAAGAATGTCCAAAATATCTATGGAATTAGTTCGTGATATTAACAAAGATACCATTGATTATCAGGATAACTATGATGGTTCAGAACGCGAACCAGTTGTCTTTCCATCTCGCTTTCCTAATTTATTAGTCAATGGGACCTCGGGAATTGCCGTTGGAATGGCAACCAATATTCCTCCACATAATCTAGGTGAGACCATTGATGCGGTATTAGCCGTAAGTAAAGATCCAGAAATTACAATTGAAGAAATCATGGAAAGCTATTTGCCAGGACCTGATTTCCCTACTGCTGGGCAAATTCTCGGTAGAAGTGGTATCCGTAAGGCTTATGAGACAGGAAAAGGTTCTATTACCGTTCGTGCAAAGGCCAATATTGAAGAACATGCTAATGGGAAGTCTTCCATTATTGTCACTGAACTCCCTTATCAAGTAAACAAGTCAAAATTGGTTGAAAAAATAGCAGAACTTGTTCGTGATAAAAGAATTGAAGGTATTACAGATCTTAGAGATGAATCTGACCGTAATGGAATGCGAATCGTAATTGAATTACGTCGAGATGCAAATGCCAATGTCGTTTTAAATAATTTATATAAACAAACCTCTATGCAAACAACATTTGGTATTAACACACTAGCTCTTGTTGACGGTCAACCTAAGGTATTGAACATTAAAGAGTGTTTAGTACATTATTTAAACCACCAAAGAGTGATTATTAGAAGAAGAACGGAATTTGAATTAAGGAAAGCAGAAGCACGTGCCCATATTTTAGAAGGACTACGCATTGCTTTAGACCATATAGACGAAGTAATTACACTTATCCGTAATTCGAAAACAACTGATATTGCTCGTACAGGTTTAATGGAAACATTCCATCTATCCGAAAAACAAGCACAAGCAATCTTGGATATGCGTTTGCAACGTTTAACAGGACTAGAACGAGATAAAATTGAAGAGGAATATACTGAATTACAAAAGCTTATTGCTGAATTAAGAGCAATTTTAGCGGATGACGAGAAAATACTTGAAATTATCCGTGAAGAGCTATTAGAAATTAAGGAAAAATATAATGATGATAGACGTACAGAAATTGTCGTTGGTGGAACTGATTTCTTTGAAGATGAAGACCTTATTCCAGAAGAAAATATCGTCATTACATTAACTCATAAAGGGTATATTAAACGTCTTCCGTCCTCAACTTATCGTACCCAAAAACGGGGTGGACGTGGAATCCAAGGTATGGGTACAAATGAAGATGATTTTGTAGAACATTTAGTTTCTACATCTACCCATGATACGATTCTATTCTTTACGAATAAAGGAAAAGTTTATAGAGCTAAGGGATATGAAGTTCCTGAGTTTTCAAGAACGGCAAAAGGTATACCAATCATTAATATGCTTCAAGTAGAAAGTGGAGAATGGGTTAATGCAGTTATTTCGGTAAGTGAATATAAGGAAGAGGCCTATCTATTCTTTACTACAAAATTTGGTATTACCAAACGTACATCTTTATCTATGTTTGCTAACATACGTAAAGGTGGACTTATTGCTCTTGGATTACGAGAAGATGATGAACTTATATCCGTTAAATTGACCAATGGAAGTAAAGATATTATGATTGCAACGAAACAAGGGTATCTTATTCGCTTTGAGGAAACCCAGATTAGAGCGATGGGTAGAACTGCTGCAGGTGTAAGAGGTATATCTTTACGTGATGATGATGAAGTAGTATCAATGGAAGTATTAGAAGAAGGCTCTCATATTCTTCATGTGACGAATAAAGGTTACGGAAAACAAACACCGGAATCTGAATATCGTAGAATAAACCGTGGTGGTAAAGGCGTTATTACATGTAAGTTAAATGATAAAACAGGGCATGTCTCTGCTGTTAAAGCTGTTAATGGCGAAGAAGATTTAATGGTAATTACTGTAGGAGGCGTACTCATTCGTATTCCTGTAAAAGATATTTCTATAACTGGAAGAAGTACAATGGGTGTCCGACTCATTCGCTTACATGATGATGAAGAGGTAGCTACAGTTGCTAAAATTGAACAAGAAGAAAATGATGCTGAAAATGAAGATGCTACTGAATTAGGGTCTAAAGAAGAAACTGAAACGGAAACAGATAACAAAATAGATGAATAAAAAAGGTGGCTTTAAAGCCACCTTTTTTAGCTGGTAAGAAGGGCTTTCCCTGTCCACCAAAGCTTTTTAAATAAAATGGACATAGGAATTGCCATATTTTAATTTCCTTTATCCATATTTTTGTATAATTCATCTTCTAGTATTTTTGGAATCTTTTTTGCTGTTATATCTAAAAACTGTAATATGAAAGGGTAATCCATTTCCGGTTTTGATGATAATAAGTCCCCCCACCATTCGGCTTCATAACGACAAAGCATACTTAGATTATATAAAAGTAAATAATGAATCATGACATCCGATATTGGTAGAAAATGTTCTCTATTAAGTGGAAAATATATTTTATCATCGTCCATGTGTTTGTAAAAAGGCCCATTAAATGATTCTAGCCTTTCTTCCAACTGAACAGTAATGACGGACTGACGCTCTTCCATATGTTTGATTACCGATAAATAGGGTTTGATTCGATTGAGAAAAGCATCTTTCGTTATGTGATAATAATCCAGTATTGTAGTAGGAAATTGAAGTATTGGAGAATCCTTTGAACCAACCACTACCATTTTTTCAGTTCCTTGGAAGGAAAAGAAGGTTTGCATTTCTGGTATAAGGGAAAATAAGTCCACCATTTGAATCTTGTCAAAAGGAACAGGATTAATAGAATATAGATGCTTCGAAAGGTATGGAAAAAGCCCATTAATTTGGACTTTCACTTCATCCGACATAAATGTATAATTACGCTTTTTTCTCTTCCTAGATGTAACTCCATGTGACAATAAAACGGTAGATTCTGGGTAATTCGGACGCTTAGTTAATAAACAGGCTTTTAATAAATGGGTTAATCCATAAAAATATAAAACAGGTTTAGCAAAAAGCTCTACCTTATGGCCAATTTCATAAAATTTCCTACCATGATCAAGATAATATAATAAAGCATTATAATTTTGGTAACTTTTAGCTTCAACATCCTGTTCATTTATCTTTTTATAACAGCTTTGTAAGTAAACTTGAGCAGTTTGTTGTGAGGTTAAAAATGAAAAAAATCCATCTGATTTACTCATAATAATCTCCTAAGGTAATTTTCAGAATCTATTTACTTCTCATTTTTCAATAATATGTTGTTGAAAAAGAAGGATAGTTGGCGTATTGTATATAAAAATAGAGATTATCTACTAGTTTAGTCATTCATCTTTTATTAAATACCTTTTAAATTTGAGAAGGAGGAGTTACATTGCGAAAAGATAAATTTGCAAAAGAAGGTTTAACGTTTGATGATGTATTATTAATACCAGCGAAATCTGAAGTTTTACCTAATCAAGTTCAATTGAGTACGGAGCTTACGCCAAGTTTAAAATTAAATACGCCATTTATAAGTGCCGGAATGGATACCGTAACAGAAGCTGAAATGGCAATTGCTATGGCTCGTCAAGGTGGTTTTGGAGTCATTCATAAAAACATGTCGATTGAAGAACAAGCTGAACAAGTTGACCGTGTAAAACGTTCAGAGAGTGGTGTTATTACTAATCCATTTTTCTTAACACCAGAACATCAAGTATATGATGCCGAACATTTAATGGGTAAATTCCGTATTTCAGGTGTGCCAATTGTAAATTCTGTAGAAGAACAACAATTAGTTGGTATTATTACCAACCGTGATTTACGCTTTATTCAAGATTATTCTATTTCTATTTCTGAAGTGATGACTAGTACTGATTTAATTACTGCGCCGGTTGGAACAACATTGGAAGAAGCGGAAAAAATCCTCCAAAAATATAAAATTGAGAAATTACCATTAGTGGACGGGAATAACGTATTAAAAGGTTTAATTACGATTAAAGATATTGAAAAAGTAATTGAGTTCCCAAATGCTGCTAAAGATGCTCAAGGCAGACTTTTAGTCGGAGCAGCTGTTGGGGTAACGAAGGATGCAATGAAGCGTATCGATAAGCTAGTAGAAGCGGGTGTAGACGTTATTGTCATCGATACAGCACATGGTCATTCTAAAGGTGTTCTTGACCAGGTTAAAGAAGTACGTAAAGAATACCCTGAATTAAATATTATTGCTGGTAATGTTGCAACTGCAGATGGTACTAGAGAACTTATTGAAGCGGGTGCCTCCATTGTTAAAGTTGGTATCGGACCGGGATCAATATGTACGACACGTGTCGTAGCGGGTGTTGGAGTACCACAAATTACAGCGGTAAACGATTGCGCTATGGCGGCACAAGAATATGGTGTACCAATTATTGCAGATGGTGGTCTTAAATATTCTGGAGATATCGTTAAAGCAATGGCAGCAGGTGCGCATGCTGTTATGGTGGGTAGTATGTTTGCTGGTACTACTGAAAGTCCTGGTGAAACAGAAATCTATCAAGGAAGAAAATATAAAGTATATCGTGGTATGGGATCTGTCGGGGCTATGAAAGCCGGCTCTAAAGACCGTTATTTCCAAGGCGATACAGATAATAAAAAACTAGTTCCTGAAGGTATTGAAGGTAGAGTACCTTATAAAGGTTCGTTAGCAGATACGATTCATCAATTAAGCGGTGGTCTTCGTTCTGGTATGGGCTACTGTGGAACAGCAACCATTGATGCTTTACGAAATGAAGCTCAATTTGTAAGAATTACTAATGCTGGTATACGTGAAAGCCATCCACATGATGTCCAAATTACAAAAGAGGCTCCTAACTATTCCGTTCAATAACTAAATGGTTAGGTAAAACCTTTTGAACAACCTCTATAAAATTTTTTTAAGGTGAGGACTTTCCTCATCTATTTTTTTTTGAGATGCTATGTTAAAATAACAAAGTATCTGTGAAATTTTATATAGAAAACATGCCATTTTTGTAAAAAAAGAAAGTTTTATTTCTTTCTACCTAATAAAAATAGACAAAGGGAATTTTTGGAGGTAAAAAATGTTTAAACATCACAAGAAAATTATATCGTTATTTTTCCTACTAACGGTTTCACTAGGAATTCTTACCTATCATCCTAATAATATAAAAGCGGAGGCTTCCTTAGATATAGATGCAGAGGCAGCTATTCTAGTTGACTTTGATACAGGGAAGATATTATACGCAAAAAATGAGAACGTGTTACTTCCTCCAGCAAGTATGACGAAAATGATGACAGAGTATTTAGTAATGGAGGCAATTAAAGAAGGAAAAATTTCATGGGATACAACTACACAAATTAGTGATTATGCTTATGCTATCTCAGCTAACACCTCATTATCAGGCGTAGGTTTAGTACAAAATAAGCAGTATACTGTAAAAGACTTATATCAAGCAATGGCGATTAACTCAGACAATGCAACAACAATTGCACTTGCGGAACTTGTTGGCGGCTCTGAAACTGAATTTGTTAAAATGATGAATCAAAAGGCCAAGGAATTAGGCCTAGAATCCAAATTTGTTAATGCTTCAGGATTAGACAATAAAGATTTAGAAGGAAATCAGCCGGAAGGTACTAGTGTGGAAGATTTAAATTTATTAACTGCCCGTTCTACGGCAATACTAGCATATAACCTTATAAAAGATTTCCCAGAGGTCTTAGAAATTGCTTCTATCCCGAAAACAACATTTGATGGACAAGAGATAGATAACTGGAATAGAATGCTTCCACATGAGGGAGTAAACTTTAAACAGTTTTATTACGAAGGTGTAGACGGACTAAAGACCGGCTTTACGGATAGTGGTGGATATAATTTTACAGGAACAGCTGTAAGAAACGGACAACGATTAATTTCTGTTGTGATGAAGTCGGAAAGTGAAGCACAACGTTTCCAACAAACAAGTAAACTTTTAGATTATGGTTATAATAACTTTACAGCACAGGAATTATTCCCTAAAGGTTATCAACTAAAAGGACAAACGGAGGTTCCTGTATCTAAAGGGAAAGAAAAGAATGTAGAGGTTTCTTTAGCTGAAGGCATTACCGTACCAGTTAAAGGTGACGATGCTGAAAATTATACTCTTAAATATGAATTAGATAAATCCAAATTAAATGAAGATGGTGAATTAATTGCACCAATTGAAAAAGGCGAAGTAATTGGTACAGCTAAACTTGTTTATAAAGGCGATAATGATTATGGATATATTACGGATGATCAAGGGTCTGTACCAATTGTAACAGACCAAGCGGTAGAAAAAGCAAATTGGTTTATGCTTACAATCGGAGCTATTGGTGACTTCTTTGCTAATATATTTTCTTCAGCAGTAGATTGGATTAAAGGTTTATTTTAATTTGCATCTTTATTAAAAAATGATTATGATAATGATAATAAAACAATCTTATCAACAGTGTTGAAAGGAATTAGTAACAGTAACACCTATCTAAAGAGAGTCGATGGTTGGTGGAAATCGATGTTAGAGTGCTGTGAATCCATCCTTGAACTGGTTTACGGAAAGGAATTCCCTCCAAGTAAGTAAACCCGGTAAGTGCCGTTACAACGTGAAAGCCGGAAGAGATTATCTCTTCAATAAGGGTGGCAACGCGGGAATTATACTCTCGTCCCTATCTATTTGGGACGGGGGTTTTTTGTATTTATCCAAAATTTAAGGAGGAAGTGTCATGTTAGATTTAAAATATTTACGTAATAATTTTGAAGAAGTAAAAACAAAACTTAACCACCGCGGTGAAGATTTATCAGAATTAGACCATTTTGGTGAGGTCGATGAAAGACGTAGACGACTTATTTTAGAAACAGAAACTTTAAAAGCAAAACGAAATGAAGTGACTAAGCAAATTTCCGCCCTAAAAAGGGAGAAAAAAGATGCTGAGCCTGCAATAAAGGAAATGCGTGAAGTAGGAGACCAAATAGCGAAATTAGACAAAGAATTAAAAGAGTTAGAAGATAAATTACAACAGATCATGCTTTCTATCCCTAATATTCCCCATGAAAGTGTCCCTGTAGGTGAAGATGAGGATGATAATGTGGAAGTTCGCAGGTGGGGTGACGTTCCAACATTTGATTTTGAGGATAAAGCACATTGGGATATCGCAACAGATCTTGATATTTTAGATTTCGAACGAGCTGGAAAAGTTACGGGAAGTCGGTTTGTTTTTTATAAAGGATTGGGTGCTAGATTAGAACGTGCACTTCTTAACTTTATGATGGATTTACATGCAGATAAACATGGTTATACCGAAGTCCTCCCACCGTCTATTGTAAATCGCACAAGCATGACTGGTACTGGACAATTGCCAAAGTTTGAAGAAGATGCATTTAAAGTAGAAGATTGGGATTATTTCCTAGCCCCTACAGCAGAGGTCCCTGTTACGAATTATCATCGTGATGAAATTTTAAATGTGGATGATTTACCACGAAAATATGTAGCATATAGTGCATGTTTCCGTTCTGAAGCGGGATCTGCTGGTCGCGATACAAGAGGATTAATTCGCCAACATCAATTTAATAAAGTAGAATTGGTCCAATTTGTGAAGCCAGAAGAGTCTTATGAAACATTAGAAACATTGACAAATCATGCGGAAAAAGTACTACAATTACTTGAATTACCTTATCGAGTAATGAGTATGTGTACTGGAGACCTAGGATTTACAGCAGCTAAAAAGTATGACATAGAGGTATGGATTCCGAATCAAAATACGTACCGTGAAATTTCTTCTTGTTCTAATTTTGAAGACTTCCAAGCAAGACGTGCAGGAATTCGATTCCGTAGAGAAGCAAATGGTAAGCCTGAATTTGTTCATACATTGAATGGATCCGGATTAGCAATTGGAAGAACAGTTGCAGCAATTCTTGAGAACTATCAACAGGAAGATGGCTCAGTTAAAGTACCAAAAGTCTTGGTTCCTTATATGGGTGGTTTAGAATATTTGAAGTAAAAAAAGGGGGAGTATTTCTCCCTTTTTTTCATAAAAATTATTGACATGCTTGTCGAAAGATGGTATATTAATTTTTGTTGTTACGGAGGTATACCCAAGTCTGGCTGAAGGGGTCGGTCTTGAAAACCGAGAGGCGGGTCAAACCGCGCGGGGGTTCGAATCCCTCTACCTCCTCCATTTTTAATTAACGCGCACATAACTTTGGAGATAAAAGGACACCGTTACTTATTGTAATGGTGTCTTCTAATATACGAACATTATTTTTAATAAAGCATATATTACTTTAAATAACTAAATAAGTAAGGCAAAGAATAGGCTAGTAGTACATATTTATTCGAAAAGAGAAGGAAGCCATAGGCTGAAAGTTTCCTACGAAAGAAAGTGTATGAACCTACCTATGAGTCGTTAGTTAAGAAGCTAACCACAGAATACTGTGTTATCAAAAAAGAGAGGGTAATGAATTTACCAAATTAGGTGGTACCGCGGAACCCATTCCGTCCTAAATGTTATGATAGGGCGGAATGGGTTTTTTATATTATTTTATAAGAGGTTGTTCAAAAAGGGGGAAGTGAAGTGAAAAAAAACATAACTTTTTTAGGGGCAGGGTCAATCGCTGAGGCAATTTTATCTGGAATTGTAAATGCGGAGATAATTGAAAAGGAAAACATCTTTGTTACAAATAGAAGTAATCAACAACGCTTAGAGTATTTAGAGGAAAAGTACGGAGTAACAACGGTACAGAATAAAGAAATGGCAATCCGTTCTGCCGATATACTTATTTTAGCTATGAAGCCATATGATCTTCACGAATCTTTACAGGGTCTTAAAGGGTTTATTCATAAAGGACAATTAATTATTTCTATTCTTGCAGGTATTTCAACAGATACGATAACGAAAGAATTAGAAATGGCTTCCCCTGTTATTCGAGTAATGCCAAACACATCGGCAATGATCGGGCATTCTGCAACTGCATTAAGTAAAGGTCAGCATGCTTCAGAAGAGCATTTAAGGATAGCTGAGGAACTTTTTAAAACCATTGGAACAACAACTCTAGTGAAAGAAGATGACATGCATATTGTAACAGCAATTGCTGGTAGTGGTCCTGCTTACTTTTACTATATGGTCGAAGCTATGGTAAAGGCTGCTGTAGAATCAGGCTTTGATCAACAAACAGCAAAAGAACTAATTACACAAACGATAAAAGGTGCTGGAGAAATGTTGCAACAATCGGATGACTCTCCTAGTACATTACGAAAAAAAATAACTAGCCCAAATGGCACTACAGAGGCCGGGATAAATGTCTTAGAACAAAACCATTTTCAACGTATTGTGATGGATTGTGTAAATAAGGCTAAAGAACGTTCTGAGGAATTGGGAAAAAACTAATCTTCATATAAAAAACTAGTTGTTCTATTAAATGAACAGCTAGTTTTGAAATTCAGTTGAATAAGATTAGTTATAGGTCTTTTCATTTTGTGAAGTTTTTTGTATAATATAAGATACGGATTTCATTCGATATGGCCTCGTAGCTCAGGGGATAGAGCAATGGTTTCCTAAACCATGTGCCGCAGGTTCGAATCCTGCCGGGGCCACTTATATTAAGGCATGCTTATTAATTTAGCATGCTTTTTTTAATTTTTAAAACTTCACACTTTAAAATTGTCACAAAATATTCTAAAATGGAATTAAGATACCTAATATTTTAATTATTTTATTTAATTAGAAATGTAATCGATTCCAAATGGTGAGGTGAAAGTAATGGATATGAAAGTGGTTTCAGTAAGAGAGGGAGATTATAACTTAAAGAATTATGATGAGTTCCGTGAGAATTTTTCATGGGATGCTATAGAAAGGAACTTTTCCTGGTATGAGACTGGAAAAGTAAACATGGCGTATGAGGCGCTAGACCGTCATGCGGAAAATCCAATTACTAAAGATAAGATTGCTTTATTATATTCTTCACCAGAGAGGGAAGAAACATTAACTTTTTCTCAATTGAGTAAGGATAGTAATAAATTTGCTAATGTTCTTAAGAAATATGGTACTGAAAAAGGGGATAGAGTATTTCTTTTCATGCCAAGGAGTCCTGAATTTTATACAGCCTTCTTTGGTATTTTAAAAGTGGGTGCCGTTGCAGGTCCGCTTTTTGAAGCCTTTATGGAGCAGGCGGTACGTGACCGTTTAAAAGATAGTGAGGCAAGAATTCTTATTACAACACCTGATCTTCTTGAAAGGGTACCACAAGCCGACTTACCAGACTTGGAAAAAATCATTATTGTCGGGGAAATAAATGATAACTCCAAAAAATATATTCGATATGCTGAAGAAATGGAGGACGCTTCAGAGGAATTTGAAATGGAATGGGTTGACTTAGAGGACGGAATGATTCTTCATTATACTTCCGGATCTACAGGAAAACCAAAAGGGGTGTACCATGTTCATAATGCAATGATTCAGCATTATGCTACGGCATCATGGGTTTTAGATTTGAAACAAGATGATATTTATTGGTGTACTGCTGATCCTGGTTGGGTTACAGGGACTAGCTATGGAATATTTGCTCCTTGGTTGCATGGAGTGACAAACGTCATTCGTGGTGGGAGATTCACACCTGATGATTGGTATCAAACATTAGAAAAAAATAAAGTTACAGTCTGGTATACGGCACCTACAGCGCTACGCATGTTGGTTAGCTATGGCGAGGATAAACTAAGAAGATATAATTTAACTTCCCTTAGACATATTATGAGTGTTGGGGAACCACTTAACCCTGAAGTCATTACATGGGGAATGAAGGCATTTAATTTAAGAATTCACGATACATGGTGGATGACAGAAACAGGTGCACAACTTATTGCTAATATACCTGCCTTAGAAATACGTCCCGGATCCATGGGTAAACCAATTCCTGGTATCGAAGCTTCTATCGTCGATAATGAGGGGAATGAGTTACCTCCAAATCAGATGGGAAACTTGGCTATAAAAGCTGGATGGCCAGCAATGATGCGTAAGATTTGGAATAATCCTTCTAAATATGAAAGTTATTTTATTAATGGATGGTATGTTTCTGGGGATAGTGCTTACCGTGATGAAGATGGGTACTTCTGGTTCCAAGGTAGATTGGATGATGTCATTAATACCTCTGGTGAGCGAGTTGGTCCATTTGAAGTGGAAAGTAAATTAATTGAACATGAAGCGGTAGCAGAAGCTGGTGTGATTGGTAAACCACATCCAGAGCGTGGGGAAATTATAAAAGCCTTTATTACATTAAATGAGGGATATGAAGAATCGCCTGAGTTATTAGAGGATATTCGACAATTTGTAAAAACTGGCTTAAGTGCACATGCCGCTCCACGTGAAATAGAAATAACGGATAGTATTCCAAAAACACGTAGCGGGAAAATTATGCGCCGTTTATTGAAATCTTGGGAGTTAGGGTTGCCAACAGGCGACACGTCTACATTAGAAAATTAAAGAATGTTAAAAAACTTGGCGTTCGCTTTAGCTTGAGCGAATGCCAAGTTGTACTTATGCAAATCTTTACAGTGGGACGAGTAATCGGAGTCTCACATGGGAAGGACTTTTATATTTTCCTTCTTGCTAAAAATAATAAGCGTATTACCTACAAGCAAATAGTTGTAAGGCATCACGCTTATTATTTTTTACCTTTTAGTAATCTACCATGAAACGATATTAATTCGTTATATCGTCAGCGGGTCCAAATATTTCGAAATGGATATCTGATTCATTCGCACCAAATTTAGTTAAGTTTTGGTACATAGCTCTCATAAATCCTTTTGGTCCACAGAAGTAAAATGCGGCATCGTTAGTTGGTAAAATAGTGCGTAACCATTCATAATCAATATAGCCTTCTTTATCAAATTGATCTCCTTCAACTGGATTGTCATAAACGGTATAGCTTTTTACTTGTGAGTGATTACGTGTAATTTCATCTACTCGAGCTTTCATAGCATGGAATTTTCCATTTTTTGCTGCATGAATGTAGTAGACTTCACGTTCAGGCTGTTCTTTAATCACTGTTTCAAGCATACTCATCATTGGTGTTAACCCTACACCACCACTGATTAGGACAAGCGGACGATTATCTTCTAAGTCTAAAACGAAATCCCCACCAGGTGCACTTATTGGGAGAACACTACCTTCTTCCAAACGTTTGTGTAAGAAATTAGAAACAATACCAGCTGGATTATCACCAATTGCGTCTTCCCGTTTTACACTAATACGATAATAATTTTGTCCTGGAGCACAAGACAAGCTATATTGACGTAGATGATTATAAGGTTGATCTTCTATTTCTGCTTTAACAGTAATATATTGTCCAGGTAAAAACGTTGCTATTTCCCCACCATCAACAGGTTGTAGATAGAATGAGGTAATAACATCACTTTCCTTTACTTTTTCTACTACTTTAAAGTCACGGTAATCTACCCAACCACCTTTTTTATTTGCAACTTCTTCATACATTTCCTTTTCAGTAGAGATAAATACATCAGCAATAACACCATATGCCTTTTCCCAGGCAGTCATGATATCGTCTGTTGCAGCATCTCCTAATACTTCTTTAATTGCAATTAATAGATTTTCACCGACGATTGGGTAATGTTCTGGTTTAATATTTAAACTTCTATGCTTCTCGCCAATCTGTTTTACAACGGGTAAAATTGCTCCAAGGTTATCAATGTACATCGCTGCAGCAAGAACAGTATTTGCAAGCGCCTTTTGTTGATCTCCCTTTCGTTGGTTTGTTTGGTTAAAAATATTTTTTAATTCCGGATGATTTTTAAACATTGTTTTATAAAAATGTTTTGTTATTTTAGTACCATGTTCTTGAAGTGCTGGAACAGTTGCCTTTACAGTATCGATTGTTTTTTGGTCTAATGTTAATGTTTCTGTAGCCATTAAAAACCACTCCATTCTATAGGTTTTTTAAACATGTATTTTATATACATCTTTATTGTATATAAAATATTTACATTGTAGCAATAGGGAAAACGGTAATTGTGTTACAATATTGTGAAAGCGATAAAGAGGTTATTCAAACACACATTTAAGTGAGGTAAGATAATTTGCAATTAAAAAAGTATACAGATTACTCGTTGCGTGTTTTAATTTTCACAGGTATGAAGTCGGGAGAGGAACTTGCTAATATAAAGGAAATCTCTCAAGTATTTAATATATCTCCAAATCATTTAGGTAAAATAGTACATCAATTAAATAAACTGGAATTGCTAGAAACAATAAGAGGGAGAAATGGGGGATTTCGCCTTGCTAAACCAGCGGATGAAATAAATATTGGTTTACTTGTTCGAGTATTAGAAAGTGAATCACCACTATTAGAATGCTTTGATAAGGGGTCTAACCATTGCGTGATTACACCTGCTTGTACATTAAAACATGTTTTGAATAGGGCATTACATTCCTTTTATAAGGTTTTAGAGGGTTATACTTTGCAGGATTTAATCCAAAATGAACAAGAACTAAAAGAACTTATGGGAATTTCAAAATAAAAAAGTGGATTCTACTCTAATAAGTAAGAATCCACTTTTATCATAAATAAAGTACGCTTAATGAACTATTCCAACTTTGTAACGTTAAATTGGTCTCCTAATAATAGCCAATTTTGCGGAAATGCTAAGCCTAATTTCCAGTAAGCAATACCGAGTATATCTAACTCCCGAATTAAGTCAAATTTTGCTTGTATGGATCTCGCGTCCTCAAACCATACCTCATGCTCTTTTCCATTTGAATCCCAATAATGAAAATATGGAGCTTGAGAACCTTCGTCATATTCAATGGCCGCATTATTTTCACGGGCGATTGCAATGGCTCGCTGTGGGCTTACTGCTTTTGCTGCAGGTCCTCCTTGGACGAATGGAAGGGTCCAGTCATACCCATATAAATTTTGCCCCATTACAATTTTTTCCTTTGGTATTTCTGTTAAGGCATACTCTAAAACACGACGAACTTCGTCAATCGGAGAAACTGCCATCGGAGGTCCGTAACTATATCCCCATTCATATGTCATTAGTACGACAAAGTCAGCAATCTCCCCATGTGTTCTATAGTCATGAGCTTCATATAAGGTTCCTTGTTGTGTTGCACTTGTTTTCGGGGCTAAGGCGGTCGACATAATAAGCCCAACCTGGGATAAGCGTGCTTTAGCTTTACGTAGAAACTCATTATACGCCTCCCTATCTTCAGGGTTTACAAATTCTATATCAAAGTGGACGTCACGATAACCACCTGCTGTAGCGGTATTCACTATTTGGTCTAATAATGTATTTTGAACAGCGCTAACGGTCAATATAATATGTGCTAAATCTGAACTAAAGGAACCTTCTTCTAAATTGGTAACGACCATTGATAGTGATGTACCATATTGCCTAGCTATTTGTGGCAAATTACCGGTAGGAGGCGGACTAAGCGTTCCATCCCGATTCACTTGGTAACTGAAATGAGCTAAATAAGTTAAATAAGGAGATGCTTTCCGTGCTGCATTCTCAAGATTTTCGGAAACAGTCCCACCAAGTGGTTCAAAATAAGCTATGGATGTTATCGCCCTTTTTTTAGGTGGGGGGACATATAATCTAAAGTTGATAGGCAAATTGGCGTTAACCGAAATGTTGTTAATAGCAGCCAACTCTGTATAAGGTAATCCGAATTTTCTAGAAATGGAGGAAAGGGAATCTCCCGGTTGTACAAAATAAAACTGGCCTATTATTGGAATAACTAAGGACTGGCCTACTACAAGTTGATTGGGAGTCTCTAACTCATTAGCTTGGGTAATAGCATTTATAGAGGAATGGTATGTACGTGCTATTTGATACAAAGAATCTCCTGGCTGAACAACATGAATTTGCAATAAACTTCCTCCTTTAAAATGAATGTTTGTTATTACCAATTGTATGAAAATTCGAAAGGACTTATGTCAATGGAATGATATTAATTAATAAAAGATACTTGATATATTGTTGAAGAGTCATTATTATTAGCGATATAATTTTAGAAAAGTTGTGATCACAATGGATGAAAAATTTATGCATGCTGCTATTATGGAAGCGGAAAAGGCACGTAAATTAAATGAGGTACCAATTGGTGCTGTCATCGTTTATCAGGATGAGATTATTGCTTCAGGTTTTAATTTACGTGAGTCCTCTCAATCGGCCTTATCTCATGCGGAATTGATTGCAATAGAGGAAGCTAACAAAAGAATAGGAAGTTGGCGATTGGAAGATTGTACACTTTATGTGACTTTAGAGCCGTGCCCTATGTGTGCAGGTGCTATTGTTCAATCTAGGATCCCACATGTTGTTTATGGTGCATATGATCCTAAAGCAGGGTGTGCAGGAACCATAATGAATTTACTCGATGAACCTAGGTTTAACCATCAGGTAAAGGTAACTAGTGGAATACTGGAAGAAGAGTGTTCCAAATTATTAACTGATTTTTTCCGTGACCTTAGAAACAGAAGGAAAGATAGCTCTAATTGAACTTTACTATTATTTCCATTGCAAAATGAACCTAATACCGATATAATGATAATTACCGTGCTAAGCGGGGAGGTAGCGGTGCCCTATACTCGCAATCCGCTATAGCGAGGCCGAATCCCCATTCGAGGTGGGCGATTGTATGGTCTGTCCTTAAGGAATTGGCGTTGACGCCCGGGTCCTGCGCAACAGAAACCCACGAACCCTGTCAGGTCCGGAAGGAAGCAGCAGTAAGTGGTCATTTCTGTGTGCCGCAGGGAAGCCTAGGCTGAGCCATGAACTTAAGTAACGCATATAGTCGTCTCATCGACAATGGGTGCACGGTATACATAGAATATAAAAAGTTAGAGATAGCATCTCTAACTTTTTTTGTACAATAAATTACCTTATGCAGCCTTTATTAATGAAATGATTTTTTCGTGACAGTTCACATTCACCCTTCAAATCGGGTATAATGAAAATAAATATAAGTGCGTGTTCAAAAGGGAGGATGAAATGCGAAATGTCATTTTCACCGGACCTTTTGAACAACCTCTATAAAGGGGAATTTACGCTATGAGCTATCAAGCATTATACCGAGTCTGGCGTCCAAGGAAATTTGAAGACGTAGCAGGACAAACACATATTACTCGTACATTACAAAATGCAATTGTTGAACAAAAGTTTTCGCATGCTTATGTATTCTCAGGGCCAAGGGGGACTGGGAAAACAAGTGCTGCCAAAATCTTCTCAAAAGCAATTAACTGTGAGCACGCCCCCGTTAAAGAACCGTGTAATGAATGTGCAGCCTGCCGAGGAATACAAGATGGTACGATTCCAGATGTGATTGAGATTGATGCTGCTTCCAATACAAGTGTGGATGACATTCGTGAAATACGGGAAAATGTAAAATACGCATCAAGCTCTGTTCCTTATAAGGTGTATATCATTGATGAGGTACACATGATTTCTAATAATGCATTTAACGCCTTATTAAAAACACTAGAAGAACCACCAAAACATGTTGTGTTTATTTTAGCAACAACAGAACCGCATAAAATTCCCTTAACCATTTTATCGAGATGTCAGAGATTTGATTTTAAGCCAATCTCTAATCAAGCGATAGTGAATCGAATGAAGACAATTATAGAAGCGGAGAACCTAACTGTTACGGAAGAGGCTTTGGAAACTGTAGCTCTTGCTGCAGAGGGTGGAATGCGTGATGCATTAAGTATTTTAGATCAAGCTGTTTCATATAGTGAAGATATCGTAGAGTTAGAAGATGTTCTAGCTGTTACCGGTGGAGTATCCCAAGGGGTACTTACTGAAATAGTCGATGCAATGTATAATAAAAACGTTCAAGAGGCTTTAAAGCTGTTGGATACGATTATTCAAAACGGGAAAGATCCTGGTCGATTTGTATATGATTTAATCTACTTTTTACGGGATTTACTCTTATATAAAAGTGCTCCGGCTCTTGAACTTTTGGAAAGGGCGAGAGCTGATGAAGCATTTCAAACGCTTTCCAAAACAATTGGAAATGACTGGATTCAAGCAGCTATCATGCAATTAAATCAATGTCAGCAAGAAATAAAATGGACAAATAGTCCAAAGGTGTTTATTGAAATTGCAATCCTAACGATTACAAATCGCTACCATAGTGAAGAACAACAGTCCGGGACTATAGATTCTGATGCTATATTGAAATTAAACCAAAAGATATCCCAACTCGAAACGCAATTACAACAATTGAGGCAAAATCCAGTTGCAACCGCTAATCCACCACAAGTGGAAAAAAGAAGGCCACAAAGAGCTACTGGTAAGAGCAGTTATAAAGTTCCTTATGAAAGAATTCGTGGGGTTCTTAAAGAAGCAAATAAACCTTCACTAAAACAGGTTCAATCGGGTTGGGCTAATTTTCTAAGTCAGTTAAAAGGGACAAATGCTCCGGCACATGCTACTATTCAGGATAGTAAACCAGTAGCAGCATCTGACCAGGCAATAGTAGTTTCTTTTAAATATGAAATACATTGCTCCTTGTTTTTAGATCATAAAGATACTGTACAATCCGTACTTATGAGTGTATTAGGAAAGCAAATGGAAATAATTGCTATACCTGATCACGATTGGCAGGAACTACGAGCTGATTTTATCCAAAATCAGGAGAAAAGTAATCCTGAAAAAACGAAAGAACAACCAGATCCTGTAGTAGATGAAGCAAAGAAGCTTTTTGGTGATGATTTAGTAGAAATACATGATTAATTTTCTTTAGAAAATAGGATAAATAAAAGGAGGTATTTCCATGAAGGGAAATATGAATAATATGATGAAACAAATGCAAAAAATGCAAAAAAAAATGATGAAGGCTCAAGATGAACTGTTTGAAATGACATTTGAAGCTTCAGCTGGCGGCGGAATGGTAACGGTTATTGCAAATGGTAAAAAGGAAATTACTGATGTTCAAATTAAAGAGGAAGTTGTAGATCCCGATGATATTGAAATGCTTCAAGATTTAATTCTTGCTGCGACAAATGATGTTTTAAAACAAGTAGATGACAAAACAAATGATACAATGGGGCAGTTTACGAAGGGGTTAAATATGCCGGGAATGTTCTAGGAGGCACAACATGTATTATCCAGAACCTATTTCAAAATTAATTGATAGTTTTACCAAATTGCCAGGTATAGGGCCAAAAACAGCTGTACGCCTGGCCTTTTTCGTTATTAATATGAAGGATGACGACGTAATGGATTTTGCGAATGCTCTAGTGAATGCTAAACGGGAACTAACGCACTGCTCTGTTTGTGGTCATATTACCGATCAAGATCCATGTGCGATTTGCTCCGATACATCTAGAGACAATTCTATTATTTGTGTTGTACAAGATCCAAAAGATGTCATTGCTATGGAAAAAATGAAAGAATACAGAGGTAAATATCATGTTCTTCACGGTGCAATTTCCCCAATGGATGGAATTGGCCCAGAGGATATAAATGTCCCTGATTTACTGAAACGCTTAAAGGATGAGGAAGTTCAAGAGATTATACTTGCAACAAATCCAAATATTGAAGGTGAAGCTACCGCAATGTATATTTCACGCCTTGTGAAACCATCAGGTATTCGCACAACCCGAATTGCACATGGTCTTCCAGTTGGTGGAGATTTGGAATATGCAGATGAAGTGACTTTATCAAAAGCGTTAGAGGGTAGAAGAGACTTATAAAAGAAGATGTTCAAAGAGTCCGGTACAGGACGTGCTAGTGTCGGGGTTGAAAAGGACTTCTTAGCCGTTCCGGTTCTTTTTATCTTCCTTTTTGAACACGCATTAAAAAGGTGAAATTATGGGGAAAAAAATAAAGAAAAAAGATGTCGACATGGAACTATTAAATTCGATATATCAATTAGAATTAGAATGGAAACAAATTCATTCTATCATGGAGCATAGTGTGGAGGCATCTTATGTTGGTCGTCTTCAAGAGTCACTCGCTCAAGCGAAGTATATATTTTTATTAAAAGAGGCAAGACATCGGAATTTGCATGCTTTTAAAATAGAGTAATAGAATACTAGAATAACTTTAAGACAAGGGTAATTCCTTGTCTTTTTTAGTTCTTTTCTCTTTCCTTTAGTCATAAGTATAAGATAAAGAAGGCTTCCATCAGTGGGTGTTTTCCTTCATCCTCCTGATGGTTAGTCGCACTTTTCTTTGTATCCCCAGAAGCTTGAGGTGGGGATCTTACTACCCGTTTAGTGGGATAAAAATATATGCGGAAAAAGAGGGGTTGATTTTTTATGAGTTCAACACTCATTATTACTATTATGGTCGCATTAATTGTCCTTTTATTGTTAGTTGGAGCTCCTATAAAGCCAATGAGATTTATTGGACAAGCTACTGTAAAAATTGGAATAGGAATTCTATTTCTATTTTTTGTAAATGTATTTGGCGGTGCCATTGGCTTACATATTCCTATTAATATGTATACCGCCATTGTGGCTGGATTTCTAGGTTTATTTGGGGTAGCCTCCTTAACCGCCATTCATTTATTCATCATTTAGAGGTTGTTCCAAAAAGGTGACCTTAGCCGACCTTGTTCCTTTTCATCCTCCTTTTTGAATACGCACATTTAGGTGAAATTAAAGTTTCAAAGATTCCTTGTATACTTTCCGTTAGATTAGGAGATACTAAATTTTAACGGAGGTGGAAAGGATGGAGAAAGTAAATCTATTTGAACGATGTGGAATTTGTGAAGATGAAAAAGAGACTGGGATTCATTTATACAACATGTTTATTTGTTCAGAGTGTGAACATAACATGATTCATACGGAGCCAAGAGAAGAAAAGTATAAATATTATTTGCACAAGTTGAAAAATATTAGTACACCAAAACTATACTCCTAGTCCAAGTCTTTGCTTGCAAAGGCTTTTTTTCTTGCCGTATTATAATATTTAATAAGCTCAATATTTATACATTCTTTCTTACTTTATAACAAAAATAGAATGGAGATAAGAAATGGATCAGTCAAGTACACCTTTATTTTCTTTGTTAGATAGATTTGCAAGGAAACAATCTACATCTTTCCATGTTCCTGGTCATAAAAATGGTGAGATTTTTGCAGACTTTGCAAGTTCATATTTTAAACAAGTTTTAACATTAGACGTCACTGAGCTTCCGGGTTTGGATGATTTGCATGCCCCAACCGGTGCAATTCAAGAAGCAGAACAACTAGCATCGGAATTTTTTAAGTCAGAGCACACTTTTTTTCTTGTTGGTGGGAGTACAGTTGGTAATTTGGCAATGATCATGGCTTCTGTTCAACCAGGGGATAAAGTTATTGTGCAACGTAATAGCCATAAGTCCATTATGCATGGATTAGAACTAAGTGGTGCAAAGCCTGTTTTTATTGCGCCTGAGTTTGATAAGGATGTTGGTCGTTTTACTTCTCCTAGTTATCAAACTGTAGTAGCAGCAGTTAAGAAACACTCAGATGCAAAGGCTGTTATTCTTACTTATCCAGATTACTTTGGGAGAACCTACGATATAAAAAGAATGATAGACTTCATTCATCAGTATCATATTCCTGTTTTAGTAGATGAGGCCCATGGAGTACATTTTTCTCTAGGAGCTCCTTTTCCAGTATCTTCTCTTGAGTTAGGAGCGGATATCGTAGTTCAATCCGCACATAAAACAGCTCCTGCCATGACCCAATCCTCATACTTACATATTAAAAGTGTTTTTAATCTTAAAGACAAGGTTGCTTATTATTTGCAGATGTTACAATCTAGTAGTCCTTCTTATCCCCTAATGGCATCATTGGATATAGCAAGGAATTATTTAGCTACACGAACAGATGAGGATACAGAAGAGATCATTAGTAGCGTTTCCAAAGTAAGAAAATTACTTGGACAATGTAAAGGATTTGAAGTATTACCGTTAACAAGTAAAGATGACCCATTAAAAATATCTTTAAACGTAAAACCATACTATTCTGTCCAACAAGTAGTCTCAGGATTTGAGGAATTTCATATATACCCGGAATTAACGACAGACCGTCAAATATTGCTCATTCATGGATTGGCGCGGTTTAAACCATTTAGGCAGTTAGAAAAAGCGATAAAAAGAATCAATGAACAATTAAAAAAAGATATAATCCATGCTACAATAGATGTATCAAAGCTTTTTCCAGAAGCCATTTCTGAATTAGCTTTAACCTATCAAGAAATGAATCAATTAACATATACAACTGTCACTCTTGATAAAGGATTAGGGAAAATTGCTGCTGAATCCATTATTCCATATCCACCTGGAATCCCACTTATTTTAAAAGGGGAAAAAATAACAGAAACTCAAGCTATGACGGTGAACCATTTGCTTAAGCAAGGGGTTAACATACAACAAAGAACAAATGGTATCAAAATTTATAGCAATGGATAAGACAAGCGTAAGTGCCCGTTTAGCGACATATGTAGGTGAGGAAGTCTCGCTAGTTGCTAGGCGCTTAAGCTGGACATAATAAAGGAGTACAAGTAGAGTGAACGGATATTTTATTACTTTTGAAGGTGTCGAGGGTGCGGGGAAAACAACGATATTGCAGGACATTCACGGTAAATTAGAGTCACTAGGCTATGATGTTGTCTCAACAAGAGAGCCTGGTGGAATCGAAATTGCTGAACAAATACGTCATGTTATTCTTAATACAAACAATACTAAAATGGAAGAAAGAACAGAAGCATTACTATATGCTGCCGCTAGAAGACAACATCTAGTGGAAAAGGTAATCCCGGCACTTGAACAAGGGAAAGTCATTCTATGTGATCGTTTTATCGATAGTAGCTTGGCGTATCAAGGATATGCAAGAGGGCTTGGGATTGATGAGGTATTTGCAATCAATCAATTTGCAATTAAAGATCAGCTGCCTAATTTAACTATATTATTTGACCTTGAGCCAAAAAAGGGGTTAAGCCGTATTGCGTCGAATAAAGATAGGGAAAGAAATCGCTTGGATTTGGAAACTATCTCATTTCACGAAAGAGTGTATAAAGGTTACCAAATCCTTTTAGATAAATTTCCCAACCGTATTCAATCCGTAAATGCAGATCAACCATTGGAACAGGTTGGAAAGGAAGTTTTGAATAAGATTCTTCTTTATATAAAAAAATAATCTTGTTAGTCACTCATGATGTAAGATCTCATAATGTATATTAATCAATTCTTATTTAAAAAAAAATATAGAGGAGGCCAAGTATGAAGCTAATAATGGCTGTTGTTCAGGATAAGGATACAAATCGCTTAATTAACGTTTTAGGTGAGGAGAATTTCCAATCTACGAAGCTTGCTTCAACTGGTGGTTTTTTAAAAGAAGGTAATACAACATTAATGATTGGATGCGAAGATGGAAATGTAGATAAGGTGTTAAAAATCATTAAAGATAACTGTTCTAATCGTGAACAAATGGTTGCACCTATTTCCCCGATGGGAGGAAATGTAGATTCTTATATACCGAATCCTGTCAAAGTAGAGGTTGGTGGAGCAACCGTGTTTGTTTTACCGATTGAATCGTTTTATCAATTTTAAATATTGAATAATCTCTTTAAGGGGACGAAGTAAATGAAAATCATAAATGAAGTGCATAGGCAAAGAGATCCATCATATACTAGACAAGCAACTACAGAAATGAAATCTTTCCATCATTCACTTCAGTCCCAATATCTATCGCAAAAAAAACAGGAATTAGACAATATGATGAAGAATATTACCTTACAAGGCGAAAAATTAGCCCGTTCCCGAAACTTTAAAGACCTTGCTAAATTTAAAAGATTGATTAAATCCTTCTTAGGAGAAACGGTATCTGGCGGTTTACGTATTAAAAAGGAACAAAGTTTCAATAGGAATGGTAGTAGTCATTTAACTTTAATCAAACAAGTAGATGAAAAACTCATAGAATTAACGGAGCAAGTCATGAGCCAAGAGAAGAAAACAGTTGATATACTTGGGCTAATAGGAGAAATAAAAGGCTTGTTGATTAATTTATATACTTAGAAACAAAGACGTAAGCGTAAGCTAAATTTTTATACTTTCCTATGTCGTTAAGAATAATCGGTAATTTGATATGTTTTGAAGGATGGATATTGGATGAAGACGTGGTCGGAAATTGCAGAGATACAGCCTTTAGCAAGTAAGATAATAACAAATAGTATTAAAAAAGATCGGGTTTCACATGCATATTTAATTCATGGAGAACGTGGCACTGGAAAAGAGGAAATCGCTATTATTCTTGCAAAGGTTCTATTTTGTATGGATCTTAATGGAATAGAACCATGTAATGAATGTATAAACTGTAAACGAATTGAGTCCCATAACCACCCTGATGTTCATTGGATTGAACCTGAAGGAAAGTCCATAAAAAAGGAACAGGTTGAAAATCTGCAAAAGGAATTTACATATTCTGGACTTGAATCTAATAGGAAGGTATATGTAATAAAAGACGCTGATACTTTAACTGTAAATGCTTCTAATCGTATTTTGAAGTTTTTAGAAGAACCGACAAGACAAACAACAGCAATTATGATTACAGAAAACAGTCAAGCCATTCTCCCAACGATTCGTTCACGTTGTCAAATTATAGACTTAAAACCACTAAATCCAGTTTCCTTTCAAAATAAGCTACTAGAAAACGGGCTAAAAAAACAAGAAGCCATCCTATTCAGTGCTTTAACCAATAACCTTCAAGAAGCGATTGAATGGTCAAAAGATCAGTGGTTTGAGGAAGCTAGGAAGTTAGTGATACAATTGGTTGAAATGTTTTCAACCAAACCAGAAGATGTGTACTTATTTATCCATAGTCATTTGATACCTCTCTTAAAAGAAAGAAAAGATCAAGAGAAATTTCTCGATTTATTATTATTAGCATTTAAAGATATTCTTTATTATCACATCGGTAATGAAAATGAACCTATATTCTATCAATCGACAGATGTTTTACTTGAAAAAGCAGCAATGTCATTTTCCGAAGAGCAAATTATAGATAACTTAAATGCTATTTTAAAAGCTAAAAGAAAATTGAAGCAAAATGTTCAACCAACATTAGTGTTTGAACAATTGGCTCTTCAAATACAGAGGTGAAACAAATGATTGAAGTTATTGGCGTTCGGTTTAAAAAGGCGGGGAAGATCTATTACTTTGACCCTGGTGAAGAAGATATTTTACTAAACAGTTATGTTATTGTGGAAACGGTACGTGGCGTTGAGTTTGGAAAAGTAGTTATACAAAATAAAAAGGTAGACGAGGAAGATGTTGTGCTGCCTTTGAAAAAAGTAATCAGGGTTGCTGATGAAAAAGACAAGCTCACCGTTTTAGAAAATCAGGAAGAAGCTAAAAAGGCCTTTGATATATGTACAACAAAAATAAAGGAACATCAGCTAGATATGAATCTAGTAGAGGTAGAATATACATTTGATCGTAACAAAATTATTTTTTACTTTACCTCTGATGGACGTGTAGACTTTCGAGAATTAGTAAAAGACTTAGCAGCGATGTTCAAAACCCGTATTGAATTAAGACAAATTGGTGTTCGAGACGAAGCAAAAATGCTTGGTGGTATTGGACCGTGTGGAAGAATGCTTTGTTGTTCAACCTTTTTGGGAGATTTTGAACCTGTATCTATTAAAATGGCAAAGGATCAAAATCTTTCTTTAAACCCGGCTAAGATATCTGGTCTATGTGGTCGCCTTATGTGTTGTTTAAAATACGAAAATGACGAATACGAAAATGCGAAGCGGGAATTACCAGATATAGGAGAAGCCATGAATACTCCGTATGGAAAAGGGAAAGTGGTTGGATTAAATATCCTTGAGAAATTGATTCAAATCGAAATCCCAGAAAAGGAACGTGTTATTGAGTATACTTTAGATGAACTAATTGAAGAGGGAATTTTAGCTCAGGGCCAAAGATAACGAGGTGAGTGGGAGTGAGGAATCGGCAAATCTTTGATCAAGTGTCTGATATGGAAAAACAAATCGGAGAATTATATCAGCAACTTGGTGATCTTAAACAAAAGTTAAGTGAATTACTAGAAGAAAATAATCGACTTGCTATGGAAAATCATAATCTCAGAAACCATTTAGATACGATAGAAGAAGGTAAACAAAAAACAACTAATAAAGAAAAATCAGCTAAGAAAAAAGATAACTTACCAAGTGAAGGATATGACAATTTAGCAAGATTGTATGATGAAGGATTCCATATTTGTAATTTAGAATTTGGAAGACCGAGAAGAAACGAGGATTGTATGTTTTGTCTTGAGTTCTTTGATAAAACAAAGTAGAATTCGGAAATATGTTAATCCATATAAACGAAAAAATACTGTCTCTATATAGGGGCAGTTTTCTTTTAATTGGTATAAAATTTACATAACTAGTTTTCTAATGTATAGAAAGATCATGGATATGTTAAACGGTAATAGCTAAAGTTTCGATTAGGAGTAGGAGAAATAAATGGTACAATTATTGGACGATGAACGTATAGATTTCTTATTAGCTGACGAAAGTATGAGTATTATTCAAAGTGCGACTGCTTTCGCCTTTTCTTTAGATGCTGTGCTACTTGCACATTTTGCTTCTGTCCCAAAAAGAAGAGGAAAGGTTTTAGATTTATGTACAGGTAATGGGGTCATCCCATTATTGTTAGCTAGAAAAACCAAGGTTGAAATAACTGGTGTTGAAATTCAAAATCGTATTTTTAGTATGGCAGAGAGAAGTATTGAGTTAAATCAATTGCAGGAGCAAATACATGTCATTCACGGTGATTTAAAAGAAATGAAACATGTTTTAAAGCAAAGTGCTTATGATGCGGTAACATGTAATCCACCTTATTTTCAAACACCTTCTAGTAAGGAACAAAATCAAAATGAATATTTAACCATCGCAAGGCATGAAATTTATTGTACATTAGAAGATGTTGTAAAGGCGTGTAAACTACATGTAAAACCGGGAGGAAAAGTAGCGATGGTTCACAGACCAGGGAGACTTGTAGATATGATAGCTTTATTTAGGAAATATAACATTGAACCAAAACGGATGCAGTTGGTATTTCCAAAAATGGGGAAAGAAGCAAACATGCTTTTAATAGAAGGAATCCGGGATGGCAAAGCAGATTTAAAAATTTTACCACCATTGTATATATACAACGAAGATGGTACATATACGGAGGAAGCAAAGGAAATTATATATGGATGATAAGGAACATGTCGTGTACATTTTAAGGTGTAAAGATAATTCTCTATATACAGGTTATACAAATAACCTAGAGAACCGTTTGAAAGCACATAGGGACGGAAAAGGGGCAAAGTATACTAGAGGTAGAGGGCCGTTTCAAGTGGTATACATTGAAAAAATAGAAACGAAAGAGCAAGCTTTAAAAAGAGAATATGAAATAAAACAACTAAAAAGAAAAGAGAAACTATTACTAATCCAGAATTGGTTGAAAGAAGTGGTTCAGAATGAAAATTCAAAAGAGCTTTAGTGATGAAAACCTAGGGGCTATTTATGTTGTACCAACACCAATTGGAAATTTAGAAGATATTACATTTAGGGCTTTGAATACATTAAAAGATGTATCAATCATAGCAGCAGAGGATACAAGAAACACAAAGAAGCTTTTAAACCATTTTGAAATAAATGTACCACTTATTAGTTATCATGAGCATAATAAGCTTTCTAGAGAAGAGAAGTTATTGGAGCGGGTGAGAAAAGGGGAGTCCATTGCTATTGTCAGTGATGCTGGGATGCCAGCTATTTCAGATCCAGGATATGAATTAGTAAGATCAGCAATAGAAGAGGAACTGAAAGTAGTCGTTCTACCAGGAGCGAATGCAGCCCTTTGTGCTTTAGTAGGTTCTGGGCTTTCCACGAATGAGTTTTATTTTTATGGATTCTTGCCTCGAAAGAAGAAAGATAAGGAAGCAGAATTAGAGCGTTTAAAATATATTCAAGCTTCTTTATTATTTTACGAATCGCCATATCGTATTAAAGAAACCCTACTAACAATGCATAAAGTTCTGGGAAATAGACAAATAGCGATTGCTAGAGAGCTAACGAAACGGTTCGAGGAATTTACTAGGGGTTCTGTTGAAGAATTAATAGAGTGGGCAAATCAGAATGAGCAAAAAGGGGAATTTTGCTTAGTTGTTGCTGGAAATGACGCAGAAGAGGAAGAGACGGAAATATGGTGGAAAGACTTAACCATTATGGAACATGTAAATTACTATATCAATAAAAGTCAATTATCTTCAAAGGAAGCCATAAAACAAGTTGCCACAGACAGGAATATGCCTAAACGAGAAATATATCAAGCCTATCATGTAGATTAACAAAAGCGGAAGAGCCTGGTTAGGGAAGTTCGCTAGTTCCTGGGCGCTGGAGCTGGACGTGGCCTTCCTTATGGCAAGCTTTGATAAGCTGAATTCTTATATCTTCTTACCTACTAAAAAAGAGAGTTGACGTGCTTCTGCAAGCGTCAGCTCTCTTTGGGCTTTTAATTGATTTTAACAAGGGGTTACGTTTTTGTAAATAGAAATTTGTAGAAAATTATCCTATTTTCAATTTTATTAATCATTGTGGTTTAATAGGGATTCAATTTCCTTAAGTAGTAATTTAGCACTAGTTTGACTTAAAACAATCTTACCATCTGCTAATACCAAGTTTTCCTCCGAATATTCACCTGAAATTTGACATGTCAAATTTGGTTGGTGTTTTTTAAGAACTATTTTATTTTTATCAAGGGATATTTCCATTTTATCTTTTGGTTGAATGTCTAACGTATTTCTAATTTCTACTGGAAGTACTACCCTTCCAAGTTCATCAACTTTACGGAACATTCCGGTTGAATTCATAGTAAGCCCCCTAATTTTTGAATTTGAATTCTATCTATATTAGTAAAGGAAATGGTGATTTTTAAATAATTTAGATTTTCTGACAATTTCTTTGCTTTAGAATAGCAATATTTTATTTCGATGTCAATATTTAAGGTATGATAATTTGAATGCTAAATTAAAAAAAGCCTATGCAAATGCTTATCTTATCTTGATTTGGTCCATAATTAATAATACACAGTATTTGGCAAAATACGTTATAATAGCTACAATGGTAATAGTTTAAAAATGACATTTTTGTAGACTTTTTAATTTTTAATTAGAACTTTGTCGGAAAAACCCCTAAAGCCAAGTTTTTTTAAGGAGGTAGCAGCATGCTAGAGGAGAAAAAAACGTTTTACATTACTACACCAATCTATTATCCAAGTGGTAATTTACATATAGGTCATGCATATTCAACAGTTGCAGGTGATGTAATAGCTAGGTACAAACGTATGCGTGGTTATGATGTAATGTATTTAACTGGAACGGATGAGCACGGACAAAAAATTCAAAAGAAGGCAGAAGAAAAAGGTGTAACCCCACAGGAATACGTAGATGAGATTGTTAGTGGTATTCAAGATTTATGGAAAAAACTAAAGATTTCAAATGACGATTTTATCCGTACAACAGAAGATAGACATAAAGATGTCGTTGAGAAAATCTTTGATCAGCTAGTAAAACAAGGCGATATTTACCTTGATGAATATGAAGGCTGGTATTGTACATCTTGTGAATCTTTCTTTACGGAGAGACAATTAAATGAAGGAAGCTGTCCAGATTGTGGTGGTCCGGTTGAAAAGGTTAAAGAAGAGTCCTATTTCTTTAAAATGAGCAAGTATGTGGATCGACTAGTTCAATATTATGAAGATAATCCGGAATTCATCCAACCTGAAAGTCGTAAAAACGAAATGCTTAATAACTTTATAAAACCAGGTTTAGAAGACTTAGCTGTATCACGTACTTCTTTTGATTGGGGAATTAAAGTCCCTGGAAACCCAAAACATGTTATTTATGTATGGGTAGATGCGTTAACGAACTATATTACGGCACTTGGTTACGGAACTGAAAACGATGAGAAGTTTAGGAAATATTGGCCTGCGGATGTTCACTTAATGAGTAAAGAGATTGTTCGATTCCATACTATTTATTGGCCAATCATATTAATGGCGCTTGATTTACCTTTACCGAAAAAGGTATTTGCACACGGATGGATTTTGATGAAGGATGGAAAAATGTCGAAATCAAAAGGTAATGTGGTAGACCCGGTAAGTCTGATAAACCGTTATGGGCTAGATGCTTTACGTTACTACTTATTACGCGAAGTACCATTTGGTCATGATGGTGTATTTACTCCAGAAGGATTCGTAGAAAGAACAAATTATGATTTAGCAAATGACTTAGGTAATTTGTTAAATCGAACAGTGGCAATGATTAAAAAGTATTTTGATGGAGAAATCCCTGTATATAAATCATCTGAAACAGAAGTAGACGGTAAACTTGAACAATTTGCTAAGGATACGATTAAAAGAGTAGAAGAAGCGATGGAAAATATGCAGTTCTCTGTTGCGCTTTCTTCCTTATGGCAATATATTAGCCGAACAAATAAATATATTGATGAAACCCAACCATGGGTACTTGCAAAAGACGAACAAAATAATGAAAGATTAGGAAATGTGATGGCTCATTTAGCCGAATCATTGAGAAAGTCAGCTGTGATGCTTCAACCATTCTTAACAGAAGCACCAACAGAAATATTCCGTCAGTTAAATATTACGAATGAATCTTTAAAAGTGTGGGATAGTGTTTATAAGGACGGAGAAATCCCAGCTGGAACGAAGGTTCAAAAAGGTGACCCTATTTTCCCAAGACTCGATGTAGAAAAAGAAATCGAAGCTATTAAAGCAATGATGAAAAAAACAGTGGTTGAAGAACCAAAAAAAGAAGAAGATAAAAAAGAACAAATCGAGTATGACGACTTTATGAAGTTAGATTTACGAGTTGGTGAAGTATTAAAAGCTGAAAAGGTAAAAAAAGCTGACAAATTGCTAAAACTACAACTTGACCTTGGATCGGAAAAACGTCAAATTGTCTCAGGGATTGCGAAGTACTATGAGCCAGAACAATTAGTAGGTAAAAAGGTTATTTGTGTAACAAATCTGAAACCTGTCAAGCTACGCGGAGAAATGTCAGAGGGTATGATTTTGTCAGGCGAAGATGAAAAAGGGAACTTATCTCTAGCAACCGTAGATTCATCTTTACCAAATGGATCCGTTGTGAAGTAAGTAAAATTCAAACTTTAAAAGCCAATCTCGTGGAGAGCTTGGCTTTTTATTCATAGGAGGTAAATATGTTATTTGATACACACGTTCACCTAAATGCAAGACAATTTCTAGAGGATCGCGAAGAAACAATACAGCGTGCATTCGATGCTGGTGTAACATACATGACGGTAGTTGGCTTTGACCATGAAACAATTCCACTTGCCATTGAAATTGCGGAAGCATATGAAACCATTTATGCAGCTGTAGGTTGGCATCCTGTTGATGCAATAGATATGACAGACAAGGAACTTGATTGGATTGAAGAATTAGCAAAGCATCCTAAAGTAGTAGCAATAGGTGAAATGGGCCTTGATTATCATTGGGATAAATCACCAAAGGATGTCCAGAAAGATGTCTTCCGAAAACAAATTCGTCTAGCTAAAAAGCTAAAAATGCCAATCATTATCCATAATCGTGAAGCAACCGAGGACATTATTCAAATTTTAAAAGAGGAAAACGCAAAGGAAATTGGCGGCATTATGCATTGTTATAGTGATTCTGTCAAATATGTAGATGATTGTTTAGATATGAATTTTTATATTTCTTTGGGAGGACCTGTAACATTTAAAAATGCGCCACTACCAAAAGAAGTAGCTCAATATGTCCCTTTAGACCGTCTATTAATAGAAACGGATGCACCTTATTTAGCACCACATCCTAATAGAGGTAAAAGAAATGAACCAGCTTATGTAAAACTAGTAGCGGAGAAAATTGCCGAACTTAGGAATATGAGCTATGAAGATATTAGTGAAATAACTACAAAAAACGCATTTCGCTTCTTTGGAATAGAATAATTTCATTAAAAAATCATCTTTTGGGAAAGTATTTTATTGTTTTCCCTTAATTTTATTATGTTAGCAATCAAATGAAATATAACTGTAACATTATAGTGAAATAATACCAGAACCCAAGTGAATTAATAGAAGAATGATGGCGAAAATAGGGATTAGCGATAAGCTAGTCCCTATTTTTGTTTTCTAATAGATTCCAACATATCCCTTTAGAATCAATTATCTTCTCTTTTTAAGTAAAGTAAAACGATGTCGAATAGGGCTTGTGTAATGGAATTGTAAATCAACCGTAAAAGGAAATTCATTTACTTTACGTATATTTTGTTCATATAATCGTTCATACAAAGGGGGGCAAGATGCATGCGATTTGTATCAAAGCTATTGCCGGCATCAAAAATGAAGCTGGTTATTTCTAGTATAGGTGTACTTGCACTAGTTTTATTTACCAGTATGGTTGTTTTTGAATCAACAAAAGCAGAAGTAATCATTACAAACAACGGTGAAGAGAAAAAAATAAAGACACATAAAAATACCGTTGGTGAAATACTAGATCAAGAAGGTATCGAAGTTGGTGATCATGATGCATTATCCCATAACTTAGATGCTGATATTGAAGACGGTATGAAGATTGATTATGAATCTGCAAAACGACTTACCTTAGAGATAGACGGTAAAGTTCATACATATTATTCAACAGCACAAACATTAAAAGAATTCTTAGAGGAGCAAAGCCTTTCATTCTCGAAGGATGATGAAGTTTCGCTCCAGGATAATGACATATTAAAAGATGGACAAGAAATAAAAGTGAAAAAGGCGTTTGAAGTAACAGTAAATGATGGTGGAGAAGAGAAAGCATCAAAAGTTACAGGTGGAACCGTACAAAATCTATTAGAGAAAAGTGAAATAGAGTTAAATGACCTAGATAAGATTTCTCCTTCCTTAGACGATGTAGTTACTAAAGATACTGTTATTACGATTACCCGTGTGGAAAAAAAGAAGGAGAAAGTAGTAGAAGAAGTTGCCTTTGATACAGAAACTAAAGAGGATTCTTCATTAGAAAAAGGGAAAGAAAAGGTGGTAACGGAAGGGGAAAAAGGAAAGGTCCATAAAACTTTTGAAGTTACCTTAGAAAATGGAGAAGAGGTGGATCGTAAATTATTAGACGAAGCGATTCAGGAGAAAAAGGTAAATCGTGTTGTCGCAGTAGGTACGAAAGAGCCTGCACAAGTAGTATCTGAAACCTCTACCTCTAGTTCAAGCAATAATAATGCTTCAAGTGATAAAACAATAACCATGACTGCAAGTGCGTTTACAGCAAGTTGTAATGGCTGTTCTGGTTACACAACAACAGGAATTAACTTGAAGGATAATCCAAATAATAAGGTAATTGCAGTAGATCCAAATGTCATTCCTTTAGGAACAAAAGTATGGGTGGAAGGATATGGAGAGGCAATTGCTGGTGATACTGGTGGTAATATTAATGGAAACCGAATTGATGTTCATGTACCGGATAAATCGAAAGCATACAGTTGGGGAGTTCGTGATGTCCAAGTGAAAATCCTTGATTAAGATGTATGTAAGTTATATGCTCTTACCATGATAAATGGTAGGAGCTTTTTATATTTAAAAGCGCTGGAGCTAGATGTGGCCTTTTTATTAACAATAGATGATAGGGGAAATCAATGAAAATTAAAGAAGTCATAGTAGTTGAAGGAAGAGACGATACGACGAAAATAAAACACGCAGTCGATGCAGATACGATAGAAACAAATGGATCAGCAATTAATAAATCTACACTTACCCAAATCAAACATGCACAAGAAAAGCGTGGGGTCATTATTTTCACGGATCCAGACTATCCTGGTGAACGAATTAGACAAATTATTAATGAATATGTTCCGGGTTGTAAACATGCTTTTTTAACGAAAGATAAAGCAAGGGCAAAACATCCGCATAATAAAAGTTTGGGGATTGAACATGCAAGCATTGAAGATATAAGACAAGCCCTAAAGGATGTTTATGAATTAGCTGAACCTATAGAAAGTGAAATAGATCAAGAAGATATTATTAAAGCACGATTAATCGGGACAAAAGAAGCACGAAAAAGAAGGGAAAGACTAGGCGAACTTCTCCAAATAGGTCATACGAATGGGAAGCAGTTATTAAAACGACTAACATTATTTCAAATAACGAAAGACCAGTTTAATCAAGCAATTTTAAAACTGGATCAGGAGGAAGAAGATGAGTAATTATATCGCCACACCATCGCGTACGAAGGAAATTTTAAATAAATATAAGTTTACATTTAAGAAAAGTTTAGGACAAAACTTTTTAGTCGATGTGAATATACTTCAAAATATAGTGAAACATGCTGGTATAGATAAAGACGCAGGTGCCATAGAAATAGGACCAGGAATTGGAGCGTTAACGGAGCAGTTAGCAATTCATGCGGATAAAGTGGTTGCTTTTGAAATCGACCAACGATTATTACCAATATTGAAGGATACCTTAGGTGATTATTCTAATATCAATCTCATCCATCAAGATATTTTAGAAGCAAATGTTAAGGAAGTAATTAAGGAAAACTTTGCTCCGGATCAAAAAGTACATGTCGTTGCAAATTTACCATATTACATTACTACCCCAATTCTAATGAAGTTAATTCAGGATAAATTACCAGTATCGAGCATTACGGTGATGATTCAAAAAGAAGTTGCCGAGAGAATGGCAGCAGAGCCAAATACAAAAAGTTATGGGTCCTTAACTATTGCTTTACAATATTATACGGAGGCTGAAGTGGTTATGGTCGTACCTAAAACAGTTTTTATGCCACAACCAAATGTAGACTCAGCCATATTAAAATTAAACCTAAGAGAGAAGCCTCCTGTTCATGTACAAGATGAGGATTTTTTCTTTGACATAATAAAAGCAAGTTTTGCACAAAGACGGAAAACACTTCAAAATAATTTAAAAAGTTTCTTCAAAGATAAATATGATAAAGACATGATTACGGATATTCTTTTGCAATCCGGTATAGATGCTAAAAGGCGCGGCGAATCCCTAAGTATAGAGGAATTTGCACATTTAGCAAATACATTTACTAATGCACTACAAAAATAAGTTGTCTGTCCACGGCAGATAGCTTATTTTTTGCGATTAACCATCAGTGGGGAATGAAGGAACCCCCCGATGTTGGAAGTCTTCTTTATAAAAATTACTCGTCTTTGCATAAGTGCAACTTGGGCACAATTTCCTAAAAAGGCTTGGCTAAATATCAAGTTTTCTAGAGATCGAGTTCATATAAGGCACAATACTTATTTTCCATTCATAGTTTATAGTGGGAAGGCGTCGTTCTTTCAAGTAGACTATGGGGTGAACGTATGGATTTAACGAAAAATAATTTAGTAACTAGAAAATCCTATAACCATGATTTGCTATTCCGTATTGCGAATATTAAAGACAATATAGCAAGTTTATATGGGGAAGACATGCGACTTGAGGCAGATGCACCATTAGAAGATCTCCGGAGAATTGAAGATAGAGAATTAGAAACAAGAAGAAAAAAAGAAAAGGAAAAAGAAGAATTCTCTTATAGGCTATTTCGTCAAGATTATCAATTAATGAAGGAAAAACGCGATTATCAAGCATCAGATGGATATCAAAACTATGCAAAGTACTTCCAATTGCCCGCAAAAGTCCTTCATCTAGATGGTGATCAAATGTACTTAAGAAAATGTATAGAACTCTATCAGCGAATAGGTTTACAAGTACACGGTGTCCATCTGAATGAAAAGGAAATGCCAAATCAAATTGGTGAATTAGTTCAAAAAATCCAGCCAGATATGATTGTAATAACAGGACACGATTCCTTCTCAAAAAATAAAGGAACAAAAAAGGACTTAAGGGCCTACCGACATTCAAGGTATTTCGCTGAGTCAGTTAGAGAAGCTAGGCGAATTAATCCTAATCTTGATCAACTAGTTATATTTGCAGGTGCTTGTCAGTCTCATTTTGAGTCTCTTATACGTGCAGGAGCAAATTTTGCGAGTTCCCCTACCCGAATTAATATACATGCGTTAGACCCTGTTTATATTGCAGCAAAAATTGCTTATACCTCTTTTATGGAACGAGTCAGTGTGTGGGACGCAATTAGAAATACGTTAACAGGAGAAAAAGGAATGGGTGGGGTAGAAACGAAAGGTTTACTCCGTACTGGAATGCCATATTTATTAGATGATGACTTAGACGGTAATAACTATGATAATGATTGAAAAAGCTTATCCGAATGCTGGATAAGTTTTTTTAAAAAGAAAAGAAAGTATAAAAAATTGGCTTATTAAATCTTGTCATAGGGAGGGCCATGTCCGGCTCCAGCGCTAAAGCAATAGCGAGACTTCCTTCGCCTCCATACATTGCTACGAAGCACAAGATGTGTGAGTACAGGCGTTGCGACATGACATCGCGTTCTTAACAAGGGCTTTTTCGCGTTGGTTCATTGAAATTCCTACTAACAAAAGTGAAAATTCTATACATAAATTGAAAACTTTGACAAATAATATGAAAAGTAGACAAAACTCTTTGTTGACATGTAAAAACACATCTTGTTATAATATTAATTTTTGACTATTATACAAGTTTGTGCTATACTATTCATAGTGAGGTGGAGTGTATTGGCTAAAACATTAATCGAAATTAAGCAAGGTCTTGAAGGTCAGGTAGGAAGAAAACTTAGATTAAAGGCTAACGGTGGCAGACGAAAGACAATTGTACGCCAAGGTACTTTAGCGGAAACATATCCTTCTGTATTTATTGTCGAGTTAGACCAAGACGAAAATGCATTCGAGCGTGTTTCTTACAGCTATGCAGACGTACTAACTGAAACGGTAGAAATTAATTTTTTAGAAGATAATACTTCCATTATTTGGCTCTACGTCAAGTGACGTTGGTACTGTATTTTAGTCGACTTTTAATATGTATTTGATTATCACACTCTAGGGAA
>NZ_JAHHXM010000013.1 GCF_019037185.1 Oceanobacillus caeni
AAACTATCGGAAACAAAGGTATTGTGAAAAGTTTTTTGAGACACTTTGGTACTGTCTACTTGACAGAAGCAGGTGTACCCATTGTCACGGCCATTTGCAAGTAAAAAGGAGGGTACTTTGTCCGTGATCCCCACAGTCACGGCCAATTGCAAGGAAAAGTTAGGAGGTTTTGTCCATGATCCCCACCCTCACGGCCATTTGCATGTAAAAAGCAGAAGACTTTGTCCATGAAAACCCCTATCACAGACATGATAATAGCCTTTTCACATACGCTTCAAAAATTTCCACCACATAACTCTAAATACTACCTACGATTTTTGGTATAATGGATTAATGTAATTTGAAAGATGGAGGGATATCCCTTTGAAGACAAAAATGAATGAATGGAAGCATATTTTCAAGCTTGATCCTGCAAAGGAAATTTCAAATGAACAATTGGATATCCTCTGTACATCAGGTACAGATGCCATCATGGTTGGTGGAACAGATGACATTACTTATCGAGGAGTAGAAGACTTATTAAATCGACTCAGTCATTATTCCGTCCATAAAATACTGGAAATATCCAGAATGGACGCCATTACAACCGGTTTTGATGATTACTTCATTCCGATGGTACTCAATTCCAAAGAAAAGAAATGGATGATGGACATGCATCATCAAGGAATCAAACAACATATGGACTATATAGATTATGTCCAACCCGTTTTTGAGGGATATTGTATTTTGAATGAAGAAGCAAAGGTTTTTCAATATACGAACAGTACACTTCCAGATGCAGAAGATACGTTAGTATACGCATATATGGCGGAGGAAGTTTTTCACTTACCTATATTTTACTTGGAATACAGTGGGATATATGGGGATGCAGAACTTGTTAAACAAGTAAGCCATCAATTAAACGATACATTGCTCTTTTATGGGGGTGGAATTGAGAATGCCCACCAAGCAAAAGAAATGAAGCAGTATGCGGATGTTATTATTGTTGGTAATAGTATCTATACCGATTTTGATAAGGCACTGGAAACGGTACGAGCGGTAAAGCCTTAATATGATGGAGGTGTAAAAATGAGTCAGACGATGGATGACTTATTGAAAGGATTAAATAAAGAACAACGAGAAGCGGTAAAGACAATAGAAGGCCCGTTATTGATTATGGCTGGTGCTGGATCAGGGAAAACAAGAGTATTAACACATCGAATTGCTTATTTAATTGGTGAAAAAGGTGTGGCACCACGCAATATTTTGGCAATTACGTTTACGAATAAAGCAGCAAGAGAGATGAAAGAACGTGTCCGCAGATTAGTTGGGCCTGACAGTGAGTATATGTGGGTTTCTACATTCCACTCCATGTGTGTTCGTATTTTACGAAGAGACATCGATCGGATTGGTTATAATAGAAATTTCACCATTCTAGACAGTAGTGACCAATTATCTGTTGTGAAACAAGTTTTAAAAAATAAAAACATCGATCCGAAAAAATTTGACCCACGTGCTATGATTGGGCAAATTAGTGCTGCAAAGAACGAATTAATTACCCATGAACAATTTAGTAAGAATGCTGGGAATTTCTATGACAGGCAAGTGGCTCAAGTCTATGAAGGCTATCAAAAAATGCTTCAAAAAAACCAGTCACTTGATTTCGATGATTTAATTATGTTGACAATTCAATTATTCAAGCGTGTACCTGAAGTGCTAGAATTTTATCAACGCCGTTTTCAATATATCCATGTGGATGAGTATCAAGATACGAACCATGCGCAATACTTCTTAGTAAAACAATTAGCGAGTCGTTTTCAAAATTTATGTGTAGTAGGGGATTCAGATCAGTCCATCTATCGTTGGCGTGGAGCAGATATTACGAATATCTTATCATTTGAAAAAGATTATCCAACAGCAAAAACGGTATTTCTAGAACAAAATTATCGTTCAACAAAATCCATTCTACAAGCAGCTAATACAGTGATAGCCAACAACCCTGGACGTAAACCAAAAAATCTTTGGACAGAAAACCCAGATGGACAAAAAATCAATTATTATCAAGGTTCAACAGAGCAAGATGAAGCATTATTTATCACAAATAAAATACAAGAATTAACAAAAGAAGGGTATTCTCCAAGTGATATTGCGATTTTATACCGTACGAATGCACAATCCCGTGCCATTGAGGATACGTTTGTAAAATCAGGAATTGCTTATCAAATGGTTGGTGGCACAAAGTTCTATGATCGAAAAGAAATTAAGGACATGCTTGCTTACTTACGCCTAATTACAAACCCAGATGATGATATAAGTTTTGAACGTGTCGTGAATGAGCCAAAACGTGGAATAGGGAAAACCTCTATTGAAAAACTACGAGCTTATGCAATGGTAAACGATCTTTCTTTCTTCCAAGTAGTAAAGGAAGTTGATTTTACTGGTGTATCTAAGAAGGCGGCAAATGCATTAGTTGAATTTGGCCAGTTGATTGAAACATTATCTCAACAACAAGAATTTTTAACAGCTACGGATATGGTTGAACAAATATTGCAACGGACAGGCTATGAGAAGATGCTTAAAAATGAAAATACACTTGAATCTCAGTCACGTTTAGAGAACTTAGAAGAGTTTATGACGGTAACGAAAGACTTTGAAGCTAGTGCTGAAGATAAGACATTAGTTGCCTTTCTTACTGATTTAGCGCTTATTGCGGATATCGATAAAGTGGATGAGGAAGATCCAGATAATGAAGAAAAAGTTACCATGATGACATTGCACGCTGCAAAGGGGCTTGAGTTTCCTGTTGTGTTCCTCATTGGTTTGGAAGAAGGGATTTTCCCACATAGTCGTTCGATTATGGATCAAGAGGAAATGGAAGAAGAGAGAAGACTGGCTTATGTAGGAATAACTCGAGCAGAGAAAATCCTTTTCCTTACACATGCCAAGATGCGGACCTTATTTGGTAGAACAAGTATGAATCCAGTTAGTCGTTTTATTAACGAGATTCCCAAAGATCTATTAGACGGTTTGGAACAACTGAACTCATTCACCTATGGTTCTTCTTCGTTTGGACAGAGAAAAGACACCCCAGCACCTAAGCGACAAGCAGTACGTATGCAGAAAACAACTGGAGCTGAAAATGAGGAGTGGGCACCAGGAGATAAAGTGACACACAAAAAATGGGGGATAGGTACCGTAGTAAAAGTACAAGGACAAGGGGATTCCACAGAATTAGATATTGCATTTCCAGCCCCAACCGGAATTAAACGGTTATTAGCAAAATTTGCTCCGATTACAAAACAGTAGGAGGTGTGCTTCTTTATGGATGAAAAGCAAGCACAAAAGAAAATAGAGGAACTCAAAGAATTGCTGAATCAATATGGGTACGAATATTATGTGTTAGATCAGCCAACTGTACCTGATTCAGAATATGATGAGAAGCTAAGAGAACTACAAAAGTTAGAAGAGCAATTCCCTCATTTGATTACAGAGGACTCCCCAACCCAGCGTGTTGGTGGAGAACCTCTGGAGGGATTTGTTAAAGTGGAGCATCGCGTTCCAATGCTCAGCTTAGGAAATGCCTTCAATGAACAAGATTTAAGAGACTTTGCAAGACGCGCTAGTCAAGGAGTAGATGGAGAAGTCTCTTTCGTTTGTGAATTAAAAATTGATGGGCTTGCAGTTTCTCTTACTTATGAAAATGGTAAGTTTGTTCGTGGTGCAACGCGCGGAGATGGAACGATTGGAGAAGATATCTCGAATAATTTAAAAACAATCCGTAGTATTCCATTAACATTGAAAGAACCAGAAACGTTAGAAGTACGTGGTGAAGCTTTTATGCCCCATCGTTCATTTTTGAAATTAAATGAACTACGAACAGAAAATGAGGAAGAACCATTTGCAAATCCACGAAATGCTGCGGCCGGATCCCTACGCCAATTAGATCCTAAAATAGCAGCTAAACGTCATCTTGATATCTTCCTTTATGCAGTTGGAGAGTGGGAAAACAATGATATTACCACACATAGCGGTCGGTTAGAGAAACTAAAAGAACTCGGTTTTAAAACGAATCCAGAGTGGAGAAAATGCTCATCAATTGAAGAAGTAATGGAATTTGTAGAGTATTGGACGAAAGAGCGTCCTAACCTCGACTATGAAATTGATGGAATTGTAATCAAAGTGGATAATTTGGAACAACAAGAGGAATTAGGATACACAGCGAAAAGTCCAAGATGGGCTATTGCCTATAAATTTCCTGCTGAAGAAGTAATGACAAAACTAATTGATATTGAACTAAGTGTTGGTCGAACTGGAGTCATTACACCTACTGCTATTTTGGAGCCAGTTCGAATTGCTGGATCAACCGTACAACGTGCTTCTTTACATAATGAAGACTTAATTCGTGAGCAAGATATCCGAATTGGCGACATGGTTGTTATTAAAAAGGCAGGAGATATTATACCAAAGGTTGTCCGTGTCGTGGAGGAGAAACGTTCGGCTGATGCAACAGAGTTTCATATGCCTAAAGAATGCCCTGCATGTGGGAGTGAAGTTGTAAGACTAGAAAGTGAAGTAGCATTACGTTGTATCAACCCTAGTTGTCCAGCTCAATTGACAGAAGGATTAATTCATTTTGTGTCACGTAATGCCATGAATATTGATGGATTAGGTGAAAAAGTAATCATCCAGCTATTTCAACACGGGCTCATTCAGACGTTTGCTGATTTGTACCGTTTAGACCGTGAAGAATTGTTGAAGTTAGAAAGAATGGGTGAAAAGTCCGTTCAAAATCTCCTCCATGCAATAGAATCATCGAAAGAGAACTCTTTAGAACGATTAATATTTGGATTGGGAATTCGCTTTATCGGTGCCAAAGCTGCCAAAACACTCGCAATGGAATTTGAGACGATGGAGAACCTAGAGAAAGCAACCTATGAAGATCTCGTAGCAATAGATGAAATTGGAGAAAAAATGGCAGATGCCGTTGTTCAGTATTTCCATGAAGAACATGTACAAAATTTATTATTGGATTTAAAAAAATTAGGAATCAATATGGAATATAAAGGGCCTAAGAAAGTTGAGACAGCAAACGAAGCGAGTATTTTCGCCGGAAAAACAATTGTGTTAACCGGTAAGATGGAGTATTATACTCGTAATGAAGCAAAAGAATTAATTGAGGCTTTAGGTGGCTCCGTGACTGGAAGCGTCAGTAAAAAAACCGATATGGTTATCGCTGGTGAAGACGCTGGGTCTAAATACGATAAAGCCCAAAAACTTGGAATTACGATTTGGAATGAAGAACAATTAAAAGAAGCATTAGGGAGTAATTCATAAATGAAAAGAATAAGTATCATATTAATTATCGCGCTCCTACTACTTGCGAGCTGTTCACCGAAAGGTAATGATCAAGAGGAAGTAGTACAAGAAAACAAAAATGAAGAACAACAAACGTCCATTGTTCCGAGCTATCAATTAAACGACGAAACGTATCGTATTATTCTTCCGTTTCAAACAAGTGAAGCAAGAGGGGTCATTACGAACCAAATGGGAAATCGAGTGGACATTGATGAATTAGAAGAAGGGCTCATGCGCCAATCTAAGGAAATTTTTGATCCGAGTGAGTTGTTTTATCAAGAAGGGCAATATTTTTCAAATGAACTTCTCTTTTCTTTGATTGATGAATTAAATCCAAAGGTAAACGAGGAAAAAATCAAAGGATTGGATAAAGAAGAAAAAGCTGAAGTTTACAAAAAGAATCCTCGTTACTTAACACATATATTAGAGCAAAATTATATGAAAAGAAACGAAAAGGAAAACACGGTTGAGTTAGCTGGAGTTTCTATAGGAATTGCATTAAAATCCGTTTATCGATTCCAAACAGAAGTTGGTGGACCATATCAATACAAAAAAATTCCTATGAAAGATATGATAGAAAAAGGCCAAGAAGTGGCACAAAAGGTGGTAGACGAATTAAAGGGTATGGAAAACTTTCCGGATGTACCGATTATGATTGCTTTGTTTAGGGAAGCGGAAATAGATTCCCCTGTACCAGGAAATTTCGTCTCCAAAACAGTCGTTCCTGCTGGACAAAACAAAATAGATAAATGGGATAAAATAAATGAAAAAAATGTTCTTTTCCCATCAGAAGAGGCGAAAAAGGATTATACAGACGACAATGAAATAATTAATAGTTTTGGAAATGAAATATCACAATTCTTCCCTAATTATGTCGGTTATATTGGAAAAGGCTTTTACATTAACGATGATTTACAAAAGCTTACAATCGAAATACCACTTGAGTTTTATGGTAAAGGGGAAATAATAGGATTTACTCAATATGCATACGGACTTATTCAAGACATGTTTCCAAAGAACTATGATTTAGAAGTTCAGGTTACCTCAAGTGCTGGTGCAGAGAGTTTAATCTATCGAGAAGCAGGAAAGGAAAAACCAGAATTTCATATTTATAATTGATTAAAAATCATCACCTAAAAAATGGGTGATGATTTTTTTATTTTGGGAAGGCTCACAAGAATCTATTGTTAATTAAGGAATCTAGCTATAATTTTTCTAATATAAAACTATAGTACCTATGTTATAATGTAAAACGAATACATATCATTAAAACTTCATACTTAATAGGATAGGATGGGTATTTTGATAGAGATTGGATCTTTTATTAAATTGCAACGCACTAAGAAAGGAATGACACTAGGGGAATTAGCTGATGGTATCGTTTCTGTATCCTACTTGTCCAAAATTGAAAATCTAAAAACCCAAGCAAGTCCTGAAATTATTCAGTTACTTTGTAATAAGCTTGGTATCAACGTAGACAAGAGTAAAGAGCCCATAATTAAAGAGAAATGTGACCAATGGTTTAGCATGCTTTTTGAAGTGAACGATAAAGAGGATATTATTGTTACCTATAAAGAACTACAGGAATTAATGGATACCAATATATCTGATTATATACTCCTGTTTGAAATACATAAAATTAGGTATTACCTCTTGATTGGGGAGACATCCCAAGCTTATAATAAAATGGAAGAGCTCAATGAAATGAGCGATGACTTTGACAATATACATAAGTTCTATTGGTTTAAGTATAGAGGAAACTATTATTCTGTTAAAGAGGATTACAGTAATGCCTTAGAAATGTACAACCAGGCAGAAACGCTGTTCAAGTTTACGAACTTAGAAGAACATGAGATAGCAGATGTCTACTATCTTTTGGCAGTTACACATAGCAAGCTGAGAAACACATTAGAATCTATTGACTTTGCGAATAAGGCATTAGAAGTTTATATGAAACAATATAACTTTGTTCGCTGTGCCCAATGTCATAATATTTTAGGTATATCATACAGAAGAATTAGGATGTATGATAAAGCTATAAAAAATTATAATCTAGCATTACATTTAGGTAAATTGAACAATAACAAAGCTATTATCCAATTAACGAACCAAAACCTTGGTCATTTATACTCTGTAAAAGGAGATTCAGAGGAAGCAATTAAACATTATCTAGAAGTATTGAATGATAGCGAAGTTTCACCGTCTAGCAGATTAACTACCTTAGCATCATCCGTAAGTGAGTACTATCAAGCTGGAAGATATGAAGAGGCAAAAGAAACCATACATATTGCCTTCGAATTAATGAAAGAATTAAAAGAGGAAACACATAGGTTGAGCCATTATACGATTCATATTTATCACCATCTTTTAAATGAGGAATGGGATAAATTTGAAAATGTAATGGTTAACGAGCTCTTACCTTACTTAAGGAAAACAAAAGACTACGCAAATATTATTATATTTAGTAGTCTACTTGCAGATTTCTTTGAAAAACGGCAACGATACAAGGATGCGGCTAAGTATTATAAGGTAGTCAATTTTGCCTATAGGCAAATTGCTAATATATAAAAAAGGGGGGCTATGTAAATGAAAAAAGCATTGATGATTATAGGTCTTGGTGCTCTACTAGCCACTGGGGTTGCTTTTTCGGTTTTACCAAATGACTTAGCAATCGAAGTGGAGCCAGGGATTTTCTTTATTGGAAACTTCCTATCTAATTTTTAATATCTTCATATTTTTTACGCTTTAATTTTAAGAAGACAGAGCCGGATTAGTATTTACTTTTCCGGCATTTTATTTTGTACAACATTTTTTTCTACAAAATTTGCCTAGATACGGCTATCTCTGCTATTATCATAGTGTTATAATAATAAATTATGGTTATATTGAGATGTATATAGTGAGTGTTCAAAAATAAGGATGAAAAGCGAGCCAACTAGAAACGGAAGTGTCATTTTCACCGGGCTTTTTGAACAACCTTATATAGCGAAAATACGGTTTGGAGGTTGAACCATGGCAGACATATCAAAAGAACAAGTAAAACACGTTGCTCATCTAGCAAGACTTGCTGTTACGGAAGAAGAAGTCGAACAGTTAACAAAAGACCTAGGTGCTATTATTGATTATGCAGAACAATTAAATGAACTTGATACAGAAAACGTAGAACCTACTACCCATGTATTAGAAATGAAGAATGTGATGCGTAAAGATGAAGCAAGACAATGGATTACGCAAGAGGAAGCTTTGAAGAATGCTCCGGACAAAAAAGATGGTCAATTCCGCGTACCATCCATTTTGACAGAGTAGAAAGTGCAAAAGTTTACATTCGTGCAACAAAGGCATTTACTTACATTTAGCGAATGCCAAGTGTACTAGATTAAGGAGGAGAGAAGGATATGTCATTATTTGACCATTCCATTAAAGAATTGGAAGGGAAATTACATAATAAAGAAATCACCGTTCAAGATTTAGTTGAAGAATCTTACAAACGTATTAAAGAAGTAGACGGTGAAGTTCATGCTTTTTTAACATTAGATGAAGAAAATGCAAGAAGACAAGCGAAGGAACTAGATGAGTCTCCAGATACTTCTGCAAGTCTTTTTGGCATGCCTCAAGGTATTAAAGATAATATTGTGACGAAAGGCCTTCGTACTACTTGTGCAAGTCAATTTTTAGATAACTTCCATGATCCACTATATGATGCAACCGTTATTCAAAAATTAGCGAATGAAAAACCAATTACAATTGGTAAATTAAACATGGATGAATTTGCGATGGGTTCATCTAATGAAAACTCAAGCTATACTCCAACCAGAAACCCATGGAATACAGATCATGTTCCGGGTGGATCTAGTGGTGGATCTGCAGCAGCGGTAGCAGCAGGAGAAGTATTATACTCTTTAGGATCTGATACTGGTGGTTCTATTCGCCAACCTGCAGCATTTTGTGGTGTGGTAGGAATGAAACCTACATATGGTCGTGTATCTCGTTTTGGTTTAGTAGCATTTGCTTCTTCCCTTGATCAAATTGGACCAATTACACGCAGCGTTGAAGACAATGCACGTGTATTGGAAGTAATTGCTGGACATGACAAGATGGATGCAACTAGCGCAAATGTGGACGTGCCTAAGTATACAGATGCTTTAACAAATGATGTAAAAGGACTTAAAATTGCAGTACCGAAAGAATATTTAGCAGAAGGGGTAAACCCTGAAGTTAAAGAAGCGGTGATGAATGCATTAAACGTATATGAGTCACTTGGTGCAACATGGGAAGAGGTTTCTCTACCACATTCTAAATATGCAGTAGCAACCTATTATATCCTATCTTCATCTGAAGCATCTGCTAACCTTGCGCGCTTTGATGGGGTTCGCTATGGTGTACGTACAGAAAACGCAGATAACATGATTGATATGTTCAAGAATTCTCGTAGTGAAGGATTTGGACAAGAAGTTAAACGTCGTATCATGCTTGGAACATTTGCTTTAAGTTCCGGCTACTATGATGCTTACTATAAAAAGGCACAAAAAGTTCGTACATTAATTAAGAATGACTTCGATAAAATCTTTGAAGAATACGATGTTGTTATTGGACCAACAACTCCAACGCCAGCATTTAAAGTTGGAGAAAAAATTGATGATCCATTAACCATGTATGCAAATGATATTTTAACCATTCCAGTAAACTTAGCTGGTGTCCCAGGGATCTCTATTCCATGTGGATTCTCAAACGAAGGTTTACCAATTGGTTTACAAGTTATTGGAAAACATTTCGATGAAAGCACTGTATATCGTACTGCACATGCTTTTGAACAAGCAACAGATTTTCATACAAAACGACCTCAACTAGGGGGTAGTAACTAATGAATTTTGAAACAATTATAGGTCTAGAAGTACACGTAGAATTAAAAACAAAATCTAAGATATTTAGCCCAAGTGTGAATGCATTTGGCTCTGAACCAAATACAAATGTAAGCCCAATTGAATTAGGTTATCCTGGAACACTTCCAGTTTTAAATGAAGAAGCAGTAAACTTCGCTATGAAAGCTGCGATGGCTTTAAACTGTGAAATTGCAACAGATACGAAGTTTGACCGTAAAAACTATTTCTATCCAGATAATCCGAAAGCTTACCAAATCTCCCAATTTGATCAACCGATTGGGGAACATGGTTGGATTGAAATTGAAGTAAATGGCAAGAAGAAAAAAATCGGTATTACTCGTCTTCACTTAGAAGAGGATGCTGGTAAATTAACTCACGGTGATGACGGATATTCTTATGTTGACTTTAACCGTCAAGGAACACCATTAATCGAAATTGTTTCTGAACCCGATATGCGCACTCCAGAAGAAGCTTATGCATATTTAGAAAAACTGAAAAACATTATTCAGTACACAGGTGTATCTGATGTGAAAATGCAGGAAGGTTCCCTACGATGTGATGCGAACATTTCTTTACGTCCAATTGGTCAAGAAGAATTTGGTACAAAAACAGAATTAAAGAATTTAAACTCCTTTAACTTTGTACAAAAAGGACTTGAGTATGAAGAAAAACGTCAAGAAAAAGTTCTATTATCAGGTGGAGAAATTCTTCAAGAAACCCGTCGTTACGATGAGAAAACAAAAGAGACAATTTTAATGCGGGTTAAAGAAGGTTCTGATGATTACCGTTACTTCCCAGAACCGGATTTAATTCCACTTTATATTGATGAAGAGTGGAAAGAACGTATTCGTGCAGAAATCCCAGAACTTCCAGATGCGCGCCGTGAGCGATATGTGAAGGAGCTTGGTTTATCGGAATACGATGCGAATGTATTAACAAGTTCCAAAGAAATGGCAGACTTCTTTGAAGAAGCAGTTGGCCATGGCGCAGATGTTAAACAAGCATCTAACTGGTTAATGGGTGAAGTTTCTGCTTACATGAATAAACATTTAAAAGAACTTCATGATTTAGCGATTACTCCTGAAGCATTAGCATCTATGATTAAGCTAATTGAAGATGGAACAATTTCTTCTAAGATCGCGAAGAAGGTATTCTCTGAGCTTGTTGAAAAAGGCGGAGATCCTGAGAAGATTGTTAAGGAAAAAGGACTTGTACAAATTTCTGACCCTGAACAATTAAAAGAAATTGTAAACAAAGTCTTGGATGAAAACGAACAATCTATTATAGACTTTAAAGCGGGTAAAGGAAAAGCGCTTGGCTTCTTAGTTGGACAAATTATGAAAGCATCAAAAGGGCAAGCTAACCCGCCAATGGCGAACAAAATCCTTAAAGAAGAAATTGAAAAACGTTAAATGAAAGTAATGGATTAGACTACGATTTTAATTAAATCGTAGTCTAAACTTTTTTAGTAGCCGGGAAAGTATAGACCTTTCCCATTTACTAAAAGAGTTTAGCCAATGCCAAGTTTGTTAAGCCAAATAAGAAAGCTTGTACTCTCTTATTTGCCAAATAGTTTTTTTGAGACTATGATAGAATGGGTAAACTAATTATTGCGAATTGTAAAGCCCTATACAAAACAAATAAACGAAGTGATTAACTAAATACAAAGGACAGCTTTTTTGCCTTACTGTACAAAGTAAACAATTTATCCGACCTAAATGGGCAGTAAGACCCCCACCACAAAACAAAGAAGATAGGTGGAAGATTAACTGCCCATAAAGGTCCGATAAATGCGACTAACCATCAATGGGGGATGAAGGAAAATCCCCACTGTGGAAGTCTTCTTTATAAATTAACAAGAAGCAAATGTTGCAGGAGGGAGGAAGTAAAATGAAAAGGGCTAGAATCATTTATAATCCGACATCAGGTCGTGAAATATTTAAAAAGGAATTACCTTACGTATTGCAAAGATTGGAATTAGCTGGTTATGAAACATCTGCTCATGCAACTACTGGCGAAGAAGGAGATGCTGAAGAGGCAGCAAAATATGCACTTTCGAGGAGTTTTGATTTAGTTATAGCTGCAGGTGGAGATGGAACCATCAATGAAGTTATTCATGGGGTAGCTGAACAAAATCATCGTCCAAAGCTGGGCATTATTCCAACGGGGACTACAAACGACTTTGCACGAGCATTGCATATTCCACGGGATATTAAAAAAGCGGTAGATATTATTGTCGAAGGGCACTCACAACTTTTAGACATCGGCAGAGTAAATGAACATTATTTTATAAACATAGCCGGTGGAGGTAAATTAACCGAATTAACTTACGATGTTCCGGCGAAATTAAAAACAGTTATTGGGCAGTTGGCTTATTATGTGAAAGGAATCGAGATGCTTCCTTCCCTGAAGCCTGCGAGAGTAAAAATAGAATATGATGGAAACGTAATTGATGAAGATATTATGATATTTTTAGTATCTAATTCCAACTCTGTAGGTGGCTTCGAAAAGTTAGCACCAAGCGCTGATTTAAGTGATGGATATTTTGATTTAATTATATTAAAAAAGGTGAATTTAGCCGAATTTTTACGTATCGCTACACTAGCTATACGTGGTGCACATTTAGATGATCCCAATGTCATCTATAAACAAGCAAAACGAATTACTGTTACACCACAAGAAAAAATGCAACTGAACATAGACGGTGAGTATGGCGGTCTTTTGCCGGGAGAATTTATTAACTTAAAACAACATATCGAATTTATGGTACCGAAAGAATTTATTAAAGAGGAAGAGAAGGCTGAAGAATAAACAGCCTTCTTTTTGTTTAAGTAAGAAAGTCTTTTAAAACGCATCAAAGAGATGAACGACCAAATATAGAAAAGTTATCGTCATAGGTTGGATGAGTGCCCGAATGCAGGAAAATAAAAGTCAAAAGGTCACTCATAGGTTAGATGAACGACCGAGTACAGCAAAGAAATCGCCACACGGTCACTTACAGGTAGATGAATACCGATTGAAGTTACTGATGAGCTTCTTACAAACAAATAGCCTATTGATTTTTGTATGAAATACTGGGTTTCACACTTAAACGAAGACAGAAAACATGAAAGTATGAGAAATGCCTTTCCCGTTCAGAATATGATAAGATAGAACCATTATATGTTCGAAAAAAGGAAGATTAGCATAATGGCGAAACAAACAGCTCCAGTTAAAAAAAATGAAACAATTACTTTAACATTTGAAGACCTCACCCACGAAGGAAACGGCGTTGGGAAAGTGGAAGGGTATCCGCTTTTTGTACCCTATGGATTACCAGGTGAAGAAGCAACAGTTAAAGTAGTGAAGGTAAATAAAAATTTTGGTTACGGAAAATTATTAGAGGTTACAAAGAAAAGCAAAGATAGAGTGGAACCACCATGTAATGTATTTTATCAATGTGGTGGATGCCAACTTCAGCATATGAGCTATGATTTGCAACTTGAAATGAAACGGAATCAAGTAAAAAATGTTATGAAGAAAATTGCTCACCTTGAACATGTACCCGTTCACCCGACAATCGGTATGAAGGATCCATGGCGTTATAGAAATAAAGTACAGATTCCTGTTGGGGATCGTGATGGTGAGTTGATAACTGGATTCTACCGGATGCGCAGTCACGATATAATCGATGATATGGAAACATGTGTTATTCAAGATGAAGTAAATGATCGTTCGGTCCATGCTGTACGTAGAATAGCGAATCAATTAGGAATCGAAGCCTATGATGAAAAATCAGACCGAGGCGTCCTACGACATATTATGGTTCGTACAGGCAGAGAAACGAATGAAACAATGATTGTTTTAGTTACTCGAACTAAAAAACTACCACATCAAGAAGAATTCATCCGTCAACTAACGGAAACTTTTCCACATGTGAAATCAATCGTTCATAACATTAATGATAGGCGAACCAATGTTATTTTAGGTAGAAAGACGAAAGTGATATGGGGAGAGGAATACATTTATGACACCATTGGTGATATTAAATTCGCCATTTCAGCAAGGTCCTTTTATCAAGTGAATCCATATCAAACAAAGGTATTATATGAAAAAGCATTAGAAGTGGCCAATATTGATAAAAATGATGTGGTCATTGATGCCTATTGTGGAATTGGAACGATTTCTTTATTCTTAGCCCAAAAGGCAAAGAAAGTTTATGGGGTGGAAGTCGTTCAAGAAGCCATTAATGATGCAAAAAATAATGCTAAGTTGAATGGTATAACGAATGTTGAATTTATAGTAGGAGAAGCGGAAAAGGTCATGCCAGAGTGGAAAAATGAAGGACTTAATCCCGATGTCATTGTCGTTGATCCACCGAGAAAAGGATGCGAACCAGAGTTTCTTGAAGCAATGGTCGAGATGGAGCCTAAGCGAATTGTGTATGTTTCTTGTAACCCATCTACATTAGCTCGTGACTTAAGAATTTTAGAAGATGGTGGATATGAAACGAAAGAAGTTCAACCAGTAGATATGTTTCCGCAGACGAACCACGTCGAGTGTGTTGTCTTGATGTCAAGGGTTGAGGAATAAGCTCTATTCAAAGTATTGATAAATAAAGGGTTTCCAAGGTTGGAGGATTTTCTGCCCAATGTCTGGCAGTGCCTTTTAACCTTGAAAATCCTTATTTTTATTTATTGAGGAAACAGTTCAATCGCAAAAATTTGCGTAGGGTTGTGGAGACAGATTAGATAACTTCATAGGGTTGTGGAGATAGGTTAGATTAAACATTCCCTAATTTTGAAATGAAGGGTTATCCATATTTCTATATTATAGATATACATATATTAATATTTGAGTTGAAAAAGTAATTACATTTCAAGTATAAATAGTCATTTCAATAGACTGATTTTCTTGGTATAATAAAAAGAAAAAGCAGGTGTGGATATGGAAAGTGAAGATAAAATACAAAAACAGCCTATGGACTTTTATAATATGTCAGATTTTTTAAGAGGGCAATCCTCGAAATTAATAACTAAATTATCTGATGAGGATAGGACAGCTTTCGTTTTAAAAAATGGAAAGCCTATTGCTGTTCTACTGTCTAATGAACGCTATGAAAGGCTTTTGAAATCGGGTATTGATATAACAGAATATTAAAGATGAGCGAGGTAAAATGAATGGCCGTGAAAAAATCAGAACTATATTCCCTACTATGGGAAGCGTGTAATAAACTAAGAGGTGGCGTAGAGCCGTCAAGATACAAAGACTACGTACTTGTATTGTTGTTTTTTAAATACGTATCAGATAGATACAAGGGACAGCGATTTGCTGAGTTTACAGTAAGCGAAGGTGCATCATTTGATGACTTAATTGCTGCGAAGGGCAAGAGTGATGTCGGTGAACGAGTAGATAAGATTATCCAAAAGTTCCTAGAGGAAAACCGTCTTCAAGGTTCTCTTCCTGATGTTAGTTTTAATAACCCGGATGAATTGGGTTCTGGCAAGGAACTAGTTGATAAAGTTTCTGGACTTATTGCTATATTCCAAAATCCTGCTATTGACTTCAGAAGTAACAGAGCTAGTGGTGATGACATCATCGGAGATGCTTATGAGTACTTCATGATGAAATTTGCTCAAGAGTCTGGTAAGAGCAAGGGTCAATTTTATACACCTAGTGAGGTGTCACGTATCATTGCTAGACTTATTGGTATTGGTGATATTAGACAAGAAACAGGTAAAAAGTGGACACTTCATGATCCTGCAGCGGGCAGTGGTTCTTTATTAATTCGTGCAGCAGATGAAGCTCCTATGGATGAAAACGGTGACTCTATAGTTACAATATTTGGTCAGGAAAAGTACCCTGATACTGCAGGTTTAGCAAAGATGAACTTTATCCTACATAACAAAGGTACAGGTGAAATTAAAAGTGGTAATACATTAGCAAACCCAGCATATACTGATGATTTTGGTGGGCTTAAGAAATTTGACTTTATTGTTATGAATCCACCTTTTTCTGATAAGGACTGGACAGATGGAATCAAACCATCAGAAGATAAATTTAAGAGATTTGATGGGTATGGCATTCCACCAGAAAAGAATGGTGACTATGCTTGGTTTTTACACGTCTTAAAGGCCTTAGATAGTAATGGTAAGGCAGGGATTATTCTGCCCCATGGTGTGCTATTTAGAGGGAATATAGAAGAGACCATTAGAAAAGCAGTTCTTGATAAGCGATACATAAAGGGCATAGTTGGTCTGCCTGCTAATTTATTTTACGGCACAGGTATTCCTGCTTGTATCATAATTATTGATAAAGAAAATGCCGATAATCGTGAAGGTATCTTTATGGTAGATGCAAGCCGTGGATTTAAGAAAGACGGTAACAAAAATCGCCTTCGTGAACAAGATATTGAGAAGATAGTACAAACATGCATAAATAAAGAAGAAATTATGGGATATTCTCGCTTTGTTACCTATAAAGAAATCTTAGAAGAAAACGATGGTAATTTGAATGTTCCTCGATATATCCAAAAGATTGACGATACATTGCCGCAAAATATTTCATCCCATCTAAAGGGTGGAATTCCGGAAGTTGATATTGATTCAATAGAAAAACTATGGAAAGTTTCACCAAAGTTAAAACAAGAGCTATTTACCCGTGTTGATGAAAAGCATAACGTCTATAACCTTGCTACGTCACCAAACGAGATAGAAACGGTTATCTCTGAGGACGAAAATATCAAGAGCCAAAAGGATACCGAGTGTGGTGAACTATTCGGGGCTTGGAGAAATGCAGTAAAAAATGTGCTATTAAATATCAATGTAGATACAAATCCAAAGGAGTTAATTCGTAACATTGGCCTTGAAATGTTGCATGATTTCGAATCGGCACAGCTTTTAGACAATTATGATGTGTACGATTTCTTGCTAAATTATTGGAATGAGAAAATGCAAGATGATGTGTATGTAATTAAGGCTAGTGGATATGAGGCTGGTCGTGAGATTGAATATGTATATGCTCAAAAGAAAGCAAAAGATGAAAGTGGAGAAGAAATAAAAGTTGACGATACCTCTAAAATGAAGTCGTTTGAAGGGGCGTTAATCTCAAGAGAGATTATCGAGAATGAGTATTTTGAAAAAGAGTTAATTGTTCTTAATGAGTTGAGAGAAAAATCAACATTGCTTGAATCTGAAATAGATGAAATGCGTGAAGAAGAATCTGGCGATGAAGGTTTGCTGGTAAATGCCCTAAATGAAAAAGGTGACAGCATTCCAAAGGCAAATCTTAATAAACGGATTAAGGAACTCGAAAGTAAAAAGACCTCACCTGTAATGAGCGATATTACAAAGTTGATTGAATTGTTAGATGAGGGCAATACAATTGAAATGGAGCAAATCGTTCAAGATAACAGTGAGCTAAAGGGCTACGAACTTAGAAATAAGAATGGGTCATTTGGTAAGGCCAAGCTAAAAGCCGCATTAAAAGAGGCAAACGAAAAAGCGGTTATGCCTGAAATTTATGCAGATGAATATAACGCTCTGCTTGCATATCAGGCTAAGGTTTCAGAAAAAGAAGAATCTGATAAGGCTATCAAAGAGGCACAAAAGACACTTGATGAACTAGTGCTTGCTAAATATGGCGAATTATCAATTGATGAAATTAAGCACTTGCTTTTTAATAAGAAATGGATGGCAAGACTTGAGGGTGATATTGTAGATGCAATTGATCAAGTATTAAATGAACTAGCATCAAAAGTGGTGTTAATCGCAAAACGCTATGAGCATACTCTAGGTGAGATTGAAGAAAAGACAGCTCAGTCAAAGATTAAGGTAAAGTCTGCTCTGGAAAGGATGGGGTACATATGGTAGCTTATCCTAGTGATTGGAGTGAAAGCATTCTTGATGATGTCATTAAAATAAAAAGGGGTGCATCCCCTCGTCCAATAGAGAGTTATTTAACTTTCAGTTCATCAGGAGTGAACTGGATTAAAATTGGCGATGCCCCACAAGATGGGAAATATATTATTTCTACGGCAGAGAAAATAACAAAAGATGGGGCTAAGCGTTCGGTACGGGTATGTCCAGGTGATTTTATTTTATCAAATTCAATGAGTTTTGGGAGACCCTACCTTTTAAAAATTGATGGGTGCATACATGACGGATGGTTAAGGCTATACGATTTTCAAAATGAAGTTGATAAGGACTTTCTTTATTATTTGCTTTCATCATCAAGTGTCAAGGGGCAATATGATTCTTTTGCTGCCGGAAGTGGAGTCCAAAATCTTAATAAAGAGGTTGTAAAAAAAGTACAAGTTCATTTACCCTTGCTCGCTGAACAACAAGCCATCGCCTCTGTTCTATCCGACTTCGATGAGCATATCAATAATCTAGCAAAGCTTATCGAAAAGAAAAAAGCTATCCGTGATGGTGCTTTGGAGGATTTGGTTAGTGGCAAAACTAGGGTTGATAGTTTTGAAAAGGAATGGGAAACTGTTTCTTTTAACCAAGTGATTAAACCAAAAGCAAGAATTGGATGGCAAGGTTTAAAAAAGGAAGAGTATTTAAGAAGTGGATACAGTTATTTAATTGGGGGCACTGATTTCCATAATGGAAAGGTCAATCTGGAGAACATATCATACGTATCAAAAGAACGATACGATATGGATTCAAATATTCAAGTCGAGTCAAATAATGTACTGGTAACAAAGGATGGAACGATTGGTAAGGTAGCACTGGTTCCTAAATTGGATAAACCAGCAACTCTGAATAGCGGAGTTTTTGTTTTCAGAACAACGTCTAGCCTTCTTCCAACGTTTCTCTATAGAGTTTTGTTGTCCTCAATTTTTAAAGAGTTTATTAATACATTGTCCGCAGGTTCTACAATAAAGCATCTATATCAAAAAGATTTAAGTAATTTTGAGTTTAGAATGCCACAGGATATCAGAGAACAACAAGCCATCGCCTCTGTCTTAACAGCTATGGATGAAGAAATCGAATCTCTCGAAATAGAAAAAGAGAAGATAATGGGAATTAGAGAAGGTGCAATGGATGACCTTTTAACAGGCCGTGTGCGTCTTAAATTATAGGGAGGTTAAGTTTATGTCTGTTGATTTAGAAAGAAAATTACAAAATAAGGTCCTCCACTGGTTAATAGATAAAGAAAAAGACGGTGGTTTAGGCTACACATATCTTGGCAACCTTGAAGATCAAGACAACACACCAGTTAAAGAGGACTTGCTAAAGAAGAATCTAGAAAAGCGCGGTTATACGAAAGACCAAATTTCAAAAGCAGTAAATGAACTTGTTACTAAGGCAAGTAATCAAGTGGATAGCTTATATCAAACCAATAAAGAGGTCTATTCCCTACTTCGTTACGGAAAGCAAGGTGTAAAGGACGATAATAAAAATCGTCAAACTGTGCATTATATCGACTGGGATAATGTAGAGAATAATGATTTTTATGTTGCTGAAGAAGTAAGTGTACTTTGTTTTAATCAGATAGAAAGAAAACGTCCTGATGTGGTGCTGTATATAAACGGCATCGCTCTAGGCGTATTTGAGTTAAAGCGTTCATGCGTTAGTATTGGCGAAGGTATTCGTCAAAATCTTACAAATCAAAAAAAAGAGTATATTCAGCCTTTTTTTAGTACCGTTCAATTAATTTTTGCAGGTAATGAGGCAGAGGGGCTTAAGTACGGTACTACCGAAACGGCTGAAAAGTATTTTCTTAAATGGAAAGAAGATATCAAAGCCACCGATGACCTTTCCGCAACTATCAAGGATATTCAATCTAAAGAAAAGAATAAGCTAAGAGATGCTATAGTCTCTCTTTGTCAAAAAGAACGTTTTTTATCGTTGATTTATGACTTCATTATCTTTGATGCTGGAGTGAAGAAGGTTACAAGACATAATCAATACTTTGCAAATATTGCTGCAAGGAAAAGGATTATTGAAAAAGAGGGAGGTATCATTTGGAATACACAAGGTTCCGGTAAGTCGTTGATAATGGTTTGGCTGGCTAAGTGGATTATTGAAAATTTGGCAGATAGCCGTGTAGTTATCATTACAGACCGTGATGAGCTTGATGACCAAATAGAGAGCCTATTTATTGATGTTAATGAGAAAGTTAAAAGAGCAAAGAGTTGCTCTGATTTAAGAGAAATACTAAATAAAAATGATGATTCTATCATATGCTCTTTAATTCATAAGTATGGACACAATGCAGGTAAACAATCCGATGTGGATCAGTATCGGAAAGAGTTATTAAAGGACTTACCTGCTGACTTTAAGGCAAAAGGAAACATTATTGCCTTTATTGACGAATGCCACCGTACAAACTCGGGGAAATTACACGAGGCTGTTAAAGTATTGATGCCTGAGGCAGTGCTTATAGGTTTTACAGGAACACCGCTACTTAAAAAGGACAAGAAAACCAGCCTTGAAACATTTGGATCGTATATTCACACTTATAAATTTGATGAGGGTGTGGAAGATGGCGTTGTTCTTGATTTGCGTTATGAGGCAAGAGATGTTGACCAAGATCTATCCAATAAGGAAAAGGTAGATTTGTGGTTTGATAATAAAACCTTTGGTCTTACTGAAAGAGCAAAGACAAATTTAAAACAGAGTTGGACTTCAATCAATAAACTATATAGTTCAAGACAAAGACTTGAGAAAATTGCAGGGGACATTATCTTTGATATGAATTTAAAACCGCGCCTTAAAAATGAACGTGGAACGGCTATGCTGGTTGCCAACAGTATATACGAGGCTTGTAGATATTGGGATATCTTTACTAGCAATGGCTTTAATAGGTGTGCTGTTGTCACCTCTTACGAACCTTCAGCCGCTAGTGTAAGAACTGCTACGAGCGACTTAAGTCAAGAGGGTGAGGAAGAATATAAGAAGTCTATTTATGAGCGGATGCTTAGAGGTAAAAAACTATCCGAGTTCGAAAAAGAAGTAAAAGAACAATTCAAAAAAGAACCCGCTAAAATGAAGTTACTTATTGTGGTGGACAAACTATTAACAGGTTTTGATGCACCAAGTGCCACTTATCTATATATTGATAAATCTATGCGTGATCATGACTTGTTCCAAGCAATCTGTCGAGTTAATAGACCGGATGGTGAGGATAAAGACTATGGTTACATTGTAGATTATATGGATTTGTTCCGTAATGTACAGTTGGCAGTTGCCGATTATACAACTGAGGCTTTCGATAACTTTGATAAAGAAGATGTTGAAGGACTTATTAAGAATCGTTATGATGAAGCCAAATCTGAAATGGTAGGTGCAATTGCATCACTTAAGGATTTGCTGGAAAATGTAAATGATCCGAAAGAGGATACTGATTATATTGAATATTTCTGTGGTGAAAATAGTGAGGATGATGAGAGAATAGGTCGTAGGGATATATTATACGCTCTTACTGCATCCCTGACTCGTTCCTTTGCAAATTGCTGTGATAAACTTGTGAGCAACTATGGTTATTCAGATAATCAAGTTAACCAGCTTAGAAGTGATATTTCTGGATATAACAAAATAAAAGAAATGATTAAACTTGCTAGTTGTGATTATATTGACTTGAAGCCGTATGAGGCGGATATGCGTTATATCTTGGACACCTACATTCGTGCCGAAGATTCTAAGGTTGTAAGCGAACTTGCCAATATGCCATTGGTTGAGTTGCTATTAAATAATACAACTACAACACCAATAGATGCATTAGTGAAAGAACTTCCAGGAAGCGATAATGCTAAAGCGGAGATAATTGAAAATAACTTGCAACATGAAATTGTTAAGAAGATGTCATCAAATAAAGTCTACTATGGTAAGCTATCGGAAATGCTCCAAATAGTTATTGATCAAAGACGAATTGAGGCTATGAGTTATGAGGAGTATCTGTGTCAAGTGGTAGAACTAGCACAAGCGATTTTACGTCCGGAAGAAAATTCTGATTATCCTGATGCTATTAAGAAAAGCGAAGCCAGAAGAGCTTTCTTTGATTACTTTGATAGAGATGAAAAACTGGCTATAAATAGTGACAATGCTATCCGTAATGCAATACGTCCTGATTGGAAGCGAAATTTCCAGAAACAACAAAATATAAGACTTGCTATATATCAAAATTTATTGGTATATGGTTATGACGAAGATGTAGCAACTGAAAAAACAAATGCCGTCTTCGAAATAGCTGAAAGACAGGGAGAATACGATGTGTAATGAAGTAATCATTGGCGGTATGCCAATAGAGATTATCAAAAAGCAAAATCTTAAAAATCTTTATATAAGGGTTAATCCCCCAGAAGGAAATGTAACCGTCAGCACTCCTAGTGATTATCCTGATGAAGAAATAAGGCTTTTTGTTTTAAAGAAAATGCCGGAGATTACAAAGGTGAGAGATAGGATGTTGTCACAACCACGTCAAACTGAACGTGAATATGTGTCTGGCGAATCACATTATTTATGGGGAAAGCCTTATCGGTTGCAGGTCGTTTATGAAGGAAACAAATACGAAATTACTAAACTACCAAATAAAATAATTTTAACTGCTCCCGAAAGATCAACCAAGGAATCTAGGGAGAGGGCTTTTAACGAATGGTACAGAGAAGAACTTAAACGAGTATTGAATGGTGTGGTTTCGAGGTGCGAGGCAAAGACAAACCTTTATGCTAATGAATACAAAATAAAAAACATGAGGACAAAATGGGGTACTTGTAACATTGATAAAAAAAGAATATGGATTAATTTGCAGCTTGCTAAAAAGCCGGTCGAATGTCTTGAGTATGTGGTTATACATGAACTAGTACACTTGATAGAAAAGAATCACACCCATAGATTTCATGCTCTTGTTGAGGAGTTCTACCCTACCTGGAAAGAGGCAAGAAAGCTATTAGCAGAGCTGCCTTTAGATTATATTGAAAAAGGGGAGTGGGTAGAGAATGAAGAGAAAAATAACATCGAGTGATATTTTTGATATTAATAAAAAATCGGGCGCATTGATACTTGGAAAGAATCGACTTGATGATTATGCAACTAAATTTCTAACAAAATATTGTAAGCAGGCATTGGTTGATCCAATGCCTCTTCCAGTTGAGGAGATTCTTCAGGATATGGGACTAACAGTACAAGAAGTTTCCTTATCTAGCAATTTAGATGTTTTTGGTTGTTGTTTGCTATTAGATGCACATATAGATGTTTATGACCAAGAAACAAGGCAATATACATCAACTGCTTTTAATGCTGGAACTGTATTGATTGATCCATTATCTGAAGCTGTATTTGGTGAAGGTTCGAGAAGAAACACACTAATCCATGAGGCACTGCATTGGGAAAAAGATAAAAGATATTTTGAAATCCTTGAGATAAAAAGTAAAAACGCATCTGAAAAGCTATACCCTATTTTATGCCGTCAATCTGAGACTTTCTATACTCCACCTGAGGGAAAGAACACAAAAGAAAATGAAGTAAGGTGGTTGGAATGGCAGGCACATAGATTAGCACCAAGGGTACTTATGCCAAAAAACAGCTTTAAAAAGAAGGCACTGGAGTTTATTCAACAATATAAAGAGGCTGGAGAAAATGTTATATTATCGTGTGACACTTTGATTGAAGATTTAAGTATCTTCTTTAAAACGTCACGGTTATCAGTAAAATATAGATTGATTGAGGTTGGTCTCAAAGATACAATTTCAAGGTTTTCAGATTATGAAGATGTCTATGAAGAAATCAATAGCAATAAAGATTTTGTCAAATTAACCCCAGTAGAAGCATTAAAGATTGTTGACACAGATTCAGTGCTTAAAGGGTGGATAAGCGATGGACGATTTGTTTATGCTGACGGGTACTTTGTTCTCGCTGACATCCAGTATGTAAAACAAAAAGATGGAGTACTTCATTTAACTGCTAAAGCAAAGAAAAATCTTGCAAAATGTGTTATTAATATTCGTGAGCAAAAGTTTACTACATATGAAAATGCCGATAAGGATTTTCTTGGTTATGCGGTACTTAGAAAAGTAGAAGGAATTGACAATAGACTTCTTACATTCCATCCAAAGTATCAGTCTTCTTTAATGTGTGAACCAGAAGAGGCTTACCAAGCATTTTATAAACAGTTAGCTTCTTATGATGAACAAGAAGAAATTGAACTTATGAAGATGATAGGAGACCCAACTAAATCACTGTGTGAGTGTTTATGGTTTTTGATGGAGAATAGAAAATGGAACTATCCTAAGCAATTTAACGAAGAGACAGGGCTGCACATAAACTATCATGGTAAAATTAAGAAAAATAACTATAACAACATGACTACTAATGTTTTGATGGCGATTTGTGTAGCCATGAGATTAAGTTCGAGAATAACACAAAAGTTATTTGATAAATCAAATAACAAATTAAATTATTATTCTGATCCTGATAAAACCTATATTCGTATAATGGATACTATGCCAGGACTGTCGCTTGACGATTTCAATGGAGTCTTAGGGCAGTTTGGAATACCTGAACTAGGTAGTGAAATAAAAATTTAAAAGTTCGTTAACTCGTTGAGTTGGTTTTGAACCCCGAAAGGGGTTCTTTTTTTTTGCTTAAAATTGAAAAACCCCCATTTATAAGGAAACAAAAGCCAACTCGATGAGTTGGTCGCTGAATTTTGAAATCCTTTATGTTTATAAGTGTAAGGCACAGGTCTTACAAAAATTTAAATACGTCTAAAGCTGGCCAGCAGAAGACGGTGGATACATAAATGAATCGAAGATAGTCAATGAAGGGCTATTGGAAAAGTTTATGCTCCTCCGTTTTATTTCCTATGCACATTTTCGGGAAGTAACTCTGTTGGTCATTTTTTCTAAGACTCATTAGTACTCCGCCGTCTTGCAAGACGGGAAAAGGAGAATCTAATGAGATTTTCAGTAAGGTATGAAGAAAAAATTCAAACAATCGAGCTTAATGATGAAGAAACCGAGCAAATGTGGGTTAGTCTGTCCCTTGTAGGTGAAGGACTTTCCAAATCAAATAAAGAGCGCTTAATTCAAGATGCTTTTAACGATAAGTATAACAAACCCGACTACAATAACTGGCATAAATTTGATAGACACAGAGGGATGCCAAAAAAACCATTCCGTAAGGACGACGAATCCGAGGATGCAACGGATCATATGGACTATCTCCCCGATAATTCCCATGAAGTGGCACGAAATAAAAAGGAAGATTATGAATATTACTGTGAGATTATTCGTTCCATTCTCAAGCCGAAACATTCAGAACCTTTTATTGCTGTATATCTTGATGGCATGACAATGACCGAGTATGCAGAGCGAGAAGGTGTTAGTAAAAGTGCTATTTCACATCGCTTGGCTACCGCTAAGAAGAAATTAAAAAAAGTTTTTCCAGAATCCTCAACTTTCCCCTCTTGCCACGGCTAATAGATAGAGGGCAGTACATAAACGCTCTCAAGAAAGAGGTGAAGAACATGAAACACAACTTGAAAATCAGTGTTTCAAAAACTCCACAGTCTGGCGGGATTGTCTCCTGTCGTAATGTCACTATAAGGGAGCGTTTCCTACGTTTCTTACTTGGTGATAAGCAGAAACTGACTATCCTTGTCCCGGGTGACACCGTAAAGGAACTCGCCATTAGTGAGATTAAGGAGGGAGGATTAAACCATGAGCAAAATCAAACTTCTTCTTGATGTGGTTTCTGATATGCGCTCTTTGGCAGACAGTATACAAGCGGTTGCTGATGCAATGGCGGGCAATGAACCTGTCGAAGCAAAAGAACCGACTACACCTGTAAAAAAACCTGCGCCAAAGAAAAAGGAGATCACTCTGGAGGAAGTCAGAGCAAAACTCGCTGAAAAGAGTCAAGCCGGTCTTACTTCTCAAGTGAGAGAAATTATCAAAAAGTACGGTGGCTCTAAATTAAGCGAAGTTGACCCAAAACATTATGCAGATATGTTGAAAGATGCGGAGGTACTAGGTAATGGGTGATCACGCAGTACTTTCAGCATCGGGGTCCCATAGATGGCTTAATTGCCTTCCGTCTGCGAGATTGGAACTGGAATTTGAAAATAGTGAATCCAATGCAGCCGCTGAAGGTACAGCCGCCCATGCTCTCTGTGAACATAAACTTAAAAAAGCACTTCACATGAGGAGTAAGCGTCCCGTCTCGGCTTATAACACCGATGAGATGGAAGAACACAGCGATGCCTATGTGGAATTTGTAATGGAGCAGCTTGAACTGGCAAGGCAAAGCTGTACGGACCCGTTAATACTTATTGAACAACGTCTTGATTTTTCCTGCTATGTACCGCAGGGGTTCGGAACTGGTGATTGCATCATTATTGGAGATAAAAAGCTTCATATTATCGATTTTAAGTATGGCATGGGTGTGTTGGTAGATGCGGTGGATAATCCGCAGATGAAATTATATGCCCTTGGTGCTTTGGAAATCTACGATAGCCTGTATGACATCGAGGAGGTTTCCATGACCATCTTCCAACCCCGCAGGGAAAATGTCAGCACATGGACAATCCCGGTAAAGGAATTAAAAGACTGGGCAGAAAATGAACTGAAGCCAAAGGCGAAGAAGGCCTATGACGGCAAAGGTGATTATGTTCCAGGCGAGTGGTGTACTTTCTGTCGAGCAGCTGTTAAATGTCGTGCAAGGGCTGAAGAGAAACTGAAACTAGCACAAATGGAGTTTAAATTACCACCTCTGCTTACAGACTCTGAAATTGAAGAAGTTCTTTCTAAATTGTCCGACCTTACAAAGTGGGCAAATGAAATCATTGCTTATGCCACGGATGCTGCTGTTAATCACGGGAAAGAGTGGCACGGTTTTAAGGTAGTCGAGGGCAGGTCTATCCGTAAATATAAGGACGAAGAGGCTGTGGCTGAAGCAGCCAAGGCAAGCGGCTATAAAGATATCTACCGCCATAGTCTTATTACCCTTACGGAAATGCAGAAGCTAATGGGTAAAACGAAATTTGAGAAAATCCTTGGTGGTCTCATACATAAACCACCAGGCAAACCTACGCTGGTTCCACTTTCGGATAAGCGGCCAGCTATGAATATATCAAACGTAAAAAACGAATTTAACGAAATAACGGAGGAATTGGAATATGAATAATCAAAACAGAACGAAGGTTGTTACAAGCGTCAACACACGGCTTAGCTATTTTCACGGTTGGGAACCCGTATCCATCAATGGCGGAGCAGAAAAGTACAGCGTATCCGTATTGATTCCTAAAACAGATAAGGAAACCATCAATGCTATCAATGCAGCAGTAGATGCAGCCATTGAAGAGGGCCTTGCAAAGTTTGGTGGTAAAAAGCCTAATAAGGCTGCTATTAAAATGCCACTTCGAGATGGTGATGTAGAACGTGATGACGAGGCTTACAAAGGACATTACTTTGTAAATGCCAACAGCAAGACTCCACCTCAAATAGTAGATAAAGCAGTTAGACCTATCTTGGATCGCAACGAGGTTTACAGCGGTTGTTATGCAAGAGTATCCCTAAATTTCTACGCTTTTAACTCTAATGGCAATAAGGGTGTAGCTTGTGGTCTTGGCAACATCCAAAAGATAAGAGATGGAGAGCCTTTAGGTGGAAGAACCAATGCAGCTGATGACTTCACAACGATTGAAGATGATGATTTTCTAGCATAAGGAATAAATACAGACGAGGTGGTGGAGGTTGTTCTTCTGCCACCTCGTTTGCATTGGAAAGGGTGGTAATATATGAATTCTATTTCTATTGATATTGAAACATTTAGTAGTGCCAACCTTCAAAAGTCTGGAGTTTACCGTTATGCAGAGAGTGATGATTTTGAAATTCTACTATTTGGTTATTCGGTGGATGGTGGTGAAGTACAGGTGGTTGACCTTGCTTGTGGAGAGGAAATCCCGGATGAAATTATAAACGCACTTATGGATAATTCCGTCACCAAGTGGGCTTTCAATGCAATGTTTGAGCGTGTGTGTCTATCAAAATGGCTTAACCTCACAGGATATCTTGACCCTACATCTTGGAAATGTTCCATGATCTGGTCGGCATATATGGGACTTCCGCTTTCGCTAGAGGGGGTCGGTGCAGTTTTAGGTTTAGAAAAGCAAAAATTGACTGAAGGTAAAGACCTTATTAAATATTTCTGTACTCCCTGCCCCCCTACTAAATCAAATGGCGGTCGAGTTCGTAATCTGCCGGAACATGACGTGGAAAAATGGGAGCGGTTTAAAGCATATAACCTTCGTGATGTGGAAACTGAGTTGTCAATACAGCAGAGATTATCCAAGTTTCCGATGCCTGAGACCATTTGGGAGGAGTATCATCTCGACCAGGAAATCAATGATCGCGGCATTGCCATTGACATGACTTTCGTAAAACAGGCTGTCGAGATGGATGAATATTCCCGTGAAAAGCTGATGGCTTTAATGCAGGATATAACCAATTTAGAGAATCCAAACTCTGTACAACAAATGAAAGACTGGCTTGCCAATAATGGGTTAGAAACAGATACCCTTGGTAAAAAAGCGGTTGCTGAGATGTTAAAGACAGCACCTGAACCACTAGGTACTGTTTTGGAACTTCGTCAGCAACTTGCAAAATCATCAGTGAAAAAATACACGGCAATGGAGAATGCGGTATGTAATGACAGTCGTGCAAGAGGAATGTTCCAGTTTTACGGAGCCAACAGAACTGGCAGATTCTCTGGCAGGCTGATTCAACTACAAAATCTCCCCCAAAACCATATGTCCGATTTAGAACAGGCTCGAGCTTTAGTTCGAAGCGGAAACTTTGATGCACTTACTTTACTTTATGATTCAATCCCAGAGGTACTGTCGGAACTTATCCGTACAGCTTTTATACCCCGAGATGGCATGAAGTTCATCGTTGCAGATTTTTCAGCGATTGAGGCCCGTGTCATTGCGTGGCTTGCAGGCGAAAAATGGAGAATAGATGTATTCCAAAACGGTGGTGACATCTACTGTGCCAGTGCGTCTCAGATGTTTAATGTACCTGTTGAAAAGCATGGTGTGAACGGTCACCTTCGTCAGAAAGGGAAAATAGCCGAACTTGCCCTCGGTTATGGTGGATCTGTTGGAGCATTAAAATCAATGGGTGCTTTGGAGATGGGAATTGAAGAAGAGGAACTTCAGCCCCTTGTAACGGCTTGGAGACAATCCAATCCCAATATCACAAAACTTTGGTGGGATGTTGACCGAGCAGTAAAAACCTGTGTTAAGCAAAAAACTCCCACAGAGACACATGGCATTAAATTTATCTATCAAAGTGGGATGCTCTTTATTGTCCTCCCTTCCGGCAGACGGCTTTCTTATGTGAAACCTCGTATGGGAGAGAACGTGTTCGGCGGTGAGTCTGTTACTTACGAAGGCGTTGGTGGGACGAAGAAATGGGAAAGAATCGACAGCTATGGGCCAAAATTTGTAGAGAATATTGTCCAGGCAATCAGTCGTGACATTTTGTGCCATGCCATACAGACGTTAAAGAATTGTTCCATTGTGGCTCATGTGCACGATGAAATTATAATTGAAGCGGACATGAGGATGTCACTTTCCGCTATCTGTGAACAGATGGCTAGGACACCAACATGGGCAAATGGCCTGTTACTTAGTGCTGATGGCTATGAGTGTCTGTTTTATCAAAAAGATTAAATTAATTGGTAATCGGATAATCGTGTGGGAGGAGGTTAAAAGACCTTCAATTTTTAAATAATGAAAACAGGATAGCACTTATTTTATGACCGGTACGTGCTATCTTGTTTGTTTAATAAACGCTCCATTTTTGTGGAATAAAGGGTTAAAATTCGAATCTTGAAGAAATATAGTGAAAGAACCGATTTTGACTCCTCTCTCTATAAAGTTAATAATAAATCAAGGGGTAAGACTAAATCTATTAAAAACACATGGGACAATAATTGATACATCGACCGATTAGCTTAATTGATTTTATTGCAGAGTGTCTCTAAATGATAACGAATAACTTCCTTCACCTTTTCTGGAGAGTATACATCAGGTCTTAATAAAGCATGAATCGACAATCCCTCTATTAATGCCGTTAACCTACTCTTTTCTAATTCTGCATTCATTGAATCTGATAATACGCCTTTTAGAGCTAAGATTTCAATCATTGAATTTGCTAATTCATATGTACCGTCCGTCATTTCATCTTTTTTGTCCCTTATTGTATCACTTGTAAGTGAACGTAATGCAAGAATCCACCAAACACTCGTTTCAATTTTCTTTTCTTCATCTATTGGTACTAGCTCTAATAAAACTTCTTCTACTGCCTGCACTGGGTTTTCTGACCATTCTTTATTTTGAGAACGCTTTTTCCCTTCTTCTAAGTAGTAATTCATAATAAATAATAACATTTCATCTTGAGTTGAAAAATAATGTCTTAACGCACCAGAAGATATCCCTGCCTCAGCTGCAACTCTTCGTATAGACGCTTTCTCAACCCCTTCTTTCCTAATAATATTCCATGCAGCCTCAGCAATTTGTTTGCGCTTTTCATCATGATCAACAATTTTTGGCATTATAAAAATCACTTCCTTTATTTAGCACAGTGTGTTATTATCTTTTTATAGCACGATGTGTTAAATAGATAATACCACAACATTTAAAGGAGGACTAGTTTGTTTGATCGAAACTATTGAAGCATTGATGCCTTCTTCATCATTAGACATTTCTTCAGCATTAATGATTATTTCTTTGTGTGCTTTAATTGATATTTTAAGTCCCGGTGTACTGACTGTAACAGCCTATTTATTACTGACACAACCGAATCAGTTACCTTCTCGTTTATTTGTGTTTTTATTCATCACGCAGTTAGGCTATTTCATCACGGGTTTATTACTCTACTTTGGTGGAAATTCATTATTGAAGAGAATAGAACAATTGTCTCAGTTTGACTTTATCAATTGGTTTTATATCCTACTTGGAGCAGTTCTTGTTCTAATAAGCTTCAGTAAACCAAAAGAGACTACAAAAAAACGTTTAATTTCATTTATCCCCAAAAATACAACAATTAAAGGGATGATTATATTAGGAATCATTGTTTTCCTAATTGAATTTGTAACGGCATTGCCTTACTTTTATTCAATCTTTTTAATGAATCATCAAACAATTGATGCTACACCTGCTATCTTAATAATAATTGGATACAATCTAGTAATGGTGCTTCCTTCTCTGTTACTGTTAGGGGTTAATATTATATTTAAAGAAAAATTGCAACAATTTCTTGTTAAAATCAGGTCAAAATTAAATGAAGCTCCAATCTCTTCACTCTTGGTAGCGACAGGAGTCATAGGTGCAGTTTTTTTTAATATCGGTCTTAGGGGCATATTAAATTAGAAAAAATATTAAAGAGGTGTTCATCATGAAAGAAATTATCAGTGGACTCAGTCTACTTTTTATTATTCAGGGAGTAGGCGGATTAATCAATCATTTGACTAATGGAGGAAAAAGTTGGTTTTTAGTAAATTATATTGATGCGTTTCAAGGGTTGGAAATCGTTTTGGACATTGTATTTATTGTAGTTGGTGGGATCATAGCTTTAGCCACTCGTAAAATAACATCTAGTAAAAACGATAAGTGAATGATGTAAATAAAAAATACAGAGTGAGAATTTCTCGCTCTGTATTTTTTATTTTAATTGATTCTCCTCGAGGCTCTACCAACCTTACTCATCCAGGTCATAGATCAAAGATGATGCCCAAAATGACTGTTTTTCTCTTTTCTTAAAGTAGAAAATTACTGAATCAACCATTTAAATCTATTTTACATATACAAATTTCGAACAACAATCCGGATGTCTAATTTATTTTTTCAAAATCCTCAACAATCATTACCTCCTGTGGCTATTAGGTAGAGGGGTTTCCTCTCTGACTATATTGCAGGAGGTAATTCGTATGGACGAATTAGTAAAAATCAACTATGAAAATCAACGACCCACCGTACTCGGTCGTGATTTACATGAAGCCTTGGAAGTAAAGACCGCTTATAAAGACTGGTTTCCAAGAATGTGTGAGTACGGATTTGAGGAAGGGTCAGACTTTAGCTCATTTTTGAGCGAAAGTACTGGAGGCAGACCAAGCATAGACCATCAGTTAACAATTGACATGGCAAAAGAGCTATGCATGATACAGCGTACTCCAAAAGGGAAAGAGTGCCGCGGGTACTTTCTTGAAATAGAAAGAAGATGGAATTCCCCAGAAGCAATCATGGCAAGGGCACTTCAGATTGCCAATCAACAGCTAACACAAGTAAGGAAACAAAATAAAGTGCTTGAAGGTACAGTTGCTGTTCAGAATCAGCAAATTGCAGAAATGAAACCGAAAGTCTCTTATTACGATGTAGTTTTAAATTGTAAAGACCTTATTTCCACATCAGCTATTGCCAAAGATTACGGGAAGTCAGCTATTTGGATGAACCGCTATCTCAATAAAAAGGGCATTCAGTTTAAACAAGGTGGTATCTGGCTTTTATATCAGAAGTATGCGGAAAAAGGCTACACCAGCACTAAGACACATAGCTACCTTGGCAGTAACGGTGAACAGCATACAAAGGTCCATACATATTGGACTCAAAAAGGCAGACTCTTCATTTACGAACTTATGAAGGCGGACGGTATTTTGCCTCAGATAGAAATGGAGGGTGTGTAATGGGAATCAACAAATTTAACCATGAAGGATACCATGACCCAACTCCCCATGAAGCACTAACCAACATAATGAGAAAGGAAAAGGCAGAGAAAAAATCTGCCTTTAAGCCGCTTGTATATATCTGTTCTCCCTATTCCGGTGATGTAGAAGGAAACGTTAAAAAGGCTCGTAGTTTTTGCAGGTTTGCCTTAGACCAAAACTGTATTCCGATTGCTCCCCATCTTATGTTTCCACAGTTTATGGATGATGAAAACCCAGAGGAACGAGAGCTTGCCATATTTATGGACATCGTGCTTATGGGCAAATGCTCCGAGGTATGGGTGCTGGGAAATACCATCTCAAACGGTATGGCTAGGGAAATTGAAGTAGCCAAGAAACGCAGACAAACAGTCAGATATTTTAGTCCGGAGCATGAGGAGGTCGAAAGTTTATGAAAATTGCAGTGGGCAATAGCCGGATGGACAGGAAATGGAAAAACAAAGATATCTCCTGGGAGGATTTTTGCTCCCGTGTAAAGACAACACAGCGGACCACAGAAACAGTACAAGAATATCGGAAACTTAAAAAAGGTCAGCAAGATGATATCAAAGATGTCGGTGGCTTTGTCGGAGGGCATTTAAAAGAAGGAAGGCGAAAGAAGGGCAATGTTCTCTGCCGCTCTTTACTTACCCTTGATATGGATTACGGTAGACCAGATATTTGGGAGCAAATCTCAATGCTTTTTGATTTCAAATGTTGCGTTTACTCCACCCATAAGCACACACCGGAAAATCCGAGACTCAGGCTTATCGTTCCCCTTGCTCGTGAAATCAGCGAAGAAGAATATGCAGCCGTTGGACGTATGGTGGCAAAAGAAATCGGCATTGATCTTTTCGATGATACAACCTATGAGGCGCATCGCCTTATGTATTGGCCATCCACTTCCTCTAATGGTGAATTTGTCTATGAAGAACAGGATGGGGCATTACTTGACCCTGATGTTTATCTCTCTAAATATGAAAACTGGCGAGATACAACAACTTGGCCCGTATCAAGCAGGCAGTCTGAAGTTATTAATCGCAGTCTTAAAGAACAAGCAGATCCTCTTTTAAAGGAAGGTGTAGTAGGAACTTTCTGTCGCGCCTATTCCGTTCGTGAAGCAATTGATAAATTTTTAGGTGCAGTTTACGCCCCATCTGCTATGGAAGGGCGATATGACTATATTCCAGCTGACAGTAGTGCGGGTGTGATTATCTATGATGATAAATTTGCATACAGCCACCATGCTACTGATCCAGCAAGCGGCCTGCTTCTTAATGCTTTTGATCTCGTTCGTATTCATAAATTCGGCTCTTTAGATGATAGAGCTTCCACTACTACGGCTCCTGGCAGGATGCCGTCTTTTGTGGCAATGTGCGAGTTTGCTATAAAAGATGAAGCGGTAAAAGCCGAGTTCGCAAAGGAAAGACAGGCTCAGGCTGAAGAGGAGTTTAGTGATGAGGATTGGCAGACAGGTTTGGAACTAGATAAGCAAGGTCGGATAAAAGACACACTGGATAACATTGTCTTGATTATTCGGCATGATGAGGAATTACAGCATATCGCTTTCAATTGCCACCGTGACGGTATTGATGCCAAAGGTGGTCTGCCTTGGGAACAGATCAAGATGGGTTGGAATGATTCGGATAACGCACTTCTTAAGGTGTACTTAAGCAGCAAATACGGAGTCTATTCCCCTACCAAGACCAAAGATGCTGTATTAGCTGTAGCGTCAGAACGAGCCTACCATCCTGTTAAGGAGTATCTAGACTCCCTGCCAAAATGGGATGGTATTAGCCGAGTAGAAAATCTACTCATTGATTATTTCGGTGCAACAGATAATTCCTACACAAAGGCAATTATTCGCAAAACGATGGTTGCGGCGGTAGCCCGTATTTATAGACCAGGCACAAAGTTTGATAGTGTTCTTATCTTAAATGGTCCTCAAGGCATCGGTAAGTCAACCTTCTTTGCTAAGCTTGCCGGAGATTGGTTTTCAGACAGTTTGACCATTACGGACATGAAAGATAAATCAGGTGCTGAAAAACTTCAAGGATATTGGTTGTTGGAACTCGGTGAGCTTGCTGGAATGCGTAAGACGGATGTGGAGATTGTGAAGTCCTTTATTTCAAGGGCGGATGATAAATACCGTGCCAGTTATGGGGTCAACGTCGAAAGCCATCCCCGTCAGTGTGTAATTGTAGGTTCAACGAATGCAGAAAGTGGATTTCTTCGAGATATCACGGGCAACCGCAGATTTTGGCCAGTCCGCATTAACGGTAACGGTAAAAAGAAAGCTTGGCAGATGACCAAAGAGGAAGTACAGCAGATTTGGGCAGAAGCACTAGTGCTTTATGAGAAGGGCGAAAAACTCTACCTTGAAGGTGATGATGTATCCATGGCGACGAGTGAACAGGCAGATGCGATGGAAACAGATGAACGAGAAGGACTGGTTCGTACCTATCTAGATACGCTCTTGCCGGATGATTGGGACACGATGTCTTTGTACGAGCGTAGAAATTTCCTTGGCGGTAGCGAATTTGGCGGCGGCACCCGTGTTGGAACAGTAAAAAGGACCCTTGTTTGTAATATGGAAATTTGGTGTGAGTGTTTCGGTAAAGAGGCATCATTGCTAAAGCCTTCAGATTCCTATGCCATCGGTGCCATTATGAGAAAGATCAGTGAGTGGAACAAGTACACTGGGAACAAGAATGGTGTTGTAACGTTTCCTGTCTACGGAAAGCAACGAGCTTATTCCCGAGTCGAGGAACAACGCTAAGTTGTATCTTACCTTGTTCCCATACTTGTTATTTCCCTAAAGTTAGTAATGAAAAGGAAAATCAACGGTTCGGAACAAGTGGAACAAGAAGTAACCTATTTATTTATAAATAATAAAAAGAAGTAATAGTAGCCTGTGCATACACGCATACACGCGCGTATAGGAAAATTGGGTCAAAGTTGTTTTCTTGTTCCGAGCCTTTTTACATGGGAGGTATTTATGCTTGAAAAATATATCGAAAAGAAACTGGTGACTGAGGTAAAAAAGATGGGAGGCATTGCTGCGAAGTTTGTTAGCCCAGGTTTAGATGGGATGCCAGATCGCCTGGTGCTTTTACCACATGGGAAGATGGCATTTGTAGAATTAAAGGCTCCCGGGAAGAAACCTCGACTGTTACAGATTAGAAGAATAAAGCAATTACAGAAGTTAGGCTTTGCCTGCTATGTCATTGATGATGTTAAGCAGATTGGAGGGATACTCGGTGAAATACAATCCTCATAAATATCAGACCTATGCAACGAACTTCATTCTAGAGCATCCCATTGCTGCGGTGTTTTTAGAAATGGGTCTTGGCAAAAGCGTCATTACTCTAACTGCTATATTCGACCTTTGTCTTGATAGTTTTGAAATTGGAAAGGTTCTGGTCATTGCCCCACTTCGAGTAGCTAGGGATACTTGGCCAGCTGAGATTAATAAGTGGGAGCATTTAAAAGGACTCAAGTTTTCGGTAGCAATCGGTACAGAGCAGGAGCGATTGGCGGCTCTAAGGAAACCTGCAAGTGTCTATCTTATAAACAGAGAAAATGTTGACTGGTTGGTAAACAAAAGCGGTATTCCTTTTAATTTCGATATGGTGGTCATTGATGAACTATCATCTTTTAAGTCCTATGGCGCAAAAAGGTTTAAAAGTTTACTAAAAGTAAGACCGAGGGCAAAACGGATTGTGGGTCTTACGGGTACACCCTCCAGTAATGGATTAATGGATTTGTGGGCAGAGTTTCGTATTCTCGACATGGGTAAAAGACTCGGCAGGTACATAACACACTACCGCAATTCCTACTTTACACCGGATAAACGAAATCAGCAGATTGTGTTTTCATATAAGCCATTGCCAGGTGCTGAAGATGCCATATATCGGCTCATTTCAGATATTACCATTTCCATGAAGTCGGTAGATTTTCTAAAAATGCCTGAATGCGTGATCAATGAAGTGCCTGTCTATCTTAATGCTAAAGAACAATCAGTATATGATCACTTTCGTGAGGAGATGGTCCTTAAATTTGGCGATGAAGAAATAGATGCCATGAATGCAGCTGTCCTTTCAGGCAAACTTCTGCAAATGGCAAACGGTGCTATCTATGATGATGATAAAAAACCCCATATTATCCACGACCGCAAGCTAGATGCTCTTGAAGATTTAATCGAAGGTGCAAACGGCAAACCCGTGCTTATTGCCTATTGGTATAATCACGATTTGGAGCGTATTAAGGCAAAATTTAATGTCAGAGAAATTAAAACTTCCAAGGATATTAAGGATTGGAACAACGGTGATATTTCTGTGGCAGTTATCCATCCTGCATCGGCGGGACACGGTCTCAACTTACAAAGTGGAGGTTCAACGCTTATCTGGTTCGGACTTACTTGGAGTCTGGAACTCCATCAACAAACAAATGCGAGACTTTGGAGACAAGGACAAAAAGAGACAGTAGTAATCCATCACATCATTACTAAAGGCACAATCGATGAAGATGTGATGAGAGCCTTGAAACGAAAGGAAAAGACACAAACCGATCTTATTAATGCGGTCAAAGCAAATCTTGGGAAAGCGAGGGATGCTGTATGATGGATGCATTTGAAAAACTGGCAAATGCCATTATTCTACAGGCAGTCAAGGATTATCGTTTTGCTTTAAAAAGACTAGCAAAACACCCTCGCAATGATTCTGCTTTATATACGAAACGTGAGGTTGAGTGCTTCTTTCATTCTGGATTGTTCAATGTCCTCACCTCTCTCAACCCTGACATGTTAATTCAACAGCTACAAGAGGAGGTGGTGCGATGATGACAGCTAAGGAATTCTTAAAACAGGCTTACCGTTTGAATGAATTGATTAACTCCGACCTTGAAGAGTTGCAAAACTTAAGGGATTTATCAAGAAGTGTTTCATCCCCTGTGCTTGATGAGAAAGTCAGTCGAACCAAGAGTACTGACCCACCCTTTGAAAAATATGTGATTAGGATAATAGATTTGGAGCAACAGATACAACATGAGGTTGAGCGATTAATAAAGCTTAAATCAGATATCCGTGAAGCGATTAACCAGATGGAAAATGTGGATGAGAAGCTGCTTCTTCGCTACCGATACATTAACTTTCTTAACTGGGAAGAAATCTGTGTCAACCTTAATGTTTCTATGAGAACCGTACACAGACTCCACTCATCCGCTTTGCAACATTTAAAGGTTCCAAAATAAAAAGGAGTAACCGGAAAATAGTGCAGGAAGAGGGTTAAAAGGCCCTCTTCACCATTACCTTAGTCATTGTATGAAAATTACAGTGATTTAAATAATTAGTTTCTCCTTTTTAATGATTATTAAATTAAAATGAGCTGTCAAAACAACAACTCATTGCTTACCCACTTTGAATACCGACCTAATGCATGATCTCAGTATAAACTTTTACAGTTTTCTGGTAGTTTGAAAGGATTTTCTTTATTGATACGCTCATAAAACATAATTCCATTTAGGTGATCTATTTCATGTTGAATAACAATAGAGGAATAGCCATTGAGTTTTAATATTATTTCTTCTCCTTCTAAATTAAACCCTTTCACTTTAATTCTCTCATATCTTGGTACGAACCCATTTATATCTCGATCAACAGATAGGCACCCTTCACTTGGTGGTAAGTAAATCATAGAAACGGAATGGCTAATAATTTTTGGATTAATAAGGGTATATTCATGTTCTTTCCCCATCTCGTCAGTGAAATACGCTACAAACATTCGCTTATTCAAGCCAATCTGATTCGCGGATAATCCAACTCCTCCACGTAATTTATATTTTTTGGATAGAATGGGGTCTTGACTATTTTTTAAGAAATTCATCATACTAGTTAATGTTTCCTTATCTTCCTCAGGGGGAGGTACCATCACTTCCAGTGTTGGTCGATGTAAGATATCATTACCTTCCCTTACAATATCTTTCATTGTTATTATATAATTTGAATGAAATTTATTCATAAATAAACAATTCATCTACCTTTACTTTTAACGTTTTTGATAATTTGAAAGCCAGTTCCAGTGTGGGATCATATTTATCATTCTCTATACAATTTATTGTTTGTCTAACAACTCCACACTTCTTAGCAAGTTGCTCTTGTGTTATCCCCAATTTGTTCCGTATTGCTTTAATTTTATTTTTCAACAGTATCACCTATGTCAAAGATATTGGACATTGTTATTATAACAATTACAATAAACATGTCAATAACTTTGGATATTTTTGAAAATATCTATTGGTGGTTTTTGTACGCAGTAATCTGAATGCTCGCAAAAGGTTGGCACACTTTGGCACAGTTTGGCATACGATGACACTGTTTGTCTGTAGTGAAAGTTATATAATGGTAGTATGGAATATTAATAAACAGAAGCCTTCACGGGAGAACCACTCCTGCGAGGGCTTTTTCTATGGGCAAAAGGAGGTGCAGTATGCCAAAGAAACCTAAGCGACCGTGCTCTTACCCTGGTTGCCCAGAGCTAACCGACAAGCGCTTTTGTGAAGAGCATAGCAAGAAGGAAGCTGCACGGTATGAAAAGTATGATCGTGACCCAGCAACACGTAAGCGTTATGGTCGTGCTTGGAAAAGAATACGTGACCGTTACATTGCAGCTCATCCTCTTTGTGAGGAATGCAAACGACAAGGAAAGCTGACCCCAGCAACCGAAGTGCATCACATTCTTCCTCTTGCAAGAGGAGGGACTGACGATAGAAGTAATCTGATGGCTCTTTGTACTCCTTGCCACTCTGCAATCACAGCAAGAGATGGAGATCGTTGGGGAACCCGGTAGGGGGAGTCAAATCTCTACAGCTTTTTAAATGTGCAACGGGCGTGGGGTAACGCGTGAAAATTCGCGGTTTCAAACGGGGTAATAGGCCCATCGATGAAAAGAGGTGAGTGAATGGCCAAAGATGGAACAAATCGAGGCGGCGCCCGTATAGGCTCCGGTCAAAAGAAAAAACCACTTGCTGACAAAATTGCTGAGGGAAATCCCGGTAAAAGAAAGCTTGAAGTCGTCGAGTTCAAGAATACTGCTGACCTGAAGGGGCAGGAAATGCCAAAACCAAGGGCCATGCTCTCCGCAGTGCAAAAGGATGGGAAAACCTTAGAAGCGAGTGAAATCTATGAAATTACATGGAAATGGCTTGAGGAGCGAGAATGTGCCCATTTGGTACTTCCACAGCTTCTAGAGCGATATGCCATGAGTGCGGCCAGATGGATACAGTGTGAGGAAGCAGTAACCGAGTTTGGCTTTCTAGCCAAGCACCCAACCACCGGCAATGCTATTCAAAGTCCTTATGTAGCGATGAGTCAGAACTTTATGAGTCAGACAAACAGGCTATGGATGGAGATATATCAAATCGTTCGAGAGAACTGTGCTACAGAGTATTCTGGTTTAAACCCACAGGACGATGTGATGGAGCGACTGCTATCTGCCCGCAGAGGAAAATAAAAATGAGGAGATATGATGTAATGAGTAAAAGATATTTAACAGCAGAAAGTGTATGTGCTGGACATCCTGACAAACTATGCGACATCATAGCAGATAGCATTTTGGAAGCTTGCCTACGTAAAGATAGGGCATCACGTGTCGCTTGTGAGGTAATGGCAACCAAGGGGAAAATTATCGTGGCGGGCGAGATCTCCTGCAGCGAGAAAGTGAACATTAGAGACATTGTAAAAACTGTACTGAAAGATGTGGGATACAATCCTCTAAAATTTTTGATTTATGTATATGTACATAATCAAAGTGTAGATATTGCGGCTGGTGTGAATACCGCACTAGAAGCACGAAATGGCATAAACGAACAGTACGGTTCAATAGGTGCCGGAGACCAGGGAACAATGTATGGCTTTGCTACAAAGGAAACAAGAGAAATGCTTCCCCTACCCCTTGTACTATCTCACAGAATCGTAAAGAGACTGGATGATTGTCGCAAAGGAAAGCTGATCAAAGGGATTCTTCCTGATGGTAAAGCACAGGTAACGGTGGAATATGAGGATGACACTCCAGTGAGAATAAAGACGATTGTGATTTCTGTGCAGCATGATAAGAATAAAACACAGGAAGAACTTAAGGCGGATATTCTTAACAATGTCTTATGGCAATGCTTTGAGGATTTCCCTTTTGATGATGAAACAGAACTTCTCGTCAATCCATCTGGTCAGTTTGTTCTTGGTGGACCCGCTGCCGACACGGGTTTGACTGGAAGAAAAATCATGATCGACACCTATGGAGGGCTTTCATCTCATGGAGGTGGTGCTCTTTGTGGTAAAGACCCAACCAAAGTTGACCGAAGCGGTGCTTACATGGCTCGGTATATTGCCAAGCATATTGTTTGGTGTGGTTATGCAAAGAAGTGTGAAGTGAGTATTTCCTATGCCATTGGTAAGGCAAATCCAGTAGCCTTTACTGTAAATACCCTTGGCACTGGAACTGTTTCTGATGAAATATTAACTATTGCAGCTCAGGAGACTTTCAACTTAAGACCTGCGGCCATCATTGAAAAACTACGTCTTAGAAATGTGGTTTATTCTGACACAGCGGCTTATGGTCACTTTAATAGTTGTCTGTTCCCGTGGGAGGATGTAAATAAATACAGTGAATTTAGAAAGGCGGTGGAAAAGTATGTTGATAGAGAAGATTAAAACGAAACAACTCATCCCCGCTGAATATAACCCAAGGAAGGATTTAAAACCTGGTGATCCGGAATATGAGAAACTTAAACGCTCCCTTGAGGAGTTTGGATATGTAGAACCCGTTATATGGAATAAGACCACAGGCAAAGTTATCGGAGGGCATCAACGCTTGAAAGTCCTGCTGAGTATGGGCATGGATGAAATAGAATGCGTAGTTGTCGAAATGGATGAGCAAAAGGAAAAGGCTCTAAACATTGCACTAAATAAAATAAGTGGCGATTGGGATAAAGATAAATTGGCACTTCTCATTACAGACCTAAATGCTTCTGATTTTGATGTTTCTCTTACAGGATTTGACCCAGGAGAGTTGGAGGATCTTTTCAAAGATTCCCTTAAGGATAATATAAAAGAAGATGATTTCGATGTAGACAGCGAGCTGAAAAAGCCCGCTGTTTCGAATTTAGGGGATGTTTGGATACTCGGACAGCATCGATTAGTCTGCGGAGACAGTACAAAGAAAGACACCTTTGATGTCTTAATGGATGGGAAAGCTGCCAATCTGGTAGTTACGGACCCTCCATATAACGTCAACTATGAAGGCACTGCTGGAAAAATCAAAAATGACAATATGGCGAATGAAGCGTTCTATGATTTCCTGCTTGCGGCATTTCAAAACACCGAGGCAGCGATGGCAAAGGACGCTTCTATTTATGTATTCCATGCTGATACGGAAGGACTCAATTTTAGAAGAGCATTCTCCGATGCAGGATTTTATCTTTCTGGTACTTGTATATGGAAAAAGCAGTCCCTTGTTCTCGGTCGCTCTCCTTATCAGTGGCAACATGAACCTGTACTCTTTGGATGGAAAAGGAAAGGCAAGCATCTCTGGTATTCAGACCGTAAGCAGACCACCATCTGGGAGTTTGAGAAACCGAAGAAAAACAGCGACCACCCAACCATGAAACCAGTGGCACTTGTGGCATACCCCATTATGAATTCGAGCCTTAGTAACTGTATCGTGCTTGATCCCTTCGGCGGTTCAGGAAGTACACTGATTGCCTGTGAGCAGACAAATAGAATCTGCTACACCATTGAACTGGATGAAAAGTACTGTGATGTCATTGTGGAAAGGTATATTGAGCAAGTCGGAAACTCGGATGGTGTGTTTCTTTTAAGAGATGGTTCGAAATTTAGATATGGTGACCTGCCAAATGTTGATTTATCTACACAAAATACCGCCGATTAATAGAATCAGAAAGATGCTCTAAATGACTTGATAATAACAGCTTTTAGAGTGATATATGTACGTACCGAAAGTAGAAAGGCGGTATGAAAATGCAGATTAACTATAATGTTACAGGACCAAAAAGAAAAGCACTGGTTAACGCAATCAGCCAAGAACTAAATGCCCCTGTAAAATATCTCGGAGCACCTACATTTGCATATGAGGTGGCAGACTACAATGTTAACAAAAACGGAGTTCTAAGTGGACCAGACAATAAGGAACTGGTCGATGATCTATTGAGATTTCACGATTTCAAAGCAATTTCAGAAGAATTTGACACACCACTTCCGAAAGCAGAAGTAAATGAAAGGGAAGAATCTATCAATCTGATAATTCAAATGCCACGGGCGGATTTTACCGACACGGCAATCGAGAACCTAAAAGGATTAGTAGAAAGTAAAGCTACTCTTATAAAGAAAGCACTTGATACGGACTCCATTCCCATCATTGAAGATGAGGAATATGTCACCTTCCCTTGGTTTCAAAGTAAGTGCGCCTCAGAGGAGGTTAAGGCATACACCCATTTTGTCACGGCACTTTGCGAAATGGCGAAAAAACACACCCGTGTCAATTCCACCGAGAAATCAGTAGAGAATGAAAAGTACGCTTTCCGTTGCTTCCTGCTAAGGCTCGGCTTTATCGGACCAGAATATAAGAGGGAACGAAAGATTCTCCTCTCGAGGCTTTCAGGTAGCTCCGCTTTCAAAAGCGGAACGGCCAAGCAGGAGGTGAGTGAACAATGAATATCATTCACCCAGAAATGCTAAAGCAACTTAGAAGCTATTACACTCCAGGAACACGTGTGATGCTACTTAAAATGAACGACCCTTATACTAAACTTCAGCCTGGATCTAAAGGTACGGTTACTAGTGTTGATGACATAGGAACGATTCATGTCAGTTGGGATTCGGGTGGTTCCCTTGGAGTAGCCTTTGGTGAGGATTTATGCAAGAGAATCGAAGAGTAAACATGAATCGGGGGAGGTAATAAATGAATGAGATAATCAAAGAACAAATCCTTTCCATCCGAGAAAGTGGAGTCACAAATATGTTTGATGCAAATCGAGTCCAGTATGAAGCAAATGAACGAGGGTTTTATGAATTGGTAGTCTATTTAATAGACCATAAAACGGAATATGCTCATTTCATACTGACGGGGGAAGTGGATGAAAAGAAGTAAAAAAAATTTAACTAGGATAAGGAGAAGGGCTTCATCTATAGGATTGAGGCTCTTTTCTTTTGTCCTTTTTCATAAAAGGGGCGGTGTTTATGCGGAAACTGAAGAAATATAAGCCGACCGCCTTTATAGCTGATGGGTCATATTACGATAAGGATGCTGCTGATTACGCTGTAGCTTTTATCGAAGCACTCTCCCATACGAAAGGTTTATGGGCAGGTAAGCCTTTTGAACTTATCGATTGGCAGGAGCAAATAATCCGTGATTTATTTGGAATTTTAAAGCCAGATGGATATCGGCAGTTTAATACTGCTTATGTAGAGATACCTAAAAAGATGGGAAAAAGCGAGCTTGCCGCAGCAATTGCACTTCTCCTCACTTGCGGTGATGGTGAAGAACGGGCAGAGGTGTACGGTTGTGCCGCTGACCGCCAGCAGGCATCAATTGTATTTGAAGTAGCAGCCGATATGGTGCGGATGTGTCCGGCACTGAATAAACGAGTAAAGTTGCTGGCTTCAACTAAGCGATTGGTGTACCTGCCGACCAACAGCTTCTATCAGGTATTGTCGGCTGAAGCCTATTCCAAACACGGCTTCAATATACATGGTGTTGTTTTTGATGAACTTCATACTCAGCCAAACCGCAAATTATTTGACGTTATGACGAAAGGATCTGGGGATGCGAGGACCCAACCACTATATTTTCTTATCACCACTGCGGGGACGGATACCCAGAGTATTTGCTACGAAACACACCAAAAAGCGGTTGATATTATTGAGGGCAGAAAATACGATCCTACCTTTTACCCCATAATCTATGGTGCCAAAGAAGAGGATGATTGGACAGATCCAAAAGTGTGGAAGAAAGCAAATCCAAGCTTAGGAATTACGGTGGGAATTGACAAGGTAAGGGCAGCTTGTGAAAGTGCAAAGCAAAACCCTGCTGAAGAGAACAGCTTCAGGCAATTAAGATTGAATCAGTGGGTTAAACAGTCTGTCCGTTGGATGCCAATGGCAAAGTGGGATGCCTGTGCATTTCCAGTTATACCAGAAAGTCTTGAAGGGCGGGTATGTTATGGGGGTCTTGACTTATCTTCTACAACAGACATTACAGCCTTTGTGTTGGTGTTCCCACCAGAGGATGAAACAGATAAATACGTTGTTCTTCCGTATTTTTGGATGCCAGAGGACAACATTGACCTCCGAGTTCGAAGAGACCATGTGCAATACGATCTTTGGGAGAAGCAAGGGTATATTCTAACTACAGAAGGCAATGTAGTACATTACGGCTACATTGAGCGGTTTATTGAGGAACTGGGAGAAAAGTATAACATTCGAGAAATTGCTTTTGACCGTTGGGGAGCTGTTCAAATGGTTCAGAACCTTGAAGGATTAGGCTTTACTGTCGTTCCTTTCGGTCAAGGCTTTAAAGATATGTCACCACCAACCAAAGAACTGATGAAATTGACATTAGAAGAAAGAATAGCGCACGGTGGGCATCCAGTACTTCGTTGGATGATGGACAACATCTTTATAAAAACTGATCCAGCGGGCAACGTGAAGCCGGATAAAGAAAAAAGTACAGAAAAAATAGATGGCGCGGTGGCAACTATCATGGCACTTGATCGTGCTATTCGTTGTGGCTCAGGTAATAGTGGAGATTCGGTGTATGACGAGCGAGGTTTGATTGTCTTTTAAACCTTAATGGTTAGCACAACGTTGATATTCGGAGGTGACGCCTATGAATCTAATAAAAGGACTGTTTCGGTCAAGAGACAAACCGCAAAACCGTGTGGGTAGTGCATTTTCCTTCCTGTTTGGCGGTACGTCATCTGGCAAAACGGTTAATGAACGTACTGCAATGCAGGCAACAGCGGTGTATGCCTGCGTAAGGATACTGGCTGAAGCGATTGCAGGACTGCCACTACATGTATATAGATATCGTTCTGATGGAGGTAAAGAAAAGATTCCTTTCCACCCGCTGTATTACCTTCTTCATGATGAACCAAATCCAGAGATGACTTCGTTCGTGTTTCGAGAAACACTGATGAGTCATCTTTTGCTTTGGGGAAATGCCTATGCACAGGTGGTCAGAAACGGTCGTGGGCAGGCAGTTGCACTTTATCCCTTACTCCCCAACAAGATGGAAGTTAGTCGAGCAACAAACGGAGAGCTGGTATTTACCTACTATCGTGATACCGATGAAAGTGGCCTAAACCCAAAAGGTGGCTATGTCACACTCCGTAAAGATGAAGTCCTACACATACCTGGCTTAGGTTTTGATGGACTCATTGGTTATAGCCCAATCGCTATGGCGAAAAATGCAATCGGTATGTCACTTGCTACTGAAGAGTACGGTGCAGCATTCTTTGCCAATGGTGCTAATCCCGGAGGTGTGCTGGAACACCCAGGAGTAATCAAAGATATACAGAGGGTCAAGGATAGTTGGAATAGTGCCTATCAAGGCACAGGCAATGCTCACAAAATCGCTGTGTTGGAAGAGGGGATGAAGTTTCAAGCCATCGGCATCCCTCCAGAACAGGCTCAATTTCTAGAAACACGGAAGTTTCAAATCAATGAGATTGCGAGAATTTTCCGTGTGCCGCCTCATATGGTGGGAGATTTAGAGAAATCCAGTTTCTCCAATATTGAACAGCAGTCTTTGGAGTTTGTAAAATACACCCTTGATCCGTGGGTGGTGCGATGGGAACAAAGTCTCCAGCAATCGCTTATTTTGCCTTCTGAGAAAACTTCACTGTTTATCAAGTTCAATTTGGACGGTCTGCTTCGTGGTGATTACCAAAGTCGTATGAATGGCTACGCTACAGGTCGTCAAAATGGCTGGATGTCAGCCAACGATATCCGTGAACTGGAGGACATGAACAGAATACCAGCTGAGGAAGGTGGCGATTTATATCTGGTTAACGGAAATATGACAAAACTGGCTGACGCAGGTGCGTTTGCCAAAACCGAAGGAGGTCAGTAAATGAGGAAGTTTTGGAACTGGGTGCGAGATTCTGATGAAGAACGTACCCTCTATTTAAATGGAGTGATATCCGAAGAAACGTGGTGGGGGGATGAGGTTACACCTAAGATTTTTAAAGATGAATTGCTGGCAGGCACCGGCGATATTACGGTGTGGATTAATTCCCCTGGCGGTGATGTGTTCGCAGCAGCCCAGATTTATAACATGCTGATGGAGTATACCGGAAAAGTCAATGTAAAGATTGATGGGCTTGCGGCAAGTGCGGCATCCGTTATTGCAATGGCAGGTGGAGATGTATATATGTCCCCGGTTTCCATGCTGATGATTCATAACCCATCAACGATTGCTATCGGTGACAGTGAGGAAATGCTACGAGCAAAAGCACTATTAGATGAGGTTAAGGAAAGTATTATTAATGCCTATGAGCTAAAAACGGGTCTTTCCCGAACAAAACTCTCCCATCTGATGGATGCAGAATCATGGATGAATGCAAATAAAGCCATTGAGCTTGGTTTTGCAGACAAGATCATGTTCATGGAAAGTGAAACACCAGATTTGACGGATAGTCTTATCTTTAGCAGGATGGCCGTTACTAACTCGCTTATCAGTAAACTGCCAAAACAACCAAAACAGAAAACAGGTACACCCATTGAGTCGCTGGATAAGCGGCTTTCTTTAATTTCGCACTAATTTAAAGGAGGAAATAACAATGAGTAAAATTCTTGAATTGCGCGAGAAACGCGCTAAAGCATGGGACGCAGCAAAGGCATTCCTTGATTCAAAACGTGGCGGTGATGGACTGTTATCCGCTGAGGACACGACAACCTATGAAAAAATGGAAGCCGATGTGGTGGCTCTTGGTAAGGAAATTGAACGTTTAGAACGCCAAGCATCTATCGACTTGGAACTGTCGAAAGCAACCAGTAACCCAATTACCAACGAACCTACTAGAACTGGAGAGGAAATGACCGGTCGTGCAAGTGCTGAATACAAAAAGGCTTTCTGGAATGCGATGCGTGACAATGTCAGCTATGAAGTAAGGAACGCTCTAAAGATTGGCACTGATTCTGAAGGTGGATTCCTTGTGCCAGATGAGTTTGAACGTACTCTAGTAGAAGCTCTAGAGGAAGAAAATATTTTCCGTAGGTTGGCCAATGTAATTACTACATCTTCTGGTGACCGTAAGATTCCTGTTGTTGCAAGCAAAGGTACAGCAAGCTGGATAGATGAAGAAGGAGCTATCCCAGAAAGTGATGACAGCTTCGGTCAAGTATCCATCGGGGCCTATAAACTAGCGACAATGATTAAAGTCTCTGAGGAGCTACTAAACGATTCCGTGTTTAATCTCGAAAGCTACATCACAAGAGAATTTGCCCGTCGCATTGGTAACAAGGAGGAGGAAGCCTTCTTTGTAGGTGATGGCACAGGTAAGCCAACAGGAATTTTAAATGCCACAGGCGGCGGTCAAGTTGGTGTTACTGCGGCAAGTGCCACTGCCATTACTTTGGATGAGGTTTTAGATTTATTCTACAGCTTGAAAGCACCTTATCGTAATAAGGCAGTATTCGTAATGAATGATGCCACTATAAAAGCTATCCGTAAATTAAAAGACGGTAATGGCCAGTACCTATGGCAACCTTCCATCCAAGCGGGAACACCTGATACTATTCTTAACCGTCCGCTGTACACCTCATCCTATGTACCTACTATTGAAGCAGGTGCAAAGACTGTGGTATTCGGTGATTTTAGTTATTACTGGGTGGCAGACCGTCAAGGACGAGTATTCAAACGATTAAATGAACTCTATGCTGTCACAGGTCAAGTAGGATTTATTGCGACTCAACGAGTTGATGGAAAGCTTATCTTGCCGGAGGCCGTTAAGGTACTCCAACAGAAAGCGTAACGGAGGTGCTTTATGAGTTATAACACGAAGAACTATACCGAACAAGGCGGAGAAAAAACTGTCATCGGCGGTGTTTTAGAAATTAAAGAGGGGGCCTCGGTTACGGGGATTCCTATTGCAGAAAACCAAGCAGACAGCATAGCCACCGATGTTGCTGGTTTAGTTACGGACTTCAATTCCCTGCTTGCCAAACTAAAGGCAGCGGGGCTTATGGAGACGGACTAAGGTGGAATGTAAAGGAGGTTGGTGGTATGGCAGTGGCAGATAATCTCTTGCCTAAAGTTAAGGCAAACTTAATTTTGGCACATGACCAAGATGATGCCCTCCTTATTGGATTTATCACTGCGGCAGTCTCATATGCACAGAGCTATCAGCATGTTCCTGAAAACTATTATGAAACCCATGCCATGCCTCCAACAACAGAACAGGCAGTGATTATGTTATCGAGCCATTTCTATGAAAGCAGGGATGGCTCGACGGCAGGTTTCTTTGCTGATAGTGTACAGGCGGGGCAACAAGTATGGAATACAGTGAACTTGCTTTTACGGCTTGACCGAGAGTGGGGTGTTTAGCATGAGTTTTGGAAAGATGAACACCTTTATCGATATCATCAGCACGGTCCCAATAAAGGATGAGGATGGTTTCACCACAAAAGGTGACAACATACTCGCCAGTGTACTTGCTTACAAGGAAGATCGGCATGGCAGTGAACGGTGGACGAATATGGCATCATTTTCTTCTGCAACTTCCTTATTCAGGTTTAGGAAAATCTTTGGGCTTAAGGTGACGAATGAAATGGTCATCGTCTGTGATGATGGCAGATATCAGATTTTAAGTGTTGAGGATGTAAGAAACCGAGGGATGTATGTCGAGGTTTTAGCCGAAAAGCTAGAACCATCTGTGAGGTGATGGATATGGCAAAAGCGAATATAAAGATGCCAGAAGAATTCCTTTTAAAGGTATCCCGATTAGCTGACCAGACCGATGTGATTCTTCCTAAGGTTTTGGAAGTTGGCGGTGAAGTGGTGCTGGATAAAGTCAAAGGAAATCTAAGTAAGGTGGTTGGCAAGGACACGAAATATCCATCCAAAAGTACTGGCGAGTTGCTATCTTCACTGGGCCTTTCTGGTGCAAAGCAAGATAGAAACGGCAATTTCAATGTAAAAGTTGGCTTTGCCGAGCCACGATCGGATGGTGAAAGCAATGCTAAACTTGCCAGCATCATTGAATATGGCAAACATGGTCAGCCTGCAAAACCCTTCCTAAAGCCTGCGAGGAATTCATCTAGGAAACCTTGCATCAACGCAATGGTCGCCAAGCTGGAGGAGGAGATCGAGAAGATATGAATATTTTAGAGGAATTGAATACCCTTGTTTCCAATATACCGCTCCCCGTGGAAATTGGGGTTTTTTCAGGTTTGGCACCAGATGAGTATGTCGTGATACTCCCTCTTTCGGATATTTTTGAAGTTCATGCGGATAACCATCCAGGCTTTGATGTGCAGGAAGCGAGGATATCACTGTTCTCAAAAAATAACTACCTAGAGCGGAAAAGACAGCTCACAACTGCTTTAATAAATGCAGATTTTACTGTGACCGAACGAAGATATATCGGTCGCGAGGATGATACTGGATATCATCATTACGCCATCGATGTGGCGAAAAACTATAGATTGGAGGAATAACACATGGCAACGATCGGTCTTGATAGACTGTACTATTCAAAAATAACCGAGGACGCTAACGGTGAGGAAACTTATGCCCAACCTTCTGTACTTGCAAAAGCCATCACTGCTGAACTCTCGGTAGAACTGGTGGAAGCAATTCTGTATGCTGACGATGGTGCGGCTGAGGTTGTGAAAGACTTTAACAGTGGTACTCTCACTCTCGGTGTTGACGACATTGGTCCGACAGTCGCAGCGGATTTAACTGGTGCTTCTACTGATGACAACGGAGTACTAATCTCAGCTAGTGAAAACGTAGGTACACCAGTTGCAGTGGGGTTTCGTGCGCAAAGGGCTAATGGAACATACCGCTATTTTTGGCTGTATCGCGTTAAGTTTGGACTACCAGCCACCAACTTACAGACAAAGGCTGATTCCATTACCTTTTCTACACCCACCATTGAAGGAACCGTTATGCGTAGGAATAAGCTGGATGGATTGGGCAAGCACCCATGGAAAGCGGAAGTTACAGAAGGTGATCCTGGTGTTTCATCGACCACCATAACAGGCTGGTTCACTGAAGTCTATGAACCTGTATATACACCTGAACCATAGGAGGGGAAATAATGGATAATGATAGAAGTGCCTCAATCAACATAGGTGACAAAGAGTATGAACTGGTTTTAACTACACGTGCAACAAAGGCCATTGCCGGTCGTTACGGTGGTCTTGAAAACCTTGGAGAAAAACTGATGAAATCAGAAAACTTCGAGATGGCACTGGACGAGATTGTTTGGCTAATCACACTGCTTGCAAACCAGTCCATTTTGATTCGGAATCTTAAAAATAAGAACACACCAGAAGAATTGCTTACAGAGGAAGAAGTGGAGCTTCTTACTTCACCACTTGACTTAGCGGCATATAAAAATGCAATTACCGAGGCGATGTTCAAAGGTACAAAGAGAAATGTGGAAAGTGAGGAGGAAACTCCAAAAAACGTGGAAGTCGGGTAACGGACGCTGAGGTCTTTACCCGGCTTCTTTATTATGGAACAGTTCAGATGGGCATGGAAGCAGAGGAATTCTGGCTTCTGCCAATTGGACTGTTTTTTGATTTATGGACTTGCCACAAGCAATGGCATGGGATTGAAAAGCCAAAGAAAACTCGGACAATTGACGATATTATCCCACTAGGCATATAGGAGGAGGTGAAGGGATGGCGGACAATTTTGGATTAAAAATAGGTGTCGAGGGTGAGCGAGAATTTAAGAAGGCGCTCTCCGAAATCAATCAATCATTTAAGGTACTAGGTAGTGAAATGGCCCTTGTAACCAGTGAATTTGATAGAAACGATAAATCTATTCAATCGATCACGGCTCGAAATGCCGTTTTAAATAAAGAAATTGACGCACAGAAAGAAAAGATTTCTACCCTTAAGGCTGCCCTTGATAATGCCTCCTCCTCTTTCGGTGAAAATGACCGCCGCACCCAAAACTGGCAGATACAATTAAATAGGGCTCAGGCAGAACTGAACCTTATGGAGCGTGAACTTGAAGAGTCCACAATTGAAGCGGATAATCTCGGTGAAGAGTTAGAGGATTCCGGTAAAAGTGCAGAGGATGCAGGAGGCAGGTTCGAAAAGCTTGGCGGTGTACTCAAGGGCATTGGTGTGGCAATGGGCGCAGTTGCCGTTGCCGCTGGAGCCGCGGCTATTAAGTTAGGTAAAGAGGTAGTTACTCAGTTCGGAGAATTGGAGCAAAACCTAGGCGGATCAGAAGCGGTTTTCGGTGCATACGCTGCATCGATTCAAAAAACCGGTGAAGAAGCCTATAAAAATCTCGGTGTCTCTCAAAGTGAGTATCTTGCGACCGCCAACAAAATGGGTGCATTGTTCCAAGGCTCTGGTATACAGCAACAGAGAAGTCTTGAGCTAACTGAAAAGGCCATGCAACGTGCAGCAGACATGGCATCGGTTATGGGTATTGATATGTCCTCGGCATTAGAGGCAGTCACTGGGGCGGCAAAGGGTAACTTTGATATGATGGATAACTTGGGTGTAGCGATGAACGCTACAAACATTGAAGCCTACGCTCTCGCAAAGGGTCTGGATTTCACTTGGAATACTGCAACACAAGCGGAAAAAGCCGAAGTTGCAATGCAAATGTTCTTTGAGAACACGGAGCAGTATGCAGGTAACTTTGCAAAAGAATCAACCCAGACGATTTCTGGTTCTATTGGTTTGCTACAGGCTGCACTTGGTTCATTTACAGCCGGACTCGGCAATGCTAATGCCGACATGACAAATCTGACTGAGAATCTTGTGGAGGCTTTCGAGGCAGTTGTAACTAATATCGTACCGGTCTTGGAAAATATCGTAGCCGCATTACCAACAGCGACGGGCGCAGTATTAGCAGCGGTTGCAGACTTGCTTCCAATGCTTCTTGAATTAGTTACAAATATATTCACGCAAGTACTGGAAACAATTTTGAGCCTTTTACCCGAACTTATTCCAGCTGCGGTAAGTGCTCTAATGACGATTGTCGGTGCATTAATTGATAACCTTCCACTGCTGATAAATGCAGCAATCGAACTAGTAACAGCACTTGTGGATGGGATCGGAATAGCGTTACCACAACTCATCCCTGCCGCGGTTTCTGCTGTAATGCAGATTGTCCAAGGATTGATGGATAACCTACCACTCATTTTAGATGCCGCTTTGCAGTTGATTATAGGATTAGCACAGGGATTGGTAGAGGCAATACCTCAGCTTACTTCTGCCTTACCGGTCATCATCAAAGCAATAGTGGATTTTATCATTGCATCTATTCCACAGATTATTGATGCGGGTATTCAATTATTGACATCATTGGTCACAGCTTTGCCTACCATTATTACAGCAGTTGTGGAAGCAATTCCGCAAATTATCGATAGTATCATCAGTGCTGTTATTGGGTCGATTCCTTTGATTATTGATGCAGGTATCCGGCTTCTAATATCACTCATACAGGCATTGCCACAGATTATTACTACTGTTGTAGGTGCTATTCCCAAGATTGTTAGCTCGCTGGTCAATGCCATTATTGGTAACATCGATAAGATTATCTTAGCGGGTGTACAACTGTTTGTGGCACTGATTGCAAATCTGCCAAGGATAATCGTGGAGATCGTAAAAGCCGTACCGCAGATTATCTCTGGACTGGTTAGGGCCTTTACTGGCTATATCGGTCAAATGGCACAAGTGGGCGGCAATTTGATTAAAGGGTTGTGGAAGGGTATATCAGACGCAGGTGCATGGTTATGGGGTAAAATATCCGGGTTTTTCGGAAATGTTGTTTCAAGGATTAAAGACTTCTTCGGTATCCGCTCCCCTTCAACTCTATTTGCTGGAATTGGCCACAACATGGGTGAAGGTATCGGTGTAGGTTTTGAGGATGCAATGACAGCAGTTTCAAGGGATATGCAAAATGCAGTACCAACCAGCTTTGATTTTAATTACAGAGGTGTATCTGGACAAGGTAATGCCACGGGTTCAAGTATCACTCAAAATATTTCAGTTGTGACACCTAAAGCTCTATCAGAAAAAGAATTAGCACGGGAGTTTAAGAACCTATCCCGTAAACTGGCACTTGAATTGTAAAGGAGGTACGGAAATGGAGCTAACATACACCAATAGAGATGGAGAGAGTATTACGCTTAAGCAAAGCCGACCGTACTTTCTTACGAGGGTAGACGGTACTGGAAATATTCGTCAAACCGTCAACACTTTCAAGGCGCCGGATCAGGATGGCGCTTTTTATATTTCCTCCACACTAGATATGCGAAACATAACGATTGAAGGTACGGTTGTTGCTGATACTCCCGATGAAGCCTTTAAAAGGAGACAACGATTCCTTCAAATATTCAGCCCAAAGCTACTAGGGACCCTTCAATACCGTGACCGACAGATATCCTGCGTGGTGGAGGAGGCAGGTTTTAGTGTTTCTAATCGGCAACGAATACCAAACTTCTTTGTCAGTCTACTCTGCCCATCCCCTTTCTTCGAGACATTAAATGAGGTGCGAGAGGAACTGGCATCATGGATACCGCTATTTGAGTTTGAATTGGAAATTCCTATGAGTGGCATGGAGTTCGGAATGCGTCAACCTAGCCAAATCATTACAGTGGAAAATATCGGGGATGTATCTTGTGGATGTGAGATTGTATTCCGAGCCTTAGGTACTGTGTCGAACCCTGAACTATTAAACATAGACACGGGAGAATATATCCGACTTCTCACTACAATGAGCGCTGGGGATGAACTTCGCGTATATACCCACTTCGCTGGTAAGCGTGTGGTCCAGATTGATGGGTCAACGATTACAAATGCTTTTTCACTGTTGGATACCAATTCGGTGTTCTTTCAACTCGCGGCAGGTCTTAATACACTACGATACGATGCTTCAGTCAATATGGAACTGCTAGAGGTTAGTATTTACTTTCGTCCGCAGTTTCTGGGGGTGTGAAAATGGAACTGTATATCTACAATTCAAACCGAGATCTTGTGGGCATTGTGGAGTCCTTCGAGTACTTACGCTGGACGAGACGCTATTCCCAGTGTGGCTCATTTGAGTTAAAAGCGATTGCAACTTTGGAAAATACAGAACTATTAAAGGAAGGGAATATCATCTGGAAAAATGATGATGAGGAAGTCGGGATCATCGAACATCTGGAACTTTCTCAAACCGAGCATGAAATTATTACTGCAAGTGGTCGGTTTGCAACTTCCTTCCTCTCCCGCCGCATTGTTTGGCAAACGGAGAAATTGTCTGGTGATATTTCTACTTGTGTAGAGCAACTTTTAAATAATAATCTTATCAATCCTTCTGATGTAGCAAGGAAGATTGCGAACATATCCTTTTCTGCTCCAAACTTAAATGTTCCTATCAGCACACAGGTATCGTATCGAAATTTGATGGATGCTGTGACAGAACTATGTGTTGCTTCGGATATTGGCATTAAGACCGTGTTCAATCCTGCGACAGGGGTTTTTACTGTAGCGTTGTATATGGGAACAGGGTCACAAGCGGTATTTTCTAAGGAGTTTGAAAACCTTACGGAACAGATTTATACAATAAGTGCTGGAGATTATGCCAACACCGCCCTCGTTGGTGGCGAAGGAGAAGGTACAGACAGAACCTTTGCAGCTATAACAAGTGGCTCTGGTGAGACAAGACACGAGATTTTTGTGGATGCTAAGGATTTGCGGGCAGAAGACTTTGGTTCAGATTACATTAATACACTAATCTTTCGAGGTCAAAGTAAGCTGAGTGAGCAGGCAATACGCTATTCATTTGATACATCGGTCAATCCACACGGCAATTTGACATATAAAATAGACTTCGATCTTGGGCAGACCGTCAAAGTCATTTCCAAAGCATGGGGTGTATCCATGACGACACGCATCACCGAGGTCGAAGAAACTTATGACGCAGATGGCCAGAGTATCAGTGTAGTGTTCGGAAAAGCTGAGTTGACAATAGCACAAAAATTACGCTCCGACTTGAGTGAAGTTAAAACAGCAATAATGGCACCAACTGGCATATCCGAAATTGCACAGGCTTTAGGAACTGTGGAGGAAACGCTGGGAACTGTAGAGGAAACCTTGGGTGACTTGACGGAGGTAGATTCAGAGATTCAAGGAGACAACGTATCATCTACTATCAACAATCTGTATGGGAAACTACCTGCACTAGAAATTAATGTTGGCGGAGGAACTGTATCGATAGGTCAATATGCGTTGCATCATATGAACCCTGGAGATGCCTTTTATTTCACCTCTTGGAGTGGCAATAAGTTCAGTGATCAGCCAAGTGACGACGGCCATGTCTTTTTGGTAAAGCATAACGGGGACAATACGGGAAATGGCTTTCAGCGGGCGATGGGTTTCTTTATTTCTCGTAATACCATGACATTCTATGTGATTTCCGTTTTCGTATTTAACAACCCTTCTGGTCAAGCTAACTGGCTAAATATCAATAACGAGCCTGTAACTACGGCAAGAATAGAAAATGGAGCAGTCACTGGCTTGAAAATTGCAGACCGTACAATTACAGCTGCCAAGATGGTATCCTCCTTTAGCGATTACTCAACTACTGAACAAAATACTGGGCGACTATGGATTGATGGCAAGACGATTTATCGTAAAGAGATAAATCTGGGTTCGCTTACGGATACGACACCAAAACATGTACCTCATGGCATAGCAAACCTCAGCACTGTTGTCAATCTATCCGGTTTTGTCACGAACGGGAATGTCTTCTTACCACTGCCGCTTGCTCGGTACAACAACTTCGCATCGCAAATCGGACTCTTTGCGAATTTGACCGACATTGTCGTCGAACCAGGAAATGATAGAACAGCATATACAGGCTATGTGGTTATAGAGTACACAAAAGCCATTTAAAGGGAGGGAAGGATTTATGGAGAAAAGTGGATTTTTTAACTCATCCGATGGAGATAGAGTCTATGATGCAACGGACTTTGCTTCATATTTTGGAAGTCTTGTCTCGAACGGCATATTTTATGCGACACCAACAAACCTTTTGGTGTCTCCTGGGATTGGGTTGGCAGTGAGCATAGCAGTGGGCAGTGCATGGATTAATGGATATAGATATGAAAATACGGATGTTTTAAATAAACCCCTTGCTACAGCAGACGGAAGTAATCCTCGCATAGACCGGGTTGTGCTTAGGTTAAGTCAAATTACGAGGAGCATTCAGCTTGCCATTGTCACGGGTACTCCTACAGCAACACCCACAGCCCCAGAGTTGACAAGAACAAGCGATATCTATGAACTTGGCATTGCTGATGTTTTAGTACCTTCGGCTGCTACATCGATTTCAGCAAATAACATTATAGATACCCGACTGAATACTAGTCTTTGTGGGTTGGTAAATTCGTTAGTTTCGGCTGTTTATGAATAGGAGGTGAATGTAAGTGGCGGATATTAACGGTATAACTTTGCAGGCGGGTTCTAGCCCGACCGTTCATTACACGATTACTTATACTAAAAGCCGACCTAATAATAGTCAGATGACATACAACTTCACCATATCCGCTGCGTTAGGTTCATCAGGTTCCTTTATTCGTAGTGGTTATGCATTGCTTTGCACTATGACTGTAAATGGATCTTCTTCACAAGTGCGTATTAAAGCGGCAGACGGAGATAACTGGGAAGGGACCACACCAAGGATTAGATATGTTTCGGTGACCTGTGCTTCTACTACAGGTAATGCAACCCAGCCAGTCACATTCAAAGTGGTATCTGATGGACGATTACCATTATCCTCTGGTGTGATTACCAATTCAAGCTATACGGTACTAAGTGCTCCATTGCTTACTACGGTTTGTGGAGCTCCGACAGCTTGTACGGTTTCTCCGCTACTTGCGGAAGGCAATGTGACCCTTTCTTGGAGTGGGGCTTCTGGAGGCATCAATAATACGATTTCCAGTTACGAAATTCAATATAGTGACTCTGCAGATAACGTCACATGGGGAGCATGGACTGCTCTGACCACAGTGACCACCACAGCGACAAGTGGTAGTGTATCGGTTGCATCACCTCCTACCCGAGGTAATTACCGTAGATTTCGGGTACGAACCCGTGGTACAGCAGGCGCTAGTTATTACTCTAGCTGGAAAGTGTCCACAAACAGCGTCCGTAGAAATACTGTGCCAAAGCCAGCAACGACAGCTGTTGCCTCCCCGGCAGCATATAGTGATGAGACGATCACACTTTCTTGGAGCGGGGCGTCAAGCGGTACGAGTCCAATTAAGGGATATCAAATTGCCAGCCGCACATCCACAGATAACAGCACATGGAGTACATGGAATGTGTTAACCATACTGACATTGGCGGCAAGCGGTGGTAGTTATAACCCAACTGTATCGAGGACTCCAGGAACATACACACAATTTGGTATTTGGACAATCGACACATTGGATGTTTATTCAATAGAGAAAGTCAGCAATAGTATCTATTGTAATGTCACAGCTTGTGCGGCACCGACCGTTTGTACGGTAAGCGCAACATTATCTGAAGGAAATGTTACTCTTTCTTGTAGCGGAGCATCTGGCGGCGCAGGCAATGCCATTACATCCTACGAAATACAATATAGTGATTCGCCTGATAATAGCAATTGGGGTGCCTGGTTGGCATTGGCGATAGTCAATACTTCTGCAACAAGCAGTATTTTAAATGTCAGTCCACCTGCTACACGTGGTCATTATCGTCGGTTCCGAATAAGAACTCGAGGTACGGCTGGGGAGGTTTATTACTCAGACTGGACTATTTCCAGCAATACTGTACGTAAAAATATACTACCGATCCCGCCAACTATTTTTTCGGCAAACCCTCCTATATATGAAGCTAATACAATAAATCTTTCATGGAGTGGGACGGTACCTGGAACCAGTGCGATTAAGCAGTATGTCATACAACAGTCTATATCGACAGATGGTGTGAATTGGTCGGCATACGTAGCACTGACGACTATTATTTCAAGCAATACTTCAGGTAGCCTTCAGGTAAATGCTTCACAGATAGCTGGTCGGTATACCCGTTATCGAATCAGTGTTACAGATGCACTTGATGCAGTGTCTGCCTTTGTAGTTAGCAACACGGTTAAGAAAAACAGCCCTCCTGCAGCACCGGTAGTGGACTGTCCAATGTCTGGCAATTTTACTTATAACCCTACACCACGTTTTATGATCACAACAGGAATTGAACCAGATGGACAAACACAAATAGTGGAGGTAAAAATTGACTCTGGTCCATGGCAAAATAGCGTAGACAATCCTGAACGGTTTTCTGTAAGCGGCTATCTTGGTAATGGGGTCAAGACAATTTACCAAGCAGAACCGCTTTCTGCAGGAAATCATACGGTTACCTTCCGTTGTCTTGACAGTGATATCGAATCAGCAAGCACAGAAGTTGTTCGTACCTTCACGATTTTAGCATTACCTTTTGAAATCATCACCGCTAATGTGACACATGTAAAGGCAGCGCATATTCAGACGCTTCGAACTGCTATAAACAGGATTCGTAGCTATTACAATCTGTCCCCTGCAACTTGGAAAGAGGATATCATCGCAGGAAAGACAGCTGTTAAGAATTGGCCATTTCATATCGTTGAAATACGCAAAGCTATTGATGCGATTATTATAATGGTTAATAGTTTTGATTCCTCCCAGGCATTCGATATACCACCTGTCACATGGCTACCTATTGGTACAGGAAGACCAAGGGCAGATGTAATGCAACAAATTCATGACCTAATTCAAATAATATAAAGATAAAATTCAGCGCTCTTGCAATTTGCAGGGGTGCTTTTCTATATACAAATACTCGAAACGGAGGTGTTTTTAATGAAAGAGACTTGGAATTGGATACAGCTGACTTTTGCCGCTGCCGGTGGATTTTTCGGATGGTTTCTCGGCGGTTATGATGGATTTCTCTATGCACTGGTAGCCTTCGTGGTCATCGATTATCTGACAGGTGTCCTTTGTGCAATTGCGAATAAAAAACTGTGTAGCGAAATCGGTGCTAAGGGAATTTTCAAAAAGGTGCTCATCTTTATAATGGTAGGAATCGCTCATATTATCGATACACAAATTTTGGTTAGTATTGGAGAAAATAGTGGCATTTTACGAACAGCAGTAATCTTTTTCTACCTAAGTAATGAAGGAGTATCCATTTTGGAGAATGCTGGACATATTGGACTGCCTATCCCAGAAAACCTAAAATCGGTTCTACAGAAACTACATGGACGTGATAAGGAACCGCCTAAGCCTGGTGATGGAATATGATTGAATTAATATTTGATTAGAGGTGATTTTAATGAAGTTACGCAAACTAATACTTACGAACAATGCCTGCTATAAAGCAGGTAAAACAATAAAACCGAAGGGTATCATGGTTCACTCAACTGGGGCCAACAACCCGTGGCTTAAGCGATATGTTGGACCAGATGACGGTTTGTTAGGAAAGAACCAGTACAACAACCATTGGAATCAAGATAAACCTGGGGGTCGTCAAGTTTGTTTTCATGCCTTTATTGGTAAATTAGCAGATGGCTCTATTGCTACCTATCAAACATTGCCTTGGAATCACCGAGGTTGGCATGCTGGCGGAACGGCGAATAATACTCATATTGGATTTGAAATCTGCGAGGACGGTCTAACTGATGCCTCGTATTTTTCTGCCGTTTATAAGGAAGCTGTAGAGCTTTGTGTATATCTTTGCAAACTCTATGGGTTTAGTGAGGAGGATATCATCTGTCACAGCGAAGGTTATAAACGAGGCATTGCCAGTAACCATGGGGATGTGATGCACTGGTTTCCTAAACATGGGAAGAGTATGGACACCTTTCGAGCGGATGTGAAGAAGTTACTTAGCACAGAAAATAAACCAGCAGGGCCGGTGACAAAGAAATATTACCGTGTGCAGATCGGTGCATATTCGGACAAAGCAAATGCTGAGGCACAGCTTACCAAAGCTAAGAAGGCAGGCTTTACGGATGCATTTATTAAGTATGATTAATCAAATAGAGCAGGTAAAAAAACAGTATTTCTTAAATTTCATCAAGCCTCTCAAATAAAATATTAAACTATTAAATTTAAGTAGCCTGTGAGGGTTCTTCCCTTGCAGGCTCTTTTTTTTATGCCTTGATTTAATTAAATTCTACAAATCCTCAACTTCGACCTGTTCCCACGGCTATTAGGTAGGAGGTGATTCCTAGTGAATCAGCATGAGGATAAAAAAGTTACGAAGATCTTAGATGAGGCTATAGAAAACAGCACCGCACTAAAGAGAGTATCACAGGAACAGTTACAATGTGAGTTTGATTATATCCAGGCAGAAAAATTGCTGAGAAAGATGCTCGAAAAAGGCTTAATAACTGAAGTGGAATTCAACAAAATAGACGCATTAAACCGACAAACTTCCCCCCCTTTTTTAGCTGAGATAATGCCCTGAAATCGTTGATATATAAGGGTTTCAGAGGTAATATGTGACCTACCAAGAAGGAGGTGAGAGGATGAAAAAGATAACGAAAATAGAAGGAAATCTAGCCAACTCTTTTATTAAGCCAAAAACACGAGTAGTTGCCTACAGCCGAGTTTCAACAGATAGTAATGAACAGCTAGTCAGCTTGCAAGCACAAAAGGCCCATTATGAGACCTACATAAAGGCGAATCCAGAATGGGTATATGCAGGCCTATATTATGATGAGGGAATCAGTGGCACGAAAAAGGAAAACCGCTCTGACCTGCTTAGAATGTTATCAGACTGTGAAACTGGGAGAATTGACTTAATCATTACAAAGTCCATCAGCCGATTTGCGAGAAATACTACAGACTGCTTGGAGATGGTTCGAAAACTGATAGGCCTTGGGGTTCATATCTATTTTGAGAAGGAAAATATTAATACGGGTTCAATGGAAAGTGAATTGATGCTCTCTATTTTAAGTGGGCTTGCAGAAAGTGAGTCAATTTCCATTTCAGAAAATTCGAAGTGGGCCATTCAAAGACGATTTCAAAACGGAACCTTTAAAATTTCCTACCCGCCATATGGTTATCAAAATATTGGCAGTCAAATGATAGTAAACCCCAAGCAGGCTGAAGTTGTGAAGTATATTTTTGCAGAAGTATTATCGGGCAAAGGTACACAGAAAATTGCAGATGATTTGAATCAAAAAGGTATCCCATCAAAAAGAGGTGGCCGTTGGACGGCTACAACCATTCGAGGGATTCTGACCAATGAAAAATATACTGGCGATGTTATTTTGCAAAAGACTTATACTGACAGTCATTTTAATAGGCACACCAATTATGGTGAGAAAGATATGTACCTAGTAGAAAACCATCATGAGGCAATTATCAGCCATGAAGACTTTGAAGCTGTGGATGCTGTTCTCAATCAGAGAGCAAAGGAAAAAGGTATCGAAAAGCGCAACAGCAAATATCTAAACCGATATGCTTTCTCTAGCAAAATTATCTGCTCAGAATGTGGCGGTACCTTTAAAAGACGGATTCATTCATCCGGTCCAAGAAAGTACATTGCTTGGTGCTGCAGTAAGCATATAAGCAATATAACGGAATGTTCTATGCAGTTCATTCGAGATGAAGATATAAAGACTGCATTTGTTACGATGATGAATAAACTAATTTTCGGTCAGAAATTCATACTAAGACCACTTTTGAATGGGTTACGTAACCAGAACAATGCAGCAAGTTTTCGCAGAATTGAAGAGTTGGAAACTAAGATTGAAAACAACATGGAGTAGAGCCAGATGCTGACGGGTTTAATGGCCAAAGGATATCTGGAACCTGCTCTGTTTAATAAAGAAAAGTATTCACTGGAAGCAGAAAGAGAAAGGCTTCTTGTCGAAAAGGATCAACTTACTCGTTCCGTCAATGGGAATTTTGCAAAAGTTGAAGAGGTTGACCGTCTGCTTAAGTTTGCAACTAAGTCCAAAATGCTTACAGCCTATGAGGAAGAGCTGTTTGAAAATTACGTAGAAAAGATTATGGTCTTTTCACGAGAGAAAGTTGGGTTTGAATTAAAATGTGGAATCACATTGAAGGAAAGGTTGGTGAATTAGATGGGTCACACACCCTATGGATATAGAATTGAAGATGGAAAGGCTGTTGTAGATGATATAGCAGCAGAAAAAGTAAAAGAATTATTTTCAGGGTACTTGGCAGGACTTTCTTTGAAGGGTGCCGCTAAAAAAGCTGGCATAGACTGCTACCATGCCACTGCAGGAAAGATGTTACAGAATAAGCACTACCTTGGAGATGAATTCTACCCTCCAATTATTGATGGGGAAACCTTCGAAAAAGCCAAAGTAGAAAAGCGAAGACGAGCAGAAAAGCTAGGAAGGATATGGGAACCTAAAGATGAACCGGAAACTTATTATCCTATAAAGTTCAAAGCAAAACCTCTAGTGCAAAAATATGACGACCCATACAAGCAGGCGGAATATGCCTACAGTTTGATAGAAAGCGAGGTGTAAAAAGTGGCAGTGAGTAGGAATGTAACAGTCATTCCGGCAATTCAACGAATCGGAAATAATAAAAATAGTGAAAGCAAACCCAAAATACGAGTGGCCGCTTACTGTCGTGTTTCAACGGATAGTGAGGAGCAGGCTTCAAGCTATGACATTCAGATCGAGCATTATACAAACTATATTAAGAAGAACAAGGAATGGGAATTGGCAGGAATTTTTGCGGATGACGGCATCACAGGCACAAATACAAAAAAGCGTGAAGAATTCAACCGTATGATTGAAGAGTGTATGGCAGGAAAAATAGACATGATCATCACAAAGTCCATTAGCCGATTTGCCAGAAATACGTTAGACTGCCTTAAATACATCCGTCAGTTAAAGGATAAAAACATTGCTGTGTTCTTCGAGAAAGAGAATATCAACACCATGGATTCCAAGGGTGAAGTCTTGTTGACCATTATGGCATCCCTTGCCCAACAGGAAAGCCAATCCTTAAGCCAAAACGTAAAGCTAGGTATTCAGTATCGATATCAACAAGGTGAAGTTCAGGTCAACCACAAGCGTTTCCTTGGATACACCAAGGATGAAAACAAGCAGCTAGTGATTGATCCAGAGGGAGCTGAGGTGGTTAAACGGATTTATAGGGAGTACCTTGAGGGGGCGAGCCTTTTACAGATAGCAAGAGGACTAGAAGCAGACGATATTCTAACAGCGGCAGGTAAATCAAAATGGAGGCCAGAAACGCTGAAAAAAATACTACAAAATGAAAAGTACATCGGTGATGCCCTTCTACAAAAAACATATACGGTTGATTTCCTTTCTAAAAAGCGAGTCAAGAATAACGGCATCGTTCCCCAGTATTATGTAGAAAACAGCCATGAGCCTATCATTCCACGCGACCTTTTTATGCAGGTTCAAGAAGAGATGGTTCGAAGAGCAAATCTTCGGGGCGGCAAAGGCGGTAAAAAGAGAGTCTATAGCAGCAAGTATGCTTTATCGAGTATTGTTTACTGCGGTCATTGCGGCGATATTTACCGACGAGTACACTGGAATAACCGAGGTTACAAGTCTATTGTTTGGAGATGCGTCAGCCGTTTGGAGGAAAAAGGGTCTGAATGTACGGCCTCTACCATAAACGAGGAAATATTACAGACAGCAGTGGTCAAGGCTATTAACGAACTTTTGGCTAACAAAGAACCCTTCCTCTCAACGTTACAGAAAAATATAGCCACCGTACTTAATGAAGAAAATGATAATGCCACCGTTGATATTGATGGCAAATTGGAAGAATTGCAACAACAGCTTCTAATCCAAGCAAAGTCCAAGAATGACTATGAAGATGTGGCTGATGAAATTTATCGGCTTCGTGAATTGAAGCAAAATGCACTAGTTGAAAATGCAGAGCGAGAAGGAAAAAGGCAACGAATCGCTGAAATGACTGATTTCTTGAATGAACAATCCTGTGAGTTGGAGGAATATGATGAACAGTTAGTAAGGCGACTTATTGAGAAAGTAACGATATATGAAGATAAGCTCACCGTTGAATTCAAGTCTGGGATTGAGATTGACGAAGAGATATAGAATATTAACCGCCAATTAGGGGCTAGCACCCTTTGGCGGTTAATATTGGATTTTTTTAATTTTAAAGTTGCTTAAAACGACTTGTTGTGTTAAAATATACGCTGATACAAATAAGAATTTAGGAGGAACCGAAACTATGACAGCCTCAATGCGTTTAAGATAAGCTGGCAATAAAAAAAGCAGAATCTATCCCCGATGATAGGCTTTTTTGTTGTGCTTATTTATACGATATTGAGCATTCATTAGTTACGGTGAGGATATAGGTCATTTAACTATACCTTTATTTAACTATGTCTTTATTATGAATGTTTCCATATTGTATGTATGCAGACCAAAAGCCACATTGTGGATTTAGGCCTGCATTTTTTATTGCCTAGAATGCTATTCAAAATAGAAATTCAAGCAAAATAATATGCAGGAGATAATATAAATGGAAAAATACAACAATTGGAAACTTAAGTTTTATACAATATGGGCAGGGCAGGCAGTATCATTAATCACTAGTGCCATCCTGCAAATGGCGATTATTTTTTACCTTACAGAAAAAACAGGATCTGCGATGGTCTTGTCTATGGCTTCACTTGTAGGTTTTTTACCCTATGCGGTCTTTGGACCAGCCATTGGTGTATTAGTGGATCGTCATGATAGGAAGAAGATAATGATTGGTGCTGATTTAATTATCGCAGCAGCTGGGGCCGTGCTAGCTATTGTTGCATTGTATATGGAGTTACCTATCTGGATGGTTATGGTAGTATTGTTTATCCGTAGCATTGGAACAGCTTTTCATACCCCGGCTCTCAATGCGGTTACTCCACTTTTAGTACCAGAAGAACAGCTTACGAAATGTGCAGGCTATAGTCAGTCTTTGCAGTCTATAAGCTATATTGTTAGTCCGGCGGTTGCAGCATTGTTATATTCTGTTTGGGAATTAAATGCTATTATTGCCATCGATGTATTGGGTGCTGTGATTGCGTCTATTACGGTAGCAATTGTACGTATTCCTAAGCTTGGCGATCAAGTGCAAAGTTTAAAACCAAATTTCATAAAAGAAATGAAAGATGGAATTGTCGTACTGAAACAAAACAAAGGATTATTTGCCTTATTACTTTTAGGCACACTATATACATTTGTTTATATGCCAATTAATGCACTATACCCTTTATTCAGTATGGAATATTTTAATGGGACACCGATGCATATTTCTATCACCGAAATTGCGTTTGCCTCTGGTATGCTGGCAGGAGGCTTGATATTAGGAAGATTGGGAAGTTACGAAAAGCGTGTACTATTAATAACGGGTTCATTTTTTATGATGGGAGCTAGTTTAGCCATTGCAGGATTACTTCCTTCAAATGGATTTGTAATGTTTGTAGTCTGCTGTGCAATAATGGGGCTTTCGGTGCCATTTTATAGCGGTGTGCAAACAGCTCTTTTTCAGGAGAAAATTAAGCCTGAATATTTAGGACGTATATTTTCTTTGACCGGAAGTATTATGTCATTCGCTATGCCGCTTGGCTTAATCCTTTCTGGGTTTTTTGCTGATAGAATCGGTGTAAATCATTGGTTTTTACTATCAGGTATTTTAATTATTGGCGTTGCTATCGTTTGCCCGATGATGACCGAGATTAGAAAATTAGATTTAAAACAAAATTCATAGGAGGGACATATTTATGTATTTAATTTTCATGTAATTCTTCCTGCTTAAATCGTAGGGTTTTCCCTGCGTACAAGCAAATGAAAACATGCGATTATAGACAGGAGGAAAATGTTATGGAATTGATATTAAAAGCAAAAGACATTCGTGTGGAATTTAAAGGACGCGATGTTTTAGATATAGACGATTTAGAAGTATATGATTATGACCGTATTGGTTTAGTAGGAGCAAATGGTGCAGGAAAAAGCACTTTATTTAAGGTGATTTTAGGAGAATTAACTCCTCCAGGATGTAAAATGAATCGTCTAGGTGAACTTGCCTATATCCCTCAGTTGGACAAGGTAACCTTGCAAGAGGAAAAAGATTTTGGACTTGTAGGCAAGCTTGGTGTTAATCAATTAGATATTCAGACCATGAGCGGCGGTGAAGAAACAAGGCTTAAAATAGCACAAGCTTTATCGGCACAGGTTCATGGTATTTTAGCGGATGAACCTACCAGTCATTTAGACCGTGAAGGAATTGATTTTCTAATCGGACAGCTAAAATATTTTATAGGTGCACTGTTAGTTATTAGCCATGACCGCTATTTTCTTGATGAGGTAGTAGATAAAATATGGGAACTGAAAGATGGCAAAATCACTGAGTATTGGGGAAACTATTCTGATTATCTTCGCCAAAAAGAGGAAGAACGCAAGAGCCAGTCTGCAGAATACGAACAATTTATTGCGGAACGTGCCCGATTGGAAAGGGCTGCGGAGGAAAAGCGAAATCAGGCCCGTAAAATAGAAAAAAAGGCAAAAGGTGCTTCAAAGAAAAAAAGTACTGAAGGCGGAGGGCGTTTAGCTCATCAAAAATCAATGGGAAGTAAGGAAAAAAAGATGCATAATGCCGCTAAGTCCCTAGAACATAGGATTGCGGCCTTAGGAAAAGTAGAAGCCCCAGAAGACATTCGTAGGATTCGTTTCAGGCAAAGTAAAGCATTGGAGCTCCACAATCCATATCCTATTGCTGGTACGGAAATTAATAAAATATTTGGAGATAAGGTATTGTTTGAAAATGTATCTTTTCAAATTCCGCTTGGAGCAAAAGTGGCATTAACTGGTAGTAATGGAACCGGAAAAACAACTTTAATCCAAATGATCTTAAACCATGAAGATGGAATTTCTATTTCACCTAAGGCAAAAATAGGTTACTTTGCACAAAATGGTTACAAGTACAACAGTAATCAGAATGTCCTAGAGTTTATGCAGGAGGATTGTGATTACAATGTATCGGAAATTCGTTCAGTGCTAGCATCCATGGGGGTGAAACAGAATGATATTGGAAAAAGCTTATCTGTTTTAAGCGGCGGAGAAATTATTAAATTATTGCTAGCTAAAATGCTTATGGGTAGATATAACATCTTACTAATGGATGAACCGAGCAACTTCCTTGACATACCAAGCTTAGAGGCTTTGGAAATACTAATGAAGGAGTATGCCGGAACTATAGTATTTATCACCCATGACAATCGGCTACTTGATAATGTGGCTAATGTGATTTATGAAATCAAAGATAAGAAATTAAACTTAGTCCGATAATTATTTTACTTTTCTTATTTGACAGATCGTAAGTAGGGCAGTGAAAAAGATTATGGATTTTATCTAAGCGCTAAGTAGTTTAGATCACTAATCAGGGAAAATAAGGCCTTCAAGATGAATTCTGAAGGCCCCCTTTCCATATAAATATACGTAAAGCATAAGGAACATATGGCAAAAAAGGTGTTTCTCAACATGAGATATAGCTTTTGATATTGAAAGGAGTGATTCAGTATGATAGATAATATTATTCAATCAGTGACAGAAAAATTATCCTCTTTGCCTTATATAGAAGGCATCGTATTAGGGGGTTCTCGTGCAAGAGGCACCCATACAGAGGATTCTGATATAGATTTCGGAATCTATTACAATTCAGAGTTATTTGACATTACAGTAATTAATCAACTTGCTACAGAGTTGGATGATGAGAATAGAAGCAACCTTATTGTACCTCCCGGAGCATGGGGTGATTGGATTAATGGCGGCGGATGGTTAGTCATAAACGGATATCATGTGGACTTAATTTTACGTGATATTAAACGGGTGGTACAAATAATCAAAGATACGGAGCAAGGAATTGCTACTGCTAATTATCAGACGGGGCATCCCCATGGATATATAAGTGCTATGTATCGAGGAGAATTAGCGATTAGCAAAATACTATATGCTAATGATGAAAACTTTTATGAGTTTAAAAAGCAAGCAGAACGTTATCCAACCGCTTTGCAGAAAGGATTAACTGAATTTTTTATGTTTGAGGCAGGTTTCTCTTTAATGTTTGCTGAGAACAATATAGATAAAGACGATGTATCCTATGTTTGCGGGCATTGCTTTCGAAGCATATCTTCCCTTAATCAAGTCTTATTTGCAGTAAATAAAGAATACTGTATAAATGAAAAAAAGGCTGTTAAGATGATCGAGGATTTTAAGATCAAGCCAAGCGATTACAAGGAAAGGGTCGATAAGGTTATTTCCTTAATATCAACTAATGTAGATTGTACAAGAAAAGGAATAGAGATTCTTCAAAGACTAGTAAATGAGGTTGAATACCTGAAAGGAGCCCATATTCAATGACGGGGCCAGATAAGAAAAAGCTTTATCCGAATGAAAATATAAAGACGGTTTGCTATATAAGTAATCTACCTAAAAGACCAAATGTTGAGATTGGTGAATACACTTATTACAGCGACAATAATAAATCTCCTGAGAAATTTTATGATAATATAGAGCACCACTACGAATTTCTTGGAGATAAACTCATTATAGGCAAGTTCTGTGCAATTGCAGCGGGTGTTAAGTTTATCATGAATGGTGCAAATCATAGAATGGATGGAATTACAACCTATCCCTTTAATATCTTTGGCTGTGGATGGGAAAAAGTGACTCCTACAATAGAACAACTTCCTTTTAAGGGTGACACAGTGATTGGCAATGATGTGTGGATAGGTCAAAATGTAACCATAATGCCAGGTGTTAAAATTGGAGATGGTGCGATTATTGCTGCTAACTCAACAGTAGTAAAAAGTGTTGAACCCTATTCAATATATGGTGGGAATCCAGCTAAGTTTATCAAAAAACGCTTTAGTGACGAAAAGATTGAATTCTTGCTAAAGCTTCAATGGTGGAATTGGAGCGAAGAGGAAATATTTAATAATCTTGAAATGTTAACATCCGAAGCAGGGTTAGAGCAATTAATGAATAAACAAATGTAAACTAAAGGGTTTCCCGAATAAGGTGAGTCGACTACATTGTGCACAGATTGTCGGATGGGTAAATGCATCCTCTGATAATATTGATGATGAAAGGAGGTTGTTTGATGGATTCTTTAAGAAGTATGAATAATGCATTGGCATATATTGAAGAGCACTTAACAGAGGAAATTGATTATAGTGAAGTATCTAAAATTGCTTATTGTTCAGAGTATCATTTCAAGCGGATGTTTTCTTTTTTAGCAGGCATAAGTTTATCAGAATATATTCGGAGAAGAAGACTGACGTTGGCTGCACTTGATCTGAAAGATAGGGATTTGAGAATAATTGATGTAGCCGTCAAATATGGCTATAATTCGGCTGATTCATTTTCCCGTGCTTTTCATTCCCTGCATGGCATTCTCCCTTCTGAGGCAAGGAGTGAGAATACACAATTAAAAGCTTATCCTCGAATGACCTTTCAATTATCAATTAAAGGAGGATGCGAAATGAACTATCGTATTGTTGAGAAAGGACCTTTTAAGTTAGTAGGATTTAAGAAGAGAGTTCCAATTATTTTTAAAGGTGTCAATCCAGAGATTGCAAAAATGACTGAACTTTTAACCACGGATGTTATTAAACAATTAAAAGCAATTTCAAATGTAGAACCAACAGGTATTATTAGTGCTTCCACTAATTTCTCGGAAGGAAGAATGGAAGAAAGAGGAGAACTAGATCATTACATCGGTGTAGCAACTTCAAGTGATGAAACAGCAGAATTTGATGTATTAAAAATTGATGCTAGTACTTGGGCTGTATTTGAATCGATTGGACCATTCCCGGAAACACTTCAAAATGTGTGGGGTAGGATATATTCAGAGTGGTTTCCATCATCAGGATACGAGGCGGTTGAAGGTCCTGAAATTTTATGGAGTGAGAGTCCAGACACTGGGAATCCTAAGTATAGAAGCGAAATTTGGATTCCAGTAAAGAAAAAAGACTATTAATTACATTAATGTTTACGAAAAGGGCGCTCCTATTAAGAGTGCCCTTTTCGTAAACGGTACGATTGGTGAATGTTTGGCGTAGCTAATTTCGGGTTGTGCTAGGCACCCCCGAAACAATAAAAGCTTAACTTCACTGATAATATACTCTTCCTCACTTTAATTATAACATATACAAAATTGCAAATATAGACTGTTCGTTCTGAATTTCAACTGCTATACTTCGATAGTATATTAGTGAGATTTGTTGGGGGATTTGGGATAGTGATTATTTTGGTCTGCTTCATTAATCGACGAATTGGCAAAAGGCAAGCCAATGGAGAAGATCTTGAGCAGTTGAAGTTCTGGATATACTCATCATAACATTCAATTAATTTGGAGGTAAGATTAGATGAATAAAAAATTTGATCCAAATAACGTTATTATTAAAATCTGCATGAGTAGGATGGGATTGGAGGACTGTGGAAACAGTGAGGGTGCGATTGCGATGTTTCATAAAGCATGGCACGAAGCAACGGATGACTATGAAAGATTTATCGCAGCTTATCATTTAGCTCGTATACAAGAAAATATTACAGATAAATTAAAATGGATGGAAACATCCTTACAGTGTGCACAAAATATAGATGATGATAACGTTAAGAGTGCTTACTCCACGTTGTATATAAACATTGCCAACTGTTATGAGGAGTTGGGTGATTCTGAACAGGCAACTAGAAATTATGAATTGGCCAAATCATATAATGGTGCACTAACAGATAAAGGCCCATTTTACCATGGGACAAAGGCAGATTTGAAAGTTGGTGATTTTCTGATAGCGGGTGGAAATTCAAATTACAAACCTGGGCTTAAAATGAACCATATTTATTTCACTGCTAATGTCAATGGGGCAGGTCTTGCAGCAGCATTAGCAAAAGGAAAAGAACGCGTTTATATAGTAGAACCTACAGGTGAATTTGAAAACGACCCAAATGTTACTGACAAAAAGTTCCCTGGTAACTTAACGCGTTCTTATCGCTCACAAGAACCTTTAAAAATTATTGGTGAAGAAACAGAGTGGACGAAACCGACAGCTACTAAGCGACGAGAATGGCATGAAAATTTAGCTAAAAACAAAGGCGATATTATTAACTAAACACATTTAATGGTGTGATAGTTGAAGGTCGATATGTTCCCGCCTACCGATAGTGCCAAAAACGTAGTGGATATGTTTCCGAGAACGGATACGCTCAAATGACATTCATTCTGTCCTCTCGAGCCATATCGAAGCAGTTTGTTGGTTGGAGAGGAAGTGTATAACTAAAATAAACACCTGACTGTCAAAATAAACTCTTGCTAACTTCACCACAATTCTGTAAGAATAAACATTTGCTTTTTCAATCTAAAACTCAACAATTACTCGGATAATAGATGAATGAATGGGGGAGAAAAGAGTTCTTTTTCTTCCCTCTATTATGGCAGAACTTTATTCCAACTTCGAAAAAACCATGAAAAATAGCCGAAAAAGGCCCGAAAAACGGTCATTTTTGAACCGAGAAAGTGTGAAAATAGGGGTTCCGTAGCAAAACTTTATTATAACTCAAACGGTGGAATGCGGGTTGGAGGGGCGGAAAAAAGCAGGGGTTTATTATGGTTGTACATTAATCCTTGCTCTTATTCGGTTTATCCAATATCGCACTCAATTACAAATCAATATCTTTTCAATATTTTCCTCTTTATTCTTTATCTCTTATCTCAACCATTTTCTTTCCTCTATTAAGCTCTTTGTTTTTTATTCAAGTATCAGTCATTCTCTCAAATTACTGAGTTAGGGTGTTGTAACCACTATATGTTGTATACGGGAATTGAAACTGAAACTATCATATAGACAATACCGTATTAGAGGTTATTATTAAATTACAGAGTGATGAAATCTACTAGGATAGCAATTAATTATCAACATAAATGAGGGTTATAAAATGACGTATTACTATTATTTAGCATCAGATCAAAAAATGGGATTAGGTACTGGAACACTAGATTTAACAGTGGCGGATGATATTATTCCGGGTTTCGATTATCCAGTTCAATTAGAAATAATGAATGGAATTGAAAAAGAATGGGAGTTACGTGAACTATTACAGTATATTCGTAACCATACTGCTTCATATAAAGTCTGTACTGTACAAATAGCTAATTTATTAAATTCGAACAAAGTTGAAATGAAGGTACGGGAAAAATCAAAAATATTGTTACATGAGATTAGTGACCCAAAACAAATATTGCTATCAGAAGGACAATTGTTGACGATTAAGAAAGTACCAGTTTTTATGAAATGGAACAAACAGAGGAGTAAAAAGGATGATACATATTCTATCAAGTGCATCAGCTTCAGGTAGTTTGCAGTTTGCTTTAAAAAAGATGGGTCTTGATAAGAAGGAAAGGATAATTTTCTTTAATGATATATTTTCGGTAGGCCCAGTCTGGAAGTTAAGTGAAGAGATTGGCGTAAAATCAAGAGATGAGTGGATGAAACAATCCATGAGCGATAAGTTCTTTGAATACAATGGTTACAGGGAACGTTTCGAAATGGTAATGAATCAAATTAACCTTATACCTGATGGCGAGCATGTGACTATTTGGGTTTCTGATAACGCTCATGAACAAACAGGAATGCGGTATATTGTACATCTTTTAAAGGAGAAAAACATTGATATTACGGTGATTAATACGACAGCAGCATATAAAGAGCTTTTTCAGGTAAAAAAGGTAAAATACAAGGTACTTCATACAGGTGAAATACCTTCCGAGAAGTTGCAATTTATTTATGAACAGGATTTTGGTCAGTTTTTAACATTAATTACGGACCATGATCGAGAAGAGTTAGAAAGGGAATGGCTTTCTCTTGGTGAAAGTCATGAAACGTTAAGAGTATGGCGGAATGGGAGGCTTCAAAGTATCACTGAAGATTACTATGATGATTTTATTGTGAAAAAGGCAAAAAGGCTGTTCGGTAAACAAAATGAATTTATAAGTGTAGCTAGAGTAATTGGAGAAGTGCTAGGGCATCTGGATCAATATTTAGGGGATGCTTTTCTCGAATATCGAATAAGGAAGTTAATTAATTCTGGAGTATTTGAACTAGAAGGTGATCTGAGGTCAAGATGTTTTTATAGTTTGAAGCTAAATAGAAATGAAAGCGATTAGTATTGCTAGGAAGGAATGGAAATGCTGGACGTTTCGGAGAATGTTAAGGGGAAACGCTATAAACAATTGATAGACTTATTATCGAAACATTGCAATCGTTTTGCTTTTGTTGAAAATAGACAAATGATGGAGATTGAAGAAGAACGTCTAGCTTATGTTGATATATTGATAGCAGATTGAAGAACATCTGATTAAAAGGAAAATTCAACGAGAATGGGAAACTACCAGACTTGGCGAAGGAACAGCATATGTTTATTGTTTTCAACTCAATAATGCGACAAGAGAATTTTTAAAAGAACGCAGTCATTCCCTTTTTGGCTGGAATGGTTTGGAACTGCCAGAAGACCTCATGTTTTATCAAGATGATCAATGTATATTGGCTGGGTGTTCACACGAGGGGTACTTTATGGTTGATGAAACAATTTGGAACAACTTTTTATTGAAGTAGCAAAGGGCATTTGTTGACGATTAAGGGAGTATCCACTTTTAATTAAAAATGGAGGTTGTCATCCTTGAACTGTTGTTGTGCTAGCGGTGATACAAATGATTTAAAAATTGAAGGAGATGTTGGGGCAGATCCAATTTGGTGCAATAGATGTGGATGTAATCTTGACATAGGAGATGTTCCGATTTCAGCTAGTTTACAAGAGGAATTATCGTCTTGGGCAGTAAAGCATGGGAACTGGTTAGATTGGGAACGAGATAAATTGCTTCCTAACGGGATCAAGCTGGAAGATAAATTTAATCGAATTGGGCTCAATTTAACAGAAAAGGTAAAGCAGGAAATAGGAATAAACTACAATATAAAATTCATACCATCTACCAGTGCGAGATTCTATGCAAAAGTACAAAATGGCTTTTTATAATATACGAATTGGAGCGGATTGCATGAATAAGCAAATGTATTTTGATTCGGAAAACTATACTGGAAATCATTTACATGTAGGAAACTGGAAGGATGAACTCAATCCATTAATTGAGGGAATAGCATGGGTAAGGCAAGATGGCTCCATGGATCTATTCTTTGACGATTTTAAATCGGATTGTGAACGGCAAGAGCTGTTTGTTAATAAGGGATATTATTACGATAAGTTTAAGGGTGGTTATATATGCACTGTAAATACGGATGAGGAAGCATATGTCATGTTCCAAAAATGGGTTGATGAAGTATTATATTTATATCGAAATAAGGATAAAACTTCGTGTGAGGAAACAGAATGAAACAAATTAGGCTGTTGAATTGGTTAATAGAAGTTGATGTAGGTAAAACAAAAGAATTCTATGAAAAAGATATAGAACTGTGCCATTGTTTATACTGTGAAAATTATATGGAGGCGGTTAAGTATGTAGCTCCATCCATCATAGAAGTATTTACTACGTTAGGAATTAATCCTTCCAAACCAAGCCATTTATCTGAGTTTGGAGAACTGGAAGATGGTTTAGGTTTATATATTGGGAGTTATCATTTAGTTGGTAGATTAGTAGAGGGAGAGTTTTGTACAGATTCTGAATGGAATGATACGAACACAGCAGGAATTAATAATTTTACATTTGGATTCAAGAAAGAGGTATCGTTAGTTCACGACGAGTTGCAACAACCTATTTTACAATTAGATTTCGAAGCCTGTATTCCTTGGGTATTAAGCGAAAAGCCTGATGATTAAATATTATCTATCCTAAACAGATTGCCATAGAAGGAGACAATTAAGGGTGAAATTAAAAGAATATATACACACTACCTTCCCTGGACTTGTTTTGAAGCCAAGTCTTTATTCTCAATGGGATAAAGGTATCCATTTTGAATTAGCTAAAGGATTATATCAATTGAAAGAGAATACAGATGAGCTAAATCCTGATTATTTTAATACAGTCTATGATCAAGCCATTACACTTTTTAATAATTTATTCTCTGACGATGACCAAATCTTTTTGGTAACGAATGTGTATCGGTATAGAGAATATAATACAAGAAGTAGAAGGAAGTTAAAGGTCTATCTTCATTATATTAAAAGTAAAGATGTCCGTGTACGGTTAACACAAGAAACACTGCCCTATATGTTTGATGATGAAGAAGAGGTTGAGGTGAAGTGCACATCCCAATTCTCACTACAATGCCACAAACAAGATATTCGTTATACAACGCTAATAAAAGCAATTTGTAATCAAGATTTTCCATCAGCAAAACCAAGAATACATAATCCATATAACTTATATGAGCCAGATGTATTTTTTATAAATGCAACGAGAAATGTTCTTTTTTACATCTATGATGATAGAGGGTGTGAAGTTATTGCAAGTGATTTGGAAACGATACGCCCTATATATGAGAAATATACTGATTGGATTGATGAATATTGTCGTGAAGAGATAGATCAACGCTTTAAGTAACATTTGAAATGTTCTGTACGAAGGAGAGAGTGATTATTGTATTCATGGAGAGTAACAAAATATAATCCCTTAAAAAGGGATGTTGAAGGCAATTATCTGGATCATGAAGAATGGACTGACTTTTCGGATGTCGGAACAAAGGTTAGTATAGAGGAATATCTAAAAACAGAGCAAAATTACATAAACGCTATTCGTTCATTTATGGATGAAATAGGCTTAGATAGAATTTATATTAATGCCTTAGAACAATGGTCTGACGAGGTTAGAAATCAACAAGCTAAAGAATTCCTATCAAAGATTTGGATCGGAAAGTTGGTAACTATTCAAGAGATTCAAGAACTAGCCAAGTTAACGTTACGTAATGCGATTTGGTGCAAATTAGAGTTTAAAAAGCAGTTCTTTGTACATTTTGGAGAAGATTATTATATGTATATTGGAGCAAGTAGAGATTGTAAAAAAGCAATAGACGCTGCTACAAAGTCTGGTTTATTCGTTGAAAAGTTTAATACTCCTTATTAAAGGGTTTATTTATAGACGAATTTGATGAAAGATACGAAAAAGCAAGGAGAAAACAAAACAGAAAGAAGGAACTCACTTGAAAAAGGAGTATCTGGCAAGTCGATGACGAATATGGTTCTATGCCAATTACGAATAAAGATGTGAAAAAAGCGGAAGAGGAATTAAAAGTTAAATTACCTGAAGGTTACATAAGTCTTTTGAAAGAGCAGAATGGTGGGTACATCATCTACGATTCGTTTCCAACAAATTTCCCAACATTGTGGGCAGATGATCATATTAATGTAGATTATATTAGAGGCATTGGTGGAGAAGAGAGTATTCAGGAAAGTGAATATTTAATTGATTAGTGGGGATTACCGAAGAAGGTAGTTCTTATTTCAGGAGACGGTCATACATGGATTGCTTTTGATTATAGATATACAGATGAAAATCCACCCATTATTCTCATTGATCATGATGGAGAAGAAATTACTGAGATAGCTCCAGACTTTGATCATTTCTAAATGGATTAACTAACCTGGAAGATTGATTATTCTTTTTATTTAACTGGAGAGGTGAGTGAATTTTGAATACGTTAAAGTTGAAATTTGAATTAGATTCATCGAGTTTTATTGAACCAAAACTTATTAAAAAGAGAAGCGGTAAGCTATTAGTTGATATACAAGGTAGGTTAGAGGTATTTTTAAATGATCATTGTTTCTTCTTAGAACCTTCGCTAGCCCTGCTTGAGTTTGGAATGGCATTAAAAAACTGGAGGCAGGAAGAGGATTTTCATTACTATACCATTGAACATGATGAAAGAGAAGGTCCTATTTTAGCGTTTAATAAAATAGAGGAAAACTACTGGACAATATATTCAATTTGGCAATTGTATGAATCTAAGGAGTTGTTAGATCTGGATAGAATTATTGAAGCAGTAGATTTATTCCTACTTGAATTAGATAGAGAATTACTAAAGAAATATGGATTTAATATGGATGAATTCATAACAAGCAAGTGGATATTTTGATGTTAATATTGAGGCAGGAAGTCTGAGATATGAAATACATTTGCCCTGTTTGTGGTTATAAAGGACTGGACGAACCAGCATATAATAATGAAGAAAAATTAGAGGGCGGCTCTTATGAAATATGTATGTGCTGTCAATTTCAATTTGCCGTAGATGATGATGTTGAATCGGAAAATGGAGAATTTTTAACAGTAAAAGATGCACATAATATTTACCGAAATATTTGGTTCAGTTTTGGTGCACCTGTTTTTATAATTGAATATTATCCCTCTGAATATCAAGAAAATGGGAAAGTGGAGCGGGAGCATTTAGAAAAGCAATTTAAAAATATAGGTATAAACTTAAATGAGTAATTATGATATGATCTTTAAATAAAAAACCTATTAATTTAAAGCCTTAGAATTGCACTTTACAACATATTATACGGGGATAGAGGGAGATTCCGATAGAACTATTAGAATTATATTATAAAAGATACATAAAAACTGTACAGCCCTCAGATTACGTGGAGTGGGCACATCACCACTTGCACTTTGATGTACTTGAAATTAAGAAGTTAGCGAGTATGGATAAGCGGGAGAAATTAAATTTATTTGAAGTGGAAAAGATGTTTGACGATGCAATGAAAATCATTCAATGGGAAGAACCATCGAAAGAACAATGTGTAGAATATCATATAAAATACCTTCATTCTCAACTGTTATTACCTGTAGAAAATGCCATGTTGTTAGTAAAAGAGATTTATGACTGTACAATCGAACATGACTTATTGGAGGGACAGATGAACTGGCAGGAAATCAGTGATGCCATAGATAATTTTCAGTATGGAGATAACTATTACGGCTATACCCTGGATAAGATCAATAAAAAGATTGTTGCTCATGCACGTAATCTATGGCATACAAAAATAAGTGATATCAAGTTTAAGGAACTGATTGGACAAAAAGTTACTGCCATTGATTCAGAAGTTCACTTCATTATTCAGTTGGAAAAAGGGGCAATTGTTATTGAGTGCCCTTGGCGAATTCGAAATACAGGTGGAATATTGTTAGGAGAAACAGATATTCAATCTAACCAAAGTGAATGGAAATCGGTTAAAGAACTATTGGTTGGTAAAAAGGTTGAAGATATTCGGCTTGTCCCCTTCTGATTATTCAATTTGACAATATCTTTTTGGACGTATTTCATGCCAGTTCCTACTTCGATGGATGGACATTAACCGATCATGGAGATTTCTATATATTCTCGATGCATGGTGGAAGTATTGCATAGGTTAAAGAAAGTAATTTAAGGAGTAAATCTATTTCTTATTTCTAAAATTCTTCTTTCTACTATGTAGATCTCGAATAAACACCTGACTGTCATAATAAACTCTTGCTAACTTCACCACCATATCCGTAATAATAAACATTTGCTTTTTCAATATCAAACTCATTAAAAATTCGGGCTTTCCTCAACAGGAGCCCGAGTTTTTTCATGCCTTTTTCAATATCATTTCAATACAGTTATGTTCCTAAATCCTGTCATTACTGGGTTTATCCAATATCCAATTCAATAATAAATCAATACTCATTCAATACTTTTCTCTTTTCTCTTGATCTCTTTTTTCCATTATTTTTCTTCATTCCATTCCCAAAACTTTATTCCAACTTCGAAAAAACCATGAAAAAACAGCCGAAAAAGGCCGGAAAAACGGTCATTTTTGAACCAAGAAAGTGTGAAAATAGGGGTTCCGTAGCAAAACTTTATTATGACTCGAACGGTGGAATGCGGGTTGGAGGGGTGGGGTTTTAGCAGATGATTATTCTTATGGTACAGAAGTTGTCTAACTAAAATAAACAATTCCTAATTAAAATAAACATTACCGATTCCGACGCCATTTCCGTTAAAATAAACTTTACCGATTTCGGAGTTGGGTAAGCGTCAAATATAGACCACCTTCTAATATTAATTGGGCTATGTAATAATCTCCTTAAGAAAATCTTTAAGGGGG
>NZ_JAHHXM010000014.1 GCF_019037185.1 Oceanobacillus caeni
AGGTTAAGTGGAAGACACGGAGCCGTAGCGAAAGCGAGTCTGAATAGGGCGATTTAGTATGCGGTCGTAGACCCGAAACCGTGTGATCTACCCATGTCCAGGGTGAAGGTCAGGTAACACTGACTGGAGGCCCGAACCCACGTATGTTGAAAAATGCGGGGATGAGGTGTGGGTAGGGGTGAAATGCCAATCGAACACGGAGATAGCTGGTTCTCTCCGAAATAGCTTTAGGGCTAGCCTCAAGATGATGAGTACTGGAGGTAGAGCACTGATTGGACTAGGGGCCCTCATCGGGTTACCGAATTCAGTCAAACTCCGAATGCCAGATACTTAAACTTGGGAGTCAGACTATGGGTGATAAGGTTCATAGTCGAAAGGGAAACAGCCCAGACCACCAGCTAAGGTCCCAAAGTATACGTTAAGTGGAAAAGGATGTGGAGTTGCTTAGACAACCAGGATGTTGGCTTAGAAGCAGCCACCATTTAAAGAGTGCGTAATAGCTCACTGGTCGAGTGACTCTGCGCCGAAAATGTACCGGGGCTAAACGTATCACCGAAGCTGTGGATTGTTCTTACGAACAATGGTAGGAGAGCGTTCTAAGTGCTGTGAAGTCAGACCGTGAGGACTGGTGGAGCGCTTAGAAGTGAGAATGCCGGTATGAGTAGCGAAAAAAGAGTGAGAATCTCTTTCACCGAATGCCTAAGGTTTCCTGAGGAAGGCTCGTCCTCTCAGGGTTAGTCGGGACCTAAGCCGAGGCCGAAAGGCGTAGGCGATGGACAACAGGCAGATATTCCTGTACCACCTCATGACCGTTTGAGCGATGGGGGGACGCAGTAGGATAAGGAATGCGCACGGATGGATGTGTGCGCCCAAGCAGTGAGAAAGTCAGGTAGGCAAATCCGCCTGGCCATTTCAAGCTGTGATGGGGAGGCCTTCTGGCCGAAGTTCCTGATTTCACACTGCCGAGAAAAGCCTCTAGCAAGGTCACAGGTGCCCGTACCGCAAACCGACACAGGTAGGCGAGGAGAGAATCCTAAGGTGAGCGGGAGAACTCTCGTTAAGGAACTCGGCAAAATGACCCCGTAACTTAGGGAGAAGGGGTGCTCTACGGAGTAGAGCCGCAGTGAATAGGCCCAAGCGACTGTTTAGCAAAAACACAGGTCTCTGCGAAGCCGAAAGGCGAAGTATAGGGGCTGACACCTGCCCGGTGCTGGAAGGTTAAGGGGAAGAGTTAGGGCTTTTGCCCGAAGCTTAGAACCGAAGCCCCAGTAAACGGCGGCCGTAACTATAACGGTCCTAAGGTAGCGAAATTCCTTGTCGGGTAAGTTCCGACCCGCACGAAAGGTGCAACGACTTGGGCACTGTCTCAACGAGAGACCCGGTGAAATTATACGATGCGTGAAGATGCGCATTACCCGCGACAGGACGGAAAGACCCCGTGGAGCTTTACTGTAGCCTGATATTGAATGTCTGTGCAGCTTGTACAGGATAGGTGGGAGCCTTAGAAACGTGAGCGCCAGCTTACGTGGAGGCATCCGTGGGATACCACCCTGGCTGTATGGACCTTCTAACCCAGGACCGTGATCCGGTTCGGAGACAGTGTCAGGCGGGCAGTTTGACTGGGGCGGTCGCCTCCCAAAAGGTAACGGAGGCGCCCAAAGGTTCCCTCAGAATGGTTGGAAATCATTCGCAGAGTGTAAAGGCAGAAGGGAGCTTGACTGCGAGACCTACAAGTCGAGCAGGGACGAAAGTCGGGCTTAGTGATCCGGTGGTTCCGCATGGAAGGGCCATCGCTCAACGGATAAAAGCTACCCCGGGGATAACAGGCTTATCTCCCCCAAGAGTTCACATCGACGGGGAGGTTTGGCACCTCGATGTCGGCTCATCGCATCCTGGGGCTGTAGTCGGTCCCAAGGGTTGGGCTGTTCGCCCATTAAAGCGGTACGCGAGCTGGGTTCAGAACGTCGTGAGACAGTTCGGTCCCTATCCGTCGTGGGCGTTGGAAGTTTGAGAGGAGCTGTCCTTAGTACGAGAGGACCGGGATGGACATACCGCTGGTGTACCAGTTGTTCCGCCAGGAGCATAGCTGGGTAGCTACGTATGGAAAGGATAAGTGCTGAAAGCATCTAAGCATGAAGCCCCCCTCAAGATGAGACTTCCCATCATTTTAAATGAGTAAGATCCCTCAGAGACGATGAGGTTAATAGGTTTGAGGTGGAAGCGTGGCGACACGTGGAGCTGACAAATACTAATCGATCGAGGACTTAACTAAATTCTTTTGATGTCTTGATTTACTCTTATTTAGTTTTTAAGGTATAAATCCTTAATTTAATATGAATGTCTGGTAGCGATGGCGGAGAGGTCACACCTGTTCCCATACCGAACACAGAAGTTAAGCTCTCCAGCGCCGATGGTAGTTGGGGGTTCCCCCTGCGAGAGTAGGACGCCGCCAGGCAAATAAAAAACATCTAGGACAATCAACCTAGATGTTTTTTTGTTTAGGAAATTATAAAATTTGCTGCATGTGGATAATTATTCAGAATAGGCCACGTCCGGCTCCAGCGCCCAGCGATACATAAAAAGGGTTTCACCACAGTATTAAAAAAATATTTAGTATTGTATTAACGCTCTGGTAACAGGAAAGGAATTTATCCCATTTAAACGGGTAGTAAGCCTTTCTCCTCAAATTTCTGGGAACAAAGAAGGCAGGTGGGAGATCAACTGCGTGTAAAGGTCTGATAAGTGCGACTAACCATTAGTGGGGATGAAGGAAAACCTCCACTGATGGAAGTCTTCTTTATACTAAGTCGATAACAGGGAACCTAATTATAATAAGACAGCATAAAATTAAGGATTGACACATAAATTTTAATACCACTCTATCTTTAGAGTTGTTTTGTTATTATATCTTTTAGATAGGGGGATTTCCTATAGTTTACGTAAATCAAATATTAGGAGAGGACTTTTATGTTATAGCAATTCGCTTACTAATTGCACTTCTTCTATCAGGACTTATTGGCTTTGAAAGAGAAATGAATAATCATTCTGCTGGCTTCCGTACTCATATTTTAGTAGGTGTTGGTTCTTGTTTAATGATGTTAATGTCGCTCTATGGTTTTTCATCATTAATTGATACTTATGGTAATATACGTTTCGACCCTGCACGAATACCTTCATATGTAATTAGTGGTATCGGATTTTTAGGGGCAGGTACGATTATCGTTTACGGTGGAACAATAAGAGGTTTAACTACGGCAGCGTCTATTTGGACAGTGGCAGGTTTAGGATTAGTTGTTGGATTAGGTATGTATGGTGCGGCTATATTAGCTACATTAATTATATTAATTAGCTTAGTATTCCTGAATAACTTTGAAAAGTTATTTCAAAGCAGGCGTTCCTTTTCTTCCGTAAATATTACTATTGACCATAATACGAATCTGAGTTTATTAGTAAATTTATTTGAACAATTTGATGTAAAAATTCTTTCTATTGAAATTACTAATATTGAGAAAAGAATGAGAAATGTTCAAATTAAAGTTGAAAGGAACAAAAGAATCGATAAAATAAAACTTTATGATGAATTATCAAGATTAACAGGGGTACGAAACATATCATAATTAAGCTTTAATTTAGCTTATTATATTTTTTTAAGAAAAGTCACGTCCAGCTTTAGTGTGTCCTCCCTTAGCTCGCTTTTCCATTCCTCACGTATTAACTGTACCGGGGAATTCGCTGTCTCGACTCCCGACGCACTAGAACCGAATTAAAGGAGGGCCGACTAAAACAATCTTTGCGGTAACGTCGTCGACATACCCCTGTGTTGGGTAGCGTTTCAATAGTACGTTAGTTCTTAGCCGACTCTTATCCTTCCTTTTGAACACGTGCTGTAAGGGAGTTTCCGCTTTTGATTCTAAAAATCTTACACGTATAATTAGGTGTAAGGTTTTGTTTTCAATAATTTTGTCTAAAATATATAAAAGGTATTTGCATCTCAAAAATGTTGGCGTATAATAAGAGTATAGTCAAAGATAGTCAAAGTCAAATGCATTGAAAATACTGACATTAACAACGTGCAAGAGGGGATGGATCTGATGAGTAATATCTCAGATATCATTGAGCAATATTTAAAAACTGTTTTTCAAATGAAAGGCCAAAATGCAATTGAAATAAAGAGAAGTGAAGTCGCCAATCGCTTCCAGTGTGTTCCATCACAAATTAATTATGTTATTAATACTCGTTTTACGTTAGAAAAAGGTTACATTGTAGAGAGTAAACGTGGTGGTGGAGGATACATTCGTATTATGCGAGTGAGGCATAAGGATAAATCTACATTAATTGATGAGATTATTGAAATGGCTAATCCAACTATATCCCAACGATCGGCTACTGACATACTAGATCGACTCTTAGAAGAGGAAATTATAACGGAACGAGAGGCGAAAATTATGCTAAGTGCCATGGAACGTACCACTTTAGCATTTAACCTTCCGTTAAGAGATGAAATACGTTCCAGAATCTTAACCGCTATGTTATCACAACTAAAGTATTTTTAGTTTAAATTTACTATACAAAGGGAATTACCTTGGCAGGTAGGAAAGTATAAAATCTTTCCCGTCTGCATAAGTGCAACTAAGCCATCCACCGAAAGGCTTGGCGGATGCCAAGTTTTCTAATACCAGTAGTTGTAAAGGGGGAAGAAACAGTGGAATGCCAAGAATGTCATAAACGTCCAGCGACACTGCATTTTACACAAGTTATTAATGGTAAAAAGACGGAAATAAGTGTATGTAATGTATGTGCAAAAGAAAAAGGTTATGTGACGTATCCAGAGGAAGAAGCTTATTCTCTTCATAATTTATTATCAGGTCTTTTTAATTTTGATACGTCGAAAATAGATAATCCAACTTTGCAGAAAGTGAAAGATCTGCAATGCCCACAATGTAAAATGACATTTGCTCAATTTAAGCAAGTTGGCAAGTTTGGATGTGCTACTTGTTATGAAACATTTTCGGATAAATTAGATCCAATATTAAGACGTGTTCATGCTGGTAATACAAAACATTATGGAAAAATACCTAAACGTGCAGGTAATGATATACAAATGAAACGTCAGTTGAACCATTACAAGAGTCAATTACAGCAATTGATAGAAAATGAAGCATTTGAAGAGGCAGCTAAAGTAAGGGATCAAATAAAGGAGCTTGAAGCTAATATAAGAGATAAAGAAGCAGGTGATAATGCATGACACTCGAACATTTTATGAATGATGCTATTAGCCCTTGGATGCGTGAAGAAGGGCCGAGTAGTGATATTGTAATGAGTAGCCGCATTCGCCTAGCAAGAAATATAGCAAGTATACCTTATCCTATTATTGCTGAAGAGGAGAAACTGGCAGAAGTAAGGAAACTTATTGAAAAAGAATATGCAAACAAGTCATTTAATAGTTATCATAATTTTGAATTTATCCCTATTAGAGAATTAACTGCTATTGAAAAGCGAGTTTTAGTAGAAAAGCACTTAATAAGCCCTAATCTTGCTAAACATACGAATGAATCGGCAGTAATAATCTCTGAAAATGAACAAGTATCTATTATGGTAAATGAAGAGGATCATCTTCGTATCCAGCTTTATTTTCCTGGTTTACAGTTACGTCATGCTTTAGATAAAGCATTTGAAATAGATGATTGGTTAGAAGAAAAGGTAAATTATGCTTTTGATGAAAATAAAGGGTATTTAACAACCTGTCCAACCAACGTTGGTACAGGGATGCGTGCTTCTGTTATGATGCATTTACCAGCACTTGCTCTCACAGGACAAATAAATCGAATGATGCCAGCTATTAACCAGTTGGGGCTAGTTGTTCGAGGAATTTATGGTGAGGGCAGTGAAGCGCTAGGGAATATTTTCCAAATTTCTAATCAAATCACATTAGGAAAATCGGAGCAAGATATTGTAGGCGATCTGGAAAGTGTAGTAAATCAGCTAATAGATCATGAACGAAATGCAAGAGATTTAATTATGAGGGAGTCGCCTACCGCATTAGAAGACCGCATCTTTCGTTCTTATGGTGTGCTAGCCTATAGTAGAATAATCGAATCAAAAGAGGCATCTAATTGCATATCAAACGTGCGATTAGGAATAGATTTAGGTATCATTAAAGATACCTCTAGAAATATACTTAATGAGTTGATGGTACTTATACAACCAGGATTTCTTCAACACTATGCAAAGAAAACATTAACATCCCGAGAACGTGATGTACTTAGGGCGTCACTCATCCGTGAAAGATTACAGTTAGAGAATTAGGAGGGAAGCTATTATGATGTTTGGAAGATTTACTGAGAGAGCACAAAAAGTACTAGCGTTAAGCCAGGAAGAAGCAGTTCGCCTTGGTCATAATAATATAGGAACTGAGCATATCCTTTTAGGACTTGTACGTGAAGGAGATGGAATTGCTGCAAAAGCTTTACAATCATTAGGCCTAGAGATTAGCCAAATTCAAGAGGAAGTGGAAAAGTTAATAGGTGTTGGTAAACAACCTATGCAATCCATCCATTATACACCTCGCGCAAAAAAGGTTGTAGAGCTTTCACAAGATGAGGCTAGGAAGTTAGGTCATTCCTACGTTGGAACTGAACATATCCTATTAGGCCTTATTCGTGAAGGTGAAGGTGTTGCTGCAAGAGTTTTAAATAACCTTGGAGTTAGTTTAAATAAAGCAAGACAACAAGTCCTACAATTATTAGGTAGCAATGAATCACAAGCCGGCCGACAAGGTAGAGGGGGCCAGCAATCAAGTGCTAATACACCAACATTAGATTCTTTAGCGCGAGATTTAACCCAAAGTGCTCGAGACGGAAAAATTGATCCAGTTATTGGTCGAGCAAAAGAAATTGAACGTGTTATTCAGGTATTAAGTAGAAGAACAAAAAATAACCCTGTGCTAATCGGTGAACCTGGTGTAGGGAAAACGGCTGTTGCTGAAGGATTGGCACAACAAATAATAGATAACGAGGTTCCAGAAACATTAAGTGATAAACGCGTTATGACTTTAGACATGGGTACTGTTGTCGCGGGGACCAAATATCGTGGTGAATTTGAGGACCGCTTGAAAAAAGTAATGGAAGAAATCCGTCAGGCTGGTAATATTATTTTATTCATCGATGAATTACATACACTAATTGGAGCCGGTGGAGCAGAGGGAGCAATTGATGCGTCCAACATACTTAAACCATCCCTTGCTCGTGGAGAGTTACAATGTATCGGAGCTACAACATTAGACGAATACCGTAAATATATTGAAAAAGATGCAGCGTTAGAACGTAGATTCCAACCAATTCAAGTAGATCAGCCGTCTGTGGAGGAAACCATTCAGATTTTAGGTGGATTACGCGATCGTTATGAGGCACACCATCGAGTGACGATTACAGACGATGCAATTGAAGCGGCTGCTACCCTATCGGATCGTTATATTACAGATCGTTTTCTTCCTGATAAAGCAATTGATTTAATAGATGAAGCTGGCTCTAAAGTCCGCCTACGCTCATATACCATTCCACCAAATTTAAAGGAATTGGAGCATAAATTAGAAGAGGTTCGGAAAGAAAAAGATGCAGCAGTTCAGAGTCAAGAGTTTGAAAAAGCAGCATCCTTACGGGACTCTGAACAGCGTTATCGTGAGGAATTAGAACAGACGAAGAAAGAATGGAAAGAAAAACAAGGACAAATGGATTCTAAAGTTACAATAGACGATATTGCTAGCGTTGTTTCAAGCTGGACTGGGGTTCCTGTTTCTAAATTAACTAAGGATGAAAGTGATCGACTACTAAATATGGAAGAAACTTTGCATAAACGTGTAATCGGTCAAGAAGAAGCAGTTGTAGCTATTTCTAAAGCCATTCGTAGAGCACGTGCGGGGTTAAAAGATCCAAAACGTCCTATCGGGTCATTTATCTTCTTAGGTCCAACAGGAGTTGGTAAAACAGAATTGGCTAGAGCTTTGGCTGAAGTGATGTTTGCTGATGAAGATGCTATGATTCGAATCGATATGTCCGAATATATGGAACGACATGCGACAGCACGTTTAGTTGGTTCACCTCCTGGATACGTAGGTTATGAAGAGGGTGGACAATTAACTGAGAAAGTACGTCGTAAACCATATTCTGTAGTTTTACTTGATGAAATTGAGAAGGCACATCCAGAAGTGTTTAACATTTTACTGCAAGTATTAGAAGATGGTCGTTTAACAGATTCGAAAGGCCGTCTAGTTGATTTCCGAAATACAATTATTATTATGACGTCTAATGTTGGTGCAAGCGAATTGAGACGAAATAAATATGTTGGTTTTGCAATGGAAGATGACAACCAAGAATATAAAGATATGAAATCTAAAGTAATGAACGAACTAAAGAAAGCATTCCGTCCAGAGTTTTTAAACCGTATTGACGAGACAATTGTCTTCCATTCCTTGGAAAGAAAGCATATGAAAGATATTGTTACGCTTATGGTTAAACAGTTACATGACCGATTATATGAACAAGAAATAGACCTCTCCCTTACTGATAAGGCAATTGAAAAGATTGCTAGCGAGGGATTTGATCCTGAATATGGGGCACGTCCATTACGTAGATCCATTCAAAAGAATATCGAGGATCTATTATCTGAAGAAATGCTAAAAGGAACGATAGAAAAAGGACAGAAAGTGAAAATCGGTTTAAGTAATAAAGGCGATTTTATTCTCCTTTCATAAGTTTTCATGAAAAGCTAGAAGAATAATGTTCTTCTAGCTTTTCCATCATCTTAGACAACTTGGCCTCTACCTTAGCAACACTTATGCAATTCAGTATGGTAGAGCGAGAAATCAAAGCCCAAGACAAGAAAGATTTTTGTACTAAAAAATTGTGGCAAAGTTGTGGTTCATTTGCTTTTAATTGAAAGGAGGATGTAACCTATACATTAAAAAAGTAAGTTACAATTAAAAGGGAGAAGGGAACGAGAAGCTTGGCGAAGCGTAAGACAAAGTTTGTGTGTCAGGAATGTGGATATGAGTCTGCAAAGTGGATGGGAAAATGCCCAGGATGCCATAATTGGAACACTTTAGTGGAGGAAATGGAAGCATCATCAGGTAAAGGGAGACATATATTTAATGTAGCCAGAAGTGCGGTAGCCCAACCTGAACGGATTACATCTATTGAATCCCAAGAAGAGCCAAGAATTACGACGACTATGAAAGAGTTTAATCGTGTTCTCGGTGGAGGGATTGTAATGGGATCCCTTGTATTAATTGGTGGTGACCCCGGAATTGGTAAATCTACACTATTATTGCAGATTTCAGCACAATTAGCAGATAAGCATTTACCTGTGCTTTATATTTCAGGAGAAGAATCAACCCGTCAAACGAAATTAAGAGCGGATCGTTTAGGGATTAAATCAGAAGAACTATATGTGCTCTCGGAAACAAATTTATTTGATATTTCAAGACATGTGGAACAAATTAAGCCTTCTTTTGTAGTGATTGACTCCATTCAGACGATATTTAAAGAAGAGGTAACTAGTGCCCCAGGAAGTGTCTCCCAAGTGCGAGAATGTACAGGAGAATTAATGCGCTTGGCAAAGATAAATAACATTCCTATCTTTATTGTAGGTCATGTTACAAAAGAGGGAGCAATTGCAGGACCGAGAATGCTAGAACATATGGTAGATACGGTTCTTTATTTTGAAGGTGAAAGGCATCATACCTATCGAATTTTACGTGGGGTAAAGAATCGCTTTGGTTCTACCAATGAAATGGGGATTTTCGAAATGAAGGAAGAGGGACTTAGAGAGGTTATGAATCCTTCAGAAATATTTTTAGAGGAACGTTCTCATGGCACGTCTGGATCCACGGTTGTTGCGTCTATGGAGGGGACACGACCGGTTTTAGTGGAAATCCAAGCGTTAATATCCCCATCTAGTTTTGGAAACCCAAGGAGAATGGCAACCGGTGTAGATCATAATCGTGTATCGTTATTAATGGCGGTTTTGGAAAAACGTGTAGGATTAATGCTACAAAACCAGGATGCATATATAAAAGTTGCTGGTGGAGTGAAATTAGATGAGCCAGCAATTGATTTAGCGATTGCTGTCAGTATTGCATCTAGCTTTCGGGATAATCCTACTAGACCAGATGATATTTTTATAGGTGAGGTTGGACTAACCGGAGAAATTAGAAGGGTCTCTCGAATTGAACAGCGAGTGCAAGAGGCTGCCAAACTCGGTTTTAAACGAGTTATTTGTCCTAAAAATAATTTAGATGGGTGGACACCACCTAGGGACATCCAAGTAATTGGAGTTCAATCAGTTCAAGAGGCATTGGATTTAGGGATAGAACGATAGTATTGTATCGCTGTACAAAAAAAGGATGTTTCTTAGCATTTATCCAAATGGAATGTTCATCATAGCTATGCTATGATTTAATTGGTATTATTTTTCTTTTATATATAATAGATGTTGTTCAAAAAGTCCGGTAAAAATGACACTTCGAATTTCTTGAAAATGCTCGTTTATCCGTCCCTTATGTATGAACTGCATACATTCCGGTACCGGGAGCTTCACCGCCTCGAAATTCCGACGCACAGGACGTGCATTAGAGAAAGGCCGACTAAAGGCAGCCTTTGCGGCTAACATCGGCATACCCTATGTAGGAGCAGCGTTGCAACAAATCTTTACGGCGGGACGAGTAATCAGAATCCCAGGACGTTGCGTTCTTAGCCGACTCGGTCCTTTTTGAACACGCACTTATGCAGGAAGTATGTTCTGTAGAGTAATTCATTTGAATTATTTCTCAAAAGGATAGGCGAATTCGAGTTTTTTTAATAATTACTAGGATTATTTATTGTATGAACGGTAATAATAGAATTAGGAGGTGAATGGGTTGTTAAAGATTATTGTTAATCTATTTTTTGTAATACTTGGTGGAACAATTGGATTCTTATACATTCCAGCTATTATTCATTTATTAAAATTAACTGATATAAGTTGGTTGACATCCCCATATCTTGGTATGGTCGTAGGCGCAATTATATTCTTTCTCATTTCCTATTGGGTGGCCGGATTTATTGTTAATTTCTTAAAATGGATTGAAGAATCTCTTATTAAAATTCCAGCTGTTGATTTATTCTTTGGTAGTATTGGTTTAATCCTTGGGTTAGTTATTGCTTACTTTATTAACATACCCTTGCAAGATATAAATATAGATGTTATATCTCAAGTACTACCACTCTTCATTATGATTTTACTTGGTTATTTCGGGTTTCAGGTTGGTTTTAAACGAAGGGACGAATTTATCAATCTGTTAAGAACATCAAAAAAGGAAAAACGTAGAATGTCGGACTCTGACGAAACGGAAATAAGCGAGCCAAAAGTAAAAATACTAGATACAAGCGTTATTATCGATGGTAGAATTGCGGACATTTGTCAAACCAATTTTTTAGAAGGAACCATTGTTATTCCGCAATTTGTACTAGGTGAACTTCAACATATAGCTGATTCCTCAGATGCATTGAAACGAAATCGTGGTCGTAGGGGATTAGATGTGTTAAATAGAATTCAAAAGGAATTACCAGTTAAAGTGGAAATTTACGAAGGTGATTTTGAAGAAATTCATGAGGTAGATAGTAAACTAATTAAACTTGCAAAAGTGATTGACGGAATTATTGTTACAAATGATTTCAATTTAAATAAGGTTTGTGATTTACAAGGTGTTCGTGTTCTTAATATTAATGATTTGGCAAATGCAGTGAAACCAGTTGTTTTACCAGGAGAAGAGCTTGTGGTACAGGTAATAAAAGATGGTAAAGAACAAAACCAAGGTGTAGCTTATCTCGATGATGGAACAATGATAGTTGTAGAAGAAGGTAAGGATTATATAGGGAAGACAATTGAGGTATTAATTACGAGTGTTTTACAAACCTCTGCAGGTAGAATGATTTTTGCAAAACCAAAATTACTTGAAAAAGCATTATAAAAGCGGTATAACTTATAAGGAGAGAGTAGAAGTGATAACAGTATTCGTTATCACTTTCCTTTTTGGTATACATAATTATTTATCCTGCCTAAACGGGCAATAAAACTCTCACCGTTTCTAGGGAAACAAAGAAGGTAGGTGTGAGACCAACTGCCCGTAAAGGTCCGATAAGTGCGACTAATTATCAGTGGGGATGAAGGAAAACCCTACTGATGGAAGTCTTCTTTAAATATATAATTTTACTTTAACTTGAAAGGAGAAAGCAAAAATGACAAACGATGTTCGTGTAAGGTATGCTCCAAGTCCAACTGGGCATTTACATATTGGTAATGCTAGAACAGCGCTTTTTAACTATTTATATGCAAGACATTTTGATGGAAAGTTTATTATTCGTACAGAAGATACAGATGATAAACGAAATGTAGAAGGTGGAGAAGAAAGTCAGTTTAAATTCCTAAAATGGCTAGGAATTGAATGGGATGAAGGTGCTGATATTGGCGGAGAATATGGACCATATCGGCAAACAGAGCGCCTTGATATTTACCAAAAATACGTTGATGAGTTGTTAGAAAAAGGTTTGGCATATAAATGTTATATGACGGAAGAGGAACTTGAAGCCGAACGTGAAGAACAAAAAGCCAATGGACAAGTTCCTAAGTATTCTGGTGCGCATCGTAATTTAACGGAAGATCAATGTTTAGCTTTTGAAGCGGAAGGGCGCAAACCAAGTATTCGTTTTCGTGTTCCGGATGATAAAACTTATACGTTTAATGATATAGTTCGCGGGGATATTACTTTTGAATCTAGTGACTTTGGCGATTGGGTTATTGTAAAGAAAAATGGTATTCCAACTTATAATTTTGCAGTAGCGATTGATGATCACTTAATGGGAATTTCTCATGTATTAAGAGGAGAAGAACACATTTCAAATACACCTAAACAAATGATGATTTATGAAACATTTGGTTGGGAACCTCCTAAATTTGGGCACATGACATTGATTCTAAATGAAGATCGTAAAAAACTAAGTAAAAGGGATAGCCATATTGTTCAATTTATCGAGCAATATAAGAATTTAGGTTATTTACCGGAGGCATTATTTAACTTCATTTCATTACTTGGTTGGTCCCCGGTTGGTGAAGAAGAAATTTTTGATAAGGAAACACTAATTAAAATCTTTGATCCGGAACGTTTATCTACTTCAGCTGCTATCTTTGATCAACAAAAATTAAAATGGATGAATAATGAATATATTAAAGCAAGAGATACGGAAGATGTTATTGAGTTAACAATGCCATATTTAATCGAAGCTGGAAGGCTTCCTGAGGATATGGATGCTGAAACAAGACAGTGGGCCGAGAATGTTATTGAATTATATCGTGAACAATTACGTTATGGACAAGAAATAGTAGAATTGACGGAGTTGTTTTTCAAAGAAGAAATAACATTAGATGAAGCATCTAGGAAGGTTTTAGAAGAAGAACAAGTTCCGGAAGTTTTACAAGTGTTTACAGATAAAATAATTCACTTAGATGATTTCACTAAGGATTCCATCAAAGCACAAATAAAGGCAACGCAAAAGGAAACCGGTCATCGTGGGAAAAAACTATTTATGCCAATCCGTATTGCAACAACTGGACAAATGCACGGCCCAGAATTACCAATGGCCATTGAATTATTAGGAAAAGAACTTATTGTATCGCGCCTAGACAAAGTTTTGAAACAACTAGGAGCGTAACCATTCACAAAAGTAAAGAGATGTAATATATTAGAAATATAAAAGCGGAATTGAAACTATATAAGGAACGTTGAAAAGGGAAAGTAGAAAGTGGCTGACTTATCCAGAGAGAATCGCCTAGGCTGAGAGCGGTTTTAAGTGACATTTTTGAAGTGCCCCTTGGAGTCTGTTATGGAAATAGTAGTACATGACAGCGGCACTCTACCGTTAATGGAGCACAAGTTGGGAGAGAACCTCCAAACAGAGTGGAACCGCGCAAAAAGGCGTCTCTGTGTATTTATTACACAAAGACGTCTTTTTTAGTAGAGAGATAAGATAAAACATTCTAAGTGCAACTAAGGTATTTGTCTAACCTAATAGGAAATGTCAAGTTTTCTAATAGAAATAGATAGGGGTGGAGAAAAGTAAAATGGGGATATTTAAGCGTATGAAAGAGGATATGGATGTTGTCTTTGAACAGGATCCAGCCGCTAGAACATATTTAGAAGTATTTCTAACTTATTCAGGTATACATGCGATTTGGGCGCATCGCATTGCACATGCCTTTTATAAACGTAAGTTATTCTTTATTGCAAGGGTAATATCGCAACTAAGTAGATTTTTTACAGGAATTGAAATCCACCCGGGAGCCCAAATAGGTAGACGTTTTTTTATCGATCATGGAATGGGAGTCGTTATTGGTGAAACTTGCGAAATTGGTGATAACGTAACTATATTTCAAGGGGTTACACTAGGGGGAACCGGAAATGAGAAGGGAAAGCGTCATCCGACTATAAAAGATAATGCACTAATTTCTACAGGGGCAAAAGTGCTTGGCTCCATTACAATAGGGGAAAACTCTAAGGTAGGCGGAGGAGCGGTAGTTGTAAGAGATGTTCCGGAAAATTGTACAGTCGTTGGGGTGCCGGGGAGAGTGGTTGTTCAAAATGGAGTTAGAGTGAGAAGAGACCTAGATCATCAAAATATGCCTGACCCTGTTGCAAATACGATTAAAGAATTGAAACAGGAAGTGGAATCCTTACGTGAGGAAATAGCCAAATTGAAAGAAGGGAACAAAACAGTATGACAATCAAAATTTATAATACATTAACACATGAAAAAGAGGAGTTTAAACCACTTGTTGAAGGTAAAGTTAGCATGTATGTTTGTGGACCAACAGTATACAACTATATTCATATAGGAAATGCTAGGCCGGCGATTGTCTTTGATACGGTGCGTAGATATTTTGAATATCGGAATTTCAAAGTGGATTATGTTCTAAACTTTACGGACGTAGATGACAAGATTATTAAGGCAGCCAATGAATTAGGTGAAGAGGTTCCTGCCATTTCTGAAAGGTTTATTAATGCATATTTAGAAGATGTAAATGCATTAGGGGTAAAAAAGGCAACCCACAATCCGAGAGTAACAGAATCAATGGATGATATTATTGACTTCATAGCAGTACTGATTGAAAAAGGATATGCTTATGAAGCCGGAGGAGATGTCTATTTTAAACCACGTGCCTTTGAAGGTTATGGGAAGCTTTCTCACCAATCCATTGATGAACTCCGTTCAGGTGCTAGAATTCAGATTGGGGAAAAGAAAGATGATCCATTAGACTTTGCTTTATGGAAGAGTGCGAAAGAAGGGGAGATCTCATGGGATTCGCCTTGGGGAAAAGGAAGGCCAGGTTGGCATATTGAATGTTCCGCAATGGTAAAGAAATATTTAGGGGATACGATAGACATTCATGCTGGTGGGCAAGATTTGACCTTTCCACATCACGAAAATGAAATTGCTCAATCAGAGGCAAATACGGGAAAAACCTTTGCAAACTATTGGATCCATAATGGTTATATCAATATTAACAATGAGAAGATGTCTAAATCACTGGGGAATTTTGTGTTGGCAAGAGATTTAATAGCTAAGTATGATCCTCAAGTTCTTCGCTTCTTTATGTTAAGCGTTCATTACCGAAATCCGATAAACTTTACGGAAGAATTATTACAAAGTGCACATAATAGTTTTGATCGAATCAAAACAGCTTATCAAAATTTAGAACATCGAAAAGAAACAAGTATGGACTTAGTTGACCATCATACGGAATGGATTGGCAGAATTAATGAGTTAAGAGAAAAATTCGAGCATGAGATGGACGATGACTTTAATACTGCAAATGCTATCTCAGTCTTATTCGACTTAGCAAAAGAAGCCAATGTTTATCTGCAACTAGAGCAAACGTCAACAGATGTTATAAGAAAGTTCCAGGATACAATTGTTACTCTCTTAAATGTTTTAGGTATTAATATTCAACAAGAGCAACAACTGTTAGACGAAGATATCGAAAATTTAATAGAAGAACGTAATCAGGCTAGGAAAGATCGTGATTTTGGTCGTGCTGATGAAATACGGGATATGCTTAAAAGTAAAGGTATTATATTAGAAGATACACCACAAGGAGTACGGTGGAAAAGAGGATAAGTAGTCATGAATTTAGATGTGAAACAAATGAAAAGTTTAAGTCTTGCTTATATGGGAGATGCGGTATATGAGGTATATATTAGAGAGTATCTTCTAAATAAAGGTCAAATAAAGCCTAATGAATTGCATCAAAGTGCTGTTTCATTTGTTTCGGGAAGGGCACAAGCAGAAGTTATTCTAGAATGGTTAGAGCAAGGCATTTTATCAGAGGAAGAGGAGCGGATTGTTGCAAGAGGGAGAAATGCAAAATCCGGATCCACGCCAAAAAATATCAGTATCCAAACGTATCGATATAGTACAGCATTTGAAGCTCTAATTGGTTATCATTACTTAGCTAAAAACGGGGAGCGTTTAGAAGAGTTACTCAAAAGGGCTGTGCAAGTTATCGAAGGAAGGAGTGAATAAGGAAAATGGATCAAGAAATTATTATGGGAAAAAACCCCGTTATGGAAGCCTTGAAAACGGGAAGATCTGTTAATAAAGTCATGATATCAGAACATTTAAATCAAAATGTACAAGGGAAGCTAAAACAATTAGCAAAAGAAGCAGGTACAATTATTCAAAAAGTACCGAAGACGAAACTTGATCAAATTAATTCCGGTAATCACCAAGGAGTGATAGCTTATGTGGCGCCATACGAATATGCTACATTAGATGATTTGTTTCAAAATGCTAAAAACAAAGGAGAGGAACCTTTTTTTATCATATTGGATGAATTAGAAGATCCCCATAACTTGGGATCTATATTAAGAACAGCAGATGCCACTGGGGCTCATGGTGTTATCATTCCGAAGCGACGTTCTGTTGGGCTAACAGCAACTGTGGCAAAAACAGCAGCTGGTGCAATGGAACATATTCCCGTGGTAAGAGTGACAAATATCGCAAATACAATTGATGAATTAAAAGAAGAGAATGTTTGGGTTGTCGGTACAGAAGCAGAAGCAACAGAAGATTACCGAAAGTTAGATGGCACTTTACCAATTGCGGTTGTTATAGGCAACGAAGGAAAAGGGATTAGTAGATTAGTTAAAAAGAAATGTGACTGGACCGTGAGTCTTCCAATGGGAGGAAAGGTCTCCTCATTAAATGCCTCTGTAGCCTGTGGTCTATTACTATATGAAGTATATCGAAGACGGCATCCAATGGGAGAGCACTAATGGTTATCGTTGTAGTAGATGGGTATAATATTATTGGGGCATGGGACGGATTAAAGCAATTAAAGGATAAAGACATAGGTCAAGCACGGGATCGCTTGATTGAGTTGATGGCCGAGTATCAGTCATATTCGGGATATCGAGTCATCGTTGTATTTGACGCTTACTATGTTAGAGGTATTGAAAGTAAGTTACAGGAATTCAACGTTGAAATAATTTACACCAAAGAAAAGGAAACAGCCGACGAATGTATTGAAAAATTAGTGAAAAAACTAAAGAACGTTAAAACTCAAGTATATGTGGCAACCTCAGACTATACAGAGCAACGTACCATTTTTGCGCAAGGTGCATTAAGAAAGTCAGCGCGCGAATTATATATTGAACTAAAAGATGTTGAACGGCAAATTAAAGAAAATGTTGAAAGTCATAAACAAATCAAACCTCAAACGAAAATCGAGTTGGATGAATCTATCTTAAACAAGTTCGAAAAAATGAGAAGAGGGGAGTTTTCCGAGTAGGTATTGCGGAATATTGTCGACAGAATACGAAAAGGGTCGAATAATTTTTAGTCATTTTCGTTTTTTCTATATATTTTAAAAATCACCCGGAACGAGTATTGACGCTTGTTTAAACGGACTGTATAATGTTCTTTAAAGTGCACTGTGTGGGATTGGGAGGGCTTTTTTCTTGAATATCGAGCGATTAGAAGAAGAAAATAAAAGCATACACTTGCTTGATGATGAAGGAATTTTAGCTCTAATTCATCAGGGGAATAGTCATGCTCTTGACTATTTAATACAAAAATACAGAAACTTTGTACGAGCAAAAGCACGGACATATTTTCTTATTGGAGCGGATAAAGAGGACATTGTACAGGAAGGGATGATTGGTTTATATAAAGCCATTCGTGACTACAATGAGGACAAGCTAACCTCTTTTAAAGCGTTTGCAGAGCTTTGTATTACTCGTCAAATTATTACTGCGATTAAAACTGCTACAAGGCAAAAACATATACCGCTAAATTCTTACGTTTCTTTGGACAGGCCTATTTATGATGAAGAGTCAGAGCGTACTTTAATGGATATTATTGAGGGTTCAAAAGCAAGTGATCCGCAAGAATTATTGGTTAATAGAGAAAAAATGGGAGATATGGAATTGAAGTTATCTGAACTACTTAGCGAGTTAGAGAAGAAAGTACTTCAATTATACCTTGATGGTAGAACCTATCAAGAGATTTCTATAGATTTAAAAAGGCATGTGAAGTCAATTGACAATGCGCTTCAGCGGGTGAAGAAAAAGTTAGAACAGCTATTAGAATCTAATGAAATTGAGATTAAGCTATAATTAATGTATGTGTAATATGTTGATTTATTGACATCATGTAGTATGCCGTGCTACATTTAAAAGAAGAGAAACTTCAGTATAAAGGTGAAAATATGAACAAAAAGGTTACTCTAGCGTGTGCAATATGTTCAAGTAGAAACTATTCAACTAATAAAAATGTATCAACAAAATCTACTCGTTTAGAAGTACGCAAATTTTGCAAGATATGTGGAAAACACACATTGCATCGCGAGACGAAATAAATGGGTTCTTTAGTGAATGCATTTGGTAGAGTAGGGGGGTACAACTTTGTTTAAATTCTTAAATAATGTTTCGAGAGAAATGAAGAAGGTTAGTTGGCCTAAAGGGAAAGAATTAATCAACTATACAATTATAGTCGTTACTACTGTAGTGTTAATGTCCATATTCTTTATGGTTATAGATCAGTTAATATCTTTAGGATTAAATCTCCTTTAGTAACCTTTTGAATAATTATGTTATAATTATGTTATAATGTTAATAATTAATGATAAATAATGATGACGCAAAAACCCGCAAAAAAACGGGTTTTTTAAATTGCATAAAATTCTAAAAGTATCTAAGGGAGGGAAGGGCTAAGTCGCCCTAGTTTAATGGAGAAACAATGGTATGTAGTTCATACGTATTCAGGATATGAAAACAAAGTGAAAATGAATTTAGAAAAACGTGTTGAAACAATGGGCATGGAAGAAAAAATCTTTCGTGTCATTGTACCAGAAGAGGAAGAAACTGAAATTAAAAATGGTAAGAAAAAAGTAGTGAAAAAGAAGTTTTTCCCTGGGTATGTTTTGACAGAAATGATCATGACAGATGACTCATGGTATGTTGTACGTAATACCCCAGGAGTAACTGGGTTTGTTGGATCAAGTGGACATGGATCTAAGCCTACACCTCTTTTACCGGAAGAAGTAGATACTCTGTTAAAACAGTTGGGTGTTGACGAAACTCGTGTTGAAGTTGACTTCGAATTGCAAGAAAATGTCCGTGTGAAAGAAGGACCATTTACTGACTTCACAGGAACCATTGAAAACATTGACATTGATAAGCAAAAGATCAAAGTCCATGTGAATATGTTTGGTAGGGAGACTCCTGTTGAACTTGACTTCTCTCAAGTAGAAAAGTTATAGTTATATATTGTTTAGACAAAACCTTGCATTATTTTATTATTCATGATAAAATTCCTATGTTAATTCACACTCTGAGTATGAGTGTTTAATATGAGTGGGAGGGGACATATTACCCCTATTACCACATCACGGACTTTAAGGAGGTGTGTCTCGTGGCTAAAAAAGTAATTAAAGTAGTTAAATTGCAAATCCCAGCAGGTAAAGCTAATCCAGCGCCACCAGTTGGACCAGCATTAGGTCAAGCAGGTGTTAACATTATGGGATTCTGTAAAGAGTTTAATGCGCGTACACAAGAACAAGCAGGTCTAATAATTCCTGTAGAAATTACAGTATTTGAAGACCGTTCATTTACATTTATCACTAAAACTCCACCTGCAGCTGTATTACTTAAAAAAGCAGCTGGAATTGATAAAGCGTCAGGTGAACCAAATAGTAATAAAGTTGCTACGCTTAAACGCGATAAAGTAAAAGAAATTGCAGAAACAAAAATGCCTGACCTTAATGCAGCTGATGTAGAATCAGCGATGCGTATGGTTGAAGGTACTGCAAGAAGTATGGGAATTGTTATTGAAGACTAATCTAGCAGGTCGCTAAACTACTAGAGTGATTTTTTAATACGGTATAGGGTTGCGAGTATTGCCATAAATCGCAACCTTTTTCGTGAGTGTGATAAAACGATCACACGATTTATAAAAGTTATCACGCTTTTATAAGTGGGAGGTATTACCGTTATAACCACAATAGAGGAGGAAATATAATGGCTAAAAGAGGTAAAAAGTATCAAGAAGCTACAAAGCTTATTGATCGTAGTAAATCTTATGAAATTACAGAAGCTGTTCAACTAGCAAAAGATGCTGCTAAAGCTAAATTTGATGAAACAGTTGAAGTAGCGTTTCGTTTAGGGGTAGACCCTAAGAAAGCAGACCAGCAAATCCGTGGTGCTATGGTTTTACCACATGGTACTGGTAAAACACAACGCGTACTAGTGTTCGCTAAAGGCGATAAAGTAAAAGAAGCTGAAGCTGCAGGCGCTGATTATGTTGGAGATGCTGAATACATTAACAAAATCAACCAAGGTTGGTTCGAGTTTGATGTTATCGTTGCTACTCCAGATATGATGGCAGAAGTAGGTAAATTAGGACGTGTATTAGGACCTAAAGGTTTAATGCCAAACCCTAAAACTGGAACAGTTACTTTTGATGTAGAAAAAGCAGTTAATGAAATTAAAGCTGGTAAAGTCGAATATCGTGTAGATAAATCATCAAATATTCATGTTCCAATCGGTAAAATTTCATTTGATAATGAAAAACTAGCTGATAACTTCAAAGCATTAGTAGAACAGATTGTTAAAGTTAAACCACAATCTGCAAAAGGAACATACTTGAAGAATGTTTCTATCTCATCTACAATGGGACCTGGAATCAGAGTAGATGTTTCTGATTTTCGTTAATTAGTTATTGACATCCTTTTATGGGTTTGTTATAATAACTTCCGTTGTTATAAAATAATATGTTATACCGTAGACAGTAGGGGCTATATAAAGCTTAATGATCCTACCGAGGTTTTTATAAACAAATTTTCTGGAATGGATAATTTACGTTTGTAATAAAAAGCCCTCATGTCTACATGAGGGCTTTTTCGATATGATCGCTCTAGATTAACTATAGCTACGGTATATGAGAATAATTGGGAGGTGGAACAATGTCTGGTATTATCGAACAAAAGAAACAACTAGTAGAGGAAATTACTGATAAATTCCGTAATAGCCAAACTACAGTAGTTGTGGATTATCGTGGACTTGACGTTAGTGAGCTTACTGAATTACGTAAAACATTACGTGAAGCAGGAGTTGAATTCAAAGTATATAAAAATACTATGACTCGTCGTGCGGCAGATGCAGCTGAACTAAGTGAACTAAACGAAACTTTAGTTGGACCAACTGCTCTAGCATTCAGTAATGATGATGCGGTTGCTCCTGCTAGAATTTTAAAGGAATTCGGCAAAGAACATGAAGCTTTAGAGATTAAAGGTGGCATCATCGAAGGTAAAATTGCTACTCTTGATCAAATCAACGAACTTGCAGACCTACCAAACTACGAAGGTATGGTTTCTATGTTGCTTAGCGTACTACAAGCACCGATTCGCAACTTTGCTTATGCGGCTAAAGCTGTTGCAGAACAAAAAGAAGAACAAGGTGCTTAATAACTGGAAAATAATAAATATATTAAATTATAAATTAGGAGGCAATATATCATGACTAAAGAAGAAATGATTAGCGCGATCAAAGAAATGACTGTTTTAGAATTGAACGACTTAGTTAAAGCAATCGAAGAGGAATTTGGAGTTACAGCTGCAGCGCCAGTTGCTGTTGCAGGCGCAGCTGCAGGCGGAGACGCTGCTGCAGAAAAAACTGAATTTGATGTTGTACTTGAAAGTGCTGGAGCATCTAAGATCAAAGTTGTTAAAGCTGTACGCGAAATCACTGGTCTTGGTTTGAAAGACGCTAAAGATCTAGTAGATAACGCTCCTAAAGCTGTTAAAGAAGCCGTTTCTAAAGATGAAGCTGAAGAAGTTAAAGCTAAACTTGAAGAAGCTGGAGCATCTGTAGAAGTTAAATAATTAAAGTATATAAAAATAATAGAGCTCGTCGATATTCGACCGAGCTCTTTTCAACTATAATAAATTCTTCTGTTTTTCAGTCCAAATAAGAACTGGACTTACGCTATTATATTAGTAAAGTAGGTGCCGAATGTCAGAGCATTACTTTTCACAACAACCTCAATCAAAAAGTTCACCAAAGACTTGGAAATATAATTTAAGAGAAAAGGAATTTACTTTTACTAGCGACATAGGCGTCTTTTCAAAAAGTGAAGTAGATTTCGGTTCTAGATTACTAATTGAAACCTTTAACGAACCTTCAATTGATGGTGATTTTTTAGATCTAGGATGCGGCTATGGCCCAATAGGTATTTCCTTAGCTAAAAGCTTCCAAAAACGTAATGTTATTATGGTCGATGTTAATAATAGAGCACTGGAATTAGCAAAAAGAAATGCTATGGAAAATCATGTGGAGAATAACACTGAAATTATCCAAAGTCATAGTACAACAAATGTTAAGGATCGAAAGTTCGCCTCTATTATAACGAATCCTCCAATTAGAGCTGGAAAAAAGCTTGTTCACGATATGTTTGGAGATTCAAAAGATGTTTTACTTCCGAATGGCGAGTTGTGGGTGGTAATTCAAAAGAAGCAAGGAGCCCCATCGGCGAAAAAGAAACTTGAAACGCTATTTGGCGAGGTAGATATCATGGCCAGGGATAAAGGTTATTATATTTTTAAGGCAATAAATGTTTGACCAAACAGGCCTCTTGTGTTAACATTGGAAGATGCTAATAATGGGATTTTTATGTCAAGGGATCTTTATAAAATAAATATGTATAATTAATGGATGATAGGAAAAACTGTTATAATGGAAGGTAAACGGGGTTTTTAAAGAAAATATTACTTTTACTTTTTCTTATTATAACGTTTAATCAATCTATCTGTAAACTATTATTTGCGAAAAAGGTTACAACTTTAGAGGGGTTATAGTTTTCATCCTATAGATCATACGCTCTAATAGATAGGTGGCTACATATTTCTGTTTTATAAAGCATTTCTATAAACCTCATTGTTATGAGGTGTGAATCTTGTGTCAAAACATATCCAATTTTTGATTGGCTGTGTTTTATATATATACATGCCTTTGTAAAATAGTAGAATTAACTTCTACAAAACGTATTATTTAAGGGGTGAAGCAGTTGGCAGGTCAACTAGTTCAATATGGACGGCACCGAAAACGTAGGAGCTATGCACGTATTAATGAGGTATTAGAGCTACCAAATTTAATTGAGATTCAAACTTCTTCATATGATTGGTTTTTAGAAGAAGGATTAAGAGAGATGTTCAAGGATATTTCTCCTATTGAGGATTTCGCAGGAAATTTATCACTTGAATTCGTAGATTATAGTTTAGGTGAGCCGAAGTATGATGTGGATGAGTCAAAGTCTAGAGATGTTACGTATAATGCTCCCCTTCGTGTGAAGGTTCGTTTAATTAATAACGAGACCGGTGAAGTAAAAGAACAAGAAGTGTTTATGGGAGACTTCCCATTAATGACTGATACAGGAACATTTATTATAAATGGTGCTGAACGTGTCATTGTATCTCAGCTTGTACGTTCTCCAAGCGTTTATTTTAATGATAAGATCGATAAAAATGGTAAGCGCGGTATTGGAGCAACAGTTATCCCGAATCGAGGCGCATGGCTTGAATTTGAAACGGATGCTAAGGATGTAGCCCATGTACGAATTGACCGTACAAGAAAATTGCCAATAACTGTACTTTTACGTGCACTTGGATTCGGTACCGATCAGGAAATCATAGATTTACTTGGTGAAAATGATTACCTTAAAAATACATTAGAAAAAGATAATACAGAGACTTCTGAAAAGGCCTTGCTCGAGATTTATGAGCGATTACGTCCTGGTGAGCCACCAACAGTGGAAAACGCTAAAAGTCTACTAGTTTCTAGATTTTTCGATCCGAAACGTTACGATCTTGCACATGTAGGTCGTTATAAAATGAATAAAAAGCTTAATATAAAAAATCGCTTATTTAACCAAGTTTTAGCTGAAACAATAGTTGATCCGGAAACTGGTGAAGTTTTAGCTGAAAAAGGCGACCGATTAGAACGTAAATTATTGAATAAGTTAATTCCATATTTAGAACGTACTGAAAATATGCTTGGCGAAAACACGTTTCAACCACATGATGGGGTTCTAGATGATGAAATCACTTTGCAAACGGTGAAAATCATTGACCCAACAGACCCAAGTGGAGAAAGAGTACTTAATGTAATCGGAAATGGTAATGTTGACAAAGATACGAAGCATATTACAACAGCTGACATCTTAGCCTCAATTAGTTATTTCTTTAATCTCCTTCATGAAGTTGGGGATACAGATGATATTGATCACCTAGGTAATCGTAGGTTGCGATCCGTTGGTGAGTTATTACAAAACCAATTCCGTATTGGACTTTCTCGTATGGAACGTGTAGTCCGTGAGAGAATGTCCATACAAGATACGTCAAGTGTAACGCCGCAACAGCTAATTAATATTAGACCAGTAATTGCTTCTATTAAGGAGTTCTTTGGTAGTTCCCAGTTATCTCAGTTTATGGACCAAACGAATCCATTGGCAGAGCTTACGCACAAGCGTCGTCTATCTGCATTAGGACCTGGTGGTTTGACTCGTGAGCGTGCTGGTATGGAAGTGCGAGATGTTCACTATTCACACTATGGTCGTATGTGTCCTATCGAAACACCTGAAGGACCAAACATCGGTCTAATTAACTCTTTATCATCCTTTGCAAAAGTGAATGATTACGGATTTATTGAAACTCCGTATCGTCGAGTTGACCCAGATACTGGTAAAGTTACGAATAAAATTGATTATTTAACTGCTGACGAAGAGGATAATTACATTGTCGCTCAAGCAAACGCTCCTTTAAATGAGGAGAATATATTCGAAAACGATGAAGTAATTGCAAGATTTAGAGGGGAAAACATTGTTGTTGATCGAGAGAAAATAGACTATATGGATGTCTCCCCTAAGCAGGTTGTATCTGCTGCAACGGCGTGTATTCCTTTCTTAGAGAATGATGACTCAAACCGTGCCCTTATGGGAGCGAACATGCAACGACAAGCAGTGCCGTTAATCAAACCACAAGCACCAATTGTTGGTACGGGAATGGAATATGTGAATGGTAAAGACTCAGGTGCTGCATTGATTTGTAAGCATGAGGGGATTGTAGAACGAGTTGAAGCGAAAGAAGTGCTTGTGCGTCGTGTATCTGAAGTGAACGGGAAAGAAGTTCAAGGTGATCTAGATCGATACAAACTTCAAAAATTTATTCGTTCGAATGCAGGAACATGTATTAACCAGCGCCCAATTGTTAAAGAAGGCGATCGTGTAACAAAGGGTGAAGTTTTAGCAGACGGCCCATCTATGCAAGACGGAGAAATGGCATTAGGTCAAAACGTTCTAGTTGCTTTCATGACATGGGAAGGTTACAACTATGAAGATGCGATCATCATGAGTGAAAGGCTTGTAAAGGACGATGTTTACACATCTATTCATATTGAAGAATATGAATCCGAATCTCGTGATACAAAACTGGGACCTGAAGAAATTACTCGTGATATTCCTAACGTCGGTGAAGATGCATTGAAGAACTTGGATGAGAATGGAATAATCCGTGTTGGTGCTGAAGTTACTGATGGGGATATCCTAGTTGGGAAAGTAACGCCTAAGGGAGTTACGGAATTATCTGCAGAAGAAAGATTATTGCATGCTATCTTTGGTGAAAAAGCGCGTGAAGTACGTGATACATCCTTGCGTGTTCCACATGGTGCAGGCGGTATAGTATTAGATGTTAAAATCTTTAACCGTGAAGACGGCGATGAGTTACCACCTGGAGTAAACCAATTGGTGCGTGCGTATATTGTGCAAAAACGTAAAATCCATGAAGGAGATAAGATGGCTGGTCGACACGGTAATAAAGGGGTAATCTCCAAAATATTACCTGAAGAAGATATGCCATTCTTACCAGATGGAACGCCTGTTGATATCATGTTAAACCCACTAGGTGTACCATCGCGAATGAATATCGGACAGGTGTTTGAGCTTCACTTAGGTATGGCAGCTAGACTTTTAGGCATTCATGTTGCTACACCAGTATTTGATGGTGCAACAGAAGAAGATGTATATGAAACCCTAGAAGAGGCTGGCATGTCAAGAGATGCGAAAACCGTACTTTATGATGGTAGAACAGGTGTCCCTTTTGACAACCGTGTTTCTGTCGGAGTAATGTATATGATTAAATTGGCTCACATGGTCGATGATAAGCTGCATGCGAGATCAACTGGACCTTATTCATTAGTAACGCAACAACCACTTGGTGGTAAAGCACAGTTCGGTGGACAACGGTTTGGAGAAATGGAAGTGTGGGCCTTAGAAGCTTATGGTGCTGCATACACATTACAGGAAATCCTAACAGTTAAATCGGATGACATTGTAGGCCGTGTTAAGACCTATGAATCCATTGTTAAAGGCGATAACGTCCCTGAGCCTGGTGTACCAGAATCGTTTAAAGTTTTAATTAAAGAACTACAAAGTCTTGGTATGGATGTTAAAATGCTTAACAGCCATGAAGACGAAATCGACATGCGTGATTTAGAAGAAGATGATACCCACTCTGCTAGTAAACTGAACTTGGAAGTTGAAGTAGAAGGAAAATAGAATATATAAGAGAATTGATGGTTCATCATACCATCAATTCTCTATTTGAAAATTGGATGAAAAAACGCACATTAAAAGGGAGGAAGGCTCCTTGCTAGATGTAAATAATTTTGAGTATATGAAAATTGGCTTAGCTTCATCGGAAAAAATCCGCTCTTGGTCATATGGTGAGGTTAAAAAACCAGAAACCATAAATTACCGTACGTTAAAACCGGAGAAAGATGGCCTTTTCTGCGAGCGTATTTTTGGCCCAACAAAAGACTGGGAATGTCATTGCGGTAAATACAAACGTGTACGTTATAAGGGTGTAGTTTGTGATCGCTGTGGAGTTGAAGTCACCAAATCTAAAGTGCGTCGCGAACGTATGGGGCATATTGAATTAGCTGCACCTGTATCTCATATATGGTATTTCAAAGGAATTCCTAGCCGTATGGGTCTAGTATTAGATATGTCGCCAAGAGCGCTAGAAGAAGTAATCTACTTTGCTGCCTATATTGTGACTGATCAAGGAAGTACACCGTTAGAGAAAAAACAACTTCTTTCTGAAAAAGAATATCGAGCATATTATGAAAAATACGGCAATACATTCAAGGCACAAATGGGTGCGGAAGCAATTCGTAAATTATTGCAAGATATTGATTTAGAAAAAGAAGTGGAAACTCTAAGAGAAGAGTTAAAAACTGCTCAAGGACAACGTCGTACTAGAGCAATCAAACGACTAGAAGTATTAGAAGCATTCCGTAATTCAGGTAATAAACCTGATTGGATGGTACTAGATGTTCTACCTGTCATTCCACCGGAAATTCGTCCGATGGTACAACTTGATGGTGGACGTTTTGCAACCTCTGATTTAAATGATCTATATCGACGTGTTATTAATCGTAATAATCGTTTGAAACGACTATTAGATTTAGGTGCGCCAAGCATTATTGTGCAAAACGAAAAACGTATGTTACAAGAAGCTGTTGACGCCTTGATTGATAATGGTAGAAGGGGACGTCCTGTCACAGGACCAGGTAATAGACCACTTAAATCACTGTCTCATATGTTGAAAGGGAAACAAGGAAGATTCCGTCAAAATCTTCTTGGTAAACGTGTAGACTATTCTGGACGTTCTGTTATTATTGTTGGTCCTCACCTTAAAATGTATCAATGTGGACTTCCTAAAGAGATGGCATTAGAATTATTCAAACCATTTATAATGAAAGAGTTAGTGGAAAGAGGTCTAGCTCATAACATTAAATCAGCTAAGCGTAAAATCGAACGCGTTCATCCAGATGTATGGGATGTGCTTGAAGATGTCATTAAAGAACATCCGGTATTACTAAACCGCGCACCGACTTTGCATAGATTAGGTATTCAAGCATTTGAGCCAACTTTGGTTGAGGGTCGAGCAATTCGTTTGCATCCACTAGTATGTACTGCATACAATGCGGACTTTGATGGTGACCAAATGGCTGTTCACGTTCCACTATCAGCTGAAGCACAGGCTGAGGCACGACTTCTTATGCTTGCGGCTCAAAATATTCTTAATCCAAAGGATGGAAAACCGGTTGTTACACCGTCCCAGGATATGGTATTAGGTAACTACTACTTAACACTTGAACGTGAAAATGCAGTTGGTGAGGGTAGTGTATTTAAAGATATCAATGAAGCAAGGATAGCTTATCAAAATGGTTATGTTCACCTTCATACGAGAGTTGCGGTTAAGGCTTCAAGTTTAAACAACCAAACTTTCACTGAAGAACAAAATAGCCAGTTATTGCTAACTACTGTTGGAAAACTAATTTTCAATGAAATTTTACCAGCATCGTTCCCGTTTATAAACGAACCAACACGATTGAATCTAGAGGAAAAAACTCCAGAGAATTATTTTGTTAGTATGGGAACAAATATTAAAGATGAAATTAAGAATCGTGAATTAGTTAAACCATTTAAGAAAGGTTTCTTAGGAGACATTATTGCGGAAGTATTTAAACGATATAAAATTACAGAAACATCTAAAATGCTTGACCGAATGAAAGATTTGGGTTTCAGCTATTCTACAAAAGCTGGGATGACAGTAGGTATCGCTGATATTGTAGTATTACCTGAAAAACAAGCAATCTTAGATGAGGCACAAGAAAAGGTAGATAAAGTGCTAAAACAATTCCGTCGTGGTCTTATTACAGAAGAGGAACGTTATGACCGTGTTATCTCTATCTGGACCACTACAAAGGATACGATCCAAGCTAAACTTATGGAATCCCTAAGTAACCGAAACCCAATATTCATGATGAGTGATTCGGGTGCACGTGGTAACGCGTCTAACTTTACACAGCTTGCTGGTATGCGTGGACTAATGGCTAACCCGGCTGGTAAGATTATTGAACTACCGATTAAATCTAGCTTCCGTGAAGGGTTAACGGTATTGGAATACTTTATTTCAACTCACGGTGCACTTAAAGGGCTTGCTGATACCGCGCTTAAGACTGCGGATTCTGGATATCTAACTCGTCGTTTGGTAGATGTTGCACAGGACGTTATTATTCGCGAGGAAGATTGTGGAACGGATCGCGGACTAGAGGTAGAAGCATTAGTTGATGGTACCGAAGTTATTGAACCATTAATTGACCGACTAATAGGACGTACTGCATTTATGACTGTTAAACACCCTGAAACTGGCAAGGTAATAGTTAACAAGAATGAGTTAATGACAGAAGACCAAGCTAAAGAAATTGTTGAAGCAGGTATTGAAAAGGTTACTATCCGCTCAGCATTTACATGTAATACTAAACACGGTGTATGTCAAAAATGTTATGGACGTAACCTTGCTACAGGTTCTGATGTGGAAGTGGGTGAAGCTGTGGGTATTATCGCAGCACAATCTATCGGGGAACCAGGTACACAGTTAACAATGCGTACATTCCATACAGGTGGGGTAGCAGGTAATGATATTACACAAGGTTTACCTCGTATCCAAGAATTATTCGAGGCACGTAATCCTAAGGGACAAGCGGTTATTACTGAAATTTACGGTAGTGTCCTAGAGATAAATGAAAACAAAGATAAACAAGAGATTGTTATCCAAGGCGATGTGGAACAGCGTTCTTATGCGGTACCTTATAATGCTAGACTTAAGGTATCTATAGGTGACGCAGTAGAAGCTGGGCAAGAATTGACAGAGGGTTCCATTGATCCGAAAGATTTATTACGTGTTAAAGGTGTAGAAGGTGTTCAAGCTTATATTCTACGCGAAGTTCAACGTGTATATCGTATGCAAGGGGTAGAAATTGGCGACAAACACGTTGAAGTAATGGTACGACAAATGTTACGTAAGATTAGAGTTGTTGATTCGGGAGATACGGATGTATTGCCAGGTTCGTTACTTGAGTTACATCAATTTAAAGAAGCGAACAAATCTGTGTTACTTGACGGCGGTAACCCTGCAACAGGTAGACCAGTATTACTTGGTATTACGAAAGCATCTCTTGAAACAGATTCATTCTTATCAGCTGCATCCTTCCAAGAAACGACAAGAGTTCTTACAGATGCTGCGATTAAAGGTAAACGTGATGAATTACTTGGACTTAAAGAAAATGTTATTATTGGTAAACTCGTTCCAGCGGGTACAGGGATGCAACAATATCGTCGCATTAAACCAATATTAGATAAACCTGAAGAAGAAGTTTCAGAAGAGATAGAAACGGAAATAGTACAATAATTAATCTAACCAAAAAGGAATAATTGTTAGGAAGCACCAAAAAAAATAGACATTTGATATTGACATTAAAAAAGTAGAATGGTACTATATTCAAGGTGCTTCCGATTATTCTTGTTGCTTTGGAGGATACGATGATAGATGTCTTATGATAAAGTAACACAAGTCAAATCACGTCTAATAATTGGGACTAAACAAACACTGAAAGCTATGAAAAATGGCGAAGTAAGTGAAGTGTTTATTGCTAATGATGCTGATGAGCATATAACGCAAAAAGTAGCTAGTTTAGCGGATGAACTTGATATACCACGTAAGTCAGTCGATTCCAAAAGGAAGTTGGGTGTCGTATGTGGCATTGAAGTTGATGCGTCTGTAGTTGCGGTAAAGGTAATTAATTAAGAGGTCAAGCCTCTGGATTTTTTTACTATAAAATGAACCGCCTGGATGTGTGGGATTACAAATGCCGAAAAACTATCTAGTTACTGCAATTATATTACAGTATTAAACAAGGAAGGGAGGAAAACAAAAATGCCTACAATTAACCAACTTGTACGCAAAGGTCGAGTTAGTAAATCTAAAGCTTCTGACTCTCCAGCACTTAACAAAGGTTACAACAGCTTTAAAAAATCATTAACTGATGTAAATTCTCCACAAAAACGTGGTGTTTGTACTCGTGTTGGTACACTAACTCCTAAAAAACCAAACTCTGCATTACGTAAATATGCACGTGTACGTTTATCAAACAACATGGAAGTAACTGCGTACATCCCAGGGATTGGCCATAACCTACAAGAACACAGTGTTGTATTAATCCGTGGAGGTCGTGTTAAAGACTTACCAGGGGTACGTTACCATATTGTTCGTGGTGCGCTTGACACTGCAGGTGTAGAAGGACGTATGCAAAGTCGTTCTAAATACGGAACTAAAAAGCCAAAAGCGAAAAAATAATTAATTTCAAATCAACATTAAGTGAAAGGAGGATGTCATATGCCTCGTAAAGGTCCAGTACCAAAACGTGATGTATTGCCAGATCCGCTATACAATTCAAAATTAGTTACACGTTTAATTAACCAAATCATGGTTGATGGTAAACGTGGTAAAGCTCAAAAAATCCTTTATAAAGCATTTGAGCTTGTTCAAGAGAGAAGTGGACAAAATCCAATGGAAGTGTTTGAACAGGCAATGAAGAATGTAATGCCTGTACTTGAAGTTCGCGCTCGTCGTGTTGGTGGTTCAAACTACCAAGTACCAGTTGAGGTGCGTCCTGAGAGACGTCAAGCATTAGGATTACGTTACCTAGTAAACTATTCACGTCTTCGTGGAGAAAAAACTATGGAAGAACGTCTTGCTAATGAAATTCTAGATGCTTCTAATAATACAGGTGCATCTGTTAAGAAACGTGAAGAAATGCATAAAATGGCTGAAGCTAACAAAGCATTTGCTCACTACCGTTGGTAATAGTATACGAACATTAGTTAGTTTGTAATAGAAAGGAGAGAAATACATGGCTAGAGAGTTCTCCTTGGAAAAGACGCGTAATATCGGTATTATGGCACACATTGATGCCGGTAAAACAACAACTACCGAACGTATTCTTTTCTATACAGGACGTATTCATAAAATTGGTGAAACACATGAAGGTGCTTCGCAAATGGACTGGATGGAGCAGGAGCAAGAACGTGGTATTACGATTACTTCTGCTGCAACAACAGCTCAGTGGAAAGGTCACCGCATTAACATTATCGACACACCTGGTCACGTAGACTTCACAGTTGAAGTTGAACGTTCATTACGTGTGCTTGATGGTGCGGTTACAGTACTTGATGCACAATCTGGTGTAGAACCTCAAACAGAAACAGTTTGGCGCCAAGCTACAACATACGGTGTACCAAGAATAGTATTCATTAATAAAATGGATAAAACTGGTGCGGATTTCTTATATTCTACAAAGACTTTGAAAGACCGTCTAGGTGCTAACGCACACCCAGTTCAGTTACCAATCGGTGCTGAAGATCAATTCGAGGGAATCATCGACCTAATCAACATGGAAGCTCATTATTACCTAGATGACTTAGGTACTACTGATGAATCTCGTGAAATTCCTGAAGAATTAAGAGATCAAGCTGAAGAATTACGAGCTAATCTTATTGAGGCGGTAGCAGAATCTGATGAAGACCTAATGATAAAATATCTTGAAGGTGAAGAAATCAGTATCGATGAGTTAAAAACCGCTATTCGTAAAGCTACTTTGAATGTTGAATTCTATCCAGTATTTTGTGGATCAGCATTTAAAAATAAAGGTGTTCAATTGATGTTGGACGGAGTTATTGATTATCTTCCAGCTCCAACGGATATTCCTCCAATCGAAGGTATCATTCCAGGAACTGAAGAAAAAGTAACTCGCCCATCAGATGATAGTGAACCATTTTCTGCACTTGCATTTAAAGTAATGACTGACCCGTACGTTGGTAAACTTACATTCTTCCGTGTATATTCCGGAACATTAGATTCTGGTTCTTATGTGAAGAACTCTGTGAAGGATAAACGTGAACGTGTTGGACGTATTCTACAAATGCATGCAAACCACCGTGAGGAAATTTCAACAGTTTATTCTGGAGAAATCGCTGCAGCAGTTGGTTTGAAAGACACAGCAACTGGGGATACATTATGTGATGAAAAGAACTTAGTAATCTTGGAATCCATGGAATTCCCAGAACCAGTTATTTCAGTAGCTATTGAGCCTAAGACAAAAGCTGACCAAGATAAAATGGGTATTGCTTTAGGTAAACTTGCTGAAGAAGATCCAACATTCAGAACTGAAACAAACCCAGAAACTGGTCAAACAATCATCTCTGGTATGGGTGAACTACATCTAGATATTATTGTTGACCGTTTAAAACGTGAATTCAAAGTTGAAGCAAATGTTGGTGCCCCACAAGTTGCATATCGTGAAACATTCCGAGCAGCGGCTGAAGTTGAAGGTAAATTCGTACGTCAGTCTGGTGGACGTGGACAATACGGTCACGTTTGGATCAAATTTGAACCAAATGAAGAAGGCGCTGGCTTTGAATTTGTTAACAACATTGTTGGTGGGGTTGTACCTCGTGAATACATTCCAGCTGTTCAACAAGGTGTTGAAGAAGCAATGGAAAATGGGGTATTAGCTGGTTATCCATTAATTGACGTAAAAGCTACACTATATGATGGTAGCTACCATGATGTTGACTCTAACGAAATGGCGTTTAAGGTTGCTGCATCTATGGCACTTAAAGCTGCCAAAAACAAATGTAACCCTGTTATTCTAGAGCCAATTGAAAAAGTAGAAATTACTATTCCAGAAGAATACATGGGAGACATTATGGGTGATGTTACATCACGCCGTGGACGTGTAGAGGGTATGGAAGCTCGCGGTAATGCACAAATTATCAAAGCGTTTGTACCATTATCTGAAATGTTTGGTTATGCTACAGCTCTACGTTCTAATACACAAGGACGCGGAACATATTCAATGCATTTTGATCACTTTGAAGAAGTTCCAAAATCAATTGCTGAAGAAATTATTAAGAAAAATGCAGGAGAATAATTGATTTTTTTGTAGATGTAACGTATAACAAATGTATGAAGGCTAAGAAATAATAGTTTAATTATTATTTCTTAGTTACACATAAAAATTTAAAATATAATTTTTGTTACTTAAAGGAGGAACTATAAATGGCTAAAGAAAAATTTGACCGCTCTAAAAGTCACGTTAACGTTGGTACAATTGGACACGTTGACCATGGTAAAACTACTTTAACTGCTGCGATTACAACAGTAATGAATAAGAAAAACGGATCTGGTACTGCTATGGCGTACGATCAAATTGATGGTGCTCCAGAAGAAAAAGAACGTGGAATTACAATTGCAACTTCTCACGTTGAATATGAAACTGAAACTCGTCACTATGCACACGTAGACTGCCCAGGTCACGCTGACTATGTTAAAAACATGATCACTGGTGCTGCACAAATGGACGGAGCTATCTTAGTAGTATCTGCTGCTGATGGTCCAATGCCACAAACTCGTGAGCATATCCTACTTTCTCGTAACGTAGGTGTACCTTCAATCGTTGTATTCTTAAACAAAGTTGATATGGTAGACGATGAAGAATTACTAGAATTAGTAGAAATGGAAGTTCGTGATTTATTATCTGAATATGACTTCCCTGGTGATGATGTACCAGTTATTAGCGGTTCTGCGCTAAAAGCACTTGAAGGTGACGAAAAATACGAACAAGCAATTGTAGACCTAATGGCCGCAGTTGATGAATATGTTCCAACTCCAGAACGTGACAACGACAAACCATTCATGATGCCAGTAGAGGATGTATTCTCAATCACTGGTCGTGGTACTGTTGCAACTGGTCGTGTTGAACGTGGACAAGTTAAAGTTGGGGACGAAGTTGAAATCATCGGTCTTAACGAAGAGTCTAGCAAAACTACAGTAACTGGTGTTGAAATGTTCCGTAAGCTTCTTGACTATGCTGAAGCTGGTGACAACATCGGTGCGCTACTTCGTGGTGTTGCTCGTGAAGATATCAACCGTGGACAAGTGCTTGCTAAACCAGGCTCAATCACTCCACATACTAACTTCAAAGCTGAAGTTTATGTTTTGTCAAAAGACGAAGGTGGACGTCACACTCCATTCTTCTCTAACTACCGTCCTCAGTTCTACTTCCGTACAACTGACGTAACAGGAGTTATTAATCTTCCTGAAGGAACTGAAATGGTAATGCCTGGAGATAACACTGAAATGACAGTTGAGCTTATCTCTCCAATCGCTATTGAAGAAGGTACTCGCTTCTCTATCCGTGAAGGTGGACGTACTGTTGGATCAGGTGTTGTAACAACAATCATTAAATAAATGCTTATTTTGAAACAGGTGACGCAATAATTGCGTTACCTGTTTTTTTATACCATTTATCATTGGGAGGAAATATCATGCTGCATTTTGTTTCCGAAATTAAAAAAATCCCATAATCACTTGCAATTGTTGATATGAGTATGTATAATACCTAGATGTGTGACCGAAAAAAAGCCTAAAAGTAATGGTTGCATTGGCCAATCGCTTTTGATATACTATTAATGTTGGTCATATAAAGTGATGATGTGAGAGGTTGTTGGCACGCCCGGCCCCTTTGCCATGGCTGGCTGTCAAGGAATTTTCACGGAGAATGTCTGTTATGATATGGGCGTAAAGGAGGGAAAATAATGGCAAAAGAGAAAATCAGAATCCGTTTAAAGGCATATGATCACCGTGTATTAGATCAATCTGCTGAAAAAATCGTAGACACAGCAAAACGTTCTGGAGCGAATGTATCTGGACCGATTCCATTGCCTACAGAAAAATCAGTTTATACAGTCTTACGTGCGGTTCATAAATATAAGGATTCACGTGAACAATTCGAAATGCGTACACATAAACGTCTAATCGATATTGTTGATCCAACACCAAAAACGGTTGATTCATTAATGAGACTTGACTTACCGTCTGGTGTGGACATTGAAATTAAATTATAAAACTAAGTTTAATTATAGGAGGTGTAACGGATGACGAAAGGAATCTTAGGTCGTAAAATTGGCATGACTCAACTATTTACGGAAAATGGTGAATTAGTACCAGTTACTGTTATTCAAGCTGAGCCAAACGTAGTTTTACAAAAGAAATCATTAGAAAACGACGGCTATGAGGCTCTACAAATCGGTTTTGCAGATAAAAAACAATCTCGCACAAAAAAACCAGAAGTAGGTCATGCTGAAAAAGCAAATACAGCCCCTAAGCGCTACGTTCGTGAATTCCGTAACGCAAATCTTGACGATTATGAAATAGGTCAAGAAATTAAGGTTGATGTTTTCGAAGCTGGAGAAAAAGTGGATGTAACAGGAACTTCTAAAGGTAAAGGATTCCAAGGTTCAATTAAACGTCACGGACAACAACGTGGACCAATGGGACACGGTTCGCACTATCACAGAGGACCAGGTTCTATGGGTGCGATTGATGCTATGCGTGTATTTAAAGGTAAAAAACTACCAGGACATATGGGATCTGAAAAAGTTACAATCCAAAACCTTGAAATTGTTAGTGTAGATGCTGAAAAAAATCTACTATTAATTAAAGGTAATGTTCCAGGTGCGAAAAAATCTTACGTTAAAATCACAAGTGCGATAAAAGGTAACTAATTACAGACGAAGGGAGGATATGTCATGCCTAAAGTAGCACTATTTAATCAAGATGGAAGTAATGCAGGAGAAGTTGAATTAAACGATGCGGTGTTCGGTATTGAACCTAATACTCATGTATTACACGAAGCAGTTGTAATGCAAAGAGCTTCTTTACGTCAAGGAACTCATAAAGTTAAAAATCGTTCAGAAGTTAGCGGCGGTGGACGTAAACCGTGGCGTCAAAAAGGAACTGGACGTGCTCGTCAAGGATCAATTCGATCTCCTCAATGGGTAGGCGGTGGAACTGTTTTCGGACCTACACCACGTAGCTATAGCTATAAACTACCGAAAAAGGTTCGTCGTTTAGCTCTTAGATCTGCATTATCTTCTAAGGTTAAAGAAGATAACTTAGTAGTTTTAGACGGTATCTCTATTGAAGCCCCTAAAACAAAAGAAGTTGTTAACATGTTAGAAGCATTAAAAGTAGCAGATAAAGCTTTAATCGTTACTGATAATAGAGATGAAGTTGTTGCTCGTTCAGCAAATAACCTACAATCTGTTAAGGTATTAACAGTAGAAGAATTAAATGTTTTAGACTTGCTTACGCATGACAAGCTAATCTTAACTAAAGATGCAGCTGTTAAAGCAGGGGAGGTGCTTGCATAATGAAAGATCCACGTGATATTATTAAGCGCCCTGTCATTACAGAGCATTCCGCAGATTTAATGGGAGAAAAAAAATACACTTTTGAAGTATCCACTAAAGCAAATAAAACTGAAATTAAAGATGCCGTAGAATCTATCTTTGGTGTCAAAGTAATTAAAGTTAACACATTAAACCTTAAAGGTAAGTTTAAACGTATGGGACGTTATGGCGGATTTCGCCCAAATCGTAAGAAAGCTATCGTTCAACTATCAGAAGATAGTAAAGAACTAGATTTCTTTGAAGCTTAATAAGTAAATTAAGAGAAGGAGGGAAACAAGATGGCGATTAAAAAATACAGACCGACTTCTAACGGTCGTCGTAATATGTCTGTTTCTGATTTTGCAGAAATCACAACAGACCAACCAGAAAAATCCCTACTAGCTCCGTTATATAAACGTGGTGGTCGTAATAACCAAGGGAAATTAACGGTTCGTCATCAAGGCGGTGGACATAAACGTCAATATCGTGTTATTGACTTCAAACGCAACAAAGATGGAATACCAGGACGTGTTGCTACGATTGAATATGATCCAAACCGTACTGCTAATATTGCATTAATCCATTATGTTGATGGAGAAAAACGTTATATTTTAGCACCAAAAGGACTTAAAGTAGGCCAAGAGGTTGAATCAGGAGAAAATGCTGACATTAAAGTTGGTAATGCACTTCCTTTAGAAAATATCCCCGTTGGTACTATCATTCATAATGTTGAATTGAAGCCAGGAAACGGTGGTCAACTTGCTCGTTCGGCTGGTACTGAGGCTCAAATTCTAGGACGTGAAGGTAAATACACACTAGTTCGTTTAGCATCTGGTGAATCTCGTCTTATCTTAAGTACATGCCGCGCAACTGTTGGTCAAGTAGGAAATGTCGAACATGAATTGATTAGAGTCGGTAAAGCGGGACGTTCTCGCTGGTTAGGTAAACGCCCAACTGTTCGTGGATCTGTAATGAACCCGAATGATCACCCACATGGTGGTGGTGAAGGACGTGCACCAATCGGACGTAAATCACCGATGTCTCCTTGGGGCAAACCAACACTTGGTTACAAAACTCGTAAACGTAACAAACCGTCTGATAAATATATTGTTCGTAAACGTAAAAAATAAACGAAATCACAGACGGGAAATATCACCCGTCTTTCAATTGCGGAAGGAGGTTTATCCATGGGTCGTAGTTTAAAAAAGGGACCTTTTGCAGATGACCATTTATTAAAAAAGATTGATACATTGAACGAAACTGATAAAAAACAAGTTGTTAAAACTTGGTCGCGTCGTTCAACAATCTTCCCACAATTTATCGGTCATACAATCGCAGTTTATGATGGACGTAAACACGTTCCTGTATACATTACCGAAGATATGGTCGGACATAAATTAGGTGAATTCGTGCCAACTCGTACTTATAAAGGGCATGCTGGCGATGATAGGAAAACAAAACGTTAATGAGAGGAGGCGTTAATGCATGCAAGCTAAAGCCGTTGCAAAAACAGTTCGTATTGCTCCTCGTAAAGTTCGTTTAGTTGTTGATCTAATTCGAGGAAAAAACGTTGGTGAAGCAGTTGCGATTTTAAAACATACACAACGTGGTGCTTCTCCAGTAGTAGAAAAAGTATTAAAATCTGCTATTGCTAATGCAGAACACAACTATGAAATGGACACTGATAACTTAGTAGTATCAGAAGCTTATGTAAATGAAGGTCCAACATTGAAACGTTTCCGTCCACGTGCACAAGGACGCGCAAGCAGAATAAATAAACGCACAAGCCACATTACAGTGGTTGTAACAGAAAAGAAGGAGGGATAGTTAGTGGGTCAAAAAGTACATCCAACCGGTCTTCGTGTGGGAATTATTAAAGACTGGGAATCAAAATGGTATGCTGGAAAAGACTATGCAGACTTATTACATGAAGATATCAAGATTAGAGAATATCTTGAAAATCGCCTAAAGATTGCTGCTGTTTCTTCTATTGAAATCGAACGTGCGGCAAATCGTGTAAATATTACTATTCATACAGGTAAACCTGGTATGGTAATTGGTAAAGGCGGATCTGAAGTAGAAGCTCTACGTAAATCTTTAAATGCACTAACTGGTAAAAGAGTACACATCAACATTGTGGAAGTTAAAAAAGTTGATATTAACGCTAAATTAGTAGCTGATAATATTGCACGTCAATTAGAAAATCGTATCTCATTCCGTCGTGCTCAAAAACAAGCGATTCAACGTGCTATGCGTGGTGGCGCATTAGGAATTAAAACACAAGTATCTGGTCGTCTTGGAGGAGCGGATATCGCTCGTGCGGAACATTATAGTGAAGGAACGGTACCATTACACACTCTACGTGCTGACATTGACTATGGCACTGCAGAAGCTGACACTACTTATGGTAAGCTAGGTGTTAAAGTGTGGATTTATCGTGGTGAAGTCCTTCCAACTAAAAAAGAAAAATAAAGGAAGGGGGCAATTGCATTATGTTAATGCCTAAACGTGTAAAACATCGTAAGCAACATCGTGCTAAATTAACTGGCCAAGCTAAAGGTGGTACTTCCGTAGCGTTTGGTGAGTATGGTTTACAAGCAGTTGAACCTGCTAGAATTACAAGTCGTCAAATCGAGGCTGCTCGTATTGCGATGACTCGTTATATGAAACGTGGCGGTAAAGTTTGGATTAAAATATTCCCAGACAAACCGTATACTAAAAAACCTTTAGAAGTACGTATGGGTTCCGGTAAAGGTGCTCCTGAAGGATGGGTGGCTATCGTTAAGCCAGGAAAAATTATGTTTGAAATCGCTGGTGTATCTGAAGAGGTTGCACGTGAAGCACTGCGTCTTGCTTCTCATAAACTACCGATTAAAACTAAATTTGTAAAACGTGAAGAAATTGGTGGTGAAAACAATGAAGGCTAATGAAATTAGAGATCTAACCACTGCCGAAATTGAACAAAAAGTAAAATCATTAAAAGAAGAACTATTTAATTTACGTTTCCAACTTGCAACTGGACAATTGGAAAACACAGCACGTATTCGTGAAGTAAGAAAAGCAATTGCAAGAATGAAAACAGTCATTCGCCAACGTGAATTAAACGTTAATAACTGATTAACTGAGAGGAGGTTAGCCTCAAATGTCTGAACGTAATAATCGTAAAGTTTACACTGGTCGTGTTGTATCCGATAAAATGGATAAAACTATCACAGTATTAGTAGAAACTTATAAAAACCATAAATTATATGGTAAACGTGTGAAATATTCTAAGAAATTTAAAGCACATGATGAGAATAACCAAGCTAAAGTTGGAGATATCGTTCAAATCATGGAAACTCGTCCACTTTCAGCTACTAAACGTTTCCGTCTAGTCGAAGTTGTGGAAGAAGCTGTAATTATATAATAAGTCGGATCTTAAAAAAATCCGAAGGGAGGTCACAGTGTTATGATTCAACAAGAAACTCGTTTAAAAGTTGCAGATAACTCTGGTGCTCGTGAATTGTTAACCATTAAAGTATTAGGTGGCTCAGGTCGTAAAACGGCTAACATCGGTGATATTGTTGTTTGTTCAGTAAAACAGGCAACACCAGGCGGCGTTGTCAAAAAAGGTGACGTAGTAAAAGCTGTTATCGTACGTAGCAAATCTGGTGCTCGCCGAAAAGATGGATCATATATTCGTTTTGATGAAAATGCCGCAGTAATTGTACGTGACGATAAAAGTCCTAGAGGAACTCGTATCTTTGGACCTGTTGCACGTGAATTACGTGATGCTAAATTCATGAAAATCGTATCTCTAGCTCCAGAAGTTCTATAAGATCGTAAACTTAGTGTCAAGGAGGTGCGTAAAGCATGCATGTAAAAAAAGGTGATAAAGTTAAAGTATTGTCTGGTAAAGATCGTGGTAAAGAAGGCGTAATATTAGAAGCATTCCCTAAAAAGGAACGTGTACTAGTAGAAGGCGTAAATATGATTAAAAAACACGCAAAACCTTCTCAAGAAAATCCACAAGGTGGAATTTTAAACATTGAAGCACCTATCCATGTTTCTAATGTAATGCCAATCGATCCAAAGACTGGTGAACCAACTCGCGTAGGATATGAATTACGTGATGGAAAAAAAGTACGTATCGCTAAAAAATCCGGTGAAGTTTTAGATAAATAATTCGCTGCAGGAAGGAGGGCGACATGATGAATCAATTACAAGAAAAATACAAAGATGAAATTGTACCATCTTTAATGAATAAATTTAATTACAATTCAGTAATGCAAGTGCCTAAAGTAGAAAAGATTGTTATCAATATGGGTGTTGGTGACGCTGTTCAAAACTCTAAAGCATTAGATAGTGCAGTTGAGGAATTATCTCTAATTTCTGGTCAAAAACCACTTATTACTCGTGCTAAGAAATCAATCGCTGGTTTCCGTCTACGTGAAGGTATGCCTATCGGCGCTAAGGTAACACTTCGCGGAGAACGCATGTACGAATTCCTACAAAAACTTATTTCAGTATCACTTCCACGTGTACGTGACTTCCGTGGAATCTCTAAAAAGGCTTTTGATGGTCGTGGTAACTATACATTGGGTGTTAAAGAACAACTAATTTTCCCAGAAATTAACTATGATAAGGTAAATAAAGTTCGTGGTATGGATATCGTTATTGTTACAACATCTAACACTGACGAAGAAGCTCGTGAACTTTTGGCTGGGCTAGGCATGCCTTTCCAAAAATAAGCTAAAGAGCTAACACAAGGAGGGAAAATTGTGGCTAAAAAATCAATGGTTGCGAAACAAAAACGTCCACAAAAATATCAAGTTCGTGAATATACACGTTGTGAACGTTGCGGTCGTCCACATTCAGTAATTCGTAAATTTAAACTTTGCCGTATTTGTTTCCGTGAACTTGCCTATAAAGGTCAAATTCCTGGTGTCAAAAAAGCAAGTTGGTAATCCCCGATTCGGGAAGGAGGTATTTTAGTAATGACTATGACAGATCCAATTGCAGACATGCTTACTCGTATTCGTAATGCAAACATGGTTAAACATGAAAAATTAGAACTACCATCTTCAAAAATTAAAGCTGAAATAGCGGATATTCTTAAACGTGAAGGATTCGTTAAAGATTATGAAGTAATTGAAGATAACAAACAAGGTGTTCTACGTATTTTCCTTAAGTACGGTCAAAATGAAGAAAAGGTTATTACTGGTATTAAACGTATCAGTAAGCCAGGATTACGTGTATATGCTAAAGCTAGCGAAGTACCTCGCGTACTAAACGGCCTTGGAATTGCTATTGTCTCCACTTCTAAAGGAGTGCTTTCTGATAAAGAAGCACGTTCTCAAGCAGTAGGCGGCGAAGTATTAGCATATGTTTGGTAATTAATATTTTTAATTAGAGGAGGTGCCATGAATGTCTCGTATAGGACTTAAGCCAATTGAAATCCCTGAAGGTGTAGAAGTAAAACAAGATGGGAATACAATTACTGTTAAAGGCCCTAAAGGAACTTTGACACTAGATATACATCATGATATGAAGATTAATATAGATGGTAATGTTCTTACTGTTGAACGCCCAAGTGATCATAAAGAACATCGCACACTACACGGTACTACTCGAAGCAACATCGCTAACATGGTTGAAGGAGTAAGTAAAGGTTTTGAGAAATCTCTTGAAATCATTGGTGTTGGTTACCGTGTTCAAAAACAAGGAAATAAAGTTGTTATTAATGCAGGTTATTCTCACCCAGTTGAAATCGAAAAAATCGAAGGAATCGAAATCGATGTACCGAAGAATACCGAAGTTGTTGTAAAAGGTATTGATAAACAACTAGTTGGTGCTGTTGCAGCTAACATCAGAGCGATCAGACCACCTGAACCATACAAGGGTAAAGGTATTCGCTATGCTGGTGAATATGTACGCCGTAAAGAAGGTAAAACTGCTAAGTAATAAAGGTTAAGAGCAGAAAGGAGTGACGTAAATGATCACAAAACCTGACAAAAATGTTATACGTAAAAGAAGACATAACCGTGTACGTAGAAATTTAGCTGGTACAATGGAACGTCCTCGTTTAAACGTTTATCGCTCAAATAAGCATATCTATGCTCAATTAATAGATGATATGACTGGAGTAACAGTTGCAAGTGCTTCTACTAAAGATAAAGAAGTTAATCTTGAATCTACGTCAAATACCGATGCAGCTAAAGTAGTCGGAGAACTAATTGCAAAACGAGCTCAAGATAAAGGATTTAAATCTGTTGTATTTGATCGCGGAGGATACCTTTATCATGGACGTGTAAAAGCATTAGCTGATTCAGCTCGTGAAGCAGGATTAGAATTCTAAAGGAAGAAGGAGGGAAATCTAGGATGAATACAAGTATCGATCCGAATAAACTTGATCTTGAAGAACGTGTTGTTGCGGTAAACCGTGTTTCGAAAGTTGTAAAAGGTGGACGTCGTATGCGTTTCGCGGCAATCGTTGTAGTCGGAGATAAAAACGGTCATGTAGGTTTTGGTACAGGTAAAGCTCAAGAAGTACCAGAAGCTATTAAAAAAGCAGTCGATGACGCTAAGAAAAACTTAATCACTGTGCCTTTAGTTGGAACTAGTATCCCACACGAAGTATATGGTAGATATGGTTCTGGTAAAGTATTGATGAAGCCAGCACTTGAAGGTACTGGAGTTATCTCTGGTGGCCCAGTCCGTGCGGTCTTAGAGTTAGCTGGTGTAGGTGATATTTTAACTAAATCCTTAGGCTCTAATACACCAATCAATATGATTCGTGCTACTATGGATGGTTTAACTCAACTTAAACGTGCTGCAGATGTTGCTAAATTGCGCGGTAAGTCCATAGAAGAACTGTTAGGATAATAAGGAGGGAAATACTATGTCTAAAAAATTAGAGATCACCCTCACACGGAGTGTTATAGGTAGAAAAGAAAAACAGGTTAAAACTGTTGAAGCATTAGGACTTAAAAAGATTAGTCAATCCGTAGTTCTTGAAGATACTCCATCCGTACGCGGTATGATCAATAGAGTATCTCATCTTGTAGCGGTAAAAGAAGTTTAATAACATAAGTGTAAAGAGGAGGTGCTCGCATGAAACTACATGAATTAAAAGCAACTGAAGGATCACGTAAAGACAGAAATCGTGTTGGTCGTGGAACTTCTTCAGGAAATGGTAAAACTTCTGGTAGAGGACATAAAGGTCAAAAAGCACGTTCTGGCGGCGGTGTTCGCCCAGGATTCGAAGGTGGACAAATGCCTTTATTTCAACGTTTACCAAAACGTGGTTTTACTAATATTAATCGTAAAGAATATACAATAGTTAATTTAGAAACTTTAAATCGCTTTGAAGAAGGAACAGAAATTACTCCAGAGCTATTACTAGAAGAAGGTATCGTAAGCAAACTAAATGCAGGTATTAAAGTACTTGGAAAAGGCGCTATCGAAAAGAATCTAACAGTAAAAGCTCATAAGTTCTCTACTTCTGCAAAGGAAGCAATTGAGGCAGCGGGCGGTAAAACTGAGGTGATTTAATGTTTCGTACATTCTCCAATTTATGGCGCGTTGCTGATATCAGACGGAAAATAATTTTCACTCTACTTATGTTAATTGTCTTCCGTCTAGGTACATTTATACCAGTACCATTTACAAACAATGATGCTATTGACTTTATGAACAATCAGCAAAATGTATTTGGATTTCTAAATACATTCGGTGGTGGGGCTTTACAAAACTTCTCCATTTTTGCAATGGGAATTATGCCTTACATTACTGCATCCATCATTATGCAATTATTGCAGATGGATATTGTTCCTAAGTTTACTGAATGGAAAAAACAAGGTGAAATGGGACGCAAAAAGCTTGCTCAATTCACCCGATATTTCACAATCGTGCTAGCATTTATCCAGGCTATTGCAATGTCTATAGGATTTAATGCATTAGCTGGAGGAATGTTAATTGAAAATCCTAACTTTGCGAAGTTCTTAGTAATTGCTATAGTTTTAACTGCTGGTACTGCATTCTTGATGTGGGTAGGAGAACAGATTACTGAACATGGTGTTGGCAATGGGATCTCTATCATCATTTTTGCGGGTATTGTTGCGGCAGTACCAAATGGTGTGGCACAGTTGTATAGCCAGTATTTTATTAATCCTGGTGATCAATTGTTTATCAATATTGTTATTGTTGCTTTAATTGCCCTGGTTGCTTTGGCCGTAATAGTTGGCGTTATTTTTGTTAACGAGGCATTAAGAAAAATACCAGTCCAATATGCAAAAAAAATGGTAAATCGTTCTACGGTTGGTGGCCAATCAACTCATCTACCAATAAAAGTAAATGCAGCTGGTGTTATTCCTGTAATATTTTCTGTTGCATTTATTATTGCGCCACGTACGATTGCTAGTTTCTTTGATGGAAAGGTTGCAGCAACAATTACACAGATATTTGATTATACACAACCTATTGGTATGGTAATCTATATTGCGTTAATTATAGCTTTCTCATATTTCTATACATTTGTTCAAGTGAATCCAGAGCAAATGGCAGAAAACTTACAAAAGCAAGGTGGATACATTCCTGGTATTAGGCCCGGGAAGAATACAGAGACATATTTGACAAGAGTAATTAATAGACTAACTTTTGTTGGTTCTATTTTCTTAGCTGTTGTTGCTGTCTTACCTATGGTTTTAGGTAGTCTTGCTAATCTACCTACCGCAGTACAAATTGGCGGCACAAGTTTACTAATCGTTGTAGGTGTTGCGTTACAAACGATGAAACAATTAGAAGGTCAGTTAGTGAAACGTCACTACAAGGGATTTATTAAGTAATTTCCTGCTGCCAACAAAGAGCGAGGGGAAAACGATGAACTTAATATTAATGGGTTTACCTGGTGCAGGTAAAGGTACACAGGCAGACAAAATTAATAATAAATATAACATCCCTCATATATCTACAGGGGATATGTTTCGTCTAGCTATTAAAGAAGGAACAGAACTCGGGAAAAGAGCTAAAGAATTCATGGATCAAGGTGAGCTTGTTCCCGATGAAGTTACAGTTGGAATAGTAAAAGAACGTTTAAGTAAAGACGATTGTAAAAACGGCTTTTTACTGGATGGTTTTCCAAGAACAATTGCACAGGCAGAGGCTTTGCAACAACTTCTAAGTGAATTAGGTTTATCACTTGATCATGTTATTCATGTAGATGTACCGGAAGAAAAATTAGTGGAGCGTCTTACTGGTCGTAGAATTTGTCCAACTTGTGGAACAGCTTATCATGTTTTATTTAATCCTCCGAAAGTTGAAGGGATTTGTGACAAAGATGGTTCACATTTAGTTCAACGGGACGATGACACAGCTGAAACGGTCAAAAAACGTTTATCAGTTAATATAGAGCAAACTCAACCATTACTTGATTTTTATGAATCAGAAGGGTATCTTGTTAAAGTAAATGGAGATCAAGAGATAGATAAAGTCTTCCAAGATATTCAAGAATTCCTTGAAAAGTAATTCCGAAATTTAACGGTTCTCACCGAACAGATGCATTTCTCTTTGGTAATCGTTATAATAAATATGATAGTTTGGGAAAACTCATGTACACCTTTTTTATAAAGTGACACTATTTATAATTTACCTTTATTGGTGACAAACAAACTATAGCCTAAGTGCAGGTGATCTTGTTGAACGAAGGTGCTAAGGGCGCGTTAGGTCAGGTTGTTCGTGTTTTGCAAGGACGTGAAGCAGGCCAGTATATGATTGTTATTGAACAAGTAGATGATCGTTATGTCTTGCTAGCAGATGGGGAGAAACGCAAAACAAATCGACCAAAGAAAAAGAATCTGCATCACATTGAGATGACGGATTATGTTTCTCCTGAAGTCCAAAACAGCCTTCTAGAAACTGGTCGTGTCACAAATGGGAAATTGCGATTTGCCATATCAAAGTTTATAAATGAGATTGTGACTGAACTTGAGAAGGGAGATCTACACGATGGCGAAAGATGATGTAATTGAAGTCGAAGGTACCGTGACCGAGACATTGCCTAATGCAATGTTTAATGTAGAGCTTGAAAATGGCCATACTGTATTGGCTCACGTTTCTGGTAAAATTCGCATGCATTTTATTCGTATTTTACCAGGAGATAAAGTGACGGTTGAACTTTCTCCATATGATTTAACAAGAGGACGAATTACGTACCGTTATAAATAGACTCTCCATATAAAAGGAGGAATAACTTATGAAAGTAAGAGCATCTGTTAAACCAATATGCGAAAAATGTAAAGTTATTAAACGCAAAGGCAAAGTAATGGTCATTTGCGAAAATCCGAAGCATAAACAAAAACAAGGTTAATAAGGAGGTGCTATCCATACATGGCACGTATTGCAGGTATTGATATTCCACGTGAAAAACGTGTAGTAATTTCATTAACATATATTTATGGAATCGGCAAAAAGACTGCACAGAAAATCCTTAAAGAGGCTGGCGTTTCTGAAGACACTCGTGTGCGTGATTTAACAGAAGACGAATTAGCAAATATTCGTAAAGCTGTAGATGCATATACTATCGAGGGTGATCTACGTCGTGAAATTTCATTAAACATTAAGCGTCTAATGGAAATTGGTTCTTACAGAGGATTACGTCATCGTCGAGGATTACCAGTTCGTGGACAAAATACAAAGAATAATTCACGTACTCGTAAAGGCCCACGTAAAACGATGGCTAATAAGAAAAAATAAGTAAAGGAGGTTCACATAAATGGCACGTAAAACAAATACTCGTAAACGTCGTGTGAAAAAGAATGTTGAATCAGGTGTAGCACATATTCGTTCAACGTTTAACAACACTATTGTTACTATTACGGACAAACAAGGGAACGCAATTGGCTGGAGTTCTGCAGGTGCATTAGGCTTTAAAGGTTCTCGTAAATCTACTCCATTTGCTGCACAAATGGCTGCTGAAACTGCTGCTAAATCTGCAATTGAAAATGGAATGAAAAACTTAGAAGTAACTGTTAAAGGTCCAGGAGCTGGACGTGAAGCTGCAATTCGTTCACTTCAAGCAGCTGGTTTAGAAGTTACAGCAATTGTAGATGTAACACCAGTTCCTCATAACGGTTGTCGCCCACCAAAACGTCGTCGTGTTTAATTTTACCGTATAGAATTTGTCACCCTGTCAATAATGGGTTATGATAGCTAAAATGTCGGTGATTATGGTCACTATTACAGCATCGATGATAAACCAGTACGTAAAATAATAAGGTAGTGCAGAAACGCCAACTGCCTTTGGGGAATTTCGGTTAGACTTTTGTCTAGCCGGGGTTTCGACGTTTTAAAGGAGGGTTTTATTTAATGATCGAAATTGAAAAACCAAAAATTGAAACGGTTGAAGTTAGTGATGATGCTACATTCGGCAAATTCGTGGTTGAACCGCTTGAGCGTGGATATGGTGCCACTCTAGGAAACTCCTTGCGTCGTATCCTTCTATCCTCACTTCCAGGTGCTGCAGTTACATCCGTTCAAATCGACGGAGCAATGCATGAGTTTTCTGCGATTGATGGAGTAGTAGAGGATGTAACACAAATAGTTTTGAATCTAAAAAACTTAGCTTTAAAAATCTATTCGGATGAACCTAAAACATTAGAACTTGATGTTCAAGGTGAAGGACAAGTAACTGCACGGGATCTTACTTATGATAGTGATGTGGAAGTTTTAAATCCAGATCTTCATATAGCTACCTTAAACAGTAAGGGTAACTTGCATATGAAAATTACGGCAGAAACTGGACGTGGTTATCGTCAAGCTGAAGAAAATAAACGTGATGATCAAGCAATTGGTGTAATTCCAATTGACTCCATCTTCACTCCTGTATCACGTGTATCTTACCAAGTTGAGAACACACGTGTAGGACAAGACGCTAACTTTGATAAGTTAACATTAGATATTTCAACTAATGGAAGCATTCGTCCAGAAGAAGCTATTTCTTTAGCTGCAAAAATAATTACGGAGCATTTTAATATTTTTGTTAGCCTAACAGATGAAGCTCAAAATGCTGAAATTATGGTTGAAAAAGAAGAAGACCAAAAAGAAAAAGTAATGGAAATGACAATTGAAGAATTGGATCTTTCCGTTCGATCTTATAATTGCTTAAAACGTGCTGGAATTAATACTGTTCAAGAGCTTACAAACAAATCTGAAGAGGATATGATGAAAGTACGTAACTTAGGACGTAAATCTTTAGAAGAAGTTAAGCTTAAACTAAATGATCTTGGTTTAGGTTTACGTGAAGACGACTGATACTTACAGTCACCTAGAGTTTCAAAAAAGGGAGGGTTATAGTCCATGGCTAGAAAATTAGGACGTACTACAGATGCCCGTATGGCACTTCTTCGTAACTTAGCTTCTGATTTAATTATTCATGAACGTGTGGAAACTACAGAAGCAAAAGCGAAGGAACTAAGAACTATCGTTGATAAAATGATTACGTTGGGTAAACGTGGTGATCTTCATGCGCGCCGTCAAGCAGCAGCATTTCTTTATAATAAAGAAGCTGATGATGACAACAATGTTGTTCAAAAACTATTTGATGATGTTGCTGCACGCTACGAAGATAGACAAGGTGGTTATACACGTGTTCTTAAACTTGGTGAACGCCAAGGTGATGGAGCAAAAATGGCTATCGTTGAATTAGTTTAATGATACAACATGCGGCAAGGGCAGGACTCAATTCTCTCACGAGGTGAATCCAGGCCCTTTTTTTGTACGCTAGGAAACCAACATATTCGCATCATACTTTTGTATGGTTTGTATTTCCCAACTAGATTAACAGGGGGACTATGTATGGCAGGAAATTTAATAGAATTTAAAGATGTATCATTTCGATATAGTGAGCAAGATCCCTGGGTACTGAAGAATGTAACATTTACAATTAAAGAAGATGAATGGGTCGCAATCATAGGTCATAATGGTTCTGGGAAATCTACTATCGCTAAACTAATCAATGGTTTACTATTTCCTCAAGAAGGGGAAATTTTGATAGGTGGAAAGAAAGTAACAGAGGATTCTATTTGGGATATACGTAAAGATGTCGGAATGGTATTTCAAAATCCGGATAACCAGTTTGTTGGAGCAACCGTTCAAGATGATGTAGCCTTTGGTATGGAAAACCGTGGTATAACCAGAGAAGTGATGGTGGAAAGAATCCAATCAACACTAGAAGCTGTAGGAATGTCGGATTATCAGTTTACTGAACCACATCGATTATCTGGTGGACAAAAGCAGCGGGTTGCAATTGCTGGTGTATTAGCGATTTCTCCAAGAGTGTTAATTTTAGATGAGGCAACTGCCATGCTAGATCCTAATGGTCGTAAAGAGATTATGCAAACTGTATCACAGCTGCAAAGTAAGCAAGGTTTAGCTCTCATCACAATTACTCACGATTTACAAGAAGTCGTTCAGGCAAATCGAGTTATTGTTATGAATAAGGGAGAAGTATGGAAGGAATCTGTACCAAGGGAGATTTTCACTGAGAAGGAAGAACTGAGAAAGATTGGACTTGATGTACCGTTTGTTACTACTTTAGCAGACGCATTAAAGGATATTGGCGTAAGTATATCAAAGGAACCTTTAAACCACGAAGAGTTGTTGGAGGAGCTATGGACATTACATTTGAGAACGTAAGCTATACTTATCAAAGAAATACCCCATTTGAGCATAAAGCATTAGAAGATTTATCTTTCCATATAAAATCAGGTTCCTTTGTAGCAATTGTCGGTCATACAGGTTCAGGAAAATCAACACTTATTAGTCATTTAAATGGTCTATCCATACCAACAGACGGAAAAGTTAAGGTAGGTAAGTATTTATTAACACATGACGAGAAGCCTGGTGACCTGAAAGAGTTACGAAGCAAAGTTGGTGTGGTATTTCAATATCCGGAGCATCAATTATTTGAAGAAACGATTGAAAAGGATATAGGATTTGGTCCAGAAAACTTTGGTGTATCAGAAAGTGAAATTAAAGAAAGAACGCATGAGGCATTGTCAGCGGTAGGCCTTTCGGAGACTCTTCTAGATCGATCCCCATTTGATTTAAGTGGTGGACAAATGCGTCGGGTAGCCATAGCTGGAGTTCTTGCAATAAAGCCAGATATTTTAGTTTTAGATGAACCAACTGCTGGCCTCGATCCTAGAGGTCAAAAAGAAATCATGGATATGTTTTATAGGCTTCATCAAGAACAGAGTTTAACCACTGTACTTGTTACACATAGTATGGAAGATGCCTTAAAGTATGCGGATCATGTCATCATTTTAAATAAAGGTAAGAAATATTTAGAAGGAACCCCAGAGGACGTCTTTGTACAGAAGGATGCTTTGAAGCAAGTTCAATTAGATGTACCAGAAATTGTCCAGTTTATAGCGAGTTTTAATCATAAATTTAATACTTCTATTCCGTTTTCCAATCAATCTACTGAACAATTAGCAAAGCAAATCAAACAGGCTCTGATTGGAGATGAATTGGAATGAATAATTCGTTAATTATTGGACAATATGTTCCTGGAAACTCCATTGTACATCGACTAGATCCTAGAACAAAGATTACGATTATATTCTTTTTTGTCTTTATTGTATTCTTTGCAAATAATTTACCAAGCTATGCGATCCTAGTTGCTTTTGCTTTTGCTAGTATGTTTGCTTCAAAGGTTCCAATTCGTTTTATACTGAAGGGTTTAACACCTGTCTGGTTTCTTATTATATTTACCTTTTTACTACATTTATTTGTTACGAAAGAAGGCACTCTTGTTTTTGACCTTTGGATTTTTAAATTTTACTCTGGTGGTGTTATTCGAGGTATTGCCATAGCCATTCGCTTCTTTCTATTAATTCTAGTAACTTCCCTCTTAACACTAACGACAACGCCGATTGAGATTACAGATGCCATTGAAGACATGCTAGGGCCCTTAAAAAAGATAAAGTTCCCTGTACATGAACTAGCTTTAATGATGTCTATATCTTTAAGATTCATACCAACACTTATGCAGGAAACAGATAAGATTTCAAGAGCACAAGCATCAAGAGGGGTTGACTTTAGAACAGGACCAATTAAAGACCGTATCAAAGCAGTAATACCTTTATTGGTTCCTTTATTTGTAAGTGCGTTTAAGCGTGCAGAAGAACTTGCAATGGCGATGGAAGCACGGGGGTATCAAGGTGGAGAAGGAAGATCAAAACTAAGAGAATTAAAGATTGAAAAAATGGATATATTCGTATATATCATTTTTATCGTGGTCATTATTTTATTATTTGTAACTAGAACCTATGGATGAGGATTGACACTTATGGGAAGGTTTAAATGTACTATTCAATACGATGGAACCCTATTTAACGGTTACCAAGTACAACCAAATAAACGGACTGTTCAAGGTGAGATAGAAAAGGTACTCCGTAAAATGCATAAGGGTCAAGATATACGTATCATTGGTGCAGGTAGAACAGATGCTGGAGTACACGCATTGGGACAAGTGATACATTTTGATTCTACGATGGAGATCCATGAAACAGGCTGGAAAAAGGCATTAAATGCGCAATTGCCGGATGATATTCATGTCCTGAGTGTGGAGAAGGTACATCCCGACTTTCACGCAAGATTCGATGTAATAGAGAAGGAATATCATTATTTCATATTAAATCAAGAAACACCTGATTTATTTAAGAGAAATTATATGTACCATTTTCCATATTCGCTGGATATGGAAAAAATGCAGGAAGCATGCCAATATTTAGAAGGTACTCATGACTTTACGACATTTTCTTCTTCTAAGGCGACGGTTAAAGGCGATAAAGTCAGAACCATTTATGAAGCTTCTTGTAAATGGGAAGATAATCAAGTGGAATTTATCTTTCGAGGAAGTGGTTTTTTGTACAATATGGTAAGAATACTTGTTAGTGTTTTACTAGATATTGGTCAAGGGAAAAGAGAGCCTGAAGATATACCTATTCTACTTGAAAAAAGGGATCGACGAGTTGTGGGGAAAACCATAGACGCTCATGGACTTTATATGTGGAAAGTTACCTATGGGTAAAGCCTCAATTAATAGAAAAAGCAACCGAAGAAGCTTGACAACAGCCCCACATGTATTATAATATGATTTATGGCATTTTATTTCTTAAGAAACCATGATTAGCCCCGGAAACTAATTATGATAATAATAAGAATAACAATAAATTGAACGATTAAATGAAATTTGGAGGGAAACTATCATGCGTACAACTTTCATGGCTAATGAAGCTAATACGGAACGCAAATGGCTAGTAGTGGATGCTGAAGGCCAACGCCTTGGTCGTCTAGCAAGTGAAGTTGCAGCTATCCTTCGTGGAAAGCATAAACCAACTTACACTCCACATGTTGATACTGGTGATCATGTTATCATCATTAATGCTGAAAAGGTAGAATTAAGTGGAAACAAATTAAATGACAAAATGTACTATAACCACTCAGGTCATCCAGGTGGACTAAGAGCGCGTAATGCTGAAGAAATGCGTTCTAAATATACAGAAGAAATGATTGAGCGTACTGTTAAAGGTATGCTTCCAAAAGGTCCATTAGGTCGTAAAATGGCTAAGAAACTTCATGTGTTCAAAGGATCTGAGCACAATCATCAAGCACAAAAACCAGAAGTTTACGAGCTTCGTGGGTAATCAAAGGAGGTAAATGATTTTGGCACAAGTACAATATTATGGAACAGGTCGTCGTAAAAAGTCAACTGCTCGTGTACGTTTAGTACCAGGTACAGGTAACATTAAAATCAATGGTCGTGATGCAAGAGACTATTTCCCATATGAAACACAACTTCTAATTCTTAACCAGCCTTTAGCTGCTACAGAAACAGAAGGAACTTATGATGTATTAGTAAACGTTCATGGTGGTGGATTCACTGGCCAAGCTGGTGCAATTCGTCACGGTATCTCTCGTGCATTATTAGAAGCAGATCCTGAATATCGTTCTACTTTAAAACGTGAAGGATTCTTAACTCGTGATGCAAGAATGAAAGAACGTAAGAAATACGGTCTTAAAGGCGCGCGTCGTGCACCTCAGTTCTCAAAACGTTAAAAATCCAATCGTATCAAGGATTTCGCCCATTTGGAATTTATTTCAAATGGGCTTTATTTTACCAAAAACCGGTGAAAAACACCCGAGTGAATGTAATTTGAATGTAATTTTTTTCGAAAAAATTTCGAAGGACTCACTCTCGGCTGTTTTTAGGGATTCGAACATGCGCGTGTCACACCTTTTTATACCTCATTATTCTTCTTCGCTTGGGAAGGTTTCTTTATTCAAGTAGCTCGCCAAAAGTTTACTTAAACTACCGTCTACATCTTCGGTGATGTGTGTGTAAATATCCATTGTGGTACTGATACGTGCATGTCCTAATCTTTGCTGAATGTCTTTCATTCTTGCCCCGGATGCAAACAACATAGAAGCGTGGGTATGCCGCAGCCCATGCACCCTGATATTTTTCAATTTGAATTTCTTATAGGCGAAATGAAGTCGCTCGTTCAGATGCGCGAGCCGTATTGGTTTCAGATCGCTTGGACGCGGGAAAAAATTTCTCGATTTCGGGATTGCCACGGTCTTCCCGTAGTTGTTTGTTCAGTTTCTTCAACTTTACCATTGTGCGCACCGAATTCTTCGTTTTCGGACGCAGCAACAGATATTCCTCGTTGATCCAAATGAGGTTCTTACTAATCTGCAATTCCTTTTTTTTTGCATACATCCGATTCGAGTAGCGCACCAAGTTCACCTTTGCGGATGCCAGTATATAGTAAAGTCCGAAACATCGCATATACGCGGTACGGAAATTCCTGCTCCGTCCGGTTCAAGAAATAATTGACCGTATCCCGTTCCCAAAATTCGATCCCTTGATCTTCTTCCTGACTGCTATACTCGTCCACGTAGGCTGGGTAGATCAATTCATCCATCGGATTTTCCTTGATGATTTTCTTCCGCTTTGCGTAGCGGAACAGCAAGTCCATTTGATTTCCATAATCCTTGAAATATTTCATCTTCGTCGCAAGTCCGTCAATGAAACGCTGGCATAGCGGCTATATTTCCGGATCGCGGGGACCGTTATGCAAACACCATTTACAATCATGATTACCTTAAAACGAAAGGGATTAATGTGGAAATCACCTTTGATCCAAAACATGTAGATAAAAAAGGTGTTGTTCATTCATGGTCTTACGCGTCATATCTTAAAAACACAGTTTTAAATATAAAAAACCGACTACACTTAGAAATGAGTTGAAATAAATGGAAATAGCATTATTTGAAGAAAAACACCTCCCGGAATGTACGAGTACATTTATGGATGTTTTTAATCAGGAACCGTGGAATGATGAATGGACAAAGGAAACGGCTAAGAATTATTTAGAAGATTTCACACATACACCGGGTTTTAAAGGGATTGTCGCTTTTGACGGGGAAGAAATGATAGGATTTATTTTTGGAAATCTAAAACATTGGTGGAGTGGCGACGAATTTTTCATCAATGAAATGTGTGTAGTGGCAGACAAACAAAATTCTGGCATTGGATCAAAGATGATGAATAACTTAATAAAAGAATTAAAATCAGACGGAGTAAGTATGATTTCACTATTAACTGACAGAGGGATACCGGCTGAAGGTTTTTACAAAAAACACGGATTTTCTGAAATAGAACGACTAGTATTTTTAAGCAGGAGTATGTAAGGGACAGAGGGACAACAAAACCTGTCCCCTCGTCCCACTCATTCACTTCCTTTAATAATTCCGATTCGGTTTTCCATTTGCGGGGGTTCTTCAAACCATCCGTTCTTAATTTTATTTTCAATTCCTTCTTGGGCATAGGTATAAACATCTTTTGCGATAAACATGGTTTTCATCATCTTTGGAAGCTGATTAAAGCGCTATATGAAGCCGAGCAAAAGTAAAGTCCAATTAATCCTTTATTCAATAAAAGGGCCTTATTTGGAATACAAAATGCCTTTTAAGGCACCTTAAGGAAGCTAGTCGAAGGCTTAATTTTACCAGAAACGATGGGTTTGGAGCTAGGGGCACTTGTTGAGCCAACAGCTGTTGCGGTTCACGCTGTTCGCCAAAGTCAGTTAAAGCTTGGGGATACTGCAGCCATATTTGGAGCCGGACCAATCGGATTATTGCTGTTGCAAGCAGTTAAAGCAGCGGGAGTCAGTGAAATCTTTGTTGTAGAAGTATCTGAGGAACGCCGACAAAAGGCACTAGAACTTGGGGCAACACATGTATTAACCCAGTTGATACAGATGCGGTAGCCTTTATCCGAGAAAAAACAAATGGTGGCGTAAACGTGGCCAATGATGCTGCGGGTGTACAAGCTACATTTACAAGTGGAGTTAGCGCCGTTCGTCCTGGCGGTGAATTTAAAGTTGTAAGTGTTTGGGAAAAGCCAGTAGAATTCAATCCAAATATGATTGTCATGACGGAAGCAAAGATCAGTGGGTCTTATGCGTATAACCGTTTATTCCCTGAAGTAATTCGACTATTGGCGAGCGGTGCCATTGATGGACAAGCGGTAATTACAAGCAAAATTGCTTTAGACGACATTGTTGAGAAAGGCTTTGAATTGCTAACAAAAGATCGTAGTCAATGTAAAATTTTAGTGGATATGAATCTATAATCTTACGCTAGTTATAAAGTGTAGCGAGGCTAGCATGGTTGCCTAGCTTTACAACCCCTTCCTAGAAGTACAGGAAGGGGTATTTTTATGTAAATCCTTGATAACTTTTCCAAGATCCCAGGCATATATAGGGGGTAGCTTTTATACACTTCAATTAGGGAGTGACATGGATGGCTGGTATTATTTTTGCTTTAACTATAAGTATGGGAATACCACTTATGTCTTTAGTATATTCGTTTTATAAAAAGCGATATATTCCGTTTGTATTGGGTGTACTTGCATTTGTTGTATCACAAGTTTTGATACGGATACCAATATTGCAATATTTAGGAGAGCACAGCACTGCCTATTTAATGTTTAACGCTACGCAACCTGTTTTATTTGCAATAGTCATCGGATTGTCAGCAGGTATCGTTGAAGAACTTGCTCGTTTTATCGCAATGTACTTTTTTATGAGACAACGAGATTGGCAATCTGGGTTTTGGTTTGGTGTAGGACATGGTGGAATCGAGGCAGTGCTATTTGTCGGAATTCGTGCAATAAACTTGTTGTTCTTACCGACTGCTATTGCATACAGCACAGATTTCTTTATTGGTGGTATCGAACGTTTCTTTGCCGTGTTATTACATATCGGGCTTTCGATCATTGTATTACAAGGAGTCGTTCGAAAAAAATTTATATATATCTTTCTTGCCATTATAATTCTTGGTATTGTTGATGCATTGATAGGGATTATACCGTTATATGTGCCACAAGATAGTGTATTAATTGTTTTGGAAGTTACGATAGCCATTATTGCATTGGCCGTTTTCAGTTATAGTTTAGGGATAAAAAGAAGGGGAGGATTGCAATGAAGAATTTTTTAGCAGCTATATTAGGTTTGGTGGCTATATTTACACTTGTCGCATGTGGGGGAAACGCAGTGGATGATTCAACTTCAGAAAAATATATTTCAAAAGCTGAAGAAGTCGTTTCACTTTTAAATGAACTTAATTATAAAGAAGTTCATGAGATGTTTAATGAACAAATGAAAACAGAATTACCAGAAGAGCAAATGGAAGAACTTACTCCTATTATTGAAAAGTCCGGTGACTTTGAAAAAATCGATAAATCCTCTGTAGAAGAAAAAGATGGCTATTATATCGTTGTTCTTGTTGCAAAATACAGTGATGAAAATCGTGTATTCACAATAAGTTTTGACAATAAAGATGAAGTAGCAGGGTTATTTATTAAATAAGCAGAGAAGGGGAAAAAAATTAATCCTTAACTAAATTTCGTCATAGTTTTTTACGAATCACGAAAGGTATAGTATATAGTTTGAAATCTAAGTTTGTATAGTATATAAATAAATTAGATTAAAATTTGTAATTGCAGAAAGGATAGAGCTATGTCTAAACAACAAATTGGTGTTATCGGTTTAGCAGTAATGGGAAAAAACTTGGCGTTGAATATTGAAAGTAGAGGTTTCTCTGTAGCAGTATTTAACCGTACGTATGCAAAAACACAGGACTTTTTAGAAAATGAGGCAAAGGGTAAAAACTTTGTTGGTGCAGAAACAATAGAGGAATTTGTTAATTCCCTTGAAAAACCACGAAAAATTATGATGATGGTTCAAGCTGGGCCAGCTACAGATGCTACCATTGAATCTTTACAACCATATCTCGAAGAAGGCGACATTTTAATTGACGGTGGTAATACGTTATATGAAGATACAATGCGTCGTAATCAGAGATTAGATGAAACAGGAATTCACTTTATTGGAACTGGGGTTTCAGGAGGAGAAGAAGGAGCTTTAAAGGGTCCGTCTCTAATGCCTGGCGGTCAGAAAGAAGCATACGATTTAGTAGCTCCCATTTTTGAAGCTATCTCAGCAAAAGTAGATGGTGATCCTTGTGTAACGTATATTGGACCAAATGGTGCTGGACACTTTGTGAAAATGGTTCATAACGGTATCGAATATGGCGATATGCAATTAATTGCTGAAGCCTACAACATTATGAAGAATGTTCTTGGAATGGAAGCAAGTGAATTACATGAAGTATTCAAGGAATGGAATAAAGGTGAGTTGGATAGTTACCTAATTGAAATTACAGCTGATGTCTTTACGAAGATGGATGACGAAACAGGGAAACCTCTTGTTGAAGTAATTATGGACAAAGCTGGACAAAAAGGTACTGGTAAATGGACAAGTAAGAATGCTTTAGACCTAGGGGTACCACTTCCATTAATTACAGAATCTGTATTTGCTCGCTTTATTTCAAGTCTTAAAGATGAACGCGTGAAAGCAAGCAAGGTTTTAAGCGGCCCAGAAGCGGCTTCATATGATGGTGACCGTAAAGAACTAATTGAGGCAATTCGTAAAGCTCTATATATGAGTAAAATTACGTCTTATGCACAAGGTTTTGCACAAATGCGTGCCGCTTCTGAAGAATATGGCTGGGATCTAAAATACGGCGATATCGCAATGATCTGGCGTGGTGGATGTATTATCCGTGCTCATTTCTTACAAAAGATTAAGGATGCATTTGATCGTGACCCACAACTAGCTAACTTAATGTTAGATCCATATTTCAAAGAAATTGTTGAAAACTATCAATCCGCACTACGTGAAGTAATCACGGTTGCAATGAAACACGGTATACCAGTACCAACTTTCTCTAGTGCAATTGCATATTATGATAGCTATCGTTCAGAAGATTTACCAGCTAACTTAATTCAAGCACAAAGAGACTACTTTGGTGCACACACCTTCCAACGTAAAGATAAGGAAGGCGTGTTCCACGCAGACTGGTTCTAAAAAACTCTATTTATACAAAAGAAAGGACTCCCTGTAAGCGGAAGTCCTTTCTTTATATATTCACTAATTCAGGGGTTTGATTATTTACAGAAGTTTGCTCTTTAAACTGATCAGAATCCTGAATTCTAAGGTTAGATATACCTAAAAACTTACTTATTGCAAATGCACATGCACCAATTACACAAGCTTTTATCCCTAACTTTGAAATGGTAATTTCACGATAATCACTAATGGAAGATTTTAGATGGCTTTTAATTTCTTTTACTGTATTCGGATAAATACGTAAGATTCCACTATTTATCACAATTGTTTCAGGATTATATAAATTAATCATATTATTAATACCAATTGATAAATATTTAATGAATTGTTTGATATACTCCATGGTTGTCGAGTCTCGTCTTTCAATTAACTCAGCAATCTCTTTTAAAGTTAGAGTTGGTCGATTTAGCAATTGAGACAACTCCATTAAAAGAGTAGACTCTGAAGCATAAAGTTCCCAACAACCATTATTTCCACAAGGACACTTTTTTCCATCTGGTGATATGATCATATGTCCCATTTCCCCAGCATAACCATTGAATCCTTTATGAATTTGGTCGTCCATAATAATTCCTGCACCAATCCCAGAAGTAAGCATAAGAGACATTAGATTATCATTTTGCCCGCTATAAACCTTCTCCGCATATGCGGAAAGATTTGCATTATTTACTATGTGAATCTCTATATCTAACTGATTTTCCAGATCTGCTTTTAAATTTTTCCGTTTCCATTGTAATTTCGGTACAAAATTAATGACTTCATCATTATTCACTGTGCCATGAACGGCAATAATGACACTAATTAAACCATAAGGACTATTTGCGAACTTATTCATATAATGTTGGATATATTTAGTTAATAACTGAACAATGGACTCATAGTCTTTTGTCTCAGGATTTATTTTTATATATTCTACTTCTTTTCCTTTTATGTTGGTAATAGCGAATTGGATAGAAGAAAAATCTATATCGATCCCTAGTACATAACCTACTGAACCATTTATAGATAACATAATAGGCCTTCTACCAATAGCATGGTGCTCTTGCTGTGTTTCGTATATGAGTTTTTTTTTGAGTAAATCTTGTACCTGGACGGAAATGGTTGCTTTATTAAGTCCAGTTATTTTAGATAATTCTGCCCTAGATATGAGACCATTATTCATAATCTCTTGGAGTATAAGGTTTCTATTAATTCTTTTTATATACGCTCCGTCTCCCGTAACCATCGTTGTTTTCCCCTTTTGATTTATTCCTTGTTTAATAGTATAATTTGTCTATCAAACAAAGTTATAGTAAGTTTCAATATAATAATAACATTTTAAAATAATTATGGAAGGGTTTTCAAAAAGTGTCTATTTTCTGGATTCCTTCCACTAGATGTATATACAAAGTCTATTAATCTAGAGTACATTTTAATATCATAGATAGGGGAGATACCATGAGAATTGCCTTAATTGCCCATGATAAGAAAAAAGATGATATGGTCCGTTTTACGGAGGCGTATAAATATAGTTTAGAAAAGCATGAGTTATTCGCAACAGGTACTACTGGATCTAGAATAAATGAGGCTACGGGACTTGCAATACATCTCTTTCAATCTGGCCCATTAGGGGGAGACCAACAAATTGGGGCCCTTGTTGCTGATAACAACATGGATATGGTTATTTTCTTTAGGGATCCTTTAACCGCCCAGCCCCATGAACCAGATATTTCTGCATTAATGAGATTGTGCGATGTCTACAATATTCCGTTAGCAACAAACATGGGGACCGCGGAGTTATTAATACATTCATTAGACCGTGGAGATTTACAATGGCGTGAAATTATTCATGAAAAATATAATTGATTAAGAGAAAAAGCGCAGGAGGGTTAAAAGTGAAACCTTCTTGTGTTTTTTTACGGAAGATAGAAGAATATAAAAATTCAGCTTATTAAATCTTGTCATAGGGAAGGCCACGTCCAGCTCCAGCGCCCAGCGACTAGCGAGACTTCCTTCACCTCCGTGCGATAAGTCAACATCGACTCACTCCGTTCGTCGTGTTTCCTTTATCTCCTACGGCGGTGGAATGTCCGATTAAAACCGCCGCTTTGCGCGGCAACATCGGACCACCTGGCATGGCCAGGCGCAGTCCGTACGTCGCTAAACGGGCGCTTCCGCTTTTGTTCATAAAAATTACTGCTAGTTGATAGCGTTTTCTCTTGACGCATAAACCCCTCAATGATATTCTTAGGCTGATAATTTGTTTAATAAACAAATTAAAAAATCTATATGATAAATTTTATGAATTAGCCTAGAACACTCATGACTTTAGTCGTGAGACGAATAGGATTTGATAAGGGGATTTTATTTTTACATATAAATGTATTTTTTTAAAAGATATATTACTTTAAAGTGGGGAGTGGGTTTTCTATGAGTATTCTCAGAGAACTGGTTCAGGATATTCCGGTACCTAGAATGGCTAGGGTGAAGCAAACGTTTGATGAATCAAAACTAGATGACGTAGTAGAAACATTAAGCCAAGAATTAGAGAAAGTGAAAGATATGGTTAAACCAGGTGCTGAGATTGCCTTGGCAGTTGGAAGTAGGGGCACAGATGCTTTAGTTGATATTACTAGAGCTACAGTTCAATTTCTAATAGATTTAGGTGCAAAGCCATTTATTGTTCCTAGTATGGGAAGTCATGGTGGTGCAACAGGGCCAGGGCAAAAGGCAGTATTAGAACATTTGGGAGTAACAGAAGAGAGTGTTGGGGCAGAAATTCGCTCTTCGATGGAAGTAATTAAAATTGGCGAACTACCGAATGGTTTACCGGTTTACATTGACAAATATGCATCTAAAGCAGATGGAATTGTAGTAATTAACCGTGTAAAACCCCATACTGCTTTCCGTGGTAAAGTAGAAAGTGGAATTATGAAGATGATTAGTATTGGTTTGGGGAAACAAAAAGGGGCAGAAGCATGTCATCAACTAGGGTTTAAGCATATGGCGGAGCACGTTCTTGCAATGGCAAAAATGACCATTGAGAAGATGCCTATTTTATTCGGTATTGCGACAGTTGAGAATGCATTTGACAAAGTGGCAAGGATTGAAGTGCTGCGTGCTAATGAAATTGAAGAGAAAGAACCAGAATTACTAGATTTAGCTAAAAAGTTATTACCAAAAATCTTTGTTGATCAAATCGATGTTCTAGTTATCGATCAAATCGGTAAGAACATTAGTGGAGATGGAATGGATCCGAACATTACAGGAAGGTATCCAACTCCGTATGCACATGGCGGACCAGACGTTACGAAAATGATTGTACTAGATTTAACGCCACAAACAGAGGGTAATGCCAATGGTGTTGGTACAGCAGACTTCACTACCCAACGTCTTGTTGACAAGATGGACAGAGAAGCTACATACGCAAATGGGTTGACGTCCACCGTTGTAGGGCCAACTCATATCTCTACAGCAATGCCAACAGACAAAGCAGCCATTCAAGCTGCAATTAAGACATGTAATATTCTTGATTTTTCAAAGGTAAAAATGGTGCGAATTTTGGATACCTTACATGTAGGTGAGATAGAGGTTTCAGAGACACTTTTAGATTACGTGAAAGAACACCCAAATATGGAACAAGTCTCCGATCTTTATGAGATACCATTTAACGAGGATGGTAATTTAAGATAGGAAACGAATGGTGGGGTTTCTGCTTGATGGTGGATACTTAAGTATGACAATTTAAAAATACGGGTAAAAAATGAGCTTGCCTTAAAAGGTAAGCCATTTTTTATATTAGTTAGCCTTATATGAATGGAGATTTCTATTAGTCTCCTTTATTATTATAATAAGTTAGTATGGGTAATGCGATTGAACAACATGAAAATGTTATCGACTAAAGAAAGGGGTAGTTCGTATGAACAAAATAGTAGCATTAAATGAAAATGACTATGATGAGATATCTGCCTTATCCCAATTCGCTTTTCAATATGAACTAACAGAAGCAGAATTCCAAAAGAAAAAAGAAGAAGCAGAACGACATATGATTTTTGGGATAAAGGATCAAAATAAAATTGCTGCAAAGCTTCATCTTATTCCTTTATCTGTAGATATGAATGGGATATCTATGGATATGGGAGGTATTGGCTCTGTCGCTACATGGCCGGAGTATCGTAGAAATGGGATGGTGAAGGATTTACTTTCTCATGCCTTACATAAAATGAAGGAAAACGGACAATTGGTGTCCTATCTCCATCCCTTTTCTGTACCTTTTTACCGGAAATACGGTTGGGAGATTGCCTTTGCTAAAAAGAAATATCAGATACCAATGGAAAGAATAAAAAAGAATTGGAATGGGAGTGGGTATGTCAAAAGGACAGAAGCTGAGATTGCCACTTTTAATACCATTTATCACACATATATGAAGAAATTTAATGGCTCACTTATAAGAGATGAAAAATGGTGGAAGCAACGTGTATGGAAGAATAAACCATTAACGGTAGTAGCTTATAACAACGAACATAAACCAGAGGGATATCTCTTTTATTCCGTAAAGAACAGGGTATTTAAAGTGGAGGAACTCATCTTTTGCTCATTAAACGGGTTAAAAGTATTACTTCAATTCATAGCCAACCACGACTCCATGGCAGATCAAATACAAATGGAGATGCCGGAAAATGATAATCTACCAGTTCTAATAGATGAACCAAGGTTTGAGCAAAAGGTATCCCCCTATTTTATGGCTAGAATTGTCGATGTGAATTCCTATCTTAAGCAATATGTAAGTCAAACCCGGCTTCAAGATATTTCCTTACAAATTAATGTCCAAGATGATTTTTTACCAGATAATACAGGTACATATTGTCTTGAAGAAGTAGATGGTAAAATAGATGTAATCCACGAAAAAGGGATAAGCGAAAGTAATAAAGGTATTAGCTGTAATATCCAACAACTTACTACAATGTTCTTTGGATATAAACGACCAACAGAATTATATGAGTTAGGATTAATTGGTGGAAATGAAAGGGATATCCACATACTTGAAAGATTAATACCGAGGAAACAAACCTATTTTCCAGATTTCTTTTAACATGCGTGTTCAAAAAGAAGGATGAAAAGGACTTCTACGCTGCCCACAGGACGTGGGCGGTCTTAGTAGAAGTTGGACTTTTTGAACATCTTCTTAATATAGATTTAACAAGCGAACGTTGACGATAGTGAAAGCCGCGTTCGCTTATTGAATTAGATAGTCTTTATTGGAAATGCTAAGCTCAGAAGGTTTATGATAAGAAATAGGTAAGTTTACTAAGAATATTTTTCTAAATAAAGTGGGAGCATTTTTATTTCTAATTGTGAGTGGTATAATAACATCTATAAAGAAGGAGGGAACGTGGTGGAAATTATTTATTTTGGTATTTTGCTTTGTTCTATTGCATTTTTTATAGCTGCTATATATATTTCCATAACCTTAAAACGGTTAGCTAATGTTACAAGCTCACTAGGGGAAACGATGAGAGATGTAGAGAAACAATTGGAATACATAACCCCCCAATTAACAAAAACCATTCAGGAAGTACATACAACCATTGATGAAATTTCAGAAGATATGAAAGCGACAGATAGTGTATTTGAAACGATTGGAAATGTAGGTAATTCTATTAATAGTATCAATGATACGTATAGAGTTTATAAAGACGGAATAACCGATGAAAAAATAAAAAAGCAGCTGCGTCCAACGGTAGAAGCGATTAAATGGGGAGAAGCGGCTGTGCAAGTTATTAAGAAGTGGAAAAGGGTAAATTAGTTACAGGAAGGAATGTGATGAGAATATGACACTAATTGGAATTGGAGTAATTATAATAGGTGTGGCTTTGTTAGTTTTAGCTGTTTTTATCGGACATACGTTGAATAATTTGGCAAATGTGCTCAAAGGCGTGGACCAGACAGTAGAACAATTACCGAAACAAATGGATGATATTATGAAGAAAACAGGAGATATGATTAGCGAGAGTAATAACACCTTAGCAGACGTTAATGATAAATTAAAACAATTAAGTCCACTATTTTATGTGGTTGGTGATGTTGGAAATGTAACGAGAAAATTCACATCCTCTGTTGCGAATGTTACGGATACGATGAAGTCAAAAACAGAAGGCGCTCGAGACGTGGCAGAAAAAAATAAAGTTGGCGGTTTATATGGAACATTTGCACTCGCTTATTACTGGTTTAAGAAGCGTAATGAATTAAAAAAGGAAGAGGGAACTAAATTTGATGAACAATAAATCAGGATTGTCCATAGTCCTAGCCTTCGCAAGTGGTCTTACAGCTGCTTTATTGGAAGGAAAAAGTCATAAAAACCTTCGTAGTTCTAATCGTGTAAAGGATAGAATCAAAGCATTAGATCGGAAGCTTTATTTAGAAGGTAAAAAACGTGCTGATTTATTACAGGATATAAAGCGGGATATTGATAAAGAGGATTAAAATAAGGATGACCCTAGGGGAGGGCATCCTTATTTTCTTTTAAAAAGTAAAAATACAAGTGCGATTAATGCATAAAAACCTTCCAATCCTTTTGTGGTTGAAATGGACTCGGCGGCTTCAGTTTTGTTGTTAATACCATTAACTTTACTAACGATGGATGAACTAAGTTTATTTGTTGCCTGACCAATATCTCTAATAGTATTAAAGATAGGATTGAGTTTTTTCACTTGAGTGTTGATCTCATTTAAAGTGTCCACTCCTGCTCCAATGACATTCGTTGTTTGGGAAGTGATCTCCTTTAACTGATTTGGCAATGTATCTGTTGTTTTCTGCAGATTACTAAGAACCCCTGCTAATTTAAAAAGTGGTTTAATTAAAACGATAGCTAATAGTAATAATGCCACACCTATTACTAAAATGCCTATTCCTAGCCAAAGCATATAATAACCCCTTCCGATTATTCAATTTTTCCATTACAAATAGCATTATATATAGATTTTACAATTACTATAATAGCATACCATATTTTGCAATCTGTCATAAACTTTTATCTTGTCCCATAAAATAATCATAGTTCAAGAGGTTGTTCAAAAAGTCCGGTGAAAATGACACTTCGCATTTCTTCGTTGGCTTGCTTTTCCGTTCCTCACGTATTTACTGCATACGTTCCGGTACTCAAAGCTACGCCGCCTCGAACTGCTCGGTCCTTTTCATCCTCCTTTTTGAACACGCACTTCAAGTTAAGGGGCGAGAAGGATGAAACGAATGATAAAAGTTGGTTTTTGGTTATTAGGATTAGCTTTATTAGTATTTCTCATTCAATTTCCAATGAATAAGAGCTTAGATGTAACTAAATTTTCCTTGCCACTATCAGGGAAAACTATTGTACTTGATCCGGGGCATGGTGGGCCGGATGGAGGTGCTGTTGGTAAGGACGGAACTACAGAAGAGGCAATCACTCTCGCGGTTTCAAAGAAATTAAGTACGTATTTAAAAGAGGCTGGTGCAACTGTCTACTTAACAAGAGAAGAGGATAAAGACCTAGCTAGTGAAGAATCAAAGGGACTCTCTCGGAGAAAAGCTGAAGATATTCGTAATCGCATGAACTTTATCCATAATCATAAAGCAGACTTTTTTCTTAGTATTCATTTGAATGCATTACCCTCAACAAGGTGGCGTGGTGCACAAACCTTCTATTATCCGGGTAAAGATGAAAATAAACATTTAGCCAAAATGATTCAAGCGGAAATCATTCGTAATTTAGAAAATACAAATCGTGAGGCTCTCGCTAAAACGGAAATGTATCTATTGAAACATGCGGAAGTTCCTGGTGCATTAGTAGAAATTGGATTTCTATCAAATGTAGATGAAAGAGAGTTATTAAAACAAGAAGATTATCAAGATAAAATGGCGGCAAGCATTTACGAAGGGATTTTACGATATACAACCGAGGAGATAAAAGCAGAAGATAATGAGTGAAAGGGGATTCACTTTCCTTAGGTTTTCCAAAATTTATGTTATACTTATTTTAGTAGGTAGGAAGGTATAAAAATCTTCTTGTCTGCATAAGTGCAACTATGGCATTCGTACACCTAAAGCGAATGCCAGGTTTTCTAAGTTGACTTAACATGGAATAAAGGGATGGTGAGTTCTTTGCTAACAAATGAAGAAGTAATAAAACTAATTAGCCAGGTAAAAGACCCATTTTTACATAAAACGTTAGAAGAAACAGATGGAATAATTAATGTAAACATTAAAGAGGATAAAAAGCATGTTAGTGTTAAAGTTGGTATTTCTAAATTAAATACCGGTGAACAAATGCAGATGCAACAAGAAATTGTCGGTATATTAAAAAGAAATGGTGCCAACACGGTAGGCCTACGCTTTGAACAATTACCCGATGAAATCATTAAGAAATATCAGCCAGCTGTTGATCAAGCTAAAGAAGCTTCCTTGATGGGTGGTAACTCAAATACAAAATTTGTTGCAGTTGCTAGTGGTAAAGGTGGAGTGGGAAAATCTACTGTTACCGTTAATTTGGCTGTATCTTTAGCGCGTTTGGGTAAAAAAGTAGGGATTATTGATGCCGATATATATGGATTTAGCGTTCCAGATATGATGGGTATTGAAGAACGTCCAGTTGTTCGTGGTAAAAAGATTATTCCTGTTGAACGTTTTGGTGTAAAGGTTATATCTATGGGATTCTTTGTAGAAGATAATTCACCTATTATTTGGCGAGGGCCGATGTTAGGGAAAATGCTGAATAGTTTCTTTTCTGAAGTGGAATGGGGAGATTTAGATTACTTACTACTTGACCTACCACCAGGAACAGGTGATATTGCGATGGACGTTCACGAACTTCTTCCAACATGTAAAGAAGTGATTGTTACAACACCACATCCTACCGCTGCATTTGTAGCTGCTCGTGCTGGACAGATGGCAATGAAAACGGACCATGAAATTCTTGGTGTAGTTGAAAATATGTCTTATTTTGTAAGTAAGAAGACTGGAGAAAAAGAACATGTTTTTGGCCAAGGTGGCGGAGATAAGCTAGCCGAAGTGCTTAAAACAAAAGTACTTGGTCGCTTGCAATTACAGCAGCCTTATATGGATGAAGAAGAATTTGCTCCTGGAGTGTATCAGGAAGACCACCCAAATGGTAAAGAATATCATAAAATGGCAGCAAAAATTATTGCTAAAATTGAAGAATAAATGAACAAAGAGGACGTTTTCTGACGTCCTCTTTGTCCTCGTTTAGGAAATTATAAAGTTCGCTGCAAGTGGATAATTATTCAGAAAAGGCCACGTCCGGCTCCAGCGCCCAGCGACTAGCGAGACTTCCTTCACCTCCGTGCGATAAGTCAACATCGACTCACTCCGTTCGTCGTGTTTCCTTTATCTCCTACGGCTCAGTCCAGTCCGTACGTCGCTAAACGGGCGCTTGCGCCTTTGTTATTATTCTGTAGGAAGCTATCCACCTCCGCTGTTGCCTTCACCTTGTCCACCGCCGCCTTTCTTCTCGTTACTACCGCCACCTTCTTGAATACCGCCGCCACCTTCAGAGGAGTTTTTTCCTCCTTGGCCTTTAGCTTGCTCTTCAGCCGCTTTTAACAATATCTCTTGTATTTTTGCCTGAAATGTAGGGGTCTCAATAGTCCTTTGTATACTTTTCTCCAAATGAGAACTAAATTCTTGGCTCTTTAAAACAGTTAAAAACTGAGACATCATTTGCGGATCCTTTAATAAGTCAATCATTTGCTGTTTATATTCAGAATCATTCATTAAGCTTTTTTGTAAATCCTTTTGGGAATCTTCCATTGATTTAGCATAGGCTTCAGCAAACTTTGGATCCTTAAACATCTCTTGCCACATCTTTTTTCCTTCATCGGAAACAAGTGTTTCGTTGATTGCCTTTTTTACCTCTTCTGAATTGATGACAAATTCCTTTTTTAATTTTTCATCAGATAATGTGTCGGTAAGTGCCTTTTTTCCTTCATCCGTTTGTAATATATCTATAACCATTTTCTTCGTTTGATCATAATCACTATCCTTAGTGGAAGCATTACCTCCACCACAAGCGGTTAAAAATAAGAGGCAAAATCCTATTATTGTCACATATATAAAGCGATACATTAGGAAATCCTCCTTCCGTATATTCTTAATATGGTTTTTAAAAATATAAACTATACGTCCTATAGGATGAAAACTTCATTAGTTATTCCGATTAAAGAAATTTACTGGAATCATAAGCCATGATGAAGGAAAGAAATGCGTTTTCATGTTAGAATACGCATTATAGGATGTGTACGATCAGGAGGATTATGAGATTGAAAACACGTTATTTGGTGAATTTCTTATTTAAAACAGCTGTTATAGGTGGAATTGCGGGACTTATTATTAGTTTTTTTGTTCAATTTGATATTTATGTATCATATTTAAGCCCATTTAATTATTGGGAATTAATTGGATTATTTATTTTTAATATTGGTCTCGGTTTAACTTTTAGTGTACTTAGTATGACCGGTTTCTTTGCTTATTTATTCGTTCATCGGTATGGAATTAGTTTGTTTCGTTCATTTTGGCCCACGGTTCAACTATTATTAATTGCATTTGTTCTGTTTGACTTAGTATACTTTCCTTATCAAGCAACAAAAGGTGAGGTTTCTATTCGTTGGTATATCTTGATGGTACTTGTGTTCTTTGTTTACGGTTGGTTTGTTGCGAAAAGAAAGGCAAAAGAAACAAAGCAAAATGCATTTATACCAGCATTGTTTTTCATGATTGTGATGACTGCGGTGGAGTGGGTTCCAGGTCTCCAAGCAGAAGGCACGGAATATGCATGGTTAATGATTGCCCCCTTATTAGCGTGTAATACTTACCAAATACTTGCCTTACATCGAATGAATCAAAAGTCTAGTGAGCTCACTTCCAAAAAGAATATTTCATCTTCCAATAATAAAAGACCATCACATAGTAAAGCCTAAAAAAACCACCTGTATTGGTGGTTTTTTTATGGTTTAGCGAAATTAAAAAATTTGCTGCATGTGGATAATTATTCAGAAAAGGCCACGTCCGGCTCCAGCGCCCAGCGACTAGCGAGACTTCCTTCACCTTCGTGCGATAAGTCAACATCGACTCACTCCGTTCGTCGTGTTTCCTTTATCTCCTACGGCTCAGTCCAGTCCGTACGTCGCTAAACGGGCGCTTACGCCTTTGTTTCTTAATCCACTATTTTTGAATCTGCGTGTGCTTGATTAATTAGCTCGGTCATGGATATAAAGTTATATCCTTTATTTTTAAGCCCTGGTAGTATGGTGTCTAAAGCTTCGACAGTTTGTTTTACGGAATCTGATGCATGAAGAAGGATGATATCCCCATTTTTCGTGCTTTTCATTATGTTGTCCACAATAGTTTGTGTTCCTGGGTTTTCCCAGTCATTTGGATTAACATTCCAATGTATAACTTGATAATTCATGTCCTCAGCTAGTTTAAGAATCTCTTTATTAAATTTTCCGCTTGGTGGTCTTAAAAGATTTACATCTTCATACCCAAGCTTATTAAAAATTTCCTGCGCTTTAATTAAGTCTCTTCTAACTTGTTCTATATCCTGATCTAAATAACTTTTATAACGGTAACCTAGCATGCCAATTTCGTGCTTTTCCTCTACTATTTTGTCTAATATAGTTGGATGACGCTCAGCCCATTCCCCACTAACAAAAAATGTAGCTTGGATGTTATTCTGTTTAAGCTTTTCTAAAATCTCATGTACCTTTTCTTCACCCCAACTAATGTTAAACGTTAATGCAATATTAGGATCATCTGCATTTCCTTTACTTATAGCAGCCGATTCCTTCGATGAAATAACGGAAAAACTTCCATTTTCATTAATCCACAATATCATAGCAGTGAAAAATGCAAGTACTGCAATAAGTCCCCATCGCTTTAAGCGACCGAATTTCCAAACATGAAAATGTTTCATTATAATTCCCCCAAAGTAACTTTATCCCTTATAAGATTCTATGAGGGATAAATATAAATATGAACAAGCTATTAGATGAACTTTAATAAAAATTAAAAATGAGGATACTTTTTATAAAAAAATGGGAATAGTAAATGAAGATGTTTAAGAATTTATTAGGAGAGGTGAAGGAAATGTTAGGCTTACTTATTAATAAAATGGAAAAAAGGGAAATGGAGTATATGGTTAAAAGAGAATTGGAAGAAATACGAATTGATTTAGAAGATACTAGAATTGATAATAGTGTAAAAGCGGCAATGAAAGATAGGTATCATGTATTATTTCAATTGCTACGTCGATTAGGGAATGAAAAGGATTGTATAAAATATATGCCGAAAGCGTCTAGGAAATAGTAGGGTTAGTTGTATATTTAAATTAGAATACTCTTTCTTCTATATTTTCTATTGAATTTACTATAATCATGTGCTATATTATTTCTTGTCGCTAGAAAAACGAAAGAACATTTTAAAGTTCATTCAAAAACTTGTTGACAAAGCAAATGTAGTATGATAAATTAATATCTGTCGTTAAAAGACGACATGAATTGCTCTTTGAAAACTGAACAAAACAACCAGTATGTCAAGAAAAAGAAACTCGTTTTTCTTTTTAAAAAATAGAGGTTTTTCCTCTAAAAGCTAAGAACTTCAAATGATTTTTGATCATTTGAAACAAACTTTTTTGGAGAGTTTGATCTTGGCTCAGGACGAACGCTGGCGGCGTGCCTAATACATGCAAGTCGAGCG
>NZ_JAHHXM010000015.1 GCF_019037185.1 Oceanobacillus caeni
AAAGTTCAAATTAAATCTTAGTTAGAGTATAAAATAGCCCATACCTTAATACTAGGTGTGGGCTATTTGACGCTTACCCAATTACCGATATCAAGCGCATGACTACTGATATCCGAGAGCTGAATGCTGATAAAAAGCGTCCTACTGCTGATATCCGGGTGCCGATTACCGATATCAATCGTCCGACCTGCTGATAAACTAGTGCTGACTACTGATGTCAAGCACATGTCTGCTGATATCCAGCTCCTAAGCAAAAGGATTATTGATGATGAAAGGAGGAGCTGTTGATGCACAGCTCCTTTTACCATAATCCGCCGATTGACTTCATGTGCCCATCATCAATCTTTAATCTTCAATCCCAATAACGATGCAAACTGGGTGGCTTGAAGGGAAGATACTTGGCACCCTCTCAAATTATCAATAGAAACAATTAAAGTCTCAAAATATGATGAGCTTATATCGATTCCTTTTAATGATGTATCCTCAAAACTTGCCCTATTCAAATTACAAGAAAGGAATTCAACTTTTTTTAGTTTACAATCATAAAAGTCGGCACTTTCTAATGATACATCTTCAAATATTAATTTCTCTAACTTTGAATTCCCAAACATCGCCATATTTAAAATGGAATCTTTAAACTTAACATTGCCAATGTACGACTCGGTTAGATTGCTCCCAAGAAGTTTGCAATTATGGAATTCGACTCTATTCATAGAAGCATTGCCTAGATTTGTATTGGAAAGATCGCAATTTTCAAAGCGCACATCGGTAATATCGATTCTGCTGAAGTCGGTATTCATGAATTTGCAGTTTTTAATTACACAATTGTATAATCGTACTCGTTCAAGGGTTTCATTGGAAAACTCAGAATCCGTGATAAGACTCATTTCAAATTCTGGATCTATCTCATTATAAATATCCGCAAAATTTCTAGGTATTAAATCATGAGCTATTTTAGGTGCATCTATTTTCATTTCGATACCTTCTTTCGGGGGAGATGTCTTTTGGAAGTATATCATACCCTAGTTAATAGAGGTGACTTTGTAGTTGCTTTTAGAGAAATGACAAAAACCCATTGTATTGCTAGTAAGATTTACTTTCGGTGCTTCCCTGATAGCACGGTTAATTTTTTTTGAAAAATTTTTTAACTTTAAAAGGTAACTCATTCTCCCGACAAGTACTCACCGGATCTACATTCCGTTTAAACGACAACTCATTCTCAACCTTTTTCAATAAAATAACTACCCAGACTCATACTGAAATCCGGATAGTTATATTTGAATTTACCATTTATTGAGATTGGGAAGGGTCCTGCCCCTCTGGTTCTATTTACCGCGAACGATAGTAAAAGGGACTTATTTTTTCCTGATGGTCGTATTTTTTCACGATTAGATATACTAAACAAAACCAAGCAACTGAAATACTAACGGCACCGATTGTATCAGATAAATAATGTGCTTCTAGGAACAAGCGGCTTAACGCTACGCCTATAATTAGAAATACACCGATTATGGATAAAACCGTTTTTAGTAAATTACCTTTTATTAAACGAAATACGAGATATAATAGAAACAAAAGTAAAATGGTGCTTCTCATCGTATGACCACTAGGGAAACTATAGGATGGGATTTCCAGTGAAAAGTTGAATACTTCGATGTTACTAACATCGTTACCCGGACGCTCCCTGTGAAATAATATTTTTAGAAGAAAGTTTAAAACCACTCCACCAACTGATAATGATAAAAAGAATATCGTGTGATACCAATCTTTTTTTAATACAAAGAGAGCGGCAATGACCAATGTAATGAATAAAATTACTTCACTAGCCCCTATTAGGGAAATAACATTCATTATTTTAACGATTGTCGTTGTCGAGATATCATAAACCCAATTTACAATATTCTGATCGTAGTTAGTTCCCTTTTCTCCTGTAAAAATAAATGTAATGGAAAAAAACACAATGATAGAAATGAACATGATGATAAGTATCGACTTGTTTTTCATGAAATACTCCTTACGCTTTATTAATTGAACGTACCCTATCATATATTTTAAGGATTTGTTAAGTCAATGGTTATGGCGTTAAGGGTTCTGTCTCTGTTATGGGGGGATGAAGGAAAACCCCTACTGATGGAAGTCTTCTTTACGAAATTAAACTAATTTGTGTAAAAACAGCATTTGGAAAATGTATCAGAGGACTTATCTTTCCCCGTCCCAATTAATGTAGCAGTGTTTTTCGCATTGTAAAACACTACTCTTTGTTTTTAGAAAGCTTTGATTGGAGGAATAGACCTATCCACATGGTTCCCCTAGCTAAAAATAAAGAATCTGGCACGATAGCCAGATTCAAAATTAATCCATTTCCAACAAATCCTTCACCCGCTTCACATAAGGTTCCTTATCATATGAAAAATACAACATACTGGTTAACCGAATTGGATCACCAAAGAAAAAGCGTTCATACTGGATCTCGCGTGTGCCGAAAGCGCTCATTGTCATATCCCAAGCTAGGCGGAAAATCTTAACACGTGATTCAGCATCATCGGCTTTCGATTGCAAATATTGATCCAAATCTCCCCTAAGTGATGATTGAAATGCTTGTTCTGTTGGGATGGACATTAATCCACTAGCCCCAAGTTGCTGGATAATTTCACTGAATCTTGCATAGACACGTGGGAATACAACACTAGCTACTTGTAACGTTTTTCGATCGGGTCTTATAAATCCCCATTCATCCAGTTCAGCTTCCACTTCCGATTTGATAACCAATGCCTTCATCGTTTCCAATGCAACAATGATTTCAGACGCCTTTTCCTGAACGTGCTGGTATTCACCAATATGGATTGTATCAATGATGGATTGAACCACACCTAGGACAAATTCGATTTTCACAATCTGTCTGGATACGGATTGGTGCAATGTAAGCGGAAGAAATGAACTAGCAGTAATGAAAGTATTGGAGACTTCTATATTGTTATAATAAAACACACGCTCCCACGGAACAAGCACGTTATCAAAGACTACAAGGGTATCCATTTCTTCATAACGGGAACTTAATGGATAGTTAAATGTAGAATCCCCACCAACAAATGACTCTCTACAGATAAATCTCAGTCCCTTTGTATTATTTGGGATAGCAAATGCAAAACCATTGGCCTTATCTTGTACTCCGCCATTTGATAACACCACGATTTCGTCTGTTATCCCACCCTGTGTTGCCAATAGCCGTGCTCCCTTGATGATAATGCCTTCATCGTTTTCATCCACGACTTTTGCGGCAATTGGCTCATCGTCTAAATCTTCAAAGTAAAACTGTCCACGATTGACTTGAGGATTTACAAATGTATGTGTCATGGATAAATCTTTTTCGCGGGCATATTCATAAAAAGATACTAGATGTTCGGGAAAACAGTTTTCTTTTCCTTTTAAAAAGTTTGCAGAAGATGCAAGTGCCGTCACCACGGTATTCATATAATCCGGACTTCTTCCCATCATGCCATTAGTGGATTGGGCCCATTGTTGAATCATGTTGCGTCTTTTCATTAGATCCTCTTTCGTTTTAGGTTGCAAATAAGACATTCCTACCCGATGTTCCGTTAACGGAGAAGGGTATGTCATCCTATCTTGTAACGCCTTTTTATGTTGCAAGTCATATAATTTTGCTTGACTTCTCATAACCCCTTTGAATGCTGGGTGCTCAGAAATTTTCCCGGTGACAGGGTAATCATCTACCCATACTTCCGTTTGAAGGCGGTCGATTCGATTGATATATTCACTTCCAATAATGGCTGGCATAACACACACTCCTTAAAAATTCATAATCAGATGTCAACAAGATTAAAATATTTTATTAGAATTTATGGAGATGGTTACAATTTTGGAAGCAGCTACATGTGATTGATTTTAATTGCTTAAAGATCATAGAAACAGGTTCCCAAGGATCCATCTCGACATTTAAAAATAAACATGTTAAAATAAATATGTAACCGGTTCCGGATAGGAGAAGGATGGATATGGCGATAACGATTCGTGATGTGGCGAAAGAAGCTGGAGTTTCAGCTGCTACGGTATCACGGGTACTGAATAATAGTGGTTATGCGCATGAAGATACGAGAAAAGCGGTATTAGATGCGATTCATAAATTAAATTATAAACCGAATGAAGTGGCTAGGTCATTATTTAAGCAAAAGTCAAAATTGATAGGATTAATACTTCCAGATATAACGAATCCATTTTTTCCAGCGTTGGCTAGGGGAGTGGAAGATCAACTTCGGGAAGAAGGCTATCGATTGATTATTGGTAATAGCGATGAGCATTTAGAGCAGGAAATTGACTACCTTGATACGTTTATCCAACATAATGTTGTGGGTATTATTGCTTCTGTTAATGAGGCTCACAGTGATATGTTGAAAAACCTAAATATACCAGTAGTTTTGCTAGATCGAACGATAGAGAGTTTGCCTGCTGTGTATGCAGACCAGTTTGAAGGAGGCAAGTTAGCTGCTCGGAAGATAGTAGAGCTTGGCTGTAAGGAAATCACCATTATAAGAGGCCCGGTAGAAGTGAAGCCTGTTTATGAGCGGTTTGTTTCTTCGTTTCAAACGTTAAGGCAGGCTGGTGTGAAGATAAATGTATTCGATTCCAAGCTTTCGTTCCAAGGGGCAAGCAATTCAGTGAAAACATTGTTTGACAAATACCCGAACACAAATGGAATTCTTGCCTGTAATGATATCGTTGCAGTTGCCGTCATGAATGAAGCACAGCGTACTGGTCGAAGGATTCCAGAGGATGTACAAATCATTGGATTCGATGATATTTCTATATGTGAAATCGTTTATCCGGGATTATCAACGATTCGTCAGCCTGCGTATGAAATGGGCGCTAAAGCTGCGGAAATCATTATTAAAAAAGTAAAACAGGAAGTTTTACCGAATATACATTGTAAGTTACCCGTTCAATTTGTGGAAAGAGAGTCCACAAGAAAGGTAGGAGATTAAGATGGTAAATATTGTAGTTGTTGGAAGTTCCTCTATGGATTTAGTCGTTACAGCTGATAAAAGGCCAAAAGCTGGAGAAACACTAATTGGAGAATCGTTTCAGACTGTTCCTGGAGGGAAGGGAGCCAATCAAGCCGTAGCTGCAGCAAGACTGGGTGCTAATGTATCCATGATTGGCCGAGTTGGAAAGGATGCATTTGGTAAGGAAATACTTGATAATTTAAAGAAAAATGGTGTTTCTGTAAACCATGTGGAACCCGTTCCACATTTATCTTCTGGTACAGCACATATCACGCTTGCTGAAGGAGATAACAGCATTATCTTTGTAAAAGGTGCAAATGATGAGGTCACACCATCCTATTTGGAAAAAGCTGATTCTATTCTAAAGGAAGCAGATATGATCATGGTACAACAAGAAATTCCAGAGGAAACGGTTGAATACATTGCAGATTTTTGCAATCAATTTAATAAAAAATGGTTACTGAATCCCGCTCCCGCACGGAAGATAAGCGATAACGTTATTGAATCTGCAACATATCTTACACCGAATGAACATGAGTTTACTGTTATGTTTGGGGAGGAGAATCGTTCCGAGGTACTCGCTCGTTATCCAAATAAGCTATTAATTACAGAAGGAAAAAATGGAGTTCGTTATTTTAATGGAGAATGCGAGGAAGTTGTTCCGTCCTTTGTTGTAGAAGCAGTGGATACTACGGGAGCTGGGGATACATTTAATGCAGCTTTTGCAGTTGCTGTTGCGGAAGGGAAAACAATAAAGGAGGCACTGCGATTCGCGAATCGTGCAGCATCCATTTCGATTACGAAGTTTGGAGCACAAGGTGGTATGCCAACTAGAGAAGAAGTGGAAGGGAATTTTTAAACAATGAAAAAGAATGGCATTTTAAATAGCAATATAGCAAAAGTATTAGTCGATCTGGGTCATACCGATACCATCGTTATTGGCGATGCGGGTCTACCCGTTCCAGATGGAGTATTAAAAATAGATTTAGCACTTACACCTGGTACGCCTTCTTTTCAGGAGGTAGTAAAAGCAGTCGTGGATGACATGGTTATTGAAAAGGTGACAATCGCAGAAGAAATGAAAGATACTAATCCAAATCAACATGAATTTATGAAAATGTTTTTTGGTCACGATATGGAATATGTGAAACATGAGCAGTTTAAACAACTGACAGCAAATGCGAAGGCTATCATTCGAACAGGAGAAATCACTGCATATTCTAATTGTATATTACATGCTGGTGTCTTTTTCTCCCACCTAAACGGACAGTAAGACTTCTACCTCAGGCTTCTGGAGAAACAAAGGAGGTAGGCGGGAGTCTTAATGCCCGTAAAGTTCCGATAAGTGCGACTAACATCAGTGGGGGATGAAGGAAAACCCCCGCTGACGAAGTCTTTTTTATAAAAAGAGGGGTGATTGATATGCGAATTTTGATGGAAAATATTCACAAAGCTTTTGGAGCTAATAAGGTTCTCGAAGGAGTAGATTTTGAATTAGAGCCTGGGGAAATTCATGCGCTAATGGGTGAAAATGGAGCAGGAAAGTCAACGTTAATGAATATTTTAACGGGGCTTTTCCATCAGGATCAAGGAAAGATTACGATTGATGGAAAGGAAACCGTGTTTAGTGATTCAAAACAAGCAGAAGAAGCTGGACTTGCTTTTATTAGACAAGAATTAAATATTTGGCCACAAATGACTGTTTTGGAAAATTTATTTATTGGAAAAGAGAAACGAAATGCACTAGGTGTTTTAAAAGAGAAGGAAATGAAAACGTTAGCAGAAGGCGTTTTTAAACGGTTGAATATTTCTATTCCGTTAAATAAAGAAGCTGGAACATGTTCTGTCGGTGAGCAACAAATGATCGAAATAGCAAAAGCACTGATGCTTGATGCAGAAGTAATTATCATGGATGAACCAACTGCTGCTTTAACGGATAGAGAAATTAGATTGTTGTTCCAAATTATGAAGGAGCTTACTGCAACTGGTGTTTCCCTTGTCTATATTTCTCATCGAATGGAAGAAATCTTTGAAATATGTGATCGTATTACGGTCATGCGTGATGGTGTATCTGTGGCAACCTCGTTCATTAAAGATACTTCCTTTGATGAAATTGTGAAGCAAATGGTTGGGCGTGAGTTAGAAGATAGATATCCAGAACGAAACCCTAAATACGGGGAAACGGTTATGGAAGTAAACGGGTTAACAAGAGAAGGCGTTTTTGAAGATATTCATTTTTCCATAAAGGAAGGAGAAATACTCGGGATATCTGGTTTGATGGGTGCAGGACGAACCGAGATTATGCGTGCATTATTCGGGATTGACCCTTACGATCGTGGAGAAATAATCATGAATGGAAACCCCATTTCTATTAAAAATCCATCAAGTGCTGCAAAACAAGGCTTAGCTTTTATTACAGAGGATAGAAAAGATGAGGGGTTAGTTCTAGATTTCTCCATACGTGAAAATATAGCTTTAACGAATTTAGAAAGTTTTGCCCCAAATGGAGTTGTGAAAGCAAAGGATGAGAAACAGTTTGTAAAAATGATGGTGGAACGATTAAAAGTAAAAATGGAGTCCCAAGAAACGAAGGCTGGTAATCTATCAGGGGGAAATCAACAAAAGGTAGTAATAGCTAAGTGGGTTGGCACTTCTCCTAAAGTTTTAATTATGGACGAGCCTACCAGAGGAATCGATGTTGGTGCGAAACGTGAAATTTATAATTTAATGAATGAGTTAACCGAACGAGGACTCGCAATCATCATGGTTTCTTCAGATCTTCCTGAAGTGTTGGGGATGAGTGATAGAATTCTAGTTATTCATGAGGGGAAGATCTCTGGTGAATTAGTTAGAGAAGAAGCAACACAAGAAAAAATTATGACGTTTGCTACAGGGGGTAATTAAAGTGAAAACAGCAAAGCTATCAACGATTTGGAATAAATTTCTTCCTCTATTGGCGTTAGTCGGTCTGATCGTCGTTGTTACGATATTAAATCCATCATTTATGGATCCGGCCAACATTATGAATCTATTACGACAAATATCTATCAATGGTTTGATTGCGTTCGGTATGACTTTTGTTATTTTGACTGGTGGAATTGATTTATCCGTAGGGTCAATCCTCGCTTTAACGAGTGCTCTTTCAGCTGGAATGATGGTAGCTGGAATAGATCCGATTCTTGCCATTATTATTGGTACAATACTTGGGGCGGTGTTTGGAGCGCTTAATGGTGTGTTAATTGCAAAAGGAAAATTGGCTCCATTTATTGTAACCCTTGCAACGATGACTATTTTCCGGGGATTAACTCTTGTCTACACAGGAGGTAAACCAATTACTGGACTTGGAGATTCCTATGCATTTCAATTGTTCGGTAAAGGATATTTTCTAGGTATTCCTGTTCCAGCGGTAACGATGATTCTTGCGTTTATTGTATTATGGTTCATGCTTCATAAAATGGCATTTGGACGTAAAACGTATGCTCTTGGTGGAAATGAAAAAGCTGCACTTATTTCCGGTATTAAAGTAGATCGAGTGAAAGTTCTGATTTATTCCATTAGTGGAATGATGGCAGGATTAGCTGGTATGATTCTAACTTCACGTTTGAACTCAGCACAGCCAACAGCAGGCCAAGCGTATGAAATGGATGCTATTGCCGCAGTTGTTATTGGTGGTACAAGTCTTGCAGGTGGTAAAGGACGTATTGCAGGTACGTTTATCGGGGTTTTAATTATCGGTATTTTGAATAATGCGATGAACTTACTCGGTATTTCATCTTTCTATCAACAAGTGGTAAAAGGTGTCGTTATCTTAATTGCAGTATTAATAGACAGAAAGAGATCATAAGAGGTGAAAAGAATGAAAAAGCTAGTCACAATTGCGATGGTTTTGATGATGGTCTTTTTAACAGCATGTTCCATGGAAAGTCCGTTTGTCAAGGATGGTTTAGGTGAAGATGAAAATGTAAAAATCGGATTAAGTATTTCAACATTGAATAACCCGTTCTTTGTTTCGCTTCGTGACGCCATTGTTGCGGATGCGGAGGAAAAAGGATATGAGATTATCGTTGTTAATGCTCAAGATGACGCTGCAACAGAGATTAGTGGGATTGAAGATTTAATTCAACAAAACGTGGATGTTCTTTTAATTAACCCGACCGATTCTGCAGCAGTTTCTTCTGCCGTACAATCAGCAAATAATGCGGGTATTCCTGTTATCACGATTGATCGCTCCGCAGATAACGGGGAAGTAGAAACACTCATTACTTCAGATAACGTAGCTGGTGGAGAAATGGCAGCTGACTTTATTTTGGAACAACTTGGTGAAGGTGCAAAAGTAGCAGAAATTCAAGGTATTGCAGGTGCATCTGCAACAAGAGAACGTGGAGAAGGATTCCATCATATTGCGGATAAACAGCTTGATATTGTGGCAAGTCAACCAGCAGACTTTGATCGGACGAAAGGATTAACCGTCATGGAAAACACGTTGCAAGGAAAAGGCGATATTCAAGCGGTGTTTGCACATAATGATGAGATGGCCCTTGGAGCTATAGAAGCAATTAAAGCGGCAGGTAAAGATATCGTTGTCATTGGTTTTGATGGAGTAGAAGATGCATTAGCTTCTGTTCAAGCTGGTGAACTTACCGCGACGATTGCACAACAACCTAACCTTATGGGACAAGAAGCAGTTTCTACAGTGGAAAAAGTGCTTAATGGAGAAGAATTAGAAGAAGTGATAAAAGTACCTTTGGAATTGAAAACGAAATAGGGGAGACGTGGGGATAGGACGAATAACCGCCAAGGCATTGGCGGTTATTTTCATACATCCTTACTTTACTTTAGTAGCTTCAACAACTCGCTTCAATGATTGAATTTGACCTAAATGCATTGCCTCATGGAAAGCCCCCGTTGCAGCCAATTCTCCATAAGTCTCATTACCTAGGAATCTCTTTGGGAGTTTTTGATTAAATGCTTCGCTAGGAATCTCTTTAATACGTACCAGTTGCTCGTTTAATTGCTCGATTAAGGTTTCTACTTTAGGAATATCACCTGTCCAGTCATCTGGTTTTGTACTAGGTCCAAAAATTTCGTTATAATTTGCTGGAATCTTTTCCTGACCTTTGAAGAAAAAGTGCTCGGTTACGACCAGGATATGACCGACTTGCCAATGAATATTGTTGTTGAATCCTTCTGGAACAATTTCTAAAACTTCGGACGAAATACCTTCTAACGCTTGTGATAAAGCTTTTCTTGTTCTAGCAAATTGACCTTTAACTAGTTCGCTCATATAATAACCTCCAAATAATTAAGTGGCTTATATATAATGTATCGAATTTTCAGATATAAGTCTAATCATATGGAGTCAGGGGGACAGGTTGCAAGTGCCGAAAGTTATGATAGTCAAAGTAGTGGTGATTGGGACAAGAGATTTACCCCTAATTATGGCAAATTAAAGCCTTTGCTTTTCATATATTCTCGCATATGGGTTCTTCTTTTATTTCTCATGAAATCGGCCATCGTTTCAGTCCAGCCTATATTTTTATTATTACTAGCTCTAGACTGATAATAATCGCTTATTGTTTGATCGTATTCCTCCAGTATATCTTCATATTTTTCCTCATGGTATGTATTCTCATGAAGAATAGCATCTACAGGGAGTCGAGGTTTTACGTCGTTGATGATGGAGGGTGTGCCTAAACATAATCCAAATAAAGGGAATACTTTATCCGGTAATCCGACAATTTCCCCGATTTGCTTCGGATTATTTCGCACGCCGCCAATATAACAACCACCATAACCAAGTGATTCTGCAGCAACGATAATATTTTGTGCCATTAAAGCTGTGTCAATGGTAGTGACAAGAAAGTTTTCAAGATTATCATGCTCCATTGCTACTCCATGTTTCATACAAGCATGTTCCAATCGTTTTAAATCACCACAAAATAAAAGAAATTCCGAAGCTTCTTTCACATGCTGATTCCTTGAGTATTCGGCAATTTTCTCCCTTTTTTCTAGGTCTGTAATACGAATGATGGAATATGCTTGAACAAAGTTAGAGGAAGAAGCGCTTTGTCCCGCGCGGATCATTTCTAACAAATGTTGCTTTGGTATAGGTGCTGAAGTATATTGGCGAACAGAGACGTGACTATTCATTGTGTTCATCGTTTCCGTTAATGCATCTTTAGGGTTCATTTCGACATCGCTCCTTATCTATTAATTAATTTAAGGCAATTATAGTATAGAGGTGCTAGTATTACAAAATACCCGAAACAGATAATAACAAGAGGAGTCCGTTATTCTGGCCCCTTGGAATATACAAAATTTATGTAATTATTGAAATATTAAAGCGGAGATGTTATACTTGGACTAATTTAATAGGTTTAGGAATAGGTGCAATAAAATATTCTTTTGAACAACCTTTTTTATTGCTTAAAAGGGAAATCGGTTAAACTCCGATGCTGTCCCGCAACTGTATATGGGAGCGATTCGACTACATACCACTGTTTTCATTCGTATGAAAATGGGAAGGTTCGAAAAGTGATGACCATGAGCCAGGAGACCTGCCTATTCTAGCAACATCCAAACCTACGAGGATAGGAGGTGTTAGATGCGACTGGGTTGACATGATAGCCATTGTTATCATGCTTCATCTTAATCTGCTTTTTATGTGTTTATGCATGCTAACAACTTCTATAGGGAGTTGTTTTTTTGTTTTCTGAAATAAAATCGGAACACATGGAGGAAAACCCAATGTATGGGACCGTTAGTTATTTTATTAAAAGGTTAAAGGAAATCATGATGAATAATTTAGTTGTTGATCAAGCATCTACATTGCAAGTGTGTTATTCACAAATAAAACAAGAGATTCGTGCTTACGCAGAAAATAAAGAGAAAGAGGAGGCTTATTTACTTAACTTTGAAAGGGCTTTCGACAATGTGCGAAAAGATTTACTAGGACAAGAGGAGGAGTTTGATGAAAACAAATATTGACTTTGTTCCAGGCCTTGAAGGGGTTATTGCAGCAGAAACAGCGATTTCTTTGCTTGATACAGAACAAGAAAAAATCATCTTAAGAGGCTATGATCTTATTGAATTGTCGCAGCAATATGATTATTTGGATGTGGTGCATCTGTTATTAGAGGATAAATTACCTGATTCAACCGAAAAAGGTCAATTGGAAGAAAAGCTGAAGGACGAATATCAGGTTCCTACTTTTGTAAACGATGTCTTTTCTCTATTGCCGAAGCAGTTACACCCGATGGACGGACAGAGAACAGGTTTATCTATTTTAGCGGGGGTTGATAAGAGCATCGATGATCGTTCCATAGAAGTGAATAAAAATCGCGCCTATAAACTGTTGGCAAAGCTCCCGACTATTACCGTGAATAGCTATAGAATTCTAAATAATGATGAGCCACTATCTCCAAGGAAAGACTTACCGTATAGTGCGAATTTCTTATATATGATAACAGGAAAAGTACCGTCTGATCAGGAAATGAAGATTTTTGATCGCTCCTTACTATTATATAGTGAGCACGAAATGCCCAATTCAACGTTTACAGCGAGAGTTATTGCTTCAACACAATCAGACTTATACGGCTCCTTAACCGGTGCGGTTGCATCGCTGAAAGGGAATTTGCACGGGGGAGCGAATGAGGCTGTGATGCATATGTTGCTAGAAGCTAAAACAGTCGCTGGATTTGAAAAAATGCTAATGGGTAAGTTGGAACGGAAGGAAAAGATTATGGGGTTTGGACATCGTGTATATATGAAGAAAATGGATCCACGGGCATCTATTATGAAGGAATCTTTAAAGCAACTCTGTGAGAAAAAAGGTGATTTTTTATTGTTAGAAATGTGTGAAGCTGGAGAAAAGATAATGGAGGAAGAAAAAGGCCTATACCCTAATCTTGATTATTATGCTGCTCCAGTATATTGGATGCTTGGAATTCCAATTGCATTGTATACCCCAATCTTCTTTAGCGCACGGACAGTTGGATTATGTGCTCATGTAATCGAACAACATCAAAACAATCGACTTTTCAGGCCACGTGTACATTATATTGGCGAGCGGTAATTCGATCAACTGGGGAGTTGTGTACCGCCCGCCGATAAGTGACAGGCACTCATACTTATCATATAGAAAATTTAATAGGAAAGGAAGAGGATTTTGCTAAAAGTAAACGAACAAACGAAAACCGATCCATTATTAGAGGAAATTACGGACTATGTTCTAAACAAAGATATTACGAGTACAGAAGCTTATACAACGGCTCGTTATGTTTTGTTGGATACATTAGGAGGTGGCATTCTTGCACTCAGTTACCCAGAATGCACGAAGTTACTTGGACCTGTTGTACCTGGGACAATCGTACCACATGGAACTCGTGTGCCCGGAACATCTCACGTTCTAGATCCGGTGCAGGGGGCATTTAATATCGGTACGATGATCCGTTGGCTTGACTATAATGATACATGGTTAGCAGCGGAATGGGGACATCCATCCGATAACCTGGGTGGAATATTGGCGGTTGCTGATTATATTAGCCAAATTCGTGTTGCTAAAGGGCAGTCTCCTCTTCTCGTAGATGATGTATTGGAAATGATAATTAAGGCGCATGAAATCCAAGGTGTGCTTGCATTGGAAAATAGTTTAAATCGAGTTGGACTTGACCATGTATTATTTGTGAAAATCGCAACTACTGCTGTTGTTACGAAAATGTTAGGTGGTGGCAGGGAAGAAATTATTAATGCATTGTCCAATGCCTGGATTGATAATTCAAGTTTACGAACGTATCGGCATGCCCCAAATACGGGTTCTCGTAAATCATGGGCTGCAGGGGATGCTACTAGTCGAGCGGTATTTCTATCCTTGTTAGCTATAAAGGGAGAAATGGGCTATCCATCCGCATTAACGGCACCAGATTGGGGATTCCAAGATGTTTTATTTAACAAACAAACCTTAACACTTGCTCGTCCGTTAGATTCCTATGTGATGGAAAATGTATTATTCAAAGTTTCCTATCCTGCTGAATTTCATGCCCAAACTGCGGCGGAAGCGGCTATCGAGTTGCATCCGAAAGTAAAAGATCGTTTAAACGAGATTGATAGAATAGAAATTACAACTCATGAGTCTGCTATTCGTATTATTGACAAAAAAGGCCCTTTAAACAATCCTGCAGACCGCGACCATTGCTTGCAATATATTACGGCAATTGGACTCTTAAAAGGGGATATTACTGCAGAGGATTACGAGGATGAAGCTGCAGCAGATCCAGTCATTGATATGTTACGAGATAAGGTGATAGTTACGGAAAACAAAGAATATACCAAAGATTACCTTGATCCGAATAAGCGCTCGATCGCTAATGCGGTTCAGGTTCATTTTAAAGATGGGACATCAACAGAAAAAGTGGAATGCGAGTATCCATTGGGTCACCGTTTTAGAAGAGAGGAAGCATTTCCGAAAATTATCGCGAAATTTTCCTCCAATCTATCGACACATTATACAGAAAAACAACGAAAGAAAATAGAAGAAGTGTGTTTGAATGATGATAAAATCCGTTCGATGCATGTGAATGAATTCATGGAACTATTTGTCTGATAAGGGAAGTATAAACCTTACTCTCTGCAAGTACAACTAAGGCGTTCTCCGGCCTAATGGCGAATGCCTTAGTTTCTAATCAATCCATAAAGGAGGGCTTTATTCATGGCTTGGATAGTCGATCAACAATCATCTCAAGTAGAATTGGCCAATCAATTTAAAGAATTAATCAATGAAGAATCTATTTTGCAAATCCCCGGGGCGCATGATGCGATGGCAGCGCTTGTTGCAAAAAATGCAGGATTTTCGGCACTTTATTTGTCGGGTGGTGCTTATACAGCGAGCAGGGGGCTTCCTGACCTTGGAATTATCACATCAACGGAAATAGCAGAAAGGGCGAGGGACCTTATTCGGGCTACGAATTTACCAGTACTTGTTGATATTGATACAGGATTTGGTGGTGTCTTGAACGCCGCTCGTACGGCAAGAGAAATGGTCGAGGCGAATGTAGCCGCTGTTCAAATAGAAGATCAAAAGCTCCCTAAAAAATGTGGTCACTTGAACGGAAAGCAACTTGTTTCCACAGAAGAAATGGTTCAAAAAATAAGAGCGATGAAAGAAGTTGCTCCATCTTTAGTTGTTATTGCACGGACAGATGCACGTTCGGTTGAAGGTTTGGATGCAGTTATGGAAAGATCACAAGCCTATATTCAAGCCGGAGCGGACGGGATTTTCCCAGAGGCGTTACAGTCGGATGAGGAGTTTCGATTGGCCGCTAAGAATATTGATGTCCCACTTTTAGCGAATATGACGGAATTCGGAAAGACACCATATATCACTGCAGAAGAATTTGAAAGTATGGGCTTTAACATGGTGATCTATCCAGTGACGTCTTTGAGAGTGGCCGCAAAAGCTTATGAGCGGATATTTTCCTTAATTAAAGAGCAAGGAACTCAAAAGCAGGGGATTTCGGATATGCAAACAAGAAAAGAACTATATGATACGATATCCCTCTATGACTTTGAGGAACTGGATGAAAGCATTGCTAAGACGCTATTGCCAAAGGATTAACATTCCTTTGGCGAGTTACCTTAACTTGTCCTTCATCGATCCCAGGGCAGAGTGCTGATATCTCGGAGCATAGCTGCTGATATCTCGGAGCAGAGAGTACTGATATCTTGGAGCAGAGAGTACTGATATCTTGGACAGAGCTGATATCTTGGAGCAGAGCGCTGATATCTTGGAGCAGAGCGCTGATATCTTGGAGCAGAGCGCTGATATCTTGGAGCAGAGCGCTGATATCTTGGAGCGAGCGCTGATATCTTGGAGCAGAGCGCTGATATCTTGGAGCAGAGCGCTGATATCTTGGAGCAGAGCGCTGATATCTTGGAGCAGAGCGCTGATATCTCGGAGCAGAGTACTGATATCTCGGAGCGGAGTACTGATATATTGGTGCTGAATGCTGATATCTTGATGCAGAGTGTGATATCCCTGGTTTGAGTACCGATTTTTTAGAATAATAGTTTGTAAATATGTAAGAAATATCCACAATGTATGATAGTTTCGTCCATTGCCCTTCTTCCATTAAAATATGTTCATGATAGGTGGAAGGGACGTTGTGGGTCAATACATTGTGTAAAATATTTGTGAATATAATCACATATACTTGTCAATATATGATCTAAGTGTTATAGTCATATTGTTAATTATTTAAGTTAATTGTTCTACTGAATGTGAAATGTTGAACGATTAAATATATTGGAGGCTTATTTATTATGAGAGTAGCGGTTATAGGATGTACACACGCTGGAACAGCAGCGATTAATAATATATTAAATCTTTATCCCGATGCACAAATAGATGTTTTTGAAAAGAATGATAATGTTTCCTTCTTATCTTGTGGTATTGCCCTTTATGTAGGTGGAGTAGTTAACGATCCAAACGGGCTATTTTACGCTTCTGTAGAACAATTTGAAAAACAAGGTGTACGTATGCATATGAATCATGAAGTGACATCTTGTGATATAAATAACAAACAGTTACAAGCAAGAGATATGAAAACAAATGAAACAAAAGATTATAACTATGATAAATTAATTATTACCTCTGGTTCTTGGCCTGTAACACCACCGATTTCAGGTTCTGATTTAGAAAACGTCTTATTATGTAAAAACTTCGCTCACGCCAATGAAATCATCAAACGTTCTGAATCCGTTGAAAATGTTGTCGTTGTTGGAGCGGGATACATTGGTGTTGAACTAGTGGAAGCCTTTGAACAAAATGGCAAAAACGTAACATTAATTGATAGTGAAGAAAGAATTTTAAATCGCTATTTGGATGATACTTTTACAGCACCTGTTGAAACCACATTTACCGAACGAGGCGTTGAATTAGCACTTGGACAAACTGTTTCCAAATTTGAAGGAACAAACGCTGTGGAAAAGGTAATCACGGATAAAGGTGAATACAGAGCGGATTTAGTTGTCATGTGTATTGGATTTAGACCGAATACAGAATTAGTCAAAGGTCAAATCGATATGCTAGGAAATGGTGCCATTATCGTTGATGAATATATGCAAACAAGTGTAAAAGACGTGTATGCAGCGGGGGATTGTTGTGCTGTGAATTATAATGCAACAAAACAGCCAGCTTATATCCCATTAGCAACCAATGCAGTAAGAATGGGTACGCTTGTCGCCCATAATCTTGTCACACCAGTATTAGCACATCCCGGAACACAAGGTACATCAGGTTTGAAAATATATAATCATAACATTGCGTCAACAGGTTTAACCGAAAGTGCTGCAACGTTAGCGGGATTATCTGTCGATAGTGCGTATATAGAAGATCAGTATCGGCCAGAATTTATGCCGGAAAATGCATTGATTCAATTAAAACTAGTCTACGAAATAGAAACACATCGCATTGTTGGTGCTCAAGTAATTTCTGATGCTGACTTTACCCAAGCGATTAACACAATAAGCGTTGGTATTGCAAACAACATGACCATTGAACAACTAGCATTAACTGATTTCTTTTTCCAACCTCATTATAATAAGCCAGTAAACTATTTGAATCAGGTAGCATTAGAAGCCATGGCGAAGGAAAGCAAAAAGGTTAATAAAGAAACTGTACCTGCTTAATCCGCAAATGAGCCGGAGGGGCCTATCCCTCCGGCTCATTTGAGCAATTCTAGCATTTTAAGAAGATAAAAATGTTATAATAAAACAATAGAAGTTTCCTTATTACATATTAGTCTATAAGTGAAAAAGTAAACAAAGTAAATTTAAGAAGGAGGAAAATCAAAATGGATAGTAGTGTGGCCTTATTAAATTTTGATGGGTCCTATAAAAAGCAAACATTTTATCAAACTTATCCTTATGAATGGATAGAACTTGAGTCGATGGAAAATACAAGTTTATTATGCGAAAAAGAAACGCTTAAGGATATTTCTAATAAAATAATCGGTCAAAAACGAAGCACAATCTATTTCTTAGGTAGTGGAAACTATCATTATGTGTCTCATGTATTACAATCCAATATAAAGAAACCGTACAGTTTAATTTTATTTGATCATCACACAGACACGCTTCCTAGCCCAAGCAATGACTTGATTTCTTGCGGATCCTGGGTCCTAGATTCCCTGAATACTCTCCCCATGTTAAAGAAAGTATGTATGATTGGTGTGAGTGAAGATGCTCCCAATCACATCCCCAACTCTATTCATAATAAAGTAAAATTTTTAACAGAAGACTCTCTTCAATCAAATCTTGCTATTATCATAAAATCTATTTTAAATTATATACCGACGGATTCTGTATACATTAGTATCGACAAAGATGTACTACATCCAGAAGATGCTTTAACTGGATGGGATCACGGAACGATGCGACTAAAACAAATGCTGAAAATGCTACAAGTGCTCTTCCGAAACAAAGATGTCATCGGGCTTGATATTTGTGGGGAATACCCGGTAACCCCGACGAGTGAGAATCAAAGAGAAATCCGGACCATCATCGGAAAAAACAATCATACAAATGATATTCTTCTTAGATATGTTAAAAGATGGATGTATCGCAAGTCTAATTTTCAACAAATGTTGCATGCATGAATTTTTAATTGAAATTGGTTTCTGCAGCCGAAGTCCGCGCCAAGCACTACTAAGTAACTTAGCTGGATAACAGAATTTAATAGGGGTAGTCGACGAAATAGCTGACTACCCCTATTGTATAGAAAAGGAGGTATTTTATTTTATCCTAACGTTTCCTGCATGAGGATCACTTACCCCCAAATTTCTTTAGAAATATCCACAATATATTTCAGCTTCGCCCATTGTTCTTCTTCGGTTAAAATATTTCCGTGATGGGTAGAAGCGAATCCGCATTGTGGGCTAATGCATAGATTTTCTAATGGAACATATTGAGAGGCCTCTTTCACTCGTGCAATAATATTTTCCTTATCTTCCAGTTCGCCATGCTTCGATGTGAATACTCCTAAAACCACTCTTGGACCATCATTTGGAATGTATGCTAGTGGTTGGAAGTCCCCTGAACGGTCATCGTCATATTCTAGGAAAAATCCATCTACCTTTTCATTGGCAAATAAGGTTGGAGCGATTTTCGCATAACTACCTTCAAATGCCCATTTTGAACGATAATTTCCACGGCAAAGATGAGTGGTTACCGTTAAATCCTCTGGTTTATCTTCCAATACCCCATTAGCGACACGTAATGCTAGGTCAATTAATTTTTCTCTAGAATATCCGCTATCATTAAATGGAATTTCTGGTGCATTTAATCCAGCAATATATACATCATCTAATTGAAGATAACGACAACCCGCATTATAAAAGGCTCTGATCGCATCACGGTATGTTTGAATAATATCATTCGCATATTCTTCAATATCTGGATAGATTTCTAGGTTACGGATACCAGCGTTGAAAAATTGGTTTGGACTTGGAATGGTTTGTTTGGCAATTGCACGATCCCCAACAATTTCTTTAAAAAGAGAAAAGTCTTTCAAATGTGGGTGTTCCGGGTTAAAGGAAACCTTACCTACGACTCGGACATCATATCTTTCTGTTTCTTCTCCTTTAAAGGCAAACCCGCTTTCAGGAACATAGCCTTCCACCCCATTTAAATGCTCCATAAAATCTGTATGCCAAAATCTACGTCGAATTTCTCCGTCAGTAACTGCCTGTAGGCCAACCTCAATTTGCTTATCAACAGATTGTTTAATTTCTTCTGTTTCTATTTTGTATAACTCGCTAGCTGTAATATTGCCAGCTTGGAAATCCTTTCTTGCTTGATGGATTCTTTCTGGACGTAATAAACTTCCTACATGATCTGCTCTAAATGGTGCTTTTACTAGAGTTTTTGTCATTTTTATCTCTCCTTATAATTTTAAAATTTAGGCTTTATCATGCTAACAACAGCACAAGCCGCGTCCGGCTCCAGCGCCCAGCAACTAGCAAACTTCACGCTTCTCCACTACGATAAGTCAACATCGGTTCGCTTCCAGCTCACCGTGTTTCCTTTATCTCATTGCGAAGTGCTCCAGTTTGTACGTTGCTAAACGGGCGCTTACGCCTTTGTTTCTTAAGGTAAAATAGCAAAAGAACGAACTGGAAACCCGGTTGCTCTCTCAGGTTTAGGACTAATACTGAAGATAACGGAACCTTTTGCAGGTACTTTATCTAAATTCGTTAATAACTCAATTTGATACGTATCTTGTTCAAGAACATAATATTCTCCAATTAGAGAGCCGTTTTTTCGAACATCGATTGCTGCATCCGTATCAAATGTTTCGTGTCCAACTGAACTAATGTTCCTTTCTTCAAACAAAAATTGAAGTGCTGCGATTCCCCAGCCTGGTGTATGACTATTTCCTTCTGTATCTTTGTTCTCAAAAGCTTCTTTGTTCGGCCAACGTTTACTCCAATCTGTTCGGAGCGCAACAAAGGTACCTGCTTCTATCCTTCCATGCTCTTTTTCAAATTCTAAAATATCATCGACAGAAAGAACAAAATCATTATTTTCTTTTGCCTCTTTCGATTTATCAATGACTACAAGTGGTAGGACTAGTTCTTTTAACTCAAGGTCTTCCAAGTAACGTTTGTCCCCTGGAACGAAATGTATTGGTGCATCAATATGTGTTCCATATTGTCCAGGAAATTTAAATCGTTGCGCAAAAAATCCATCATCATGTGTAAAAAGTGTTGTAATTTCTGCATCTTCAAATGCTGCAAAATGTGGAGAATCTGGACCGAATGTATGCGTCAAATCCACCCATTGTTTCCTTTTAAGTAATTCAATCGCATTTAAAAGTTCATTTTCTGTTTTTGTTAAAGACATGAAACCACCTCCATTAAATAACTTTTAAAAACAAAAAAATCTCTTCTTAAAGATAAGAAGAGATTTACTACACAGATAATCGAAGTTACTCTTCTTATCTCTAAGCTTATTGCTTCTGGAATTGGCACAGTACTTTTACAAGTCCGCTGCCGAGGCTTCCAAGGGCCAGTCCCTCCACCTCTCTGGATAAGAAATATTAAGAATATTAAATTGATTGAATCAACTATATACGATTTGAAAATGGATGTCAAGGGTTAAATTAGATTCAGTGGGATTTTTCTCGGTTCCATTTACAATACATGTTGGCTATGATAAAATATCCAATATCCCAATCATCCTACAAATTTGGAGTGTGGAAAAATGCTAAAAAAGACAAACAGGGTATCCTTAGTGGATCAAGTGGTTTCCCAAATAGAGCATCTAATTGAAAGCGAGAAGTGGCCCATTGGTGAAAAGTTGCCACCAGAAATGGAACTTATGGAGGAATTTGGTGTTAGTCGTAATACGTTAAGAGAGGCTATTCACGCTTTGGTGCATGCGGGCTTATTGGAAACAAAACAAGGAAGCGGGACGATTGTTCGTTCGTCAAGCGCTTTGGAAGCTGCCTTCAATCGCCATATCGAAAAATCCAATTTAATCGATACGCTAGAAGTACGACTAGCACTAGAGCGGGAGGCAGCTGAGATGGCCGCCAAACATAGAACGGAGGAAGCTTTAGCGGAAATTGAAGTATGTATGGCGCAATGTCAGGCGGCAGCCAAAAAAGACGACATAGAAGAATTCGTTATAGCGGATATTACATTTCATAAAGCTATTGTAAAAGCGAGCAATAATCAATTATTGCAGGATTTATATGAGTATATGACAGACCCTTTATATTCCTCCATTCATGACATCATGATCATGGACATACCATTCGATTATGACAAGGAAATTCACCACGAACTAGTCCGAGCAATTCGGGAACAGGATGTCGAAGGGGCTAGAAAATATGTGAATGAATATATTCATGCGTTTAAAGAACGATTGTAGGGCATTTATCTCACCTAAATGGGCAGTAAGACTCCCACCTCAATCTTCTGGGGAACAAAGGAAGTAAGTGGGAGATCAACTGCCCGTAAAGATCCATAAGTGCGACTAACTGCTATCACGGCCAAAAGAGCAAGCAACTGTAAAAGAAATGTCCGTGATGCCAACAGTCGGGAATGAAGGACCCCCCATTGATGGAAGTCTTCTTTATTTAATAAAAGTAATGGAGGTAAGGCTTTGAATAAAAACATTTCAACATCCTTAGAAAATACACAAGAACGAAATAAAACTTGGCTATTATTCATCGGTATTATTTTAATTGGTGCGAATTTACGGGCTCCTTTAACATCTGTGGGATCATTAATATCCTATATTCGCGATGATTTAGGCATCAGTAATGGGTTAGCCGGAACGATTACAACTTTACCCTTACTGGCATTTGCCCTTCTTTCCCCATTTGCTCCGAAAATAGCAAATCGGATCGGAATGGAATGGACTATTTTTATTTCTTTAATTCTTTTAATTTGTGGGATAATCGTACGGTCTTTATTTGGTTCCGTCGCCCTGTTTGTCGGAACGATGATTATTGGAATAGCAATCGCTTTTGGCAATGTGTTATTACCCGGATTTATCAAAATGAATTTTCCTTTAAAAATCGGGATAATGACGGGGGTATACGCCGTTTTTATGAACCTTTTTGGTGCTTTGGCTTCCGGTTTAAGCGTACCTATTTCATCAGTTGGAAATATCGGATGGAAAGGATCGCTCATCTTTTGGGGAATTATTTCTTTCATTGCATTGCTCGTGTGGATTCCACAACTAGGAAAACAAAAACAGCGTGAATCACTGCAAGCAGTTGAAAGCCCATCGAAAAAAGGGAATTCAATCTGGAAATCACCTTTGGCATGGAACATTACCCTGTTTATGGGATTACAATCATTGATTTTCTATACACTGATTACTTGGTTGCCTGAAATATTGCAGGCTAATGGGTATAGCGCTAGTGCTGCTGGCTGGATGTTGTTTTTGATGCAGTTTGCCATCATTCCGATAACCTTTATCATCCCTGTTATTGCAGAAAAAATGACTAATCAAAAGGTTTTATCGGTCATCACAGCTATTTTATTTGCCGCTGGAATCGCTGGATTATTACTGACAAGTAGCAATTTCTTCTTGGTTATTTCGGTTATTCTAATCGGTATTGCTGGCGGAAGTGCCTTTAGCTTGTCCATGATGTTTTTCAGTCTTCGTACGAGTGATGGAAAACAGGCAGCGGAAATGTCCGGTATGGCCCAATCGTTCGGCTACCTTTTAGCAGCAATCGGACCTACATTGTTCGGTATGCTTCACGATATTACGAGCGGCTGGCAAGTTCCACTACTCATGCTTATTGTTGCTTCGATTATTATTTTAATTACTGGAATTCAATCTGGGGAAAATAAAGTAATTGCGGATACACAATCATCGAATACTAAGTCGGTGCATGTAGGATAAAGACAGCCAGAGGGACAGTCCATGTCCCTCTGGCTATTTAGCTTTTTCAACTTACACGAGTATTCTGTCCCAGCGGTTCATGTAATCTAATTACAAAGTGTATGATTTCATGAAAGAAGTTGGGTTAGTTATTGTTTTAAATCATTTTAACATTTCAATTTAATTTAGTTAGAGTTAAAGATAAGGGTTAGATTAATTTCTAATCCTTTTTATTTTGAAATCACATAGCCATAAGGAACTGTTCCTTCCAGGCTCTTGTAATTTGTCAAAAATTGCATTAATATTACTATTGAACTAGTACAAAATATCTAAATTATACATACATTGGAGTGAAAGTGATGGGGTGGAAGAAAGTCATTTTTTCTATTATTCTTCTTTTAACAGTTCTGATATCAGGTTGTAGTTCGGCTGAAGATGTATCGACAACAAGAGTAGAAAACCAAAATGACAAGCTTGTGATAGGGGTTGCACATGCCAATTATGAGGACACGTTCTTAAATTTATTGTTAGATGGGGTAAAAGAATTTGTAGACGAACATTCCAATGAAATGAAAGCGGAATACATAGATGCCGAGAATGATTCCAATAAGCAAATTGAGCAGGCTGAAAAGTTCATTGAGCAAGGAGTAGATGCGATTATGCTTATTCCTGTAGATGTTATTGCGGCGGAATTAATTTTAGAAAAAGCGGAAAGGGCAGATATTCCGATTGTACTCATGAATCGTTCTAGTTTGGAAACGGAAAGTGTATTCATCGGTTCGGATGATGTATCTTTCGGATTCATGCAAATGGAAAGGGTTGCACAGATTTTAAAAGGAAAAGGGAATATTGCTATTATTAATGGTCCAATGGGCCAAGAATCTCAAGTAAACCGGACTAAGGGAAATAAACAGGTCATCGAAAAACATAAAGGGATGAAGGTTGTGTCAGAAGGTACTGCAAACTGGAATCAAGATGAAGCAAAAAGTCTTATGAAAACATGGATTGAATCTGATATTAAAATAGATGCCGTTGTTGCTAATAATGATGAAATGGCGATTGGGGCTATAGAAGCTGCTGAGGAAGCCGGGATTCGTGATGAAATCATTTTTGCGGGAATTGACGGGACTCCAGATGGCCTCCAATATATCGAGTCAAAAAAATTAGCAGTATCTGTTTTGCAAGATGCAAAAGAGCAGGGACAAACGGGGATGAGTACTGCTTTTCGTATGGCTAAAGGAGAAACAGTAGCGAAAGAACCGATTTATATTCCAGCAGAACTAATCGTGAAAGATAATGTAGCCAAGTATAAATAAAGGCTCAGCGGGGTAGGCATATGAGAAAAAGTGAGAGAGAAAAGAATAAGTTTTTTTCCATCAATAAAAAAATAGTCTTGAGTTTTTTAGTAATAGGGATCGTGTTTTTTAGTGCCTCGGCTATTTACTTTACTCAATTGAAAGCGGTAGAGAAGTCTAATTTAGAAATCATGAATCGGCATGTAGCCATTTTGGAACATATTGATGAAATTCAAATTCAAGCAAAGAGTCAAATTGACCTTTTACGTGCGTTCTTTTTATCTGGGAATGCTGATTTAGTAGCTGAAATGGAAGAAGCCAATCAGAATGTACAGGAGATGATTAATACTTCAAGGGAACTTGTGAATACTCAAGATGAAAAGGATAGTCTACGCAAAATAGAAATCATGAATAAGTTGTTTCTAGATGCTGCGACTGTAGCAATTCCGTATCAAGATAGTAATTCTCCAGTAAAATTAATTTCCTCATTAGCGGACATTCCGAGTATAATGGCTACTAAAATGGTAGATGAGTCGAAAATATTAGCCGAATCTACTAATAAAGAAATTGAAGTAGCCATTCATGATAATAAGGAAAAGGTTCAGCAAACTTTTATTCTATTAATCATTTCGGCCGTTGTTTCATTGGGGTTGTTAGTAGTGATAGGGATGGCGGTATCGCGATTGATTGTGAAGCCAATTGTGCAAGTCTCGAATATGGCTCGTGAAATTGCAAATGGAAATATTAGGGGTGAAAAAATAGAAATAAAAAATAATGATGAAATTGGTGATCTTTCAAGTTCCTTTAATTTGATGAGGGATAATTTACATCAAGTTTTATATAAAGTAGAACAAAATGCAGAGCAGCTTGCGGCAACGAGCGAAGAGCTAACGGCAAGTACAGAGCAAACAAGTCAAGCATCGGAGCAAATCAGTGACGCTATTCAAGAAATTGCCGTTGGAGCGGAGAATCAAGCAGACAGTACCCAAAATGCTACAACGGTGGTGAAAGAGATGTCTGCCAGTATGGACCAAGCTTCATCATCAATGGGCATGGTGGCGAGACTTACTTCTAAGACAAGTGAAAAGGCTGCGGATGGGCAGCAGGTGGTTAACTATACGACCCGTCAGATGGAACAAATCCAGCAGAAGGTCTCACAAACCTATGAAATTGTTCAAGTATTAAGTGAAAAATCCAATGAAGTCGGAGAAATAACGACAATTATTGCTAAAATTTCGGAACAAACGAATTTATTAGCCCTAAATGCTGCGATTGAATCGGCTCGAGCTGGGGAACATGGAAAAGGATTTGCAGTTGTAGCGGAAGAAGTACGAAAACTAGCTAATCAATCTGGCGAAGCAACAGCCCATATACGTGAAATTATTGAGGAAATTCAAAATGAAACTAGGAAAGTGGTAGACTCGATGCAGGAAGGAAAAGAGTCTACAGATCAAGGAATTAAACTGGTAAATCAAACAGGTGATACCTTTAAGGAGATTACGAGTATGGTAGAGGATGTGGCGGAACAATCTGTCCATGTATCTAATATTATCGAGGAGGTCAATAATGGCTCACAGTCTATGGTGGAATTAGTAGAGACAATCTCAACGGTTTCCGATCAAGCCTCTGCGAATAGCCAAAATGTTGCAGCTGCCTCTGAAGAGCAAACAGCTTCCATGGAGGAAATCTCCGCATCCTCCCAAATGCTGAGAGAAATGGCAACTGATTTGCAAGATTTGGTGCAGACGTTTCGGTTTTGATTGTGGGAGGGCAGGTCAATTGTTCTTGCAAAATTATTAAAATACGGTATGCAATTATTAGACTAAGTGTAATCCGCACTTAGTCTATTTTGAATGGTTCATTCTGAAGCTCTTCTAAAGTAACTCGGGAAATTAGTCTTTGTATATTTGAGGTACCCTACATACTAGTTTTTGAGAAACGGCTGCATATATCAGTGCTTACACCTCGGATATCAGCGAACGTATACTGAATATCAGTATTCACGCGCCAGATATCAGCAATCACACACAAAATATCAGCTATCACACCCAGAATATCAGTAATCATGGCTTGGAAATAAGCATTCGCGTAGCAATCGTAGGAAGATGAAGAGTCGTTTTACCAATTTAATATTTTGAAAATAGTTCCTTTAATCATATAATCTTCATTTCTATAAGCCATTGTTACGTCATATTTAAATTCACCAGAATAAGGGTTTGTAGGACATAAGAAACTCCCCTTTAGGTAGAACAGATTTTTTATTTTTTAATCTGTCTACCTTAAGGGGAGCATATCAACATGCACCTAGATCATTCTTAGATGGAGGAAATTGGACCCATCTCCCCCTTGGCCCTGATACATCTCTTTATTATTTAATCGTATTCCCACCATCAATAACGATGTTTTCACCTGTAATTAGGTTAGTTGCATCACATGCTAGGAATAGTGCAATTGCGGCAACTTCTTCTGGGTAACCAAAACGACCAAGAGGAATTTCTTTTTTCGCCTTTTCCCCTTTTTCTCCAGCCCATGCTTTTTTACCTAATTCTGTTAGAATAACAGTTGGTGAAATTGCATTTACGTTAATGTTGAATGGTGCCCATTCTAATGCAAGAACTTTGGTCATTCCTACCACACCAGCTTTGCTTGCACCATAAGCAACGTGATTATCTAAAGCGATGATTGCTGCTTGAGAAGCTAGATTGATAATTTTTCCACCATGACCTTGTTCAATCATAATATTTGCAACTTTTTGTGACATTTTGAATGTACCAGTTAAGTTAATATCAAGTGTTTTTTGCCAGTAGTTATCTGAAATGTTTTCTGCATCATCTAGTAGAGCAATTCCTGCACAGTTTACTAGAATATCAATTTTACCAAAATGATCCTTTACTGCTTGAACTGCCTGAGTCATACTTTCATCATTAGTTACATCGCAATGTACGCCTATTGCATTTTCAGCACTCATATTTTTAGCGACATCATTTACATCCTCTTTAAGGTCCAAAATAGCAACTTTCGCACCTTTTTCAAGGTATAACCCAGCAACCGCGTTCCCAATACCGCTTGCTCCCCCGGTTACAATCGCAACTTTATCTGTAATGTTGAAGTTTTTGTCAAAGCCTTTGAATTCCATGTTACATCCTTCTTTCGCTTATTTTTGTCTGTCTGCGCTTTCATATTAGTTATTAAAAAGGAATAGTAGATTGCTTTTAAGCTACCATCTCCTTTCATGTTAATCTGCAATAATTATTTCTACATTCTTTACTAAAAGTTGATTTCGAATATCATCATTAATGGGTTCATCTGTAATTAATTTATCAACTTGCTCCACTTTAGCAAAAACAGCACTTGAAGATTTTCCGATTTTAGAAGAATCTATTAATGCTACTACTTTAGAGGCCCTTTTTACAATTTCTCGTTTTAACTGTACTTCATATAAATTGAAATCCTCTAAGCCATTTTCCACTGTAAAACCATTGGCGGATGTAAACATAATATCGATATTTACAGAATCTAAAATATCAAGTCCCAGTGTACCTTCAATAGAAGTTGATTTATTGGTAACAACCCCCCCGACAAGGATGACTGTTATATCAGGATTTTCTTTTAATTCTAAAGCTGTTTGCAATCCAGTCGTCACAATTGTTAAGCGGATTGGAGTATCTTTAAGTAATTGTGCAAGCTCTAAAGCGGTAGAACTAGCATCTAGAAGAATACATTGTTTTTCTTCTATATGTTGAAATGCCTTTGAAGCAATTTTCGCCTTTTCCACTTTATTTTTTTTCTGACGGACGTTAAAGCTAGTTTCGTTTTCCTTCTCATCGTTAAGGACAGCTCCGCCATGTGTTCTTGTTAATAAGCCATCTAATTCCATCTTATTTAAATCGGCACGTAACGTAGCTTCGGAAACCCCCATTTCCGAAGACAGTTCTTTCACTGTTATTCTTTTTCGTTCTTGTAAGAGATCAATAATTCTATCTCTTCTCTCTGTTGCAAACATTTTCATGAAACGTCACCCTTACTTTTTTACTACTTTTATATTATTGCATTTATTACAGATTATCAATCCATATAAATATATTTTTTCTTATTTTATCATTTTGCTAAAATAATTGCGAAAAAAAACCAAACATTTAATCGATATTGAAAGTAATTAAAAAAAATATTGACGAAACAAAAATAAATGATAAAATAAAAGTATCGATTGGAAACGATTGCAGACTTCCATCAATTCCAAGCGTTTAAAATTTTTTATAACTTCATTACTTAACTATAAAAGGAGAATCGTTATGTTAGAAACAGTAGAAAAGAAACAAAACTTAGAGATTCCAAAAAAAATGAAGGCCGTTGTTGCGTACAGTCCTGGAGATTATAGATATGAAGAAGTAGAAACACCTAAATTAGAGAATGATCAAGAAATTATTATTGAAGTGGAAGCTTGTGGTATTTGTGCTGGGGACATTAAAGCATATGATGGAGCGCCAAGTTTCTGGGGGGATGAAACACAACCTGCTTATATTAAAGCTCCTATGATCCCTGGTCATGAGTTCATTGGACGCATTGTTCAAAAAGGTGACGCTGTTACAGATTTCGAAGTTGGTGATCGAGTTATTTCAGAACAAATTGTTCCTTGTGAAGAGTGCCGTTTCTGTAAGCGTGGTCAATACTGGATGTGTGAAAAACATGATCTATATGGTTTTCAAAACAATGTAAACGGTGGCATGGCTCAATACATGAAGTTTACGAAAGAAGGTATTAACTACAAAGTACCTGAAGATCTGCCGATTGAAAAAGCTATTCTAATTGAACCATATGCATGTAGTTTACACGCTGTACAAAGAGCGAACATCCAATTAGGTGATTTTGTTGTATTATCAGGTGCCGGAACGCTAGGTCTAGGTATGATTGGTGCTATAAAGAAATCTGGTGCTGGCAAACTAGTAGTACTAGATATGAAAGAAGACCGTCTAGAATTAGCTAAAAAATTCGGTGCTGACATTGTAATGAATCCAGCTAAAGTAGACGCAGTAAAAGAAATTAAAGAGATGACGGAAGGCTATGGTTGTGATATTTACATTGAAGCTTCTGGACATCCTTCATCAGTTGAACAAGGTTTACATGCAATTAGAAAACTAGGAACTTTCGTTGAGTTTAGTGTATTCGGCGAACCTGTAACTGTAGACTGGAGTATTATTAGTGACCGTAAAGAATTAGATTTATTAGGTTCTCACCTAGGGCCGTACTGCTACCCACTAGTAATTGAAGGTATTTCTAATGGAGATTTCCCTACTGAAGGTGTAGTAACACATCAATTACCGTTAGAAGAATTTGAAAAAGGCTTTGATTTAATGAAAAAAGGGGACAAATCATTAAAGGTTATTTTAAAACCATAAATTACTAGGAAACATTACTAGAAAGGTGGGAGAAAGATGTCAAATTTATCAGGCAATGAATCATTCTTAGATAGAATAGGTATTCCATCACATCTAGCTTGGGGATTCTTTGGGGTTATGATTTTTATGATGGGGGATGGACTAGAATTAGCCTGGCTCAGTCCATATCTTGTGGAACAAGGGCTAACAGTGCAACAAGCTGCTGTTTTAACTACATCTTATGGTGTAACAATAGCTATCGCTGCTTGGTTGTCTGGGGTATTAGTTGAAGCAATCGGACCAAGAAAGACAATGTTAATTGGAACAACGTTTTATGTAATCGGACATGCATTATTTGTTGGAGTTGCATTACCTCATTTACATTATGGCTTAATGATTCCAACTTATGCTTTAAGGGGATTTGGGTATCCGTTATTTGCATACGCATTCTTAGTATGGATTACTTACCGTACACCGCAGCATCAGTTGGGTAAAGCTGTTGGTTGGTTTTGGTTTGTGTTTACTGGCGGACTAAGTGTATTAGGAGCATTTTACTCTAGTTGGTCCATTAGCTTGATTGGACATATTCCAACATTATGGAGTGCCATTGTTTGGGTATTAGTAGGAACTTTCTTTGCTGTTTTTGTTAATCGGGACAAATTTGAACTAGAAGAAAAAGCGGACAAAACAAATAAATTTAAAGAATTAATCAACGGTATTTTAATTGTTAAAAAGGAACCTAAAGTTGGCATTGCTGGTATTGTACGTATTATTAACCAGTCTTCCCAATATGCCTTCCCATTATTCTTACCTATATATCTAGCAGATAAAGGGATTAGCACAACAGTTTGGTTGAATATATGGGGGATTATTTTCATCTCCAATATCGCTTTCAACTTAATATTCGGTTATGTTGGAGATAAATTTGGATGGAAGAATACCGTTACCTGGTTCGGAGCTGTTGGATGTGGAGTCTTTACTTTAATGTTATTCTACACACCACAATTCTTTGAAGGGAATGTCTTTTTAGTAGGATTCATAGGAATGCTATGGGGAGCTTGTATCGCAGGATTCGTTCCTTTATCAGCATTAACTCCTTCACTAGTTGGTGATGGGGACAAAGGTGCAGCTATGGCTATTCTTAACCTTGGAGCTGGATTATGTGTATTCGTTGGACCTGCATTAGTTGCTTTATTCTACGATTTAGTTGATGCGGAAGGTACTATTTGGATCTTAGCTGGTCTATACTTTATCGCAGCTATTTTGACAAGGTTCTTAAAACTACCTCATGAAGAAAATGCAAAGGCGAAAAACGGTGCAGCTTAATAAGTGTTTAAGCATGAAGTGAGGTATATTACCCCGCTTCATGTTTAATAAGCCATCCCGTGTGTTATAACATTATAGGGAATATAACATGTTATAATCGAAATGTTTAGTTAGTTAAGTGAACAAATTAAAGGAACGAGGAGAATTTTATCCATGAAGAAACTAATTAACGATCCTAGATATGTCGTAGAAGAAATGGTAGAAGGGTATGTAAAAGCACATCCTAATCATATAAAACAACTTCCAGAAAATGATAGAGCACTAGTAACAGCAAGAGAAACTCGTGAAGGAAAAGTGGGCGTTCTTATCGGTGGTGGTTCAGGTCACGAGCCAGGATTTATGGGTTATGTTGGCGATGGAATGGCTGACGGTGTAGCAGTAGGTAACATCTTTGCTTCTCCATCTCCAGATCCAATTCTGGAAGTAACGAAAGCTATCGATAAAGGTGCGGGAGTTGTTTATTTATATGGTAACTATGCTGGAGACGTAATGAACTTTGGTATGGCTGCAGAGATGGCTGACCTAGAAGAAGATATTCAGGTTGGTACAGCATTGGCGTCAGATGACGTAGCATCTGCACCAAAAGAAGAAAAAGAAAAACGTCGCGGTATCGCCGGAGAATTCTTTATCTATAAAGCGGCGGGGGCAGCAGCAGACTTTGGTTACAACCTAGATGACGTTGTAAGAGTAGCAAAAAAGGCAAATGAAAATACACGTTCTATGGGTGTTGGTTTATCTCCATGTTCATTACCGCAAACAGGTGAGCCAAGCTTTGAAATCGGTGATGATGAAATGGAAATTGGATTAGGTCACCATGGTGAGCCCGGAATTGAAAAAGGTCCTATAGAATCAGCTGATAAAGTAGCAGATCGTCTTGTGCATGATATTTTAGCTGATATTGAAATTAACTCAGGAGATAAAGTAGCGGTTCTAGTGAATGGCCTTGGATCTACACCAAGAATGGAACTATATATTGTATATAGAAGAGTAGAACAAATTTTACGTGAAAAAGGTATCGAAATCTACCGTTCATACGTTGGTGATTATATTACTTCTCTTGAAATGGGAGGATGTTCCGTTACATTAATGAAATTAGACGAAGAGTTAGAAAGAGCAATCGACCACCCAGTAGATTGCCCAATGTTCGTTCAAAAGTAAGAATACAATAGGGGGAAACAACGATGAATTTAACAGCTAAACAATTAAAAGATTATTTTAAAGAAATTGTAGAAATGATTGAAAAGGAAAAAGACTATCTTTGTGAACTTGACCGTAAACTAGGTGATGGAGATCATGGTGTTACGATGTCTATCGGTTGGCAGGCAGTAAATGAAAAATTAAACAATGAACTTGCAGAAGAACAAGATTGTGCAAAAATCAGCTTAACAGTAGGTAAAACATTCCTTAGCGCTGTTGGCTCATCTGTAGGTCCACTTTATGCTACAGGATTTATGAGAGGTGCTAAAGCTGTTAAAGGTAAAACAGAAATGAACGATAATGATTTAGCTGAATACTGGATTGCCTTTGCAAAAGGAATTAAAGAGCGTGGACAAGCTGAAGTTGGCGATAAAACAATGATTGATACACTTGAACCGTTTTTTATTAGTCTGGAAAAACAATTTGCTGAATCCAATGAATTCCTTCCAGCTTTCACTACTGCAGTAGAAGAAGCGAAAAAAGGTATGGAATCAACGAAAGATATTGTATCCAAAAAAGGCCGTTCAAGCCGTTTAGGGGAACGTTCTATAGGTGCCCAGGATCCTGGTGCAACTTCTGCATATTTAATCTTATCAACGTTCTTAAACTTTGTTAAAGGTCAAGTAGAGGTTCGTTAGTAGAAAAGAAATGGTAACAAATGAAAGTAAATAGAATCAGAGTTATGTTTCTGATTCTATTTTTTTGACTTTTACAGAATCGACAATAAACAAAAGTAATAAATCGATGTAAAATGAAAATAAACGAAAATATAGCATTGACATATAATAAATAGTGAAATAAAATGAAACTATACAAAAATATTAGGGGGATTTAAAAGTGAAACTCGCAATCGGTAGTGACCACAACGCATTTGATTTAAAAGAAACAATAAAGGAATTTTTATCTGATACAGAACATGAAGTAGTTGATTATGGATGCCATTCCAAAGATGCTGTAGATTATCCAGACGTAGCTTTTGAAATTGCTCAAGCTATTAGTGAGGGTAAAGCGGAACGAGGAATTATTTTCTGTGGGACTGGGATTGGTGTATGTATCGCAGCAAATAAATACCCTGGAATCCGTGCAGCTTTAGCACATGATGTATACTCTGCGGAAAGAGCGCAATTAAGTAATAATGCACAAATTATCACAATGGGATCTCAAATTATTGGACCTGAAGCTGCGAAAAAAGTGGTAGAAGCATATTTAAACGTAGAGTGGGCAGAAGGATCTAAACGTAAAGTGGATAAAATTATTGAAAAAGAAGAACAATTTGTAAGCCAAAATTATAAAGAAGCAGTAGCAGGAAGTAATTGTAGCGTTAACTAAACGTGTTAACGAAGGGGAGAGGGAGCATGCAATCCTTATTATTAGACTTTCTAAAGGTAACCGAATCAGCAGCAGTTGCAGCACTTCCATGGGTTGGTAGTGGTGATAAGATTGCAGCTGATGGAGCTGCTACAAATGCAATGCGAGAGAATTTAAATAAAATGAAGATGCATAGTACGATTGTTATTGGTGAAGGTGAAATTGATGAAGCACCAATGCTTTATATCGGAGAGAAGCTTGGTAAGGGTGGAAGTCATGAGGTAGATATTGCGGTAGATCCAATTGAAGGAACAACGCCTACAGTAAATGGACAAGGAAATGCAATTACCGTCATTGCTGCTGCACCAAAGGGAACTTTACTACATGCACCGGATATGTATATGAAAAAGATCGCTGTAGGTCCAAGGGCGAAAGGGAAAATTGATTTAGATGCACCAATTGAAGACAATATGAAAGCAGTAGCAAAAGCAAATGGCAAAGAAATTACGGAATTAAATGTGTTTATACAGGATCGACCTAGACATAAAGAATATATTGATAGAATTCGAGAAACTGGTGCAAAGGTTCGATTATTTAATGATGGTGATGTCATTTATGCAACAGCAACTTGTATTGAACGTTCAGGTGTTGACATTTTTCTAGGCATTGGCGGTGCACCAGAAGGCGTATTAGGGGCAGCTGCTATTCGTTCTCTTGGCGGGGAAATGCAAGCAAAACTCTTACCAAGAAACAATGATGAAATAAGAAGATGTAAAGCGATGGGGATTACTAATTTAGAAGGCGTTTTAACCATTGATGACTTAGTAAGTTCGGATGATTGTATGTTTGTTGCAACAGGAATTACCGATAACTTAATTATTGATGGAATTGAAACAGAATATAGTAACTTTATTACCCATTCTATTCTTGTTAATGGTAGGGAAAAACAAGTCCGATATGTTAAGAGTACCTATCCAATCAAACAGCCTTTCTAGTAAACTACGATTTTGAAATCGAAATCATCACAGCTGGTATTCGTACTATTAGCCATTTAGAAAAGGCGGCAATAGCAGGTGCTAAGAAGGTTCCTAAAAAACTGAAACACTATCATAAGGAAGGATGATAACGGTGACAACGACAGTTAATCAAGCTGTAGAACAACTATCAATTAATACGATTCGCACCCTTTCTATTGATGCAATTGAAAAAGCGAATTCAGGACATCCCGGATTACCAATGGGTGCGGCTCCAATGGCTTATACATTATGGACAGATTTTATGAGCCATAATCCAAAAAACTCGAAATGGTTTAATCGTGATCGTTTTGTATTATCCGCAGGTCATGGTTCCATGCTTTTATATAGTTTATTGCATTTATCTGGGTATGATGTTTCCATGGATGATTTAAAAAACTTCCGTCAATGGGGATCTAGAACTCCTGGACATCCAGAAGTGCATCATACAGACGGTGTGGAAACAACAACCGGCCCATTAGGTCAGGGGATTTCTACCGCTATTGGTATGGCAATGGCAGAAGCACATCTATCAGCTAAATATAATAAAGAAGGTTTTTCAGTTGTTGATCATTATACCTATGCCCTTGTAGGTGATGGGGATTTAATGGAAGGAATTTCTCATGAAACCGCATCCTTAGCAGGTCATTTAGGATTAGGAAAACTAATTACGCTATATGACTCTAATGATATTTCTTTAGACGGAGATTTAAATAAATCTTTCTCTGAAAATGTGGAAGAGCGTTTTAAAGCTTATGGCTGGCAAGTTATTCGTGTAGAAGACGGTAACGATGTCAATAAATTAAAAGCTGCTATTAAGGAAGCGAAACAAAACACAGCTCAACCAACATTAATTGAAGTAAAGACGGTCATTGGATATGGGTCACCAAATAAATCAGGATCTTCAGATGCCCACGGTGCACCACTTGGTGAAGAAGAAGTTAAATTAACCAAAGAAAATTACCATTGGTCACATGAACCATTCTTCGTTCCAGAGGAAGTATATGCTGATTTTCAAGAAAAAGTCGTAGAAAAAGGTATCAAGGCGGAGGAAAAATGGAACAAGCTCCTTTCTGATTATAAAGAAGCATATCCAGAACTCGGTCTAGAATTAGAAACAGCAATCAATGGTGAATTACCGGAGAATTGGGAAAAGGATTTGCCCATCTATGAATCTGATAAGGACACCTTAGCAACTCGCGCTTCATCAGGAGAAGTACTAAATGCGATTGCAAAAGCAGTTCCAAACCTTTTCGGAGGAAGTGCTGATTTAGCAGGATCTAATAAAACAACGATTAAAGATGGCGGAGATTTTTCACGAGAAAATTATGCCGGAAGAAACATTTGGTTTGGTGTGAGAGAATTTGCAATGGCTGCAGCATTAAACGGAATGGCTTTACATGGCGGGTTAAAAGTGTTCGGTGGTACATTCTTTGTATTTAGCGATTATTTACGCCCAGCGGTTCGGTTATCTGCCATCATGAAAGCACCTGTAACCTACGTTTGGACACATGATTCAATCGCAGTTGGGGAAGACGGTCCAACACATGAGCCTGTTGAACATTTAGCATCCTATCGTTCCATGCCGGGAGTTTCACTCATCCGCCCAGCCGATGGAAATGAAACACAGGCTGCATGGCGACTAGCTGTAGAGTCAACGGATAAACCAACCGCATTGGTATTAACTCGTCAAAACCTCCCAACGTTAAAAGGTACAGCTGAACGCGCTTATGAAGGTGTGAAAAAAGGTGCCTACATCATAAGTGATTCAGAAAAAGAAACTCCTGATGCATTAATTCTTGCAACAGGATCAGAAGTTCAACTAGCTATCAAAGCTCAAAATGAGTTGAAATCTCAAAATATCGATGTACGTGTGGTTAGCATGCCTTCTTGGGATCGCTTTGAAGAACAAGATCAAGCATATAAAGATTCAGTCATTTCCCCTCAAGTGAAGAAACGTTTAGTAGTTGAAATGGCATCTCCATTTGGTTGGGAACGCTATACTGGGGATGAAGGAAAAGTGCTTGGGATTGATACCTTTGGGGCTTCAGGTGAAGGAAATAAAGTTATGGAGGAGTATGGGTTTACTGTAGAAAATGTAGTAAAACTGGTTGAAGAGCTAGTAAACGAAGTGTAGGTTGAATGTTCCGTAATAGATAATAGTGAAGTACTTTGTTTAAATGCACAAAGTATTTCACTATTTTTTTTGTTCTAAAGATTGGTGGAGAATGTGACGGGGGAACCGACCCTTCCGGCATAGGGATATCAGCGTTGGATCGTCATTTATTAGTAATCACGCCCGTATATCAGTACACACGCACCATATATCAGTAAACGCTGGAAAGATATCAGTACTCATGCACCATATATCAGTAAACGCTGGAAAGATATCAGTACACACGCACCATATATCAGTAAACGCTGGCAGGATATCAGTACTCGTGCACCATATATCAGCAAACGCTGGTAGGATATCAGTACTCATACACCATATATCAGCACTCCCCCCCACCTATCAGCATTCACCCCCCTTCAAATGTTAGGTAAAAGTCTCATGTCAAATAAATACCAAATTAGGACAAGAAACCTGTCCTCCTGTCATATTTCCCCATCCGCCTCATACAATGACGTACAGGGGGAATTTTCATGTCTGGAGATAGGTAGATATGGGATCTTAACGATTGGTTTAACTATGACAGCAGGGGGATTGCATATGCGTAGATCGTTAAGTGCTTTTTTATTTATGTTAGCGGTAGTGCTTGTGGCGGGGTGTACGCAGCCAGTGTCATTAGATGAGGAGAGAAGTAAGAAGCCGGATACGATTCATCATAAATTTTTATTCTATACGGAGAGTTATGTGAATGAGAACGGGGAAGGTATTGGGGAATTGTCCATTAAAACGAAAGATGGAGAGTTGGAGAAAATTGCTAGTAATGTGAAAAATTATGGTTTTGTATATTTGAATGATAAAGATAAGGTTCTTTTTGTGGATGAGGAAAATAAGTTGTATGCGTTCAGCCAGAGGGAAGATAAAGTAAAACTCGCGGAAGATGTACAGTTTTTCGATGGATTTAACGCGGAGGATTTTATCGTTTATGAGGATACGGATGGTAATTTGTACGTAATCAATGAGGATGGGAACGAGGAAAAGATAGGCAATGGAGTTACTCAATATGATTTGGTGGATGGAAATCTATATTTCATTGACTCGGATGGAGACTATTCGGTTTATAACATAGAGAGTAGGCAAGAAAGTAACATTGCTAATAATGTTTTTCATTTTAAAATTTTAAATCGTGATGGGGATCTTGTTTATACCAATGACGATTATATGCTGTTTTATAAAAAGGCAGATGAAAGTAGTGTGAAAATATCGGGTGAGGAGATTGATCCTTACTACATTAAAAACGTAGATGACCGTTTAATTTACTTAAGTTATGAAGAAGAAGGAGCAATGGATTTATATTCCAGTACGTTATCCAAAGATATAAAAACGGAAAAAATTGCATCTAATGTCTATTTGGCAGATTATGACAAAAGTGGATTTTATTACGTGAATGAGGATAATAATCTCTATCAAAAAGGAGATAGTGACGAAAAGGCTACGAAATTAGCGAGTGATGTAAACTATTTCTATTTAGTGGAAGGAACCGTTTATTATACGGATGAAGATAACAATGTTTATCAGATAACTAGTGCGGAGGGTAAGGAACAGATTGCAAAAAAGGTATACCAATTTAATGTCCATACAGATGGAAGGATTGTTTATTTAACAGAGGAGAATGAATTATTTATAGACGATACGAAGGTAACTGATGACGTTGATATGTATGCATTTTTTCATGGTAATCTTGTATACGTGACAAAGGATAATGAATTAGTCCTCATGCAGAATTTAAAAGGGGATCAAGTAATCGAAGACATTAGCGATTTCTCGTCCGTTACTTATCAAAATCTGACGGTATTCTCCAAACAACTAACTTTTGAAGATATTAGTGGTATGTGGAAGTTGGAAAATGATGAAGGAGCCATTTTCTTTGAAATAAATGCGGATGGAACGATTACGGATTATTTAGCCGGGACAAAGGAAATATTTACAGTGGATTATGCCGAATTTAATTCGATTGCAGCTTCATCAGAGAATGATTTTGTCACGATTACGAAAATAGATGATGAGACGTTATCCTTTAACGATAACGATAGCGATTATACAATAATGAAATCAACGAAAGAGGAAGCGGAAAGTTATGTGAATGACGATCAAAAGGAAGAAGGTAACATGGAGATTGAGACGGTCATAGAGGATTTTTTGTATATGATGACGTATGCAACGGATGCAGGAGACCTTCAGAACCTTGACTATTACATTGATCCTGATAGTGAGCTTTATCGTGAATTAGCTGATTCTATTATGACTATGTATGAGAATCAATTGGGAAGAGTTCTATTAACGCATGAAGTAACAGATATTAAAAAATTAGAAGGAAATCGTTATAGTGTGACTGTATATGAAGAACATTCTTTAATAGATTACACGGATTACTCCGAGGAAATGGTGAAACAGACTGTGATCTACGAGCTAGAGGAAATGGATGATCAATTTTTTATCATAGATATGGAAATTGTGGAACAGGGAAATACGGTAGCGGTTTGAGCCATGGTAACAGGTCCTTTGTCCGACCGATAAGGGAGCAGAGCCAGTGAATTACATTTTGATTTATGAACAGGGCGATAAGAGAATCGCCCTTACTTATAATTCGATACTCATGGACCATGTCCCTCCCAAAAAACACTGTCCTAATCTGGACAAGTTAAACATATAATGTCTAGAGTCTACATTTCGGGAGGAAGAAGATGTTTACCTTATTGGAAAAAGCTGTTGTTGCCATGGCATTATTTCGTATCTTATCTGGATCCATTGAGGTCTTTGCCGCATATTTGATGATTAAAATGAATGATGTGGAAAAGGCCCTTGTTATTAATAGTTCACTTGCCTTTATTGGGCCTTTAATTCTTATCATTACAACCACAATTGGAATTGTTGGTATCTCTGATAAAATATCTTTTGGTAAATTTTTTTGGATTTTTCTCGGAGTAGCTTTAATTATTTACGGGGTCAAAAAGTGATTCCATCTCCGTATTGACAAGCATACTATAGTTTTTCTTACTTTTTCGATTCATAATTCGTGCTAAAATTTCCTCCACATACATGGAAAAGGCGGGATTTGTACGTTGTCTTGGTCTAGTTAAATGTATCGGTTGATTTAACGTTACCTTTCCATCTTCAATTAAAATGACACGATCGGAAATAGCTACTGCTTCTTCTACATCATGTGTAACAAGAATAGAGGTGAATTTTCTTTCTAACCACAATGATTCAATCAATCGTTGCATTTCTAAGCGTGTCAAAGCATCAAGCGCTCCTAAAGGTTCATCTAAAAGTAATAAGGAAGGATCATGTACCAATGCTCTTGCAAGTGCTACACGCTGTTTCTGTCCCCCAGAAAGTTTAGATGGATAATCATGTATCCTTTCCTTCAGTCCTACTTGTGTGATGGCTTGCATTGCTCTATTTTTTGCATCAGAAGATAATCCTAAACAAACATTATCCATTACTCGTTTCCAAGGAAGTAACCGACCATCTTGAAACATCATTCTTGCTTGTTTATTCAACCCATTCAATGGTGTTCCGTCTAATTTAATCGAGCCGTCATTCATGTTTTCTAATCCCGCTACTAGACGTAACAATGTACTTTTTCCGCAACCACTTTTTCCGACGATCGCTACAAACTCACCTTCTTTAATCTGTAAATCCAGTCCCTTCAATACCTCCCTTTTATCATATTTCTTCTTAACTTGATGAATCGTAACATCTACTCCTTGTAAATCATATGAATTCAATTTGCACTCCCCCTATTTCTTCGCCAATACCGCCTAAAACTAGTTATTCCACTTTAATAATTTCCCTTCAAAATACCTAGCAATCATATCTGAAATTTTTCCAAACAACGCATAAATAATAATACTTAAAACAATGACATCCATTTGCATAAATTCCCTAGCGTTCATCGCCATATAACCGATACCAGACTGGGCAGAAATAGTTTCCGCAACAATCAGGGTTAACCACATGACCCCAAGTGAGAACCGTATACCAACGAGAATGGAAGACATAGCCCCTGGTAAAATTATTTGGAAAAAAAGCTCCTTCCCATTTAATCCATATGCTTTACCCATTTCAATAAGCTTTTTGTCAATAGACTTTATTCCATGATACGTATTAATATAGACTGGAAACAAAACGCCCAATGCTACAAGAAATACTTTGGAAGATTCACCAATTCCAAACCACATAATAACGAGAGGGATCAACGCAAGATGGGGAATATTACGTAACATTTGAATCGAGGTATCAAAGATTAAATCGGCAAAGCGAAATACGCCATTTAATAAGCCGAAAACAAATCCAGCAATTCCCCCAATTAAAAAGCCTACTAAAGCTCTCCATAAGCTAATCCCCATGTGTTCGGATAATTCCCCTGTAATCGTTAAGTCAATACCCGCCTGAATGATTTGGGATGGGGCCGGTAATATTCTTTCAGGTATAGCTCCGGACCACGACAATAATTGTCACGCAGCAATAATGAAAAGTGGAATAAACCAGGGAAAGAATTTTTCCAAAGGTCCTTTGATACTTCTTTTCATTTGTCATTTCCCCCTTATTTCATAACCTCTTCTACGTTTATTTCTTTAGGAATAATCTCTAAACGATAAAATGTATCTGCAATTTCCTGTTGTTCCTTTATGGTATCTTCTGTTATTTCTTCCACTCCATAAATACGTCTTTCAACAGACTTTTCAATGGATTCTTCATCAATATTTAAAATGGGTGCTAACATTTTCACCAGTTCTTCATGGTGGTTATTTGCCCACTCGGAAGATTTCTCAATTTCTTCCAAAATAACGCTAATGATTTCTTCATTTTCTTTAGCAAAACTCTCGGAGGCAACAAAGAAGTCTCGATCCGTTGTTAACCCTTCCCCGTCAACGAGTAATTTCCCGTCCGAGTGAAGTTCTGTAGATGCCGTAAATGGATCCCAAACGACCATCGCATCAACTGTGCCTTGTTCAAATGCTACCCTTGCATCACCCGGATTTAAAAATGCAGGGGTAATATCGGTATACTGAAGCCCGACTTTCTCTAAAGCTTTAACAATTAAGTAATGGGAGCTCGATCCTTTTGCAAATCCAACCTTCTTTCCTTTTAAGTCATTTAGATCCTGTATATCTGAATCATTTGGTACCAAGATGCCACTACCTTCATATTTGGAAAATCCGACTGCAACATACTTAAAAGGGGCATCGGCAGCTTGCGCGAAGATTGGTGGTGTATTACCTGTTCTACCAAAATCAATGCTCTCTGCATTAAGAGCTTCCACCAATAATGGACCTGCCTGAAATTCATTCCATTCCACAGAATATCCCATAGATTCTAATCGTTCATCTAACGTACCTAATGATTTTAAAATAATCAACGGGCCATTTTTCTGGTACCCAATACGTACAACTTTCTCGTCTTCTGAACTGCTACTGCCACTTTTTTCTTGTTTTTCATTACATGCTACTAGTAAAAAAATGGAAGAAAAAGCAATAACCAGAAATAACCACATTTTCTTTTTCATGGTAGACATATCCCCTCTTCACCTTCTTTAAGTTTCTGATGTTAGCCTATGTATAAAATGAAAGTAGGTTCCTGTCCTAATACAATTTTCCCCACCTCAAGCTTTTTAGGGAAACAGAGAGCTATATATAGGATGGATTACTGATAAATGGTGGACGAGTACTGATATATAAGAGGGATAATATCTCACTTTTAAGAGATACTATATACGCATACGAAAAGGAGGAATATGATGGAACTAACAAATAAAAAGCCAGATGAACCATTTCACTCTGGAGAAGTTTACCATTTATGGTCCTATCTATATAATACAAAAAACATTTTAGTTACGATGCAAGTACTTATCAATCATACTGGTGATCATGATTTAAAAACATATTTAGAGGATTTAGTAGAAAGTTGCCTTACACAAGAAGAACAGCAAGTGGAAGCTATCCTAAAAGAATCGGGAATTCGGTTACCTCCAGCACCTCCTGATAGACCGAATGTGGAAGTAGAAGATATCCCGGCAGGTGCAAGGTTTCATGATCCAGAAATCGCTGTTATCGTTCAAAATGAGTTAATGACAGATCGAGTATTATGTAGTTTTGTCACAGGAGTAGCAATAAGGGAGGACATTCGTTCTTTATTTGGGGAATTTCATACCCAAAAGGAAGAATACGAACAAAAACTCCTTGATTTATCTAAACAAAAAGGCTGGATTGTTTCTCCACCCATTAATGTAAAGTAGGAGTGTACAGGCTTTGAAAAAGAAAAATAAAGGGATGGTCATCGCTGCCATCGGATCCGTTCCACTTATGATGACATTGGGAAATTCGATGCTCATTCCGATACTCCCAAAAATGAAATCATCATTGGATCTTACTCAGTTACAAGTAAGCTTAACGATAACGGTTTTTTCTATTGCTGCTGCTATCTTTATCCCAATTGTAGGGTATTTGTCTGATCGTTTTTCGCGGAAGATGGTTATTATTCCTTCATTGCTGTTATTTGGTGGAGGAGCGTTATTAGCTGGTTTAGGAGCAGCCGTTTTTTCCAATTCTTATATTTGGGTTATTTTAGGAAGAATATTACAAGGAATCGGTGCGGCTGGAACTGCACCAATTGCTATGGCTTTAATTGGGGATTTATTCAGAGGGGGAGAGCGTAGTAGAGTACTCGGAATATTTGAGGCATCGAATGGTTTAGGAAAAGTGTTATCGCCGATTCTCGGTTCTTTATTGGCTCTCATTATTTGGTATTCAGTATTTTTTGCCTTTCCTGTGATTAGTCTTATCTCTATTTTATTGGTTTGGATATTTATTAAGGAAAAACGAAATTTCCAAGCGCCTCCCCCTTTTAAAAAATATGTAAAAGGGCTTTTAAGTGTCTTTAAACATGAAGGCAGATGGCTATTCACAATCTATTTAGCTGGTGGAACTTGTCTATTTACGCTTTTCGGAATCCTTTTTTATTTATCGGATATCCTTGAAACAAAATACAATATTAATGGAGTTCCAAAGGGCCTTATTCTTGCAATTCCGCTTCTAGTAATGGTTTGTACATCCTATATCACAGGTAGTAAAATTGGAAAAAACTTAGAAAAGATGAAGTGGCTTTCGGTTTTAGGTTTATTTCTGATGACGCTATCTTATAGTTCTCTTGTATTATTTGAAAAGCTTATTCCTTTTCTTATTGTCCTTGCCATTAGCAGTATTGGCGCAGGACTTGTCCTACCATGTGTCAACAGTCTCATTACGGGTGCAGTCGGAAAAGAACGCAGAGGCTTTGTCTCCTCTTTATATGGTTCTGTTCGTTTTATAGGTGTAGCACTTGGGCCACCCGTTTTTATCCGTTTAATGGATTGGTCACGAACGGGAATGTTTCTTTCCATAGCTGCTTTTACCCTACTTGTAGCCTTGTTAGTACTATTGTTAGTCCATGTTAAAGGGAAAGACGGGAAAGAAAAGAAAAAAAGTAATATTCGATACAAATACACGTAAGTTCATGGCTTCTTTCGCCATCCAAGTGTATAGGTCTTTTGAAAAGATATTTCACAAATCATATCCACCACCTTGGTTGAAATCCATTGGCTAATCAATGCAAGAAAGATTAATTTCCAATCGATTATCAACGCTACAAATAGAAAAATAAAGAAATTAAGGAAAAAAAGCGGTCTACCAGGTAAAATTCTTTTTTTGACGGAGATAATTATTGCGATGACACCGACACCACCATTCGAAACACCTTGACGCATTAATATTCCGATTCCTGTACCTAAAAAAACGGAACCAAATAAAAGATCCAAAAGTAAGCTTCGATTTTTCACGAAAATAATTTGTTCAAAAAAATCAACAGATAAAGATGTCACCGTAATGGAAAGAAGCGTCCACAATGCGAATCTTTTTCCTAAATATTTAACACCTAAAAATAATAAAGAAGTATTCACTATCCATAGTGCTAGTCCCATTCCAATGTGAAACAAATAACCCAAAAGAACAGTAATCCCACCAGCCCCACCAGAAGGAATGGAATGGGGGAACAAAAATACCCCCATTCCCAGCCCTTGAATAGCTCCCCCTGCTACAACTAAGCCGAATTTTAACATAAATGAATTCAATAAAAATCCTCCTTACAAATAGGGCTGCATTCTATTCAATAGACGGACAACCTATCTTATTGTATTCAAAAGTAAAAAGAAACATGCTTAACGATGGTATGAGTGGTGGAAGACGTAAGAAAAGCGTTCAAATCGCAACTCATCGAAAAGAACGGATTTAATCTACCCCTCCAACCTGATCCCTACAACACCCAACATGTAATCTAAACCTTTATGGTTAATTTTTGATTAAATGGGAAGATTATTAAATAAATTAAGGTAAAAATAGGAGGGAAAAATATGAAACGAATTTTATTTCTAGCTTCAATATTTATTTTAGCTTTAACTTTAGTAGCATGTGGTGGCAATAACAATGATAATAATGATACGACCACCAATCAGGGAGCCGATGTAACAAACAACGAAAATCAAGATACCAATGAAGCTGATGATAAAGCCGGTAATGATACCAATGACACAGCAACTAACAATAACAATGGGACCGAAGACATGCGAGCTAAAATGGATGAATTGAATTATGTTGATTTTGAGTTATCTGTCAAATATGACGGGGATAAAGAATATGAAGCAAGCTTAGAAAAAAATCAAGATGGTAGTGTTGAAGCGGAGTTAGAAGATGAAATTAATGGAGTTGATATTCACGGTCAAGAGGCATTTGACGAGGTTTATCCAAAAGTTAAAGAGCTAACGATTGAACAGAAGACGAATAAAGACGATGCTATTCAACAAGCATTAGATGCATTTTCCCTAGAGTCAAATTACAAGGAAATAGAATTAGAAATTAAATTTAAAGATGGCACGAAAATAGAATTCAAGGATAACAAATAATCACTAAAAAACAGGCAAAGCTTTCTAGTTTGCCTGTTTTTTAGTGGTTTGCTTTTTTCACTTCAAGTTTCTGGGGGAGATCAACTGCGAAAGTGGGGGATGATGAACCCTCGGCTCGTTTTCTTTATCATATTTTAAATGAATCATTCATAAATCATAAGTGTGGTATCAAAATAGTAAGCGTTTTCCGAAAGGGGGGGTGAGTTAGTATTTTTAATGTGAGCGCTGTAAGGACATTAAATAAAAGGGGGGTATTAGATGGCTGATTTACACAAAAATAATAAAGTGGATTATGAAAGTATCGCAGAAAGTGAGCAATTTAAGCATTTTATGAAGGAAAAAAGAAGGTTTACGGTACCAATGACTGTTTTCTTTCTCATCTTTTACTTTTTGCTTCCTATATGTACGTCTTACACCACCTTTCTAAACACACCGGCATTTGGGGATATTTCTTGGGTCTGGATATTTGCGGTTGCTCAATTTGTGATGACTTGGGTGTTATGTACGATTTATGTGAGAAAGGCAAACTCCTTTGATGAAAAAGTAGAAGCTATTATTCACGACCAAATTAAAAAAGGAGGTAAAGCCTAATGGATCCAATTGTTGTCTTCCTTTTCATTGCTATCGTTATTCTAACTTTAGTAATCACGTATTTTGCCGCGAAGAACACCAAGTCAACTGGTGACTTCTACACAGCCGGTGGGGGATTAACTGGCTGGCAAAATGGATTAGCCATTGCCGGTGACTACCTATCAGCTGCATCTTTCCTTGGAATAGCTGGGGCGATTGCGTTAAACGGTTTTGATGGATTCTTTTACAGTATTGGATTTTTAATTGCTTATTTAGTTGTTTTATTTTTAGTAGCGGAGCCATTGCGTAATCTTGGGAAATATACACTTGCTGATATGATTCATTCACGATTTGATTCGAAAAAGGTAAGAGGTGCGGCTGCACTAAGTACGATTACAATCGTTCTGTTTTATATGATTGCACAGCTTGTAGGAGCGGGTGCACTCATTCAGTTATTATTTCATATTGATTATTGGATTGCTGTTTTAATTGTTGGTGTTATGATGACCATTTATGTGCTTTTTGGTGGAATGATTGCCACTAGCTGGGTGCAGATTACGAAGGCTGTTCTTTTAATGGCGGGAATGGTTATTATGGCATTTCTTGTTCTTTGGAAATTTGATTTTAATATAGCTGCCATGTTTACTGAGGTGAAAACTGCTACAAGCCATGGCGCTGCTTATTTAGAACCGGGATTAAAATATGATGATCCATTAGGAACGATTTCCTTAATGATTGCGCTTGTTCTCGGTACAGCCGGTTTACCACATATTTTGATGCGTTTCTTTACGGTAAAAGATGCGAAAACAGCTAGAAGTTCAGTTATTACAGCTACCTGGACGATTGGTATCTTTTATATTCTTACGTTATTTCTAGGCTTTGGAGCGGCCATATACGTTGGTCAAAATGAAATACTTGCAGCTAATTCGGGTGGGAACATGGCGGCACCGCTACTTGCAGAGGCGTTGGGAGGTAATATTTTATTCGCCTTCATATCTGCTGTTGCGTTTGCTACCATTCTAGCGGTTGTGGCAGGTCTTGTATTATCTGGAGCCTCCGCTTTTGCCCATGATATATATGGTCAAATTATTAAAAAAGGGAAAGCTACGGATAGAGAACAAATGCTAGCTGCACGTTATGCGTCATTAGCAGTTTCGGTGTTATCGATTATTTTAGCCTTAGGTGCGCAAAGCCTTAATGTTGCATTCCTTGTTTCGCTTGCTTTCTGTATCGCAGCAAGTGCCAATTTACCTGTCATTCTTTATACGATTTATTGGAAGCGATTTAATACAACTGGTGCGATTTCAGCAGTATTATTCGGTCTAATTTCAGCATTAGTTTTAGTATCGATGAGCCCAAGTGTTTTCTCGCCAGAAGCGGGCGCAGCGTTATTTGTCGGAAATCCAATCTTTCCATTAGAAAATCCAGCGCTTGTTAGTGTACCACTAGGCTTTCTCGGAGGTTACCTTGGTACGATTTACTCAAAAGAACAAGATCTCAAACGCTATGCAGAGGTTAAAGTAAAAGCGCATATTGGTAATAGGGAATAGGGGGTATAGGGACAGTAGAGACCACTGAAAAAAAGGTGCTTTTACAGTAGTCTCGAACCTGTTCCTTTGTCTCACGCTGCTCGTTTACTTCTATTCTCTGTGCTCACAGATGTAACCAGTCTTGATCCTTTCGAAAGCACCAACGCTAATACAATGGAACATGCAATAGCAGAAGAAATATAAGAGATGCCATTCATAATTAAGGAATAAATAACTGGTGCTTGGCCTGCTTCAATTGCATATTCACTGAAGAAAACTATACCTGCAAGGAAATGCCAGAAGTAACGGGCAAATCCACCGACGAAGGTTGCGACAATTATCCAGACAATAGCCTTGCCCATGTTTTTGCTTCTTAAGTTATTTTTAATTGGGTTGATAAATAGTCCTGCAAAACCGACACATGCGAAAGCTACGAAATACTCTATGAACGCTTGTAATGGTGTTAGAATCCATGCTTCCCCAATGGCAATTTGTAATAATCCCCAAAGGAATCCACTGATAATTGCCGCTAAAAATCCTCTGCGAAATGCGATGATGAATATCGGCACCATTGCAAAGGAAATGGAGATGGACGGTCCAATACGGAGTGATGGCAATAAATCGAGCACAAGGGCAAGTGCCGCAAAAATGGCCACCTCAATAAGCGTTTGTAAACCTAATTTTTTCATTAAAAAAAGCCTCCTAATTGTGTTTTTAACGCACCAAAAGGAAGACATAGTTACCTAGTTTACTAGATAGATTTCACATTACGCATAAACAACTAGTAAACTATTCACCACATCCCTACGCTAGAATTAACTAACAGGTTCGAAGGGTAAGAACAATTTGTTCCCTCTCAGCTTTCGCTCCCCTTGTGGTCACGTTATTCGATTTACTCATGATAGTATCATATTTTCTATCTTTTGAGAAGTGGGAGGGCAAGTCCGTCATTGTCACCTGAGCCATTTTCTTTTAAAGTACTAGGATTTCATGGGAAAATTATTAAACTTGTACCCTTATTTCTTCTTTGAACTAAGTTTCTACAGCTATTATTTTTAAGCTGATTTTGAACAACAATTTACCTTTTACCTCGAAATGGAACGCGAGACCTGTTCCCCCGACTTTTTTTAGCGTAGAGGAATAAGATTAGTAAAAGTACAGTTTGTCCGAGAAAAGCTATAGCATCCCAGAATGCTAATGAATTTGTCGACCGGAGTAAATTAGAAAAAACTTGCGAATAAGCATAATAGGCCTGTGGTACAAAGTAAAAAACAAATAAACTAAGGGTTAACAGCATCCCGCCGATATAAAATGCACTATAAATACGAACAACTTTGCACTCTCCCTCGAATGGTTCTGTCTCATTAGAATCAATCTTTAAAAATGGGATCCATTTACTTAAAAACTGCTTGCCGCGTTCCAGTAAGTTATAGCATCCCGTTATATTTTCAATAAAATAATAGACATCTGTCTTCATATAGAAACAACATTGGTACAAGGTTTTAATAACAATATCCAATGCGATAATGCCAAGAATGCCTATAAAAATACCGTTCGCACTGGGGAAGAGGAGTTGTATTGTTAGGACGATAAAAACGATTGTTTGTTCAAAAGCCATTCCGGCAAAGTATAGGATGTTTCTTTGCTTTGGCGCCAATTTCCAAGCTGAGGTTAGGTCTGTTTCAAAAACGACAAAAATAAGTCTATTCCCGATATCCAATTTAGTTGGTAAATCGTAGGAACGGATAGCAAGGATATGCCCAAATTCATGAATGATGATAAAGAATAGCGAGATAAACATATAGGTGATGATATTGAGCATCATGGAATGGAACAGAAATATATCTTGATAATGGGGGAAGAGTTCGGGATTCCACACTATAAGTGAGATATTAACCATTAATAGGATGAGATAAATCTTATTCGTAACCCTATTAAAAAAGAAACGTCCAACTCGAGGGGGGATCCATGTAAATCCACCTGAAGATTGTATTTCCTTTACTTGCTTGACTTTTTCTCCATTTACCTCTTGAATGAGACCCAATTCCATTAGCTGCCCGCCAAATTCAATTATATCTACTTTTTCTTTCGGATACTTTTTCTGTAATTTACTTTCGATTTCACCTAATAGTTGCCCATCATTTATCCTTTCAATTGCATCAATACAAATCTCCGGCATTTCAAAAAAATCACCAGAAACAGGTTCCTCCACGATATAATTCTTCCTATCTTTTTGAATGGACAATGGATATAGGGTGATTTGCGATTCTAATGATAATTTCAAGCCTTTCACCACCGTTCTTTAGAAATGAAAATAGGATGCAAATGCACCCTATATCTAAAACTACTTAACCTTTTGGAATGATGAAACACCACCAACATGTTGCTTTAACTTTTTTTAGTTTACGGATTTTCATGGTTGCTACCCTCCTTTAAAGATTGGTCTTTATTATATTTTTTAAAGATTGTCATCCAATCTGGATACACTTGTTTAAAAGTTTCTACTAATTTAGGATCAAATTGCGTTCCTTTGCCATCTATAACACGTTGATAAGCTTCACCAAAAGGAAGTGCTGGTCGATATGACCTTGTAGAAGTCATCGCATCAAAAGCATCTGCAATAGCTGTGATTCTTGCAACAAGAGGTGTTTCCTCTCCTTTAAGTCCATCTGGATACCCCTTGCCATCCCATCTTTCATGGTGATGATAAACTACAGCGATATGATCAGCAATACCTTCTACATCTTTAATTGCTTTCGCCCCCACAACGGGATGAGTTTTAATGATTACATATTCTTCATCTGTTAGTTTACTAGATTTTGTCAGAATGGAGTCGGGAATATTCACTTTACCGATGTCATGTAAAAGACACGCATAATAAAAATGATTATAATTGGATTCTTTCACTTGTTCGGTTGCTTTTGCTAGACTTATTGCGTATTCTGCTACGCGTTCACTATGACCACGAGTATAAGGGTCTTTTAACTCCAAAGTGGCAATTACTCCTTTAACAATTCCCGCTAATTGTTCATTGTAAGAATCTTTCAGTGCCTGTACATATATTAAAAAACGATGAAGAAGCATATAGGCAATAAAAGCTAATAAGATATTGAGAATAACAGGAAAGAATACGACAGGGTCTTGTATGAATACTCCTACCACTATGTACTTTAAGATAATTCCCAATGTAACTAGATAGAAAAACCGCTTATTGATAAAAATAGGAGAAAATAATATAATCACTACTTCTACTAAATTACCACTACTATATGATTCCTGATTACCAAAGTAATAATAAATATCAGTCACTAAGTTTGTGATTAAATAGGTGATAACGAGAATATATTTTACATTTTCAGGTTTACCCTTTTTAAAGAAATATATGGTAACAGGGATAAGACAGATAATGATGAAATGTTTAACGAAACTTAAATAGTACCAAATCTTATCGGGTAATTCTAATGCCCATGGAAAAAAGGGTAAAAAATTATAATAAAATATATCATATAAAAAGAATACAATATAAAATAACCACATAAATAATAAGGTAGCCCTTTTTTCTTCTTGTAATAATGACATATTTTTCATCTATTTACCTCACTAACCAACGATGGAGTGGCCGGATGAATGTTGTTCCGATTGACTGTAGGACGATGGGAGTATACTTGACTCATGATGGGCTAACTTCCACAGTATTGGATTTTATTTGATACATTCGTTTATCGGAAATCAATAATAATTCTGAAATATTTTGCCCGTCTTCTGGATAGATGGCATGACCGATGGATAAAGTTACACCTGATTTATTAGATTCTTGACAATGGTTCAACTCGGCCCTAATCGACTCGTTCATTTGATTAATCAGATTTTGTGCAGATGTACAATCCATATTATTAAGTAATACAATAAATTCATCTCCGCCCCAGCGAACAAGTATGTGCTCTTTACGAATATTTTTCGTAATCGACCTACATAATTGTTGCAAAATGAAGTCACCATAATGATGGCCATAGGAATCATTAATCATTTTAAAATTGTCTATATCAATATTTAAAATTCCTATTCTTTCATTCTTGCGTTTTGCACGTTTTAACTGCTTTTCAAAATAGATATAGGCATACCTGCGATTATAAACACCGGTTAGCGGGTCATGATAGGATAGGTATCTGAACTTATCATACCAACCTCCAATAAACCATGAAAAACCTGCATGTATGAATGTAAAGATAGTGAAAAGAATGATATCAACTCTTCCTACTATCGAATATACTGATGCAGAAGTCAACGACAAAATTAATAAAATAAACCTACCGTAATATTCCATATGTTCTCCTTTGGGACAATAAGACGGTGATTATCCCACGACATAAATTTGGTTGTCCTATCTGCTAAAAAGTAAAAAACTACCATAAAAACCATCATACAATACTATTATATTAAAATATGCAAAAAGTATCATGGTAAAATTGTACTATGATCACCAAATAAAATAGGGGAGAAGAAATAAAATAAGAAAACAAGCCATGAGAGGCTATGGCTTGTTTATGAAGTAGGGGTTATCACCGCATTGATTTCCTAAACCCAGCATCTACAGCTTCTTGTTCCGTGCAAAACATTTCTTCCGGTTTCGTCACCTCATAAAATTGTTGGTCTGGCATATGATAGATTTTCTCTCCATCCTTTGCTATGTTTCCTTTAATATCGCAACTACTTGAGTTGCTGGAAGGTTCTTTCTCTTCTTTAGGAGAGTTGATAACAGATGCATCAAAGCCACGGTCTGTTGCGTAATTTTCTACACTCCATATCCCAATAGCTTGTTGCTGCGCTTCTTTTTGTATTTCGTTGTATTGGTCCACATATTTCGTGTTAGGTTCATAAATATATGCGACTCTCGCCAATCCATTTTTTAATAATTCCTCTTGCACGGAAACGCCATCGACATAGACATAAGCTAGCAATCTTTGATATTTATCTCGATGCGAAATATCAAATTCTAATTGCACTTGTCCACTTTCTACCATTTTTCTAGTAAAATCTTTCGCTTCCTGTCCATAGGGCTGTTCCCCTAATCGTGGGTGATTTGTTTCAGGTGTATCAACTAATAAAAATCGTACATTTTCTTCTTTGCCATCGATGTTAACTTTGATGGTATCGCCATCAATTGGTTTGACTAATTGGACGTTTACTAATTTTTTGTCGGTGCTAGTTTCTTGGGCATTTTTGGAATCGGCTGGAGAGGTTTCATTCTCTACTACCGGCTCTTCCTGTGTTTCTGCTTTTTCTGTTTGATTCGTAAAATCGGTATCTAACCCAGCCCCTTCCATACTACATCCGGCTAATAGAATGATAAAAAGGGCAATGATGTTTCGTAATTTTTTCAAAATCTCCTATTCCTTTAAGTCAGTTTTTCACTTTTACTAGTTTAACACCAATGTTAGAAGAAGGAATAGAGTACTTTTTACCCGATTTCGGTTTAGTTTTTTTGAAAGAAAATGAGTTGACTTCCACCTCAATCTTCTGGGTGGACATAGAAGGTACCACAAAATTAAGTCATTCTAGGAAAAAACTTGTGTCATATAATGGGATAACTTAAATCCTTAAAGTATCGATTCTAATGTAATAGGGAAAACTGTTATCAAAAATAGGATAGGACATGAAGGAAATTTATGTTCTTTTATGATAAGGAGTGTATAGATGTTGAATAGAAGAGTAATGTACCAGTTAATTGGAATTATTGTTTTCGCTGTGATGTATGTAATCGGCAAAAATTATCTCATGGCATATGATTTCACTAGTGTACCGAGCTTTTATTATCCTTATAGTAACATAGGGATCATCATGTTACTTGCAGCTTGTGGATTCTCTTATATAGCCTTTACGGTGATCGAAAAGGAAACGAATCGTGAACCAATTCATAAGCTTTTATTTACTTTGCTGCAAATCACTAGCCTTGCGATTGTAATTGAATTTTATACGATCAAGGTTTTTCATTATCCAGTCGTTGTGCAGGTTGTAGGTATTTTGTTGGTGATTTCACTTGTGATTATATCTTCAAGAAATAGTAGGGTAGGTTCTTCTACCTGATGGAAAGCGAGACTGTGGGATATCTTGCTTTTTTTATCCTATCTCAAAGAAGGTGGGTGGGAGATTAATTTCCTGTAAAGGTCCAATAAGTGCGCCTAACCATCAGTGGGGGATGAAGGAACCCCCCGCTGAAGTAAGTCTTCTTTATGTCCCTTCGATTATAAATTCTATGATTCTCAATCTCTTTTTGATGGAAAACAAATATTTTTGACGTATAATAATATAAGTAGTTCCGCGTTATAGGAACGACCATTTCAGCAGAATGCATACATATATTTATAGGTGGTAATTCAATTGTCAAAAGTTAAAATTAAAGACGTAGCTAAAGTTGCTGGTGTTTCAACAGCAACAGTCTCTCATGTTATAAATAAGACCCGTTATGTTTCAGATGAGACAACAGATCGAGTCTTACATGCAATGAAACAATTAAACTATCGTCCTAACCATGCAGCACGGAGTTTAAGAAGTTCAAAAACGAATACAATTGGATTTATCATTCCTGTTCATAAAGAAGATACTTCAAAGACATTCTTCATGTCCATTGCAGAAGGACTAGAAGAGACTTTGAGAAAAAGAGGTTATCATGTTATTATCAGTAACTCAAAAGAAGACTTTGAGCATGAAATAGAGCAGGTTCAGTTATTAAATCATCAAATTACAGATGGGATTATTTTAGCTACAACATGTCATGATTTTGATGAACTAAAGGACTATTTAGAAGAAGACCATCCATTAGTTCTCATTGATCGAATCCCAAATGGATATGATGGAGACTCTGTAACTATTGATTCTTATAGGGGAACTGTTGAAGCTATCCAATATCTGAAGGAAAGTGGTTATCGTCGTATTGGTTTTGCTGGGGCTGATTTATCGATTAGCACAGCTAAGGAACGCTTGCAGGGATTCCGGGACATACTACAACCTGAAGCAGATTTGGAAGATAGAATCTTTATAAGTAGACCTACTTATGAAGACGGTTATCAAATAGCTTCTAAATTAATCGAGCAAGGTTTGGATGCTGTTTTTTCGGCAAATAATGTTCTTACAACAGGAATTATGCACTACTTAGTAGAACATGATATCTCGATTCCCGAAGATATCGCGGTAATAACTTTTGATAATACGGAATGGACACAAATCATCTCCCCATCCGTAACAGTAGTAGAACAACCAGCCTATCAAATGGGAGTAGAGGCAGCAAACATCATTCTTGAACGTATTGAATCACCAGATAATGAACCTATACAAACGGTTTTAAAGCCAACGTTAATTAAAAGAAAATCAACATAAAAGTAGCCAGTTTATACGTAAAACTGGCTACTTTTATTAAAATCTTTTATTTCTCAAGGCTCCATATTTGCAGGTCACTAACATTCACTGTACTGTCTGCAAAAAGTTCTATACGATTACTTCCTTTATCCGGGTAAACGCGATTTGTAATCACTTTTTCTCCATCATTTATGAATACCTCTACTGAACAACGATCGACATATATGTGAAGTGATAGTTCATCGCATTCCTTTATCTTAGCTGAAGCAATACCTGAAACTTGTCCCGCTCTATTTAAATCAACCAGTACTTCGCCAGAACTAGTATCATATTTGATCTCGGTGTACTCTTTCCCATCTTCTGACTTTAAGACATGTAATCCAATTCCTTCACTATTCGTATTAGAAAGGTCAAAGTTTACTTTCAATTCTAATGATTGGCCGCTAGTCTCAGGTGTAAAGGAATGAGTTAGTTCCACATGTTTGTGCTGTTCCTTTCCTTTCCGTAAAAGCTGTAACTCTTCCACTGGTTGGAACCGCACCTCCCCTTCATCATTAAGCGAAACGACACGAGGTACTGTCATAGCACCAGCCCATCCCTCTTTCTTAGTAGGGAATTCTGTTTCCCACTGATCCATCCATGCAATTAATATACGTCTTCCTTTTTCATCTAAAAACGTCTGAGCGGCATAGAAGTCAAAGCCTTCGTCAACTTCAACAAAATAATCTTTCGTAAACCGGTGGAGTTTATAATCCATGTCACCAACCATCATAATATTCTTTCCACCATTCATATTCATTGGCGACACAACCAAGGCATGTTTATGTTGGATAGGAAATAAATCCGGACATTCCCACATATCTCCTAATGTTCCGTCACTTTTAGCGGCAAGTCCACAATACTGCCAATCCATTAAATCCTTTGATTGGAAAACAGCTGCACCGCCGTGACCCTCTTCACTTGTTCCAACAACCATGTACCAAACTCCATCATAAGCCCAAACTTTAGGGTCACGAAAATCTGCACTTAGTGTTTCTGGTGGGTTTGGAATGATTGGATTTATTGCAGGTTTTTCAAAATGAATCCCGTCCTCTGTAGTCGCCATGCATTGGACTTCTTTTGGATTTTTACTATCAATATGTCCTGTATAAAAAAGTACTAGTTGGTCATTGTTTGTAACTGCGCTTCCCGAGAAACAGCCATATCCTTCTCCAGCTTTCCCTAGTTCATAATCTTCGGATGGTGCTAGTGCAACGGGTTGATGTTCCCAATAGACTAAATCTTTACTAGTCGCATGTCCCCAATGCATAGGTCCCCAGTCTTCTGAATATGGATGGAACTGATAAAATAAATGATATATACCTTTATGTTGGATTAATCCATTTGGATCGTTAAGCCAACCAACAGGTGCTGTAAAGTGATAAGACGGTTGAAATGTTCTTTCCTGTTTTTCCTTTATTTTTTCTTCGATATATGTGTTTGCCTTGTCGATTGCTTTTTTGTGATTATTCAAGCTAAGTTCTCTCCCTTATTTATAGTTTTATTTATTTTCTCTGTTGAAGTTTTATCATCTTTACTTAATGTAAAAACAGCCATGATGACAAAAATAAATACAATGGAACCGAGTATATAAAAGGTAGTTTCATAGGTTGTTAAGTCATAAATATATCCAACCAGTGCTGAAAAAACAATGACGCCTAGCTCACTAGAAATTTTGAAGCCAACGAGATATACAGTAGCTGATAATCTGGAATCAAAGTTAATAGCAATATACTTAAACACGGCAATTAATAGAATTGGAAGTTCTACAGCATGAAGTAATTTCACAAATGAAATCCCGAATGTACTCGTTACAAAAGCAGAGCCGACAATTCGAATTGCCATAATACTTCCTGCAAATATTAAGGATCGCTTAACTCCTAATTTATTAACAATAAATGGTGCCAAGAATAAGAACAGCGCTTCCACAAATACTTGGAAAGAATTCAAGTAACCATAAATTTGATTCCCAGTTGCTTGATCAGCGAACTGTTGAACAAAATAGACAGGAAATAGTTGTTGATCATACACGGTATAGATACAGACTGTACCAAATAAATAAATCAATAAAAACCAAAATACTTTATTTGAAAAGATTAACATGAAATCTTTTTTAGAAATTTTACTAGAATTCTTTTCTTCCGTAACTGATGCATCAACCTTAAATATGAAATTTAATATAAAGAAAGCTACCCCTGCGACCGAAGCAAGCCAAAAGTTAATATGTGGATTAATGCTAAGCAGTGTCCCTGCGCCAAACGCAGCCACGGCATAGCCCAGAGAACCCCACATTCTAGCTTTTCCGAACTCAAAGTTGTATTCCCGACTGATTTTTTCCGTATAGGATTCTAAAAATCCAGCCCCCGCTACAAATCCGGCTCCTAGGTAAATTGCACCTAATATCGCTCCTAGATAGAAATTGTTTAATAGTAACGGTTCATACACGTAAATTAAGAAGGGCCCTATGAAAACTAGAATGATACTTTGAAACCAGACTAAATTTTTCTTGATGCCCAATTTATCCTGAATGATGCCATAAAGTAACATAAAAGTTAGTGCAGCTGCAGAGTTAAAAGAATAAATGGTTCCTACCTGTGATCCTGTTAAGCCAAGCGTATTATTTAACCATATTGCATAAAAAGACCACCAGATTGACCAGGTTATAAAGAATAAAAATAAATAGCCAGACGAAAACCAGTATTTACTATTAGAAAAAGTTTTCACATTTTTCCCTCCTATTTTAGGAATTTACCGTGTTCTTTAGGTAATCGTTTACGTAATCGTTTACTTTTATTATTGTAAAGGGATTCAAAAAGGTTGTCAATACGTTTATTTGTCAAATGAATTTTTTACCCGATTAGAGTGAACATTTTATCATCCACAGTGATTTCAGTCCGTTAGTTACGAAAATAAAAAAACACGTTGAGGTTTTCCCAACGTGTTTCTTGTAATCCAAGCTATTTAACCTCTTCCATTGTTGGTAGTGCGGTCAAGGATCCGATTTTCGTACAAACAACTGCCCCAACTTTATTCGCAAACCGAACTACTTCTTTTAACTGAGAGAAATCTCCCATGTCAATTTCGGAATTAGCAAACTTATACAATACTGCACCGATAAAGGCATCACCTGCACCTGTTGCATCAATAGCTTTAACCTCAATACTAGGAACAATTTCTTGTTCTTTACCATTAGATAGGAACGATCCTTCTTTCCCCATTGTTACAGTTACAAGGTCTGCCCCAAGGCGATGAAGTTCTGCAACCCCTTCGGATACATCCTTTTTATTTGTAATTAACTCTAATTCTTCATGACTAACTTTCACAAAGTTTGCACGTGAGATAGCTTCCTTCGATAAACGCACAAATTCTTCCTCATTCTTATTCCATAGGTCTTGTCTAAAGTTAGGGTCAAAAGAAATATAGATTCCTGTTTCACTCGCTTTATCCATCCACTTCAAATAAGTGTTTCGTGTTTCACCTTCTAAGAGTGCTGTTGCCGAACCAAAATGAATGACATTTGACTGTAGAATCTGATCCTCTGACAAATCAGCCATCGTTAAGTTTTTATCAGCCCCACGGTTAAATTGAAAGTCTCTTTCTCCATCAGCTGTCAACGAAACAAAAGCAATCGTTGTAGGCAGGGCTTCATCTCTACTAATCATGTTTGTATTCACATCGTATTGCTCTAGCGTTTCTATTAAAAAGTCGCCAAAGGAATCTTTACCTACCTTCCCAGCGAAAGAAGCGCTGCCACCTAATCTAGCTATGGTTGCTGCAACATTAGCTGGGGCGCCACCAGCCATCTTTTTAAAATTATCACCATCTTTTAAAGCAACATCGACATCTGTACAGTACATGTCAATTAATAATTCCCCAATACAGCAGACATTTTTCTCTGTCATAGTTCCACCTCGTTTATGTTTATACCTTGAAGATTCTATCATTATAATTTCTCGTAATTGAATCTCACAAGAATGATTTGATCTTCATAAATGATACATTTGTTCCTTAATCCGTGCAAGTGACGTCGTAGTGAAGGAATAAATAAAGGCCTAGTTCATAACGAGCTAGGCCGGTTGCTAGTTTATACTAATCTTTATCTATAAGTTGGATGACTCGGTATAGACTCATTTCCGCCATGGATGTAAGGCGTAGGTGATGATTTTCAAAAGGCAATGCATCCGTTACGGGGTTTGGAACGATGACACACTTTAATCCTGCAGTCAGGGCAGCTTTGAGCCCATTAAGTGAGTCCTCAAATGCAACAGCTTCTTTCGGGCTAATGTTTAAAGCTTCTATAGCCTTAAGGTATAAATCTGGTTCAGGTTTCACATTTTCAACATCATCTCGAGTGATCAATTCATCGAAATAGTGTAAGAGTTGAAGTTCTTTTAAATAATGAGTTACCCAATCTTTAGGAGAACTGGAAGCAAGGGCAATTTTATAATTTAATTTTCTTGCTTCTTCCAAATAATCCCGTACTCCTTCTCGTGTGTGCGGACTTGTCATTTTATCTTTATGTATACGGTCAGCTTTACTTTGTATCTCTTCTGGATTGTATCTTTCGCCTAGTTGTTCTTTGAAATATTGAAAGAGAGCAATATCATCTGAACCGATCCCTTTGACAAATTGCTCAAGGGGTAGCTCTACATGGTACAATTCCATGGTCTCTTTAAACGCATCATACCAAGCAGTCTCCGTGTCTACAATTAGACCGTCAAAGTCGAAAATAGTTTAATAGGTATATAGTTTTATCCCACCTCAAGCTTCATGGGAAACAAAGAAGGTACCCCCACTGATGGAAGTCTTCTTTATATCTTCCGCTCTTATACAAACGGGAATCTTTCAATTATTAAGAGAAATTATACACAACATGAATTTGCTTTTCCATCTATTTTTTCAAAAAAGGAACATCCAATATTGAAATAAACTTACGAATTGATAAACTGTTAATCAAAAACAATGAAAAGTTTATCGTAATCTAACAATTAATCTTGACCGAAAGCGCTAACAGTATTAAAATATAATCATAACTTAAGTTGAAAGTGTATCCCTTATGAATAAACTACCTAAGTTAAATCAAAAAATAATAATTTGATAAACAGGAGAGAAACAGCCATATATTTACTAAAAAAGCTGTAACTCTATCAAAAGGAGAAATGAGAATGGCAGATATCGTTGTTGGCGTAGTTGGTGCTGGTAGAATCGGTAAACTACATATAAATAACATGAGAAATATGGCAAATGTTCGCGTGAAAATGGTTTCTGATGTATTCGCCGATCATTTAGGGGAATGGTTCGAAACCTCTGGTGTGGAAGAAATAACGAAGAACTACGAGGATATTATCAATGACCCTGAAATCAACGTAGTTATGATTTGTTCTCCAACCAATACACATATTGAAATTATTAAAGCAGCTGCAGCGGCTGGCAAAAACATTTTCTGTGAAAAACCAATTAGTTTCTCTGATGAAGAGACTCTTGAGGCATATGAAGCAGTTAAAAAAGCTGGAGTTAAATTCCAAATCGGATTTAACAGAAGATTTGACCGTAACTTCTCCAAGGTTCGCAGGTTAGTAGAAACAAAAGAAATTGGAGATCTTCACATCCTTAAAGTAACATCAAGAGACCCTGAGCCCCCATCATTAGAATATATTCCAACTTCTGGCGGCCTGTTCATGGACATGGCTATTCATGACTTTGATATCGTACGTTACATTTCGGGTTCAGAAGTAGAAGAGGTTTACGTACAAGGTGCTTCTCTAGTAAACCCTGAAATTGGTAAACTAGGAGATATTGACACTGCAATTGTTTCATTGAAATTTGCTAATGGTGCAATGGGTGTTATCGATAATAGCCGTCAAGCGGTTTATGGGTATGACCAACGAATTGAAGCATTCGGTTCAAACGGTGCTGCAACAGCTCAAAATGAACTAGAATCAACGGTTGAAGTATCTTCTAAAGATGGAGTGAAAGGTGACAATCCACTACATTTCTTCCTAGAAAGATATAATGACGCTTATATTAAAGAGACTTCTGAATTCTTCGATGCTATCCGCAATGACAAAGAGGTTTCATGTTCATTCCGAGATGGAATCATGGCTCAACGTATTGCAGCTGCAGCGAATGAATCTTTAAAAACTGGAGTGCCAGTTAAAGTTAAATTGGTGGATTAATATTAAAGAGCTTCCTGATAGGATGCTCTTTTTTAAAAAGATAGTATAAAAATTTCCCCCTACCACAGTCTTTTTGGCTGTGGTAGATATTAAAATATGGAGAGAGAATTCGTCAATTGTCACTAAGAAGGTAGAGGGATTTCATGATTGTGGAGATCCTGAAAATGGTTTCAAACTCTTCGTTTGTGAGGGGGGTCATGATGTTCGCCATGTACCTATAAAGAAAAAAATACACGAACAAGGATTAAGTACGTTGGAAAACAATCATGAATCGTATGGGTGAATTTGAAATAATAGAAGATGTCAAACAATACTTAAAATAGAAAAAACACGGGGATTCCCGTGTTTTTCTATTATCAATAGGAAGAAGAGCTTCCTGCCCTTTATGAAGTTCGTTGGCTTCATTTGTTGAAATAACTACAGGAATCTGCTTGTATCGTCCCAGTTTTCAGCAAAATGAATCGTGTGGTTTTGGCACCGAAAGACCAAATAACGGACGCAAATATAAAGCAAGGAAGGTGCCCGCAAGTGCCATCACACCCCAAATGTAACCATGGACACTAAAGGAAGCGATACCGCTGAAATAAGCGCCGACATTACAACCAAAAGCAAGACGTGCGCCATAACCCATCAAAAGACCGCCGATAATAGAAGCAGCAGTGTTTCCTTTGGTAATCTTCGTAAACTTGAATAATCCTCCTGCTGCGGAAGCAATGAAAGCTCCTAAGATAACACCGAAATTAAGAGCGGTTGTCGTATCAGCGAAAATAGAAGCATGGAGAGCTTCTGTATTTCCCGCCCAGTAGCCCCAGCTTTCCACATTAAAGCCAAGTGCTTCTGCTACTTTCGAACCCCACAGTGTAAATGCTGCAGTAACGCCCCATGGTTTCTCACGGGTGAGCAATGTAAGAGCGTTTAAAACAGCTAGTGCTGCAGCAGCTGCGAAAAGAGGCCAAGAACCTCGGAAAATTCGTTTCCATCCTTTTTCAGAAGGAAGTGGCGCCATTTTAGGAGGCTTCCGTTTTTTCTCAATAAAAATGGTTATCCAGGCAATGATGGCAAAAATCATTAAGGAAACTGCCCAAGCTCCCCCGTAACCTAGCCCTGTTGACGTTGCAAGTGAGAAAGGTTCTACCGACGGTAAATCTTCCATCCAAAATGTGGAGTGAGCAGCACCAATGGTCGAACCGATAATAAAAAACAACAGGGTAATAAACATAACGGTTCTGCCACCACCAACTGAGTAAAGTGTACCAGAGGCACAGCCCCCGCCAAGCTGCATGCCGATGCCAAACATAAAGGCTCCGACAATCAGGCTGATACCGATTGGCGAAATATTACCAGAAGGCGTTCCACCGAAAAAGGAATACCCAAATGCCAAAATAGGTGCAAATAATGTACATGCAATCGCCAGCATGAACATATGCGCACGAAGGGACTGGCCATTACCTACCGAAGCGAGTCTCCGAAAAGCGGATGTAAAGCCAAAACGTGCATGAAACAACGTATATCCAAGCAGCAGCCCGATCAATAATAACAATGGCTGAACGACATGTTGCGTGGCTGCTAAATAAATGGTAAGAATGAATGCAACGGTGATTCCACCTGCCACCAGTTTTTTCTGTGGAGGATTCAGATTTGGAGCCTTTTCCGTTGTTGCTGTTTGTTCGGAAATTGGTTGTGCCTGTGTAGACATTTTAAACACCCCTAATCCCTATCAATTTAGTATGTTATGATTTTTTAGTTTACGCTTTCTATGTTAAAAAGTCAATGGGATATTAGAAATGAATGAGGTATGGGAAGGGTCCGAATAATTTCTAGATATTGGAAAACCTGGCATTCGCCAAACTTTTGGGCGAATGCCTTAGTTTGGAAGTGTGATTGGAGAGATTCTTAGTGAAATGATAGAAAATGGATCATTCGCTTTAGATATCTCTAGTTTTTCATTGGATAGGTTTAATAAAGGTTGTGAGTTTGATTAAATGAGAAGGGGGAGAGTCTATTGAAGAAATTAAGAATCGGTCTCATTCATGCGACAATCAATTCTGTAAGACCTATACTTGACGCATTTTCTACTATTGAAGATGATTTTGAACTTGTGAATTTCATGGATGAGGGGATCATTTACGAACTTAACGAAACAAATACGGTAACAACAAGAATGGTTATGCGTCTGAGTGAATTAGCAGGAAAAGCTGTTGAGAGTCAAGTAGACGCTATTCAGTTTACGTGCTCAACCTTTACTCCATATGTTCCCAAAATTGCTGAATTAGTACCAGTTCCAGTATTAAGTTCTGATATTAGTATGTTAGAAAAAGCTGTCGAGTTAAGTAAGAACATATTTGTTATTGCTACGGTCAAAGCAGCTGGGCCTACTACCAAAAAGGTCATTCAGGAAATAGCTCTAAAAAAAGGCAAAGATGTTACGGTTCAAGTCCGTATTATTCCACAAGCGTTTAATGCTCTGCAAAACGGGAATGGGAAGCTGCACGACCAACTGATCCGTGATGCCATTAAAGAAAATGAAAACAAAGGAATGACAGTACTTGCCCAATATTCAATGGCGAGAGCAGTTAAATCAGACAATGAGACCTTCCATAATGTTCTAACCGGACCACAAGTGAGTGCGGAAGCCATCATCCGCTTAGCGAAAAGATATCGTGGAGGGGAATTTTAAAAAAGAACCTTTAATGATTCAAACGTTTTCCAAACCTGCTATTTGGGTAAACAGAAAAAAGAAAGACGTACTTTAAATAGAAAAAAGAGTTGAAATCCATCTTATTTTAGGAGGTACGTATCAATGAAATTGTATATCGAATCAGCAGATGTTAAGGAAGTTGAACAATTAAAGGATCAATATCCAATTACCGGAGTAACAACAAATCCAAGAGTTCTTGCAAATGAAGGAAAACCGTATTTAGAAGTGTTGAGAGAAATTTGCACGATGATTGGTGATAAAAAGGAAATCTTCGTCCAAGCTTTAGGTGATATAGCAGAAGAAATGGTGGAAGAAGGGAGATACCTATTGGAGGCTGTTTCGGGTAATGGAATTCTGACCATTCCTGCTACAAACGAAGGAATAAAGGCAATCAAACAATTAACACATGAAAATATCCCAACTCTAGCAACAACGATTTATACACCTTTTCAAGCACTCATGGCAGCCGAGGCTGGAGCAAAATATGTTTCCTTGAATGTTAACCGATTCGATAACTTAACTGGTAATGGTGTACAAGCTATAGAAGATATGGTTCAAATGTTTCTTCATGATGAATGGCTATGTCAAATTATAGCAGAAGGTTTTCATCATGAACGTGAAATCTATGATTCTGCGTTGGCTGGTGTAAGAGCGCTCTCCGTGCCTTCTCATATGCTTGAAACGTTATTCGCATTTACGGATACGGAAGCGGAAGTAGGTGAATGGAAACAACAATGGAAAGCTACGTTTGGTGAAAATTGTACGAACTTAATTAATACAAATATAAAGGTGGAAACATATTAAGTGTGAGAGTGTTGGTCTTAGGGACAAAAAATAATTATTCTTTTCTGTAATAAGAAGGTATTCGCCAAGTCTAATAGCGAATGCCTTCTTTTTTATATAATCATGGAATGGATGTTCTCTTTAGTGTTAAAAAATCGCTTCTGATTTTATTATTTATCGGGCAAGAGATATTTTTGTAATAAAGGGAAAATTGAGTATTATAATTATATTATTACAATATATTGAACTTTAGATTTTAAACGAATAGTTTTTCGAAAAAAGAGAAGCATTTACAAAAAAATGAAGTGAGGGGGAGTTTTAGTGAGACGATTTATTTTAATCTTATGTTTTTCATTTCTGACTTTGTTCATTGTAGCATGCTCAGGTGAAAAAACGGGAAATGAAAAATCGGGTTCTGACTCAGATGAGGGCTGGTCTCCGGAAAAATCCATAGAATTTGTTGCTCCATCTGGTGCAGGAGGCGGTTGGGACACGACAGCTCGTATGGCTGCGAAGGTATTTAACGAAGAAGGAATTATTGATCAAGATATAGGGGTCGTTAATAAAACTGGTGGAGGTGGTGCTGTAGGATGGGCATATGTTGCGGGAAAAGCAGGTAATCCACATCATTTGTTTGTAGCCTCACCACCATTAATAGACGTTCCCTTGAATGGACAATCTGAGTATGATCATGAAGACTTCACAGCAATTGCAAATTTGATTGCGGACTATGGAGCATTTGTTGTAAGAGCAGATTCTGAATGGGAAGACTTAAATGATTTATTCGAGGATATGAAGGCGGATCCTTCCAGTATTACTGTAATCGGTTCTTCTTCTCCGGGAAGTATGGATCATATCCAATTTGTAAAAGTTGCTAAAGCAGCGGGTGTTGATATCCAGAAGATTAAATATGTATCCGAACAAGACGGTGGAGAACTTACGGCCCTATTGAATGGTAGTGTTGATGTTTTTTCCACAGGGGTTGCTGAAACCGTGCAACAAGTTCGAGCAGGAAAGGTAAAAGTGTTAGCGGTTACTTCGGAAGAGCGTTTAGAGGGAGAAGTTATTTCGGACTATCCAACGGTTAAAGAACAAGGAATCGATTCTTCATTTGTTAATTGGAGAGGTTTCTTCGGTCCCTCAGATATGGACGAAGAGGCTGTTCAATATTATGTTGAGAAATTTAAAGAATTAAGTGATTCCGAGGCGTGGTCTGATATTCGTCAGCAATATGGTTGGGATGAAATGTTTATGAGTGGAGAGGAATATGAAACATTTCTAAATGAACAAAGAGAAGAAGCAAAACAATTGTTAGATGAATTAGGGCTTGGAAAATAATAGTTTAAAAAAAGAGGTCGGGACATAACTAAGGAATTTAAATGAAAAAAACGAACTACGCACTAAGCTGAGTATATTTCCGAAGGGGTTTATATGACCAATCATGTTCAGATTTTATTTAATAAAAAACACTTTTGTTCCAGCCTCTTTCTTTTCAAAGGTGGTACAAACTGTTCTTTAGCGAAGAATGCTTGGAGAATTACAACCTTCCATGAAAACAGTAAATAAGGTGGTGTAAAAATGTTCAATACAACGAATAAAAAGGTATCTATCTTTTTAATTCTTCTTGGAATTATTTATCTCATCCTAAGCTTCCGGCTTCCAAAGTATGCTTATGTACCGGTTGATTCTGATTTGGTACCAATTTGTCTGGGAGTTCTATTGTTGATTTTGGCTGGCATTCTTTATTTTACCAAAGATCAGGAAAAGAAAGAAGACGATGAACGGATACCGAAAAAAGAATTACCCATTGTCTTAGGCGTTATCGGCCTTATTGTAATATATATTTCCCTCTTAGAAATAATTGGCTTTGTTCTAGTTAGTGTTCTATTTCTTTTTTTCTGCTCGATGTTTCTTGGTTACAAAAAGTATGTAATAAATGGTATCGTTTCACTCGTTATCCCTACTTTCGTTTATTTGTTATTTGATTCGTTCTTACAAATACAACTGCCGTCTGGGATATTGCCGTTTTAAAAGGGAGGTAGCATTATGGATGTTTTTCAAGGACTAGTCCAAGGATTTGAAGTTGCCTTTAGTATGCAAGGTTTATTGTTTGTATTCATCGGTGTTTCGACCGGAACGATTATTGGTATGATACCGGGACTTGGTCCGATTACAGCCATTGCCGTCATGATTCCTATTACATATGGGATGAATCCGGCAATCGCTCTACTTTTAATGGCCGGTGTTTATTATGGTGCAGCTTATGGCGGGGCAGCAGCGTCGATTTTGTTAAATGCCCCAGGGACTTCAGAAGCTACAGCGACAACGTTTGATGGATATCCATTGGCGAAGCAAGGAAAAGCTGGAAAAGCCCTTGCCATTGCTGCCATTGGATCGTTTGTTGGGGGAACGATTAGTGTTATATTTTTAACGCTTTTTGCGCCATTGCTTGCCAATGTTGCCGTTTCATTTGGACCGCCGGAATATTTTGCACTTATGTTGATGGGGTTAATGGCGATTGCCAGTCTTTCGGAAGGGTCGACGATTAAGGCACTACTTTCAGGTGTCATTGGACTTATGATTGCAACAATTGGGATTGATGACCAAACTGGTACACCAAGATTCACTTTCGGTACCCCACATCTTATGGAAGGAATAGACTTTATTGTTATCGCATTAGGATTATTTGCTCTTGCTGAAGTGACATCCCTTATTCTGAACAGAAGTGCTAAATTAAAAGATATGAAGAAGATAGGAAGTCTTAAGATTACGAAGAAAGAATATAAAGAGTTGGCTCCAACAATGGGAAGACAGTCAGTTCTTGGCTTTCTAGTTGGCGTTTTACCAGGTGCTGGCGGAACTATATCTTCTTTTCTCGCTTATATTTTTGAGAAGAAAATATCTAAAAATCCAGAGGAATTCGGAAAAGGGTCGATAAAAGGAGTAGCAGCTCCTGAAACAGCAAATAATGCTGCGAATAACGGTGCGTTTGTTCCATTGTTAAGCCTAGGCATCCCGGGTTCGGGTACGACTGCTGTTATGCTTGGGGCATTGATCGTTCTAGGAATCCAACCTGGACCGTTATTGATGACAGATCATACCGATGTGTTCTGGGGTGTGATTGCAAGTATGTATATTGGCAATGTCATTCTATTAATCTTGAATTTACCATTAATCCCGTATATATCGAGAATATTGTTAGTTCCTAGACCATTGTTAATATCATTAGTTATCTTCTTTTGTATCATCGGTGTTTATGCCGTTAACTTTAGTACGTTCCATTTATATATATTATTGGCATTTGGAATTATTGGTTATGTTATGCGTTTGATTCAGTTTCCAGCAGCACCACTTTTGTTAGCATTTATTCTAGGGAGCATGATGGAACAAGCATTTCGTCAATCATTAACCATTTCAAATGGAAGTCTTTCTATTTTTGTAACAAGCCCAGTCGCAGCTGTCTTGTTGTTCATTGCTTTCCTATCTTTACTCGTTCCAATTGTAAAAGACTTTAGGGAAAAAAGAAAAAGTACAAAATGATCGTCAACATAAATTAGTAAGAAAGCAGGAGAAGTTTTTCCTTCATCATATTATTAGAGTAGAATATGGGGGATTTTAATGAAAAAGATCAAACTTATTGCAACAGGGGGGACTATTTCTGCACGTGGAACAGATAGAATGGATTTAAAGGATTACCAATCAGGTTATTATACAGGAAAGGATTTTATAAAACATATACCTGAAATTTCGAATATAGCAGATGTCGATGTTACGCAGTTGACTAACTTCAGTAGTACACATATACAAACGGAGCATTGGTTGGAATTGAGAAAACTCGTTGAAGAGGCGCTAAATGAAGCGGACTATGACGGAGTAGTTATCACGCATGGAACCAATACATTGGAGGAAACTGCTTATTTTCTACATCTAACAGTTAACAGTGAAAAACCTGTTGTATGTGTTGGAGCTCAACGCCCCTTTACGGCACTTGGTTCAGATGCAGGGACAAATCTAGTTGCTGCTATTCGTGTAGCCGCGAATTCGTCTTCATTTGGAAAAGGGGTACTTGTTGTAATGAATGATGAAATCAATAGCGCACGTGAGGTTTCAAAAACGAGTACGTATCGTTTAGAAACCTTTCAATCTGGTACGTTAGGGTTGCTAGGGTATGTAGATGCTGATCAAACAGTCCAATTTTATCGCTCACCACAACGACGGCATACAACGAACTCTCAGTTTTCAAAGCTTTCGTTAGAAAAACTGGCTGCTGTTGAAATTGTTTATTCCTATGCTGGAGCAAATGGTGACTTGATTCGTTATATTTTAAATAGCGGTAATTATGATGGAATCATTGTTGCTGGAACGGGTGCAGGTCGCTGTTCAGCTCAGGAAGGAGAAGCACTTAAAGAAGCGGTAGAAAATGGATTAATCGTGGTGCGCAGTAGTCGGGTTGGGGACGGGAGAGTAGTTCCGATTGAAAGTTTTCAAGAATTTAGTTGCGTGACAGCTGATAACTTGAATCCACAAAAAGCACGGATCCTACTTATGTTATCCCTTTCTATTTCTAATGATGTTTCGGAAATTCAACGTGTGTTTGACGATTATTAAGCTTTTCGCTTCCAGGGGACAGGAATAAAATGGGCAGATAGTGAATCATAGATTAGACAGTTCTATGCACAACGGTGGTTTCATGTAAATAACATTCGATAAACCCAAAACTCTTGGTTTGGCTAGTATTGGCTGCCAAGAGTTTTTCGTTTTTTAAGCTAGTTATGAATGCAATGATAACAAGATATGATTTAAAACAACGATTATTAATCTTTTTCTCTTTGTTATCGCAAAATAGACTTTTCACTTCAATAGGTAAATACCGTATTTGGACAAAGATACTTGTATTTTTATCCCGCCTCAAGCTTCTGGGGAACAAAGAAGGTAGGTGGGAGATCAACTTCCTGTAACCATCAGTGGGGGATGAAGGGAAATCCTCACTGATGGAAGTCTTCTTTATCCTCCTTTTTAAATACGTGTTTAAAACTCTATCTAATTAAACACCTTTCTTTATAGTTAATATGATGAGAGTAGAGTGGTTTTAAAGGGAAAAGTGGTAATGAATAAAAATATATTTACTTTTTAACAACAAGATGTTAAGATAGTTTTTGTCGCCAAAAAGGCAGGAGTTATGGAAGCCTGTTGGTGAATAAAATAATTCTATTTAACTTAAAAAACCGTTGACTTTTAAAAGTAGTTTATATATAATATAATTCCATCGCAAAAAAACATAGTTTGGAACTAAAAAAGTCCTTGACGAAGTATTTGCGATATGATATATTAATAGAGTTGCTTTTGATAAGCGACGAGGAAATTTGCTCTTTGAAAACTGAACAAAACAACCAGTATGTTAAGATAAAAGAAACTCGTTTTCTTTTGATAATAGAAGGTAAAACTTCTAAAAGCTAAGACTTAGAATTAATTATGTTAATTCTAAACAAACTTTTTTGGAGAGTTTGATCTTGGCTCAGGACGAACGCTGGCGGCGTGCCTAATACATGCAAGTCGAGCGCTGGAAACTAATTTCATCCCTTCGGGATGAAATTAGTGGAAAGAGCGGCGGACGGGTGAGTAACACGTGGGCAACCTACCTGTAAGACTGGGATAACTCGCGGAAACGTGAGCTAATACCGGATAATACTTTTTATTGCATAATAAGAAGTTTGAAAGGCGGCGTAAGCTGTCACTTATAGATGGGCCCGCGGCGCATTAGCTAGTTGGTGAGGTAAAGGCTCACCAAGGCAACGA
>NZ_JAHHXM010000016.1:0-65309 GCF_019037185.1 Oceanobacillus caeni
ATCCCTATCAACAATAATATATATATTTTGTTTCGTTTCGTTTAGTTTATATAATGGGGCCACATTGTGGTTCGTGCAGCGGTTCATTTTGTGGTTCTTTTATCAGTCCGTACTTTGGTCCAAATTGTGGTTCAAGTTGAGGGCCAAACTGTAAAAAAGTGAACAGAAAAATAATCAATTTAGTGTTTAAAATCCACCAATTAAAGATGAAAATTGGATGATTTTTGTAGTGGTTGTTAAAAAGATCAGTAATGGCTAGGAATATTCTCTTGTTTATAAAAAAACTGTTATAATTTAACTATCTTTTTTATTGAACCTTAATACCTAATGCGTTATTTAAATAAGTGTTATTTTAATAAACTTCTTGCCTAAACGGAAAACCAAATTTAATCATTCCCTCACTCTGCCTAACAATATATTCCGTAGCATTAATCCACCCGATATTCCTGATTGCTTCGATATATTGCTCCATATCCTTTCAAAAATAAGAATTCTACTCTTATCAATCTTCCAACTCTGGCGGATTTTTTCACTATCGTGAGCTCGTACATAAAGTAAACCTGTCTTTTCATCCATATAATTTGGCAAGGTAATATTATTTAAAGCATTCATTGTATTTTCCTTTCTAAAAGATATTGTTTTTAGGTTCCATTTTATGTAATAACTTTTCTATTTTTTTCTTGATTATATTCTTTTCTATAATAATCATTGTTATCTTTATGTGGAATTTTTATCCTGCTTTTTGGAAACTCAACTAGGATTTATTATGGTACTATTATACTAGTAAATATTCTTTACATCATACATAAGATTAAATGTTATTTACATTTTCAACAGGGGGATACAAATGACAACATACTGGAATTTTCCAGCTGCAACTGGTGGATTGATTAATTCCATTAACAATGCCGGATTGGAAACCTTTAGAGGAAACGCACTTGATTCATTAACAAGAGAAATATGTCAAAATTCGTTAGATGCGGTAAAGGATAAATCGAAACCGGTTGTGGTTGAATTTAAAAGTTTTCAAGTGGATACGAATAAATTTCCAAATAAAGATGAGCTATTAAACGTCTTCGAATTATGTGAACGAACATGGCGAGGCCATAATAAGAAGAGTGAGGATTTCATTGAGGAAGCCCTAATGATTTTGAACCAGAGTGAAATGAGATTTTTACGTATTAGTGACTTTAATACTAAGGGACTGGAAGGTGCTAAGGATGGAAAGCTTGGATCACCTTGGTCTTCATTGATAAAAGAAGCTGGTTCTTCCAATAAAGAGGATAGTTCTGGTGGGAGCTTTGGAATTGGAAAATCAGCTCCCTTTTTAAATTCAAACCTAAGAACTTTATTTTACTCCTCGTATGATATAACCAATTATACATCTCATATTGGCGTGGCTAATATTATGTCATTTAGAAAAGATCATGACCATATTACACTAGGCAATGGTTATTTTACAGATAATGAGAATTCAACTGCGATACCTGGACAATTATTATTAGATGACACGTTCCATAGAAAGGAAACGGGAACGGACATTTATGTTTCAGCCTTTCATCCTAAGGAGCAGGATTGGGAAAATGAAATTATAAAATCTATCCTATATAACTTTTTCATTACGGTTTTCCAGAAGAAATTAGTAGTGAAAGTTAATGATATGGAAATAAATGATCACAATATAGGACAATTAATTGGTGAATTAGAGGATACGAAAGAAAACCAAGAATTAAAGAATTATTTTCAGCTATTAACCTCAAGTAAAACAATTGTCATTCCTTATCCAGCCAAAAAATATAAACAGGGAATCCAATTTGAAGAAGGAGAAGCGGAACTACTTCTAATGAATGGAGAAGACTTGAATAGAAGAGTACTGATGACCAGAAAAACTGGAATGCGTATATTTGAGCAAAAGAATATTAGCGGGAGTATTTCATTTACCGGAATTTTGATGATTACAGGAGCCAACATGAACAATATTTTTAAACAAATGGAAAACCCCGCGCATAACGAATGGTCAGAAAGTCGTTATGAAAAGGATCCAAAATTAGCAAAGGAAATTTATACTGAATTACGGAAATTTATTCGTGATACTGTAAAAGAAAAGTTTCAAGAACAGATTACAGACGAAATGGATGCAGTAGGATTAAGCGATTTTTTACCAAATGCAAACTTAGACTCTGGTCAATCTACGAATAAAACGGAATCATTAAATTCTTCTATTAAACAAATTATCAAAAAGGAAAAGAAACAGGAATCAAAAACAACCTCTAGACGTAATAAGGGGATGGAGATAGAAGATGTTGAGGAGCAATTAGCTGGTGAATACGGCATTACTCCTTCTGGTAACGAAGGTGGGAGTAATGGTGAAACTACGACTGATGGTGGAAATGCAGGTGGCGGAACCGGTAATCCTGGTGGAGATAATGAACTAAATCCAAATGAAGACGGAGAAAAAGATAAAAAACGGCAAAGAAAACCGAGTAAATATCCGATTGAAATGAACCAAAAATATGTGTGTATCGATAAGGCCAACGGTAAATATCGCTTTATCATTTCAGCACAAAAAACACTTTCAAGGGCTCGATTGGTGTTTCGTGTAATGGGAGAGCAAAGTAATTATGATTTACCAATAAAACAAGCAATCACAAATGATGCTAATGTGACTGTTGAAAAACACACATCCAATATGGTCTATTTAAATTCATTGAAAAAGAACAAGCGGTTTATGCTTGATGTTGATATTGACTACCCGGACTATTGTGTATTGGAGGTGGAACTCTATGAGAATTAATACATCTTATCCGTACCCTGTTCTATATATGAATAACGAGGATTATATTAATTCAAGTTTTCACGTGAATTTCGATGTCCATCACTCATTTGGTGAAATAAAAATTCATGCCCAATTTCATTTAGATAATGAAGAGATTCAAAGACTAATAGAAGAGGAAGCATGTATTTATGTAATCCATGTAGAATGTGCTCAGGCTAGTTTCAGAAAAGTGTATCGTTCGTTTACGAAGAACTTGGAAGTATCTATTCCTGTTGAAGAACTACGTGGAAAAATTGAATTGCATTCCTTTATCATTGCTAATAAAAGAATGGAAAATTATACCAATGATAGTCTAAGTGAATGGTATCAAGATATACCTATTACGTTTGAAAAAGGGAATATACTTGCCATAGGAGATGCTATTGAAACAACAATGTTTGAAGATAACATGGAAATGCTGAATTTACCTTCTATTGCAAAGGTAACTAAATCTCTTAAAAATGAATTTATGGAAGTTGATATCGCATCAGATATTATTACGATTTCATTGCCAGAGTATGAATATAATCAATATGCGTTAAATGCAAAATCGAACCTAAAGAATACCATTCTATCTAATGTTATCCTGCCAAGTTTGGTATATGTTTTTACCAAAATCAAGGACGGCCAGGAAGATATAGAGGAATATACCTGGTATCAGGTTCTGAAGAATATATTTGATGAGAATAATTACCGTATAGAAGATGTTGGAAGCGACTCTTTATCGGCTCTTAAGGCAGCACAAATGGTTTTAAGAAAGCCGTTGAGAACGACTTTTGAAGAAATTGAAAAAATCAACAAGATGGAGGATTAAAATTCGATGAAACTAGAATTTGTATCCGATGAAACATTAATGGATTTACGGACAAATTATAATGCATATAAAGAAAACTATTATAACAAGGACAATCAGTGGTTTGATGATTACTTCAAGGAATCCGGTAGAGTAATAGAGTCAAAAATAGAGTTCGATATGCCTGAGCTTAATTACAATGAGGACTATGCGATTAGTGATAGAGAAAACGTGAAGCTTATTTATAATGCCCTGAAAGATTTAAATGTTTCACAAGCAACCCAAGAAAGATTGTGGTCCGGTCTTGCGCATTTGCAGTTTAGAGATTTTACCTACTACAGATTGAAGAAAGAATTACAGAATAAGAATGACAAACGGATTAATACTGCGGTGTTTTTTAAAAACGGTAAAAAACGGTCATTATTTGTGCATATCATAGCCCGTCTATGGTGGGTAGGTTACATGACTTATGATGAATCGAACAGAGAAAATCCATATTGGTTAACAGACTTCTTCTGTGAAAAGGATTTCTCAGCAAGAAGTGTCGTATTTTTTGCAAGTAATTTGACTTCCAATCCGAATATTACAAAAGGTATCTTGAGAACTTTGAAAAGATGGCAGAACAGCGGAATATCCATCAAACGTGATCATTTTGTGCAGGCGAATAAGTATTTAAATGTTGTTGGAGGTGCCATGATCTTGGATATGCTTTCAATGGAGGAAGTGGAAGGGATGGTGGATAGTTATTTGAGGAAGTATTATGGGGTAGAAGTGATGGAAGAGGGAAAAGGGTTAAAAGTTTGATTAGTAGCCTTTAATAAAGTGAAGTTTCAAATGTGTGGGAGGTTTTAATCCTCTACTTATTATTCTTAGGACGTAGGAATTCTTCTTGGTAGGTGACATACAATCAGTAAACCCGCGAAAAAGGTTAAGATGTTCAGGAATTTGTCTTCTGCCATTAAGGTCAAGAAATTTTGTCTATAATAGTATTCTAGTCTAAGAAATACTTATTTATTATTATTGGGTTATTAAAAGCAAGAAAAAAAGGGCAGTTCCCTCCCGCGTTAAAGTATTAGCGTGGCTGGAAGCTAACCTTATATATCATTTTTAACACTCAAAAATTTGAGCTTTTTATCGGGTGTTTAGTTACCCTATTATTCGGTGGTCTTAAATATTTGCTTTTTCATAACCTATCAGAATTATATTACGAAAATATGATTTAAACTTAACTATCTTGTGCAAGGGTGGTAATTGTTCTATATATAGTTATTGGGAATAAAATGTAAATGATATAAGCTGAGTTAATTGATAATATAGATATAAAGAACTAGTAAAATGTAGAGGAGTAAGTAGAATATTACTGATTTAGGAGGATAAAAGTGGCGAGACAAATGTACCAGGTAGAGATTAAACATGATGGTTTAAACAAATATAGGGTCATAAAAGGTTCCGATCCTTATGTAGTAAGACAAAAGGCAATATATCAAGAACAACAATGGGATGAAATGTGGGAAAAAAAACAGGAAGCTGAAAGAAAAGAAGAAATTCGTGAAGCTGCAGCGAAGGAAAAGGAGGAAAAAAAGTCTTTAGCACTTCAACTAACTACCGAAGCTTCACAGGAATTAAATAAATTAGAAAATATACTGAATTTTACCTTAAACATAAATGATGCAATTGATTGGGAGAAAATAAAAGATAAGTCCGAATATAAAGAACCAAAACCGAATCCAATAGAAGAAATTGAATTACCTGTAAAGCCTAATGAAACCGATATTGAATATCAGCCCCAATTAGGATTATTAGATCATATTTTTACATCAAGAAAGGAAAAAAAAGTACTTGAATTGAAAGATAAATACAATAATGATCTAGAAAATTGGGAAAAGAAAGTTGAAGAAATAAAAAACATAAATGAAAAAAATAAGGATGAATATGATGAAATCCTTAATAAGTGGTTAAAAGCGGAAAAAGAGTTTAAAGAAGAACAAAAATCGAAAAACTTAGCGATAGATAATCAAAAGAGTAATTACGATACTGGAAAACCAGCTGCTATAGTTGATTATTGTGACATGGTTTTATCTAATTCAATTTATCCGAATTATTTTCCACAGGAGTATGATATAGATTATAATCCGGAAACTAAGTTATTAATTGTCGACTATTCATTTCCATCTCCAGATGTTTTACCTAAAGTTAAGGAAGTAAAATATATCCAAACTAGAGATGAATTTAAAGAATCTCATCTGTCGGCAGCCGCATTCAATAAAATGTATGATAATTTACTTTATCAAATTACCTTACGTTCTTTACACGAACTATTTGAAGCAGATGTTCATAATTATCTACAAGCTATTGTATTTAATGGTTGGGTTGAATCCATTGATCCTGCTCTAGGAAAAGAGGTTAATTCGTGTATTCTATCAATCCAAGTATTAAAGGAAGAATTTTTAGAAATAAATCTATCTCAAGTGGAACCAAAATTATGTTTTAAAAATCTGAAGGGTGTAGGAAGCAGTAAATTAAACACTTTAACTCCGATTGCCCCTATTATTAAAATTAATCGTGATGATCCGAGATTTGTTTCTTCATATGATGTAACTGATTCATTAGATGAGTCACAAAATTTAGCAGCAATGGATTGGCAGGACTTTGAACATTTAATCAGGGAATTATTCGAAAAGGAATTTAATCAATCCGGTGGCGAGGTTAAAATTACAAGGGCAAGTAGAGATGGCGGTGTCGATGCAATTGCATTCGATCCTGACCCAATACGTGGAGGAAAAATTGTTATCCAAGCAAAAAGATATACCAATGTGGTTGGAGTTTCAGCAGTACGAGATTTATACGGTACTGTAATGAATGAGGGAGCTACTAAAGGGCTTTTAGTTTCTACCGCGGATTATGGTCCGGATGCGTATAATTTTGCAAAAGATAAACCACTTACCTTATTGAATGGAAATAATTTACTACACCTCTTGCAAAAACATGGTCAAAAAGCAAAAATTGATTTAAAAGAAGCCAGAAAATTAAATAAAGAACGTGAAGAAAAAATTTAAATTATATAGAGATAAAATGTTTCGGGATGGATTTTCTATAAAGAATGTACTGCACTTCAAGAGTAGAAATTTAATTCTTGAGGTGTAGTTTTTATTTTTATATACAATTTTTATAGAAAATCAAAATAATTCTTTTAGTGGGAATTAGATAACTAGTTTAGTTATAATAAGAAATATATATAGTACATATTTAGGGGAGAATTTTTAAATGAAAAAAGATATTTATGTAGTGGGTGCAGTTATTGTAGAAAATGGAAAAGTTTTGTGTGCTCAAAGAGGACCAAGTAAATCCCTAGCAAATAAATGGGAGTTTCCAGGTGGAAAGATTGAACAAGGAGAACTACCCGAAGAAGCATTAAGACGTGAAATTGAAGAAGAAATGAAATGTAAGGTTCTAGTAAAGGAGAAAGTAGAACATACGATTTATGAATATGATTTTGGAATTGTTCATTTGACAACTTTTATTTGTGAGCTTAAAGAAGGAACTCCGGTTTTAACGGAGCATATTGACATAAAGTGGTTACAACCTGATGAACTTCCAACTTTAGATTGGGCTCCGGCTGATATTCCAGCTATTGAAAAATTGTCTAAGGAATATACGTTTTAGGCTATCTTTTAGAAGGATAGCTTTTTGAACTGAACTCTAAATCTAATAGGATATAAAGTTTAATTGAATGGTGGTACATATGGAGCAATTTGTAGAAATATTAAAGACATCTTTACATAAAGGATTTATTGATAAGAAAATTAACAAATATGGGAGATATTCCCCAAAACTACTTGTGAATGATCATAAAAGGAATGAGAACGTTTTAACATCTATCATTGAAGAATTGGATCATTGTAAGACATTTTTGTTTTCTGTAGCTTTTATTACAGAAAGTGGACTTGCAACTCTTAAATCTCATCTACTAGATTTGAAGAGAAAAGGGGTTTCAGGACGAATTCTAACGTCTACATTTTTAAATTTCAATCAACCCAAAGTATTTAAAGAACTTATGAAAATAACAAATGTAGAAGTTAAACTTGCAGAGGTAGAAGGCTTTCATTCGAAGGGATATATATTTGAAAAAGATGATTTTTATTCATTAATTGTAGGGAGCTCTAATCTTACGGCACAAGCATTAAAAGTAAATCATGAATGGAATGTCAAGCTGACATCACACGAGAATGGTGAGATCGTACAACATTTCAGAGATCAATTTGAGGAAATTTGGAATGAAAGTAGGCCTTTAAGTGATAGTTGGATAAAAGAATATGAAGAGAAATATACACCAATTGAATATCAAAATGCAGAAAAAGTACTTGAACTTCCATCAAACTATAACCTAAATCCAATGGAAGAGGCTTTGAAAATAAAGCCTAATAAAATGCAAATTGCAGCATTGAAACAAATAGAGGCTGTAAGGGCCAAGGGGCTGGGCAAGGGTTTAGTTATTTCCTCAACTGGTACAGGAAAAACTTTTCTATCGGCATTTGATGTTAGAAGATTTGCCCCAAAAAGAATGTTATTTATTGTGCATCGTGAACAAATCTTAAATCAGGCGAAATCTGACTTTCAACGAATTTTAGGTGGCTTAGAAAGAGATTTCGGTATATTATCCGGTTCTAGTAAACAGAAAGATGCAAAATATTTATTTGCAACCATTCAAACGATCTCCAAACAAGAAACATTACATCGTTTTGATCCTGAAGAATTTGATTATATTTTAATAGATGAAGTACATAAAGCAGGTGCTAAATCCTATCTTAATGTCATTAATTATTTTAAACCAAAATTTTTAATGGGGATGACAGCAACACCGGAACGTACGGATGATTTCAATATATATGAGTTATTTAGTTACAATATAGCCTACGAAATTCGCTTACAAGAAGCACTTGAAGAGGATATGCTCTGTCCATTTCATTATTTTGGAGTAACAGATTTGGAATATGATGGAGAATTAATCGATGATGCGACCATTTTATCTAAGCTGGTTACAGAAGAACGGATAAATCATATTATTGATAAAATTAACTATTATGGTTTCTCGGGAGAACAAGTTAGGGGCTTAATGTTCTGCAGTCGAAAGGAAGAAGCAGTAAAATTATCCCATGCTTTAAATGACAGAGGGCTTCGTACCGTGGCCTTAACAGGTGATCATTCACAAGAAGATAGGGCACATCAAATATTAAGATTAGAGAATGGATCCTTAGACTATATCTTAACAGTAGATATATTTAATGAAGGGATTGACATACCAAGTATTAATCAAGTAGTAATGTTAAGGCAAACCCAATCCAGTATTATTTTTATACAGCAGTTGGGAAGAGGCTTACGTAAACATAGTTCAAAGGATTTTGTGACGATTATTGATTTTATTGGAAACTATAAAAACAATTATTTAATTCCTGTAGCCTTATCAGGGGATCAATCACAAAACAAGGATAATATACGCCGTCATACGGTTGAAACTAGCTATATTAAAGGTGTTTCTACCGTTAACTTTGAGGAAGTAGCTAAAAAGCAAATATTTAAATCTATTAATAATAGTAGCCTAACTTCATTGAAGATCTTAAAAGAAGCCTATACAGAATTGAGAAATAGAATTGGAAGAGTTCCAGACCTATATGATTTTATTGAAAATCATTCGATAGACCCATTAGTTATTGCAGATAAATATAAAAACTATTATCAGTTTTTAATTAAAATGAAGGAAGAAATACCTCCAATAACACCTTATGAAACTAGCGTTTTAACTATGTTATCTAATGAAGTATTGAATGGAAAACGAAAACACGAGTTATTGTTGTTGAATTTATTGCTTCAGCATGGTGAGCTGGATCATTCTAAATATATAAATTATTTAATGGAATCGCGTTGTTCGGTAGATATAGATACTTTAGATTCCGTTCGACGTATATTTGACTTAACGTTTTTCACACAATCTGATAGGAAAAAGTATGGCGATCAGCCACTTATCATCTTGAATAATGATAAGTATACATTCAATGATTCAATACAACAAAGTCTTCAGGCTAGTTATTTTAATCATTTAGTAAATGATATTGTAAAAAGTGGGATTGAAAAGAGTAATAAATATCAGTGTAATCAACCACTTACATTGTATTCAAAATATACAAGGAAAGACGCTTGTAAACTACTTAACTGGAAAATGGATGAAAGTTCGACAATGTATGGTTATAAACCTAAACATGATACTTGTCCAATATTTGTAACATATCATAAAAACGTAGAAGTAGAATCCAGTGTAGACTATGGGGATGAATTTTTAAGTCCAGAAACATTAAAGTGGTATACAAGAAGTAATAGATCCTTACAATCAGAAGAGGTTCAAAAAATAATAAACGCAGAAGAAAGAAACATAGATATCCATATTTTTGTTAAGAAAGATGATGATGAGGGAAGTGGTTTTTACTATCTAGGACAAGCTAATCCGGATAAAAGAACCGTTGAACAAGATAAAATGCTTGATAAAAAAGGAAAAGAAATTCCGGTTGTTCATATGAATATGATGATGGAGAAGCCGGTTGAGAATAAGCTTTATCAGTATATTGTGGATGGTATAGTAAATTAGTTCAGTACTTAGAGATATCATTATTAAATATATAATGGATTTTGTAGATTTTATTAAAATATTATTATCTAACTGCAATAAATTAAATAGAGATCTTAGAGATTTATCATCTTATACTTATTTCGAATAAAGATTCATTAAATAGTTATACTGTAAGTTAACTAATGTAAGTAAAATAGCAACATTAGTTCTTCAAATTCATCATTTTGTATGGGATCTAATAGTTTTAAGGAGGATAAATTATTATGAATATTAACCCAGAATCTAAACCCATATCCGAAATTTTCCCTATAGAAGGAAAGTCTATTTATAATATTCCTATTTACCAGCGTAATTATTCCTGGAACAATAACAATATTGAAGAACTTTATAACGATGTTATAAATGAAGAAGCGGGTTATTATATTGGTAACTTGTTAGTGACACGCATTCCTAATACACATGAGTTCGATGTGGTCGACGGCCAACAACGTTTAACTACAATTGCTCTTTTCTTCCTAGCTATTCATGAAGAACTAACTAATATAGAAAAAAAATATACCGAATCTAATGAATATGGTCAGATTTTTGCATTGAAAGCTGATATCCAACGCAAGCTACGCACGAGCGAAGGTGACCCAAGATTAAAACTACTTGAATCTGATGCAGAAATTTTTAAAAACTATCTGCAAGTTCTTGATGGGAAACCAAAAGGAAAATTCGGGAATCGAACTTTCGGTAAAAGATATAGGTTTATCCAAGATTTAATTGGAGACAAAGAAGAAAATAATGATGGTATTGACGAATTCTCGAAATTAAACGGACTTTACAACAAACTAAACAATGTTGAGTTATTAAGAATTACAGTTAATGATCTAACAGATGCTTTCTCTGTATTTACGTCTTTAAACGCAAAGGGCTTGCCATTAACTCTAATTGACTTATTGAAATCTTATTATCTAAGTGAAGCTGTTCGTCATTTTTCTGAAAAAGAAGCTCTACAAGAATGGAATAAATTAATTAGTGTTTTCTCAGATGAAGATGGTGAACCTAATTCAACTGCGGTAACTCAATTCTTGCAAAATAACTATGATGCTTTTGAGGGAGAAGGTACTTCTTCAATTACTAAACGTGCCTCTTTACGGAAATATGAAAATCTATTTAAAGATAATGGTTATCGCTATATGGATACACTGATTATTCATGCTAAAATATTTTCTACTATAATTCCTAAAATAAAAAACGATGAAGATATTAAATATGGCAAAGGGTTAAAAACAGCGATTATTAAATTATCAAAACTAGAAACATCTCCTGTTTATCCGCTAATGATTTATTTGCTGAAAGAGCTATATCTGGAGAATGTTTCTGAAAAAACTGTTGAATCTGTATTTAACTATCTTGTTAATTTCTATGTACGAAGAAACATTGTACTTAAACCCAAATCATCAAATATCCGTTCTAAGGCCATTCAAACTGTTCGTCTACTTCAAAAAGAAGATAAAATAGATGATATTAGTCTATCTGTTACGCAAGATACTTTAGGTCAAATTAGTCCAAGTGACGAGGAATTTCTATCAGCACTCAAGGGGTCCGTTTATGATATTTCACCACAAACGGTTCGCTTCGTTTTGATTGAACTCGAGCGTAATTATGGCCATTTTTTCAATAAGCAAAATAAAGATACTTTAGATAAGTATAATAATAACGGAAAACCTGTGTGGTCTCTCGAGCATATTCTTCCACAAAATGTTAATTTAAAAGATAGTTGGAAAGAGATGATTTCACCAGAAAATATTGATCTTGCAACTAACCTACAAAAAGAGAATATGCACAAATTAGGAAATCTAACCCTCACCGGATATAATACGGAAATGAGTGACAAGAGTTTCGTAGATAAGCGTGATTACCAACCTAGTGATTCTGATGAATATACTGGGTTACGTACAAAACTTTTTATAAATGAGTCAATTATCCGTGAAGGTGAAACAATCGAAAATAAAAAAACTTGGACAATTGAAGATATCAATGATCGAACAGATAAATTGGCAAATTTAATTCTTCAAGAATTTCCTTTAGATTAGTAACAAAATTATTATTCTTAAAAAGAAAAACTTCATTTGGTAATTCAATTTGCTTAAGTACTATATCAACTGTTATCTAGACTTATGGGGCAGTTCCCCCGCTTTAAAGTGTTAGCGTGGTAGGAGAATGACCTCATAGCTAAATTGACGATATTACCGAGATTCATTATTATCACAATAAAAATTCTGGATCAGTGCCTACCATGCTAACACTCTAGGATAGTAGGTCACTGGTCTTTTTCTAATAAATTCTTCCTTGGCTTAAAAAAATCCCCCAAAAATAACCCAATCAATCCCCCCTCAACCCAATTCCTTTCGATTATACAATTGAAAGGAGGTTGATATCATGGAACGCCGTACGATGACCGTAAAGGAAGTAGCTGCATTTCTAGGTTTACATTCCGATACCATTTATGATTTAGTTCGAGATCAAGAGATTCCACATTTCCGAATTAGAAGCAAGATTTTATTTTTGCCGGAAGTGATTGAGAAGTGGATTCAGAAACAAGGAAAGTAATAGGGAAGGTGCTAGGTACAAGGCACCTCCCGAAATAAAAATACGAAAGGAAGCAAAAAAACATGAATATGTGGAAAGAAATGAGTGCTTTTCGGGATTGGTTATTATTAAACGAAATGTCCAGCAGCGGAATTGTATTATGGTATAGCTTATTTACCATATGGAATAAGGTTGGCTGTCAGTGTAAATTTAATGTACCCAATTCCACATTGATGAAATTAACGGGACTATCGAAACAGGGGTTGATTAATGCGAGGGCGACTCTTATTCAAAAGGGATTTATTCACTATGAAAAGGGAAAGAAGGGACGTGCACCGGTTTATCAGCTGAACTCATTGGTCCACTCAGTTGACCCATCTGTGTACCAATTACCTACCCAATCGACGACTGAAACCTTGCCCTTAATAGATGATTTAAGAGAGAGAAGAAGAAGAGGAAGAAGAATAGCGTCAGAAAAATTGCTTGTTACATACGAACAAAACTTTGGTAGTCTACCTCCGATTGTGATGAAATCCCTACATGATTGGTGTGACGAGTTAGACGAAGAGATTGTGATGGAAGCTATTAAATTTGCAGTGAAAAAAGGTGGGAAGACCTTTAGCTATTTAGAAAAAATCTTGGAAAAGTGGAATGATGCGGGGCTAAAAAGCAGACAGGATCTACGACATTACATAAAACGACCAAAGGCTAAAAACACGGTCTTATTCCAAACGCGTAAGAAATCGGAAAAACCAGAAACGTTATTTGATGAATTGAGAAGAGAGGGGGAACGGGTGTGAAACGGGAAGAGGCAATTGATGTGCTGGAACATATTGCTGCGATGTATCCGAAAGTAGAAATGAGTAGGAGAATTATGACTGTGTAGAATTGGGGGGGTGTATCAAATATGGAAAAGTCTCAAAATATTTCAATCAGAGTGATCCGTGATATTGTGAACGTTCTATTGTAAAAGAGGTTAAAAAAAGGATTTAACAGCAGTAATCACTAATCGCTTATATTATTAATAATTTTTTGAATTTTTGTATTGACAAAGACAGGTATCTAGAATAAACTGAAATTAATGAAAATTGATTAACGTCAATCAATTTTTGGTGATTAATTAATGAAGTTATTAGGCAAAAAAATTTAACTAAAATATGTATATAAAGTATGGTGTGAAGATATGAAGGTAACGGCTAAAATGATTGCAGATCAACTAGGACTCTCAACATCAACTGTTGATAGAGCCCTTCATAATAGGGGGAGTGTAAGCCCGAAAACATTAAAAAAAGTAATAGAAAAAGCAAAAGAAATGAACTATCAGCCCAATCAATCAGCTAGTTTTTTAGCAAAAGGGAAACATATTTTAGTTGCTTTTGTATTTCCTGAATACCCAAATTATTTTTGGGAGGAGATTGAAATGGGAATAAATCGAGCACTTAAAGATATTCAGCATTATGGATTTAATATCGAAATTATAAAAACTCCTGATAGCGTAGCGGAACAAATGAAGATTGTTGAAAATATTATTGAATCAGATGACTATAACGGCTTAGTTTTTGCACCTATAGATTCAACACCTTTTACAAATTTAATAGATAAGGGTGTTGACAAAGGTTTTCCAGTGTATACATTTAACAATGACTCTCCATCAAGTAAGCGGTTATTTTTTGTAGGAGCAGATTATTTAGATTCAGGTCGACTAGCTGCAGAGTTATTAGATATCTTTACGAATAATCCACAGAAGTTTGCTGTTATAACGGAGGAAATGAGCACATTTCAAATGCAACAAAAAATAATTGGATTTCGAGAATATATGGCAAATAGGACAACATTAGATTTTGTAGGGCCGCTTAAATTAAATCGTTACGCTTTTGAAAAGTCGATTTCTAACCTAGAAAAAGATTTAAAAAATGTTGATGGAATATATGTAGCTTGTGGTGCACTTTCAGAGGTTGCAAAGGGAATTAAAAAGATGGACTTAAAAAAGAAACCCATTTTAATTGGTCATGATATTAACAAAGAAATATACCAAAACATAAGACAAGATGTAATTTCAGCGACAATTTGTCAGGACCCAATTTACCAAGGGGAATTAATAACCAGAATTGTCTTCAACCATTTAATGCTTGAAGAAAAGATTAATACCGAACAAAATATTGTTAAATTAGAAATAGTGACAAAAGGAAATGCTAAATATTATATACATTAGAGATAAAAATGATGTACGTAACTACTTTGCTAATTTTAAGGTATCATATATTTAGATAAAAGATAAATTTAGGTGAGATATCTGTAAAATGATTAACGTATATCATTTGAAGAAGATTCTTGGTTAGAATATGTCAAAACTGCTATTTAGAAGTTTTTGAATAATGTAAACGCAATCATTAGGCGGGTTTGATATAAGTGTAATTCTTTTGTAATCCTGTCTAATTCCTTGAAATTAGAAGGAGGTAAAGGGATTTAATAAAAATAAGGAGAGTGTAGGGGATGGAAAAAGTTAGGGTAATACAGATAGGTGTTGGTGGATTCGGACAATCATGGTTGGAAATCTTAGACACCTTTGAAGAACTTGAACTTGTGGGAGTTGTAGATGTCGTTGAAGATAATCTTGAAATTGCTAAAACAAAGCTTAATAACGAAAAAATAGCTTTCTACCAAGATCATTTACAAGCTTTTAAAGAAGTTAGTGCTGATGCAGTTGTCATTATAACTCCCCCACAAACACATAAAAGTCTGGCATTAGATGCACTAGAAGCAGGATTATATGTCTTTATGGAAAAACCTATTACCCAGAATTTTGAAGAGGCTATTAAACTATTTCATGAATCACAGAAGTATGAAAAATATATTATGATTAGCCAAAACTATCGTTGGAGACCTGAAATTGAAGCAGTAAGACAGTGTGTACAAAGTGGAGAAATCGGGATTGTGGAGTATGGAGAATGGAACTTTCGAAGAGCAACAAGGTTTGGTGGATGGCGTGATAAATATAGCGAAATTTTAATTGAAGATATGAGTATTCATCATTTCGATATGCTTAGATACATTTTAGGTAAAGAGGCTAAAACTATTTACGCTAAAAGTTTGCGTCCATCTTGGAGCTGGTTTGATGGTAATGCTGTAGCAAGCGCCACTATTAGTTTTGAAGATGATATATTAATTAATTACTTCGGTAGTTGGGTTAGTCGAGGTAAAGAAACATCTTGGAATGGGGAAGTTAAGTTAGTTGGTAGTAAAGGGACTATCGAATTGATTGACGATCTACCTATCCTAACATTGGAAGATGGGACAACTAGACAACTACCACTTGTTCAATTGCCGTATGAAGATCGAGTTTTTTCCATCTATGAAATGGTACGAGCAATTAAAGAAAATAGAAAACCAATTACCCATATTGGGGATAATATAAAAAGCTTTGCAATAGTTGGTGGGGCCTTGAAATCCATACAACAAGGGAAGGAGGTACCAATAACAATTCAACTACAATCTATCCAAAATTAATTAAATACTTTAAAGGATGAACAAGGGCAATTGCAAGATATTAAAGTAGAGGGAGGTAGGAAAATGAAAGAAAAAATGTATTGGGGAGTTATTAGTTTTATTTTAATCTCATTATTCTTAGTTGGTTGTAGTAGTGGTAGTGAGACAAGTGGTAGTGGTGATGAATCTGATGGTGTTGTTACTCTAGAAGTTTGGGATTACAACAGTCCGGATTCCCCCTCTGAAGATCAATTACTGGGTTTGTTAGAACAATATGAAGAAAGTAATGAGAATGTTAAATTTAAAAGAACTTACATTCCTTTTGGTGATTTAAAAACCAAATTACTTCAAGGAGTAGCAGGGAATGAACTTCCAGACATTGTTTTAATTGATAATCCCGACCATCAATCATTTGCTGAAGCTGGTGTATTTGCAGATATTACCGATGAGGTAAATGAATGGGGGGAAGCAGACCTATATTATGAAGGCCCTATGGCTTCTGTAATGTTAGATGGAAAGTATTATGGGATACCGAATGATAGTAACGCGTTAGCACTTTATTATAATAAAGATTTGTTTAATGAAGCTGGTATAGATAATCCGCCAAAAACATGGGATGAACTGAGGGAAGTGGCTAAGGAATTAACAACTTCTGAAACGAAGGGGTTAGCAATTGCTGGTGCAAAAATAGAGGAAGCTACCTTCCAGTTCCTACCTTACTTATGGCAATCAGGTGCAGACTTAGACAACTTTGATAGCCCCGAGGCAATTTCTGCAATGAAGTTAATACAAGACATGGTTAACGACGGTTCTATCTCAGAAAATGTTATCAACATGGATCAAAATGATGCATTGGTACAGTTTCAAACTGGAAAGGCTGCAATGATGGTTAATGGACCTTGGCAACTACCTAGGTTAAGAGAAGAATCTGCAGATTTAAACTTTGAAGTTGCTTTAATGCCGGAAGGTAAGCAGGCTGCATCTATTCTTGGTGGTGAAAACTGGGCAATAACATCGACAACGGAAAATAAGGATGAGGCTTGGGAGTTCTTAAAATGGACACAACAACCAGACGTTATGGGGCCATTACATGAACTTGGAGGACAGTTACCTAATCGTTCAGATGTAGCCGAAGATGAGCAGTATGAGTGGAATGAAGATAAACAAATGCAAGTGTTTGTTCAGCAAATACAAACTGCAAAGCCAAGGGCTTATGGATCTAATTATCCAGAAATATCAACAATCGTTCAGGAAGCAATTCAACGAGCATTAACAGATGAGGACGTAGAAACAGTTATGAAAGAATCAGCAGAGAAAATTAATCCATTATTACCTTAATAATATTTTAAGTGGGGAACTAGCTTCCCCTATTTATCAAGGAGGAGTAGTAGTGGAGGCAAATGCTAAGGTTATTACTAAAGACAATTCAGAATCTAAAAGAAACCTAAATCTAAAAAATGCCCCAAATCCAAAGAAGGAGAAGTCATCTTTGATAAGAAATAATGCTTCCAAGTATATTTTTATTCTGCCAGCGTTTCTTTTTGTATTGTTTTTTATGTTGTATCCAATCTTCTATAATATAGTAATTAGTTTTCAGGATGTATCTATCGCAAATCTGAGAGGGGAAAAACCATTTGTAGGGTTAGCGAACTATGTAGAGGTGTTTCAAAGTGAGAAGTTTCTAATTTCCCTAAAAAATACGACAATCTATACTGTTTCCAGTATTGTTTTTCAATTAGGGATTGGCTTTTTACTTGCACTTTTCTTTAATCAAAAGTTTCCGCTTAGAAATTTCTTTCGTTCCATTATGTTATTAGCGTGGTTGACCCCACTTGTTATTACAGGGAACTTATTTAAATGGTTATACGATGTAGACTATGGTGTCATTAATTATATACTTGTTCAAATAGGTATTTTGAGTGAACCTATTAACTGGTTAGGGCAACAAAGTACAGCACTTATAGCTATTATTATAACAAACATTTGGATTGGTATACCATTCAACATGATTTTACTTTTATCAGCATTGCAAGCGCTTCCGACTGATGTATATGAAGCTGCAAAAATTGATGGAGCAAATAAATTCCAGTCTTTCTTTAAAATAACAGTTCCTTTATTGAGACCAGCTGTATTAGTTATTTTAATATTAGGAATAATATATACATTTAAGGTCTTTGATATTATTTTAATCATGACTGGTGGTGGACCAGTTAATGCGACACAGGTATTACCATTCTATGGTTATGAACTTGCTTTTATTAACTTCGACTTTGGATTAAGTGGAGCTGTTGCAACAATAATATTAGTCATTTTACTGTGCATTTCACTAATTTATCTCTATATGGTTCGGAAGGAGGAATCCATGTGAGACAGTATAGTATAAAACAATATGGGTTGTTTCTTATCGCTGTAATTATTACCGGAATCTTCTTGTTTCCTATTTATTGGATGATTACAACATCTATTAAGCCAACTGTTGATGTATTTTCAACTCCTCCGATGATTATTCCTGAGAATATTCAATTTGATGCCTATATAAAGAATTTAATTGAAGACCAAAGTATTTTAATGTACCTTAAAAATTCTTTAATTATTGCTGTAGGTACCTCGTTACTTACACTTATATTAGCTTTACCAGCAGCATATGCCATGGCAAGATTTAAGTTAAAAGGAAGTGGTGTATTTTTACTAATATTACTAGTAACTCAAATGGTTCCAGGAATTTTAATGGCGATGCCACTATTTATCTTTTTTAGTAATATCAACTTATTAAATAGTTACCCAGCAATGATTATTGGAAATACAACACTTGCTTTACCATTTGCAATATTAATCATGCGGCCTTTCTTTTTATCAATACCTAGAGGATTAGAAGAAGCAGCGGTAATTGATGGTTGTAACCGTTTTACAGCTTTTATTAAGGTGGTTCTACCATTAACGAAGCCAACGTTATTAACAGTTGGTACTTTCAGTTTTCTGTTTTCGTGGGGCGATTTAATCTTTGCTTTAACTCTTACAACCGATGAAAGTATCCGTCCTTTAACTATGGGAATTACTAAGTTCATTGGACAATATGGAACAGAGTGGGATAGTCTTATGGCTGTTTCAACTATAGCTGCTGCACCTATTATTCTGGCATTTATATTCCTACAAAAATATATTGTAAGTGGAATTACATCTGGATCTGAGAAATAAAGACAGCTATTAAGTTTAGTTTCAATTAGCAATTAATTTTTCTATAAATTATTAAGGGGTGGATCACATGAAATTAGGAGTATTTGCAGTTTTATTTTCGGATAAGTCATTAGAGGAAGCATTGGATTACATTAAAGAACAAGGTTTGGAAATGGTAGAAGTTGGAACAGGTGGATTTGTAGGGGATGCGCACTGTAACCCCAGTGAATTATTAGCAGATGGAGCTAAACTAGATAAATTTAAAGAAGCATTTGTATCACGTGGACTTGAAATTAGTGCACTTAGCTGCCATGGTAATCCTTTACATCCGAATAAAAATATTGCAGAAAAGGATCATCAAAGATTTCAAGACACAGTTCTTCTTGCATCTAAACTAGGTGTAGAGCATGTTGTAAATTTTTCAGGTTGCCCAGGGGAGTCAGAATTTTCCTTAAATCCTGTTTGGGTTACCTGTACATGGCCGAATGACTTTTCTGAGGTATCTGAATGGCAATGGAATGAAAAGGTAATTCCTTATTGGAAAGAACAGAATGAATTTTTAAAAGAAAATAATGTAAAAGTTGCTATTGAACCTCATCCGGGTTTTGTAGTTTATAATACAGAAACTTTATTACGTCTTAGAAAAGAATGCGGTCAGCAAATTGGTGCAAACTTTGACCCGAGTCATTATTTCTGGCAAGGAATGGATCCGGTTGCTTGCATCAAGGAATTAGGCAATGCAAATGCTTTATACCATTTTCATGCAAAGGACACGAAAGTTGATCCGCAAAACGGTGGGTTGAATGGAGTTCTGGATGTAAAAAGTTATCGTGAAATTGCTAAGCGTTCATGGGTGTTTCGAACTGTTGGTTATGGTCATGGAGAAGATACTTGGAGAGACATTATTAGTGCACTTCAACTCGTTGGCTATGAAGGAGCAATAAGTATAGAACATGAAGATGGATTAATGAGTGTAGAAGAGGGTTTTACAAAAGCGGTATCATTTCTAAAAGATAAACTAATTAAGGAAGGTGCTACTAAATTATGGTGGGCGTAAACAAAAAACAAGTTAGAATCGGGATGGTTGGTTATAAGTTTATGGGAAAAGTCCACTCCCATGCCTACCGAGATGTCTCCTTCTTTTTTGAGACAAATGTTGAGCCAGTTATGCAAGCGTTATGTGGAAGAGACGAAAAAGGAGTAAAAGAAGCAGCAGCTAAAATGGGGTGGATGAGCTATGAAACAGATTGGCGACATCTGATTCAACGAGAGGATATTGATTTAATTGATATTGTAACACCTAACAATAGTCATGCTGAAATTGCTATAGCGGCTGCAGAAGCGGGAAAACATGTGTACTGTGAAAAACCTATTGCAATGACATTGGATCAAGCAAGAAGAATGTTAGAGGCTGTTGAAAAAAATAATGTTATTCATATGGTTAATTATAATTATCGTTTTTCTCCTGCTGTTCAGTATGCTAAAAAGTTAATAGAAAGTGGTAGGTTGGGTAAAATCTACCATATACGAGCACAGTATTTACAAGACTTTATTATGGATGCAGAGTTCCCACTTGTTTGGAGATTGAATAAAAGTGTAAGTGGATCAGGAGCACTAGGTGATTTAGCAGCTCATAGCATTGACTTAGCTAGATTTCTAGTTGGAGAATTCAAAGAAGTAACTGGTATTATGGAAACATTTATTAAGCATCGTCCATCAGAAGCAGGTAGTTCAGGATTAACTGGACAAGCATCATCTACATCTACTCAATATAGGGAAGTGGATGTAGATGATGCAAGTATATTTATTGCTCGCTTTGAAAATGGGGCTGTTGGTACTTTTGAAGCTACACGCTTTGCGGGAGGAAATAGAAATGGAAATCGTTTCGAAATTAATGGCGAAAAAGGCTCTATTCGTTGGGATCTTGAGAATATGAATAATTTAGAAGTTTATTTTCATGAGGATGAGCCTGGTCTTCAGGGTTTTAGATTAATTAATTGCACGGAAGATGAGCATCCATATGCAAGTGCCTATTGGCCTTCAGCACATATAATTGGTTATGAACATACGTTTATCAATTTATTGGTAGAATTACTAAATGGTGTAGATAAAGGTTTTAGTCCAAGCCCAAATTTTATTGATGGCGTATATAATCAAGCAGTTTTACAGGCAGTTGAACAATCTTCAACCTCTAAACAATGGATTTCTATTTCTGGAATAATGAATGAAAACACGGTGACTGAAGGATAAATATAAAATTCGGAAACATCTAATCTCGCTTAGTATGGGAATCTAATCAATTTAATAAGTTAGAAAATACTTATCTCATCGGGCTCTAGCTCGGTAAATACCGAGGTATTATATAAACATTGAGGAGGCTATTAACATGACCTATTTCAACAACGTCACGAACATCAAGTATGAAGGTGTTAATTCAAATAATCCATTTGCATTTAAATTTTATAATCCAGAAGAGATAATAAACGGTAAAACTATGGAGGAAATACTACGTTTTGGTGTTTCTTACTGGCATACCTTCACAGAAGATTTATCAGATCCTTTTGGAGATGGTACAGCTATTCGCCCTTGGGATAAATATCAAGGAATGGACCGTGCAAAAGCACGTGTGGAAGCAGCATTTGAATTTTTTGAGAAACTAAGTGTTCCATATTTTTGTTTTCATGATGTAGATATTGCACCAGAAGGAGATACATTAAAAGAAACCAATAAAAATCTAGATGTCATTGTTGATATGATAAAAGATTACATGAAAGATAGTAAAACAAAATTACTTTGGAATACGGTAAATAACTTTAGTCACCCACGTTTTGTTCATGGTGCGGGTTCTTCAAACAATGCAGATGTATTTGTATATGCCGCAGCTAAGGTGAAAAAAGGACTTGAAGTTGGTAAGGAGCTAGGCGCTGAAAACTATGTATTCTGGGGAGGACGTGAAGGATATGAAACTTTATTAAACACTGATATGAAACTAGAAATGGATAACCTAGGGCGCTTCTTCCATATGGCAAATGACTATGCAAAAGAAATTGGTTTTGATGCTCAATTCCTAATTGAACCAAAACCAAAAGAGCCTACATCCCATCAATATGATTTCGATGTTGCAAGTGGTTATGCATTTTTACAACATTATGAATTAGAAGATGTTTTCAAATTTAATATAGAGGCGAACCATGCAACTCTAGCTGGTCATACTTTTGAACACGAGTTACATTATGCACGCATTCATAATATGTTAGGATCCGTGGATGCGAATCAAGGACACCCACTATTAGGTTGGGATACCGATGAATTCCCAACAGACCTTCATAGTACTGTTTTATCTATGTATGAAATCTTAAAAAATGGTGGTTTAGGTCGTGGGGGGTTGAATTTTGATGCGAAAGTTCGCCGTGGTTCTTTTACACCAGAAGATTTATTCTCTGCACATATCGCTGGAATGGATAGTTTTGCGGTTGGATTAAAAGTAGCACAACGTTTAATTGATGACAAAGTACTTGAAAAGGTGATTGAAGAACGCTACAAATCTTTCAATGAAGGCATTGGACTTGATATAGTTGAAGGAAATATAGACTTTCACAGACTAGAAGAACATGCCTTAGGTTTAAAAGAAATCAAGAATGAATCGGGTAAACTTGAACAAATTAAAGCGACTATTAATCAATATTTATTAACTACTTTCACTAGTGAGTAATATTTAAAAAGAATATTCCTTATCGATAAGAAGAAAAGACGAAGACCTTCCGATTAAGCGCCTTCGTCTTTCTTCTAGGTTCTTTTCGTGAATTTTTGTATTTCGGGGATTATTAGTTTTGTAGAAAACAGTGTAACTTTAATATGTATGATTAATTAATATGTGGGAGAGTTTCAGATGAAATATGTTATTGGAGTAGATTTAGGGACAAGTTCCGTTAAAATTATATTAGTCAACCAGCTAGGAGAAGTTACTCAGGAAGTATCGAAGTTCTATCCACTTATCCAAGAAAAGGTTGGATACAGTGAACAAAAACCAGATGATTGGGTTGAACAAACTATTGCCGGATTATCAGAACTACTCAAGAATTTTAAAGGAAATCCGGAAGATATTGAAGGACTTAGCTTTTCTGGACAGATGCACGGTTTGGTATTGCTGGGTGAGAATGATGAAGTGTTAAGAAACGCCATTCTTTGGAATGATACACGTACAACCAAAGAATGTGAAGAGATTAATGAACAAGTAGGCAAAGAACGATTGCTAAATATTACGAAAAATATTGCCTTAGAAGGGTTTACCTTACCTAAGATTCTTTGGGTGAAAAATCACGAATTAGAAATTTTCACCAAAGCCAAGTCATTTGTATTACCGAAAGATTATGTTCGATTGAAATTAACAGGTCATCTCCATATGGAATATTCTGATGCAGCAGGTACACTTCTTTTAGATATTGCTGATAAAGCATGGAGTAAAGAAATTTGTGAATTATTGGATATAGATCCGGAAATTTGCCCACCACTTGTTGATTCGTATGATAAGGTAGGGAGCATTAAAGCAGAAATTGCCGAGGCTACTGGATTGAGTGTATCAACCAAAGTATTTGCAGGTGGAGCAGATAACGCATGTGGTGCAATTGGAACGGGAATTTTAGAAGAAGGGAAGACATTAGTAAGTACCGGAACATCTGGTGTAGTTTTATCCTATGAAGGAAATGGTGACAAGGAATTTGAAGGAAAAGTTCATTACTTCAACCATGCTGTACCAAAAGCATTTTACACGATGGGAGTAACCTTGGCTGCGGGCTATAGCCTTTCCTGGTTTAAAAATATATTTGCAAAAGAGATCAACTTTGATGAATTACTAGCTGATGTGGACTCGGTACCAGTAGGTTCAAATGGACTCATATTTACCCCATATATTGTTGGGGAGAGAACACCGCATATGGATGCAAGTATTCGTGGAAGCTTCCTTGGAATGGATGCTTCTCATGATATAAAACAATTTGCTCGGGCTGTACTAGAGGGTATCACGTTTTCTTTAAATGAGTCTGTAGAAATCCTCCGTGAAAATGGAAAAGACATTGATACTATTGTGTCTATTGGTGGAGGAGCGAAGAATGAATCCTGGTTGCAAATTCAAGCAGATATTTTTAATGCAAATATCTTGAAAATGAAAAGTGAGGAAGGACCAGCTATGGGTGCAGCTATGTTAGCAGCATATGGTTGTGGCTGGTTTAACTCACTTAAAGAATGTGCGAATGAATTCTTAAAAGTTGATAAAGTTTATCAGCCCATACCAGAAAATGTAGTGAAATACAAAGGACTATTTGCTATTTATAAAAAGGTTTATAGTAGTACTAGGGAATTGAATCAACAACTAATAGATTATCGTAAGTAGACTATTAATTGGATTTTGGTGTAATTGTAATTCCATAAGAGTAAAATTTTACCAATTGGCTTCTGTTTTAGAATTAAAAAATGGGGACTTGGTCTAAAGTGACCTTGTTCCTATTTTTTTCACATAAAATTACTAAAAAAATAAGCGTTATTTCTTCTTCTGTTGCTTGATGGATGGCTATATTTCCTTCAAACTTTGTCTCCTTTACCTTAGGTATGGGGACTTTCTGTCGTCCCCGTGATTAGATTGGAAATGGGAACGAAGCAACTCCTGGAGCGTATGATTTCTGCTGAAGGGCTGATGGACGGGAGAAAATGGCGAAACCTACTATTTTCAGAGGAGGATTATGAAAAAGCATTTCGGGCTATCGGTACGATTGCATCGTGGGATTTAGCCATTTTTGATACGAAGCGTACCCTTTCCCAGATCTGTGCAACGATTCGGAATACCGTTCAACAAGATCCAAGCAGCAATCCCCTCATCATCATCGATTATTTGCAACTCATCACCCCAATTACCATCCGAAAAGAACGGCGAGATTTAGAAATTGGTGAGATTACGAGGGAATTAAAACTTCTTGCTATGGAATTAAAAGTACCAATTGTTCTCCTGTCCCAGCTTTCTCGAGGTGTCGAATCGGGAAACATTGAACAAGATGCAGATGTCATCGCTTTTCTTTACAGGGAGGATTATTATAATCGAAAGGCGGAAAGTCCTACGCTGACAGAGGTTATTATTTCGAAGCATCGAAATGGACCGACGGGAACGGTGGAGATGGAGTTTTGGAAGGAGTATGGGAGGTTTGGGGATGTGGAGGAAGGAAAGAGGGAAAATTGGGGTCCCAGTTTTAAAGTGATCAACTAAGAGTTCCAAAAGCTTATTAAAAAAATAGATGGAATCATTTTTTTCAAGATTGCTTGGCTGAATTATGTATGTACGTTCAATTGAGGAAGATGAGGGTAGTAACATGTTGGTATAGTATCCGTTTCTATCACACCTCAAAGTTCCTATTTTATCTTGATTATAAGTTTGATTAACTTAATTATAACCCTTTATAATTTTAATAAAATAAGTTCTTTAGTAAATATATCCAAACTCGAAGTGAAGTTCCAGAAAGCTGGACTCTGGGAGCTTTCCCCATGGGATGAAAATGGAGCATATGAGACGACTATAAGCGTTAATTTTATTCAATCTAAGGTTCTATTTTTATTCCCATTTGCATTTCCAGCCCACACCTACTAATCTTAAAGATACATCCATCATAATTTCACTATTTTAAGGAGCATGCAGCATGTCTAAAAAAAGATCCAACTATCGAAAAGATGCCAAAAATATAATCATTGAGGTAAAAGAACCCGATGAATTATTATCCTTTTTATTAAAGGTAATGTCTAATCGAAGTAGAAATTCAGTAAAGTCCATCTTGGCTAGAGGTCAAGTAACGATTGATGATCATATCGAAAAACGGTTTAATTACCAATTAAAACCCGGTCAAACGGTCACGATTTTAAAAAATAAAGCAGCAGTAAAGCAAAATGTGTTAATTGGAATGCAGATTCTTTATGAAGACGAGGATATTATTGTCATTAACAAGGAAGCTGGATTATTATCGATTGCGACGGAAAAAGAAAAACAGCAGACGGCATTGCATCAATTAATGAAATATGTGAAGAGGGAAGACCCTGAAAATAGAGTTTTTGTCGTGCACCGCTTAGATAAAGACACATCAGGTGTGATGATGTTTGCAAAGAGTGAGCATGTGAAAAGGAAACTACAGGATAATTGGGCAAAGGCCGTTAAAGAGCGGACATACGTGGCTTTAGTTGAAGGTAGGTTTACAGAGAAGGAAGGCTATATCACGTCCTGGCTAAGAGAAACGAAAACACATCTTATGTATTCCAGTCAAACGCCTAATGATGGTTTACTTGCTAAAACACGCTATACGTTCATTCAGGGTAATGCAGATTTTTCTTTATTAGAATTGAATCTTGAAACTGGTAGAAAAAATCAAATTCGAGTCCATATGCAAGATCTTGGGCATCCGGTTGTTGGTGACAAAAAATATGGATCTAAGGAGAGGAATGTAATTGGCAGACTCGGTTTACATGCGAAGACCCTAACCTTCCAACACCCAACAACAAATAAAATTTTAACATTTAAAGCTGATGTGCCAGCATCTTTTTTAAGTAAGTCTAAATAAACGATTAGCGGGGGAACAGTTTATCTGTTTCCCTTTAACTTTTTGGGGTCACATTCAAGAAAAAAGGAAATACAACATAATAATCCCAACCACTCCGTAAATACTAATCAATATGCTATAGTTAAAAAGCCTTGGAACAAAAATAAAGGCATTACTATAAGAAAAGAGACGTGATTAGCCATGCCTGATTTTTTACAACTAGGTATTCGAAAAGAGATAAACCATACATTAAAGTCATTAGGAATAGAAGCTCCTACCTCCATCCAGGAACGGACGATTCCATCCGTACTGGAGGGGAAGGATGTTATTGCAAAAGCACAAACGGGAACAGGAAAGACGTTGGCTTTTGTTCTTCCTATGATTGAAAAGATTGATGTGCACAAGTCGGATGTTCAAGCACTTATTTTAACCCCAACAAGAGAATTGGCTCAGCAAATTTCAAAAGAGATAAAAAGAATGGTTGAGAACGTAGAAGGCATACATACGTTAGCTGTGTATGGTGGTCAAGATGTGGAGCGTCAATTAAAAAAGTTAAAAGGGGACAGGCATATTGTCGTTGCAACTCCTGGTCGGTTATTAGATCATATTCGCCGTGAAAGCCTTGATCTTTCAACGGTTCAGATGCTTGTGTTAGATGAAGCTGACCAAATGTTACAGATGGGTTTTCTTCCAGAGGTAGATGACATCATCCATGAAACACTTTCTACCAGACAAACCATGTTATTCTCTGCGACTATCCCAAAAGAAATTAAATCTCTTGCCAAAAAATATATGAACGAGCCAGAATTCATTGAAGTAAAAGCAAAAAAGGTAACGGTTGAAGAAATTAAACAAGTTGTGATTGAAACAACGGATCGGAGAAAACAAGAAACTATATTCCATTTAATCGAAGAACATCGACCGTTTTTAGCGATCATATTTTGCCGAACAAAAATTCGTGTCAGAAAACTTCACGAAGCTTTGATTGCCAATGGGTACAATTCAGACGAGTTGCACGGTGATTTATCCCAGTCTAAACGCGAAAAAGCGATGAAACGTTTTCGTGAGGCGAAAACTCAAGTCCTAGTTGCAACAGACGTTGCTGCAAGGGGACTGGATGTCGAAGGAGTGACACATGTTTACAACTATGATATTCCCCATGATGTGGAAAGTTATGTTCACCGAATTGGACGTACTGGCCGTGCAGGTGGCGATGGGGTTGCCTTTACCTTAATGGCTCCTAAGGATTTAGAGTTCCTACGTTTGATTGAAAAAGGGATTCATCAAAGATTGGAAATACAAGTGATTAAAGGAGTCAGTATCCCTGATCGTGAGGATTATCAAAGAATAAGCAACGAACAATTAAAAAAAGCAAAACCCTCTGATGGTGGTAGAAGAGACGGAAAGAATACTGCCACGCGTTCTTCCAATAGAAGACCTAATAAGAATCGACAAAAAGGCAATTCAGGTACTACAATAAGAGGTGGAAAACGTACACGCTAAAGCATACGAAATGGATTTGCTTAATCCAAAATGCACTAAAGTATTACTGTACAATCAAATACAGGAGGATTTACCAATGTTACATAAACGAATGAAACAATACATTTCATCATTGATGAGTGAAGAGCAACAAGCTACACCTTCGTTTGAAATTTATCAAGAAGAAAAAGAGTATATGGAGGAACATGAATTAATTTCAAATGACGTTACATTAATAGAAAAAGATCCTACGACACGTTTCCAAGATGCTTATATTGAAAAATGTGATAAAAATACAGAAGAAACTCTCTCTGAAGAATCATTCGCTTTTTTAGAACAGCCGATCGACTACCTTCAAAAACACAAGAATGAATTTTTATACTTAGAATCTAAATGGTTGGAAATCATCGGCGTCGATGCCATCACATTGGAATTGAGTGATCTATTTGGAACATACGACGTCATGGTAGGATTGCAGCTGCAGAAAAAGTTTGAGATATCCCTTAAAGAAAACTTAAGGAAAGAATTACATGGAGATGAAGCAAGATTTGAATTGATTTTTAATCAAACGGATGGCTTGTTTGATTTGAATTTTGCCTTGAATTATGTGAATGGGTTTAAAGAAGAGATGTCATTAGAGGAAGCTTTTCGGTTAATTTATCGCTTTCTATTTAAACTAGTTGAGAGAATGGAAGAAAGAAGCAAAGACATGAATTAACTGTTATATCGCATTTCCTTCTCTACAAAAAAAGGATAAAAATTAGCGTACCTACTAAAATGTATTTTATTAGAAAAAGGGTCTGAGCCCAGATCCATTTGGTCAAGGGAAAACTAGTTAGGTAGGATTACATTCTGCCGCGAAAGAAATTAAGGATCATTAAATGACTTATTAAGTACAACAGCAACAGTGAGGACAGGTAACTCATCCCAGTTGAATGGGGTAGGTACCTGTCCTTGTTCCTAATCACTTTTCTATCGTATCGTTTTTCTTTCTTGGTTGATTGGTATCCGGGACCTCTAGTTGTTGTAGCTGATAATCGTACTCGATCGTTCCACCACCAAGACCTTCATTAATCATTCGGTCGACCTCAAGCATATAGTCCATGTCTTTATCATTTTCAATATACATATCCACCATCTCCTTTGATTTCAATATATGAAACTTTCTCATTTTCGTCCTAGATGCCATATCAAAGGATAAGCAGAAGCCTTTTTGGGTATTCAGTTTCTGAAGTGAGTTAAACTCAATTGTATTTTTTGTTACGGCAGTTGGAACAGCCATTCTATTCTTGGCTAAAACTGATTAGAAGATAGCATGATTTGTGGAACTAGATAAGGATATTCCAAAAGGGAAGGCCACCACTATCAGTTATCACTGATAGTAGGTGGCCCCTTACATGGTTTCGATTCTCTAAGAAGGCATGCCAACTACTGATTTAATTTCTAAATATTCTTCTATACCAAATGCTCCCCACTCACGCCCGATTCCAGATTGTTTATAACCTCCAAAACAAGCTGCGAAGTCAAAAGGAGCACCATTGACATTAATAAGACCCGCCCGGATTGAAGTTGCGACTTTCCGCACTTTTTCTTTGTCCTCACCAACGACATATCCGGCTAATCCATATACCGTATCATTAGCAATTTCAATCGCTTCATCAAGATCGTCATAAGTTAAGATGGACATGACTGGTCCAAAGATTTCTTCTTGGGCGATAACCATATCGTTTTTCACATTGGTAAAGACGGTTGGTTTGACATAGTATCCTTTTTCCAATCCTTCTGGTTTACCAGTACCGCCAATTAGGAGTGTTGCACCTTCTTCTATTCCTTTCTTTATATAACCTTGTACACGATTGTATTGTTTCTCGGAAACGAGTGGTCCAAAGAAATTAGTAGCATTCTGTGGATCACCAAATGGAAAATTAGGTAGGACTTCCTTTACTGCATCGGTGAATTCATTTATCTTTGACTTTGGAACGAGTGTACGTGTTGCTGCTGAACATACTTGACCGGAGTTTAAGACAACATTCGTAACCGCAATTTTTGCTGCTTTTTTCATGTCGACGTCATCAAGTATGATAAGTGGTGATTTCCCTCCAAGTTCGAGCGCCACTTTTTTAATATTTTTTGCGGCATTTTCAGTGATCTTTTGACCAACTGGACCGGATCCGGTAAAAGATACAAAGTCAATATCAGGATGAGAACTGATCCCATTTCCGACGACTTCACCTGTACCATTTACAAGGTTAAAGACACCTTTTGGTAAACCAACCGCTTGAAAGATCTCAGCGAGTATAATTGCTGCAAATGGTGTAAGTTCTGATGGTTTTAACACGACTGTACTTCCGGCAGCAAAAGCACTAGCAAGCTTCGTTGATGGCTGGTTCGTTGGAAAGTTCCAAGGAGTAATTAGTCCACTTACACCAATTGGTTCTTTTCGAATGACCGTATTCCCACGTCTCTCGGTGAATTCAAAGCTTTCTAGCTCTTTTGCAGCTTGTCGGAAATGGGATAACCCCAAGACGTAATGCGTATTTTCACTTATGGAAATAGGGGCTCCCAATTCTTCCGTAATGACTTCCACGATATCGTTTTTGCGGTTCTCATATTCATCGGCAATCCGATTTAATAGGTCAATGCGTTCTTCCTTTGTTGTCTGAGAAAATGATGGGAAGGCTGCGCGGGCTGCAGCAACAGCTTTATCTAAATCTTCTTTTGTTCCATCACTAATTTGACCGATTACTTCTTCTGTTGCCGGGTTGATGACATCAACCGTCTTTGTACCGGTAGACTCCACCCATTCACCATTAATAAAATGTTTTAAAAATTTACGCATGCTAGATACCCCTTTTCATAAAATTGATTTAGACTGTTTCATTTTGTTAGGTGTTTTTCAACATCTATAACTAAAGAAAGAGTCCTGCGTTTTTTATAAAAACAGAATCCTCCGAGTGTATGAACCATGTAGTTATTAATGATTCTATTCTAGTAGTAAGGCAAGTATTCCTATGAAACTCATAAGGCCGGAATAGCTTAACGGAAAATGAAAGTAAGTTTGAAGCTACCTTACTAGTCTTTCATCTGTCTTCAAAAGAATCTATTGTAACGCAAGTTCGTTTGGGGATATCGGTTAATCCCAAATCAGGAATGAGAATCGTTCAGCTCCTACATTTTATAGTAGCTCCAGGTTCTCCATGTTGTTTCAATTGCAAAGAAATTGGTTAGTATGATCATAAAGGGAGGTTTTCATATGGGTTCAATCTCAGTACTAGGTGCAATCGTTATCCTTACTGGGTGGTTTGCGCTTATTGAATACGATCAATTTCCTGAAACTAAACGTACAGAGATTTTAGAACGAATTAAAGGAAGTCCCGTCGCTATCATTGTAATCGCCTTAATGCCTGTTGGGATCCTCATCAATATGTTAGGAAACTTTTTCGGCTCTCTTTGGATGGTCATCATCGGGGCAACCATGATATTTATACAAAGTATCATCGTTTCCCTTTTATTCTGGAGGCGAAAACGTTGGAAAAGTATTGTGCTACTTATTACGATGATTTTACTAGGAATTATCCTCTATATGCCATTCTTCATTAAATAGCTAAGGTTGTTTTTCATTCTTTCTTCAAGAAACTGAGAGGCCGTAGCCTAATAAGTAGATGGGTGTCGTCTGAACATAAAAAGATAGTCATCCATGCTGTTTGGAACAAGGGGAACGGTTCTAATGCTTTCATTTCTGTCGGAAGTATTAGAACCGTTCTTGTGTTTTATAACAGTGTTGTCCATAATTTCTAATAAACCAAGATGATGAAACGAAGAATTTATGTAAACTGTGGGCATTCCTTTTTCTGTGTAATTATTTTCACTTTTTTCTAAAATGATTATTGACAAAATCGCAAAACTGTTATATATTATCAACATAAAGTTATATCTGTTATATAACAAATAGGAGGGAAAATAATGGAAAACATTTGTGTTGCAGCATACCGTGGTTACTTGTTGATTTGCGAGAGAAATGGCATGAAGTCCATTAGCTTTTATCACTTTATCGGACAATTAACAGAAGAACAGATCAACGAGTATAGTAAGTTGGCAATTTAAGAAAAGGACGTGTTGAAAACGGAACTCCCATTAGAATCAGAAGTCGAAGTCAAATAAAACCCCTACTTGTCATGTATGAATACAAGTGGGGGTTTTTAGGTGGATCAAAAATAGTTACCCATTTATATGATGACAGGATCTTTCTATACCGCGCATAAAACTCCTTTGGACAAAGCATTATCCCAAAAGGTTTGTAAAAAAGACGCGAAATTTTGTTACAATAAAAGTAAGCAACATTCGGGCCATTTAACGGAGTGAGAATTATAACGATCGAGACTAGAGAGAGCAGGTGGTTAATTGTTTAAGGCAGGAGTATATTTGATACATGGATTGATATTCATATTAGTAACCCTTATTGGTATAGGCCCAATGTTTAGTATTGCTGCACAAGTCCCAGATCAAACTTATGGGGTTTAGGTTTCAATGATTGTGATTTTTAATATCCACAATAGGCTTGATTGCTCTTTTTATTTGCACTTTACAATACATATACCCTTACGTTTTGGATTTATTTTAGAATCAACAAAGTAATAACTGTTTAATTAACGGGCGTGATTCTCGAACAAAGATTTGTGCTTGTTCGGTAATCGGGCCATTATAAAATATAAAGGGGGCTAAATGATGTGGATAATATTAGGGGTCATTGCTATAATAGCAACTTTTATAAATCTTTATATGTATGGAACAGGAAAAGATTATAAATTGGCAATGGCATTGGGTTTATCATTTACAGCGCTAACACTTGTCGCAGAATACAGGATGGTATCCGATTGGGTAAAAGTGGAGGATTGGTCTGCTTTATTAGATGTAGTGCCTACAATGGAGACAGCGTTATGGTTTTTGACGATACTATCCATTTTATTAAATATAACTCCTATACTTTTAGAGTTGAAAAGTAAAAATTAATGATTTATACATACTTCAACAATCGAGCCAGATTGTGGCGTAGTTGAAACCTTGCTTAAAATTTATCGTAAGTGAAGAAAAGGGGGCACCTATTTTCCACATAAGGGTCATTTAACGGAATAAAAGAAGGAGAAAAAGAATAATGGATTCTCGTAAAATTAACTTATCAGAGGAAAAAGAAACTCTTCTGATCACTTTGCAGGCAAAGGCTCAGGACAGCCGTTCAAAAAATCCAATTCTTGATGATAAAAAGGCAGCAGAGTTCCTTCACATGATTGATTACGACTTTGAAAATGTCAGTCATTTTGGGAACGAAATCATGGTCATAAGAGCGAAGCAATTGGATACATGGCTGCAGAAATTTATAAAAAAGCATCCTAGCGCAACGGTGCTTAATCTTGGTTGCGGTCTGGATACAAGAATAACAAGAATTAATCCGCCGTCCATGGTAAATTGGTTTGATGTGGATTTCCCCGAGGTTATCGAATTACGTAAGTCCTTTTTTAAAAGTCAAAAAGGCTACGTAATGATCTCATCTTCTATTACGGATCTAAACTGGCTAAATGAAATTCCAAAGGACCAACCAACCATAATCCTTGCAGAGGGTGTGTTGGAATATCTTACTGAAGATGAAGTAAAAGAACTGCTTAACCTGATAACAAGTAATTTTCCAAAAGGACAGATCGCTTTTGATGTAATGAGTTCCTTTGTGGTAAATTCCGGAAAAGACCGCCTAAAAGAAACAACAGGAGCTGTACACAAATGGACAGTGGATGATATTAATACCGTTGACCAATTAAACGGCAAACTAGAAAGAATGGCAGCCTTGTCTATTTTTAGATCAAAATATATTCATAAACTTCCATTAAAAACTCGCTTACTATATTCTGTTTTGGGCATGATTCCAAATTTCAGAAGCATGATGAAGTTACTTTTATATAAGTTTTGATGTTGCCAGACCACAAAGTTTTCCCCCATTCCGCAATCGGGTGCTTTTCCTGAATAGGCTAAGACGCCTTTTCTGAACTTTTTCAATATCCCAAGGGCTTGTACTTTATTATACATTTCGATTATCGAATAAAGATTGAGTAAACGAAAGGAGAAATAAAATTATGCATGATAAAAAAAATACAGAACCTGATCACACAGCAATACGGGTTGCATTGTGGCGTGCTTTGCATGTACAGGTCGATTCACCACCGTATGTGCTTGAAGATGAGGTCGGCTTACAATTGATTGATCCCGACAATGAATGGCGCCAAAGACCCGACATGGATCAAAAGTTTTCTAGGGGGTTCCGTGCTTCTATTGTTGCCCGTGCCCGTTTCATTGAGGATCTGATTACCGAGCAATCCAATCACAATGTTACCCAGTACGTGATTCTCGGCGCTGGACTAGACACCTTTGCCCAGCGTCGAACGGAGATTGCCTCCCGAATCCAGATATTCGAAGTTGACCAACCCGAAACACAAGCTTGGAAAAGAAAACGCTTGGTTGAACTTGGCTTTGGTATTCCTAATTGGCTACACTTTGTTCCAGTCGACTTCGAAGCAGGTCGGTCATGGTTAGAGCAACTAAAGGTATCGGGTTTCGACATGAATAAGCCAGCTGTAGTCGTTTCTACAGGGGTTACACAATATCTTACCAAGGAAGCAATCACAGCGACATTACGTCAGGTTTCGAAGCTAGCTCCTGGCTCCACGCTGGCTATGACATTTTTATTGCCGTTTGAGTCAACAGAGTCCGAGGAACATTCTGAAGTTGATACGGCGAAGGAAGGTGCACAAGCAAGTGGAACGCCTTTTATCAGCTTCTTCACGCCACCAGAAATTATAGAGATGGCTCGCAAGGCCGGTTTACAAGAAGTCCGATATGTATCTTCAACTGATCTTAATGAGCGCTACTTCACCAATCGGATCGATGGTCTTCATTTGCCAAATGGAGAGGAATTTTTAGTGGCAACTACTTAACAAACGGGCGCAATAACAGAATAAGCATTGCGTCCTTCATGAGCAATCGAGCCATATTGTTTAATAAATGTTTGGGGTGATGCAGTTGTTAGTAAAGGGACTAAATCATTTATTGTTTTCTGTTTCTGATTTAGAACAATCTATAAAATTTTACCAAGATGTCTTTGATGCAAAATTGCTGGTTAAGGGGAGAAGTACCGCCTATTTTGATTTGAATGGAATGTGGTTGGCGCTTAATTTAGAGAAAGATATTCCCCGTAATGAAATAAACCAGTCATATACTCATGTTGCTTTTACGATAGAAGATACCGACTTTTATAATGCATATGATAAATTGGAGAAATTGGGAGTAAATATCTTAACTGGACGTCCTAGAGATGAAAGAGATAAGAAATCCATCTATTTTACTGATCCCGATGGACATAAGTTTGAATTTCATACTGGTTCCTTGCAGGATAGGATAAATTATTATAAGCAGGATAAACCACATATGGAATTTTACGACTGAGTAGTATCATCGGCAAATGGGCGCGATTACTTAACAAGCAGTTGCGTCCATATTGCACATTAGGGCCATTACTGAACGATCTTTTGGACATAGTAGAGGGTCGAAACAATTCCAGGGACAGAAAATTATGGGGGAGATAATATGAACATTGAACAGACACTTTATGATGCAGCAATTGATTTAATAAAAAACAGATATCCTTCCGGTTGGGGTGGGGCAGCAGCAATGTATACTGAGGGTGGTAAGATTCTAACAAGCGTTGCACCAGATGTAATCAACGCTTCAACTGAATTATGTATAGAAACGGGGGCAATTCTCGAAGCACACAAGTTAAATGAAAAGATAACACATTCTTTATGTGTAGTACGGGATGATGAAAATTCTAAGTTTAAAGTACTAACCCCTTGTGGAGTCTGTCAAGAAAGACTGTATTATTGGGGAGCCGATGTCAAAGCAGCAATTACTTCCGAAGACGAGAATTTAACATTTAAAACCCTAAAGGAAATACAGCCATTTCATTGGACAAAAGCCTATGATGAAGCAGAGCTATATGCTGAATAAGTTCGGCTAATGGACGCCTATACCAAATAAGGACAGGCGCCTTATCTGTATTTTCGCTATTACAAAAGGAGCGTATTTTATTATACACATTTCTATTGTTGAATAAGGGATGGGTAATAAGACCATATTGAAATCAAATTAATTGATTCATAGTGTGGGAGTGTGAAGACATGTTGTTGTCGGAAGCCGGGAAAGGTACCAATCCGATAAAATAATAGAAGGTTATTCTCTTCTTACTTTAAAGATGTATGGCTTTCAATGTGATCTTTTAACGTTATTTCGTGATATTAGAATGAGCGATATTACAACAGATAATTTGAAGCAATACTTGGGGGAGGCTACAGAACATTTAAAGCCGTACAGCTTGGGTCGTCGTGTACGTTTTGTTCTGCGACAAGCGGGCCAGCGCGACAAGTTTTGTGATAAATGCCTTCGGCATGAAAACACAGGAAGTCTTATTATAAACTTCAACTTTACAACGGAAGATAGGAATGATGAAACCATGTTTTCTGAAACTATCTCAACGATACTCCTGCGTGCGTTATGAATGACAGTTCATAGGGTTCGAAGCACAGGTAGAGTCGGCAGAAGGAAAGCTAAAGCCATTCTTTAGAAAAGGTATGCCAACTGATATGCCGGATGGCTGAAAAACTAGATAGGGTGAGTATGTTCCCCTCTAAAGGAACTGACGAACTTCTGAATTAAAGGGTCTATAGTTTGAACATAGTGAAAGCTATGTCCCATCCTACGATGGGGTGAGTAATGTAGAGTAAAATTTGGCCCTCTGAAATACATTATACTGGACTATGGCGGTATCAAGCTCACAGGCTTAAAGGAAGCACCTACGTCTAGAATGGATAGCTACGTTGTAAGGCACTTGGGAATTAAGGGACGTTGAAACGAGGACTGTCATCCGAAGCGTTTGCTATAAGGTGGAAACCGAAATGCATTTACTCTTATGAAGGTAGGGGTACGACCTGTGAAATTCCTGTAATGGGAACGGAGGAACAGCCCCAAGTCTAGCGAATTAGAACGATTATTTTCTTCACGTGAATGACACCGATCGGGTAGGAATGTGGGAACATCACTCGTTAGGAGGGATGCCACAGTGTCAACTTTGAGATATTGGGATTACTACAATATGACGGAAACTTTCACGGGGTTATATGAAAAGGCCAGTAATATGGATACATTCAGTCATCTCTACGACATCATTGTATCGAGAGAAAATATTCTCTTGGCCTTTCGTACAATCAAATCAAACAAAGGTTCCAAAACACCAGGTACGGATGGTAAAACCATCAAGGACATCAAAGAGCTTTCGGAGAATGAATTGGTGAAAACCATCCAAACAAAACTGAAAAATTATCGTCCCAAGAAGGTCAGAAGAAAATGGATTGAAAAGGAAAGCGGTGGACTAAGACCACTTGGTATTCCATGTATTCTCGACCGGATTATCCAACAGTGTTTTAAACAAGTTCTTGAGCCTATTGCAGAAGCTCATTTTTACAGACACAGCTATGGTTTTAGACCGTTAAGGTCTACACATCATGCCATGGCTAGAGTTCAATACTTAATTAATCAAGCGCAGCTACACTTTGTAGTGGACATTGATATTAAGGGCTTCTTCGACAATGTAAATCATACTCTTCTTATCAAACAGTTATGGAACCTAGGAATCCACGACAGAAGAGTATTGGCTTGCATATCCAGAATGTTGAATGCCGAAATCGACAAAGAGGGCGTGCCATCTAAGGGGGTTCCTCAAGGCGGCATCTTGTCAACCTTACTATCGAATATTGTACTAAACGACCTAGACCAGTGGGTTGCGGATCAATGGGAATTCTTCCCTCTCGCGAAAAATTATAAATCACGAAATGGGGAAAGATATCATAAGAAACGTACTAACCTCAAAGAAGGATATCTCGTCCGCTATGCAGATGACTTCAAAATCCTTTGTCGAGATGGGAAAACGGCTCAAAAGTGGTATCATGCAGTTGTTATGTATCTCAAAGAACGTTTAAAATTAGACATATCACCGGAAAAATCGCAAATCGTAAATTTGCGTAAGAGAGAATCCGAGTTCTTGGGTTTTACAATTAAAGCGAACGCAAAAAGGAACAAGCGAGTTGCCCATACGGGCATCAAAATGAAGAAACAAGAAAGATTAAAAGAACAGGCTAGAATTCATATCCAAAGGATAAAGGAATCGCCGACCATCCGGAATGCATTACGATTCAACAGTTTTGTTTTAGGTATTCACAATTACTTCAACCGAGCTACCCACGTCAACCTGGAGTTCTCACGTCTCGCCTATGAACTAAAAGCCTTTCTGTATAACCGCCTTCGCCCTGTTGGGAAATATGGACATCCAATCAATCCTAGTACAGCTTATAAAAAGTTCTATAGCACGAAAGTGAAAACGTTCGAAATCGCGGGAGTACACTTATTCCCGATTGGAGATGTTAGAACTGTAAATGCCATGAACTTTAGCCGAAAACTCTCCCTATACACGGAAGAAGGCAGAAAAAGAATTTACGAAAAATTAAAGCCAAATATCAGCCTAGAAATCAGCGGACTAATGAAGGCAAAGCTTCCCGGTAGAACCGTTGAATACACGGATAACCGCATCAGCCGTTTCAGTATGAAAATGGGCAAATGTGAAATCACCGGTTGGAACTTAACCGCTCAAGAAGTTCACTGCCATCATTATACACCAACACACCTTGGAGGAACGGACACGTTTCAAAACCTAAGAATTCTCCATAAGGATATACACCGACTGATACATCGTAAAAATACAGAAATTATCTCGTCAGAGATACAGAAATTCGGTTTAACAGCTTCAATGATAAAGAAAATCAACCAATACCGAATGGAATGTGGGCTTGAAACGGTAGAATAATCTCACGTCTAAAGGTAACGAAGAACTTATAATCTAGTATACTTCGATAGATGGAGCGCCGAATGCTTGGAAACTGGCACGTTCGGTGCGGAGCAGGGGAAAAGCCGGAGATGACTTCAAAGGTTTACCTATTGCTACTTTAATGGCATAATTCGGTACGTTAAATGTAAAAACCTTTTGACATAGGCGAAGTTTTTCTGTAAGGTTAAATGGAAAGAGTTTTTGACATTATTAAGAGGTGATTACATTGGATTTTATCAGAATAGCCGTACCACTTTTAGTCGGCTTAATTATTTTCTTTATTATCGGTTGGGTTACTGGTACAGATGAATATGGTGGGGTTGAAACAAAGGATGATGAGCGTTCGCAATTGATTAAACAAAAAGCGATTGTAAGCAGTTGGTTATTACTCCTTATGTTTTTCGTTATTAACTTTGTCTTTGATTTCTTCAATTTAAATGATGAGCGTTTAGCATTGGTTCCGTTTGTCTATCCAGAATTACTTTATTTGTTGATTGCGGTTATTAGCTATTTTGTATATTACTGGATTTATAGTCGACGGATGAGTAGCAATGAAAAATAAAATTTTAGAACTTCGCAAGGGCAAAGGATTTACTCAAGATGTACTAGCAAAGAAGTGCAATGTATCAAGGCAAACAATTAATGCTATTGAAAATGACCGATATGACCCTACCCTACAACTTGCATTTAAAATAGCGAGGGTACTCAATACAACAGTTGATAACGTTTTTAAGCCATAGCTTGTTTCTTCTAGAAAGTGGCACGATTGTTTAATATCAAAAGTGTAAAATGATCAAACTTTTTTATAACAATAGAACAATATATCACAAAGGAAGAATCCTTTTTCCAAATGGATTCTTCCTGTTTACGGTAATATAAGGGCTTGTGAGGTATTTTAATTAAACTTTATTTCAAAGCAACATTATTCTCACTTGTTCATAAGTTCGTCATCTGCCCCTTCTGCCAATGAGCCAGTATATCAAGGTATGTAGGTTTAGTCCCACTTTATCGAAATGAGCGAGCGATCTGCCAACTATTTACGATAATACTCCACCAACTCAGGGTATTGCTTTAATTCCTTTTTTCCCTTTTCACTCAGTACATAAATTCCTCGTTTAACCCGAATAAACCAACCATAATAGTTTTTACTAAGTATCGATTGTGTTTTCTTGCCTGTTCCCATTTGCAATAACTGCTTTGGGGAGAGTTCCCCGTGTTCCTCTAGGTAACTAGCGATTTGAATGCAGTTTTCCCGATAAGCAGTCATAATTTGTTTTCTGCTAGAACCACCAATATTATAGTCCGCACTTCGACCATTTATTTCTTTTATGATTGCTTGTCTAAGGTATTTGGCTTTCCCCATGCTAATCGGGCGGTGGAAAGGGGTTGGCTCTATCATGATTTCCACCCGTTTTTGTTTTTCTGTAAATGAAACGAGAATTAACCCTAACTCTAATCTCCGTATTAAGTGACACGTGTCCCGCCATTTTTTGGAACGAGGATTGTGTTTTTTTGGTTTCGGTATGGCCACATATACATGCTCAGACACCCGTTGTCGTTTCGTTGCTTGAATAAGCAGGTCTACGCTTAAGTTTAGTTTTAATTCCACAAGTATAAGTAGGTCGTCTTTAATGACCGCCATATCACAGTCTTTTACCTCCCCGTACACTTCGAATCCTTTACGCTTAAAATACTTGTTAATCGGTTCATACAAATCCATCTCTTTCAATTTCACTTTTCCCAATGATAGCACCGTCCAGTTTTGAAATACTAGATTTAATTTTATCATATTAGACGATAATTTCCCTTTAGATGATATTAGTAAATTACCTGTACCATTCGTCCCCAATGTATTTTTATTTTTTCTCTCCTGCTTTAAAATGGCTGGTAATCTTCCAGAAGGAGCTGTCATCGATATACCGATACCATCGGGTGAGGAAGTATTGATTGCTACTTTATCCCAATATGGAACGATTGGTACATTGTTATTTGTATTGGCATTGATGAATGTTATTTCTCAGGAGCGTCAAACTGGGGCAATCGTTTTTGTGGTGGTGCGACCTGTAAGTGCATTCCAGTATATAGCTAGCAAATACGTAGCACAGCTGTTTATTTTAATAGTGGCTTTAGTGGCTGGTTATCTCTTCACTTGGTATTATACAACGATCCTATTTAATTATGTTCCATGGACCTTGATGCTTGCAAGCTTAGGAGTTTATAGTCTTTGGATTGTTCTACTTACTGCGGTTACTCTATTATTTGGAACGGTGTTACGGAATAGTGGCGGTATCGCTGGAATGAGTATTTTGTTTTTAGCGATGCTTAGTTTGTTAACTACCTTGTTTCCAAAATATATGGAGTGGAACCCGGGCAACTTGAGCACAGAGGCCTCGAAGTTTTTAATAGAAGGAGAATGGGGGAGTTCTACCGTACTGGTGTCTGTTAGTACGTTGACATTATCTATTCTATTTTTAGGATTAGCAGTTTATCTATTTAAAAAACTTGTTCGTTTCGGAAACTAAGATTATATGTTAATTCTAGATAACGCGTTAGCAATGCGGGAGTTAATACTCATATAGGGATAGCTCACTGACCCCAATTTCCCACAGTGAGCTAAAACTTTAACATACTGGGAGCAGGTACCAAATTTTGACTACATAAAGGAATGATATTGGAGAAATATAATTTAGACTTATATAATAGAGTGGATTGGTAAATTTATATATACAAAAAGGAGTTGATTGTTTTGGTACAATCTTTAACAGGGAAGGTAGCATTCATAACAGGTGCAGGAAGAGGGATTGGAAAAGCGACTGCGATCGCACTTGCGAATGAAGGGGTTAACCTTGGTTTACTTGGAACAACTGAATCAAATTTAAAGCAAGTAGCAAGTGTTGTGGATGAACTAGGAGTAAAAGTTGCTTATACAGCAGTGGATGTTTCAAACTTTGAGCAAGTTCAACAGGCTATTGAGAAGATAACAAATCAATTAGGCAAAGCCGATATTCTGATTAATAGTGCGGGAACGAGTAAGTTTGCATCCCTTTTAGACATGGATCCAGAAGAATGGAAAAGGATCATAGACGTGAATTTAATGGGTACCTATTATGTTACACGGTCCGTTCTTCCTCAATTCATTGAAAAAAATAGTGGAGACGTAATCAATATTTCCTCCACCAACGGCTTGAATGGGGCGGCAACATCAAGTGCGTATAGTGCTTCAAAATTCGGTGTCATTGGATTAACTGAGTCATTAGCACAAGAGGTTCGCAGAAATAATATCCGGGTAACGGCTTTAACTCCGAGTACAGTCGCAACGGACATGGCAATTGAATTAAAACTAATTCCTGAAAACGACGAAAAATATATGCAGCCAGAAGATATTGCTGAACTGATCGTTTCCCAATTGAAATTAAACCAACGAGTCTACATAAAATCAGCTAGCATATTGGCTACAAATCCATTTTAATCATAATTAATTCAAATGCCTGCCCCGTCGGATAAAAGTATTACACGCCCGAGGGGGAAAGCACAAAAGTTGATTATAGACTTTAAGCTACAGATTTCAGGATCAGTCCCCCCATTCACTACATTTTACCAAAGTGAGGGACTGCCCCTTTTCATTTGTCCAAACCAATCCAATATCTGATAAACTAATGTTAATGAATAATTTTAGGTGATAGGATGATAAATGTAGTAAGAATCTCAAAGGTTCTGACCATTACCGCCAAAGATAAAATTTGTTTTCAGGAAAAAACCATTTGTACGAGTATAGATTGTCCATTTGTAAATGGGTTTTATGACCGGTTTTTGCAGAGGAAGTATCAAGAGTTGTTGCCTTATGAGTGGTTGCAATATAGGAGTGGCGTGTGAAGGTTAGGTATGGATCATTTGTTAATTAACAACTATTATTATTTGCATAAAAAATCGGAGGGGAGAAGGCTTATCTAGTCCATGGATCTTCACTTGATATGATAAAATAGATTCGTGTTTTATTAGAGCACGGATATTAACATGAACAGATAATGGACCTATTAGGTTAAATGGAAGTATAAAACGTTAAGGGTAAATGAAGAAGAGACGAATGAGTTTTCCTCCATTACATCGATGAGTTTTATCTGAGGAATTTCTAAGATACAGACTTTTTCGAGTTTGAAAAGAAAATCACCCCCTTTTATTTATTTTTTAGTGGAAGACCAAAAAACAAATATCTTAACAATATAAAAAGAGAGGGAATCTAATAATGTTTCAAAAATGAATGAGATATAGAGGTCTATTACAACAGATTAAGTACGAAGTTTAAAATGGCCATTAAGAATGTTCCAAAAGTACATAAGAGGGCTAATAAGGCGATTACATCACTTAATTTCACAATGATACCTCCCCTCTATTAAATTGTAATGCTGAAACTTCAGTTGATGGAACCTTCTGAATTTTGTAATTATTATATACCTGTCCTAAAATTTTATCATAGTTAATTATCTTTTTCAATACAATAAGCCTTTTTTATTATAGATTTTGGAACCGCTTTAATAAAGGGGAGGGTACAAGATGTTTTTTATGAAAAACTTTTAAAGCTACTACCTAACATGTGACAGTTATTTAAAGGAAGAACATTTATGTTACTATCATATTTATATCTATTATACTATATTGAATTTTAAGTATATTAAGAATATAGTTAAATTGTCTTATAGTTTTAATAGATTGTCCTTGATATAATGGGATTAGAAGGTAAAGTCTAATTACCTTCCATTATTTAGTAGTTGTTGACTCTCTTGGAATAAGTATTTTATTCATTAAAGGAGGAGAACAATTTGACAAGACGAAAAAGAGTTTGGTATGAAGCTGCGGGTAGAAGTTTAGACTTAGGATTGGTTGAGCAGTTAAGAATTAATCGAAGAGTTGATCCGAATGAGACAGATAACGAAATCCCTGTCATTGTTTATTTGAAAAATAGTTGTGAAAAAGGATTAAAAGACGACCTCTATAATACTTGCAACGTAGATTCCCACAATAAACTTGAACGAGAACTCCCCATTATTCATGGTATAAAAGGAAAATTAACCCCTGGAATGATAAAACAAATTAAAGATCATGATGCCGTAGATCGTATTTTCTATGACCGAGAAGTAACTGCTTTTTTAGATATTGCAAGCAAACAAATTGGAGCCGTAAATGTTCAAAATCAACTTCATTTCACTGGAAAAGGAGTAACGATTGCAATAATTGATACAGGAATTTATCCGCATGAAGACTTTACCAACCCATCTAACAGAATTATTGCCTTTAAGGATTTTATAAATGGAAATGAAGAACCTTATGATGATAATGGACATGGAACTCATTGTGCTGGTGATGCAGCTGGTAATGGGTTCTTATCTAATGGGAAATATATCAGCCCAGCACCAGAGGCCTCTATTATTGGGGTTAAGGTATTAGATAAAAATGGTAGTGGTAGATTATCTTCTATTATCGAGGGCATTGAGTGGTGTATCAATCATAGAGATGAACACCAAATTCATATTATTTCCCTATCATTAGGGGCACCAGCATATGATTCTTTTAGAAATGATCCACTTTCATTGGCTGCCCAAGAAGCATGGAAAGAAGGGATCGTGGTTTGTGCTGCAGCTGGAAATAGTGGCCCTTATCCATACACCATTAGTACTCCAGCTATCAATCCATTTATCATTACAGTTGGATCTACGGATGACCAAAATACCCTAGAGCGTGCGGATGATGTGATAGCAGATTACTCAAGCAGGGGACCGTCCATAGATTATTTTGTAAAACCAGATATTTATGCACCAGGTACGAATATCATTGCACCTCTAGCTCCGAATTCTGTAACAGAGTCACAATTACCAGAAATGATAATAGATGAGAATTATATACAATTATCTGGTACATCCATGGCAACGCCAATTTGTGCAGGCGTCATTGCTCTCATGTTAGAAGCAAATCCAAATCTTAGTCCAAATGATGTGAAAGCTATATTAAAGGAAACTTCACAGCCTACTCTTAATGACACTTGGGGGAATATCCATGCAGAACTAGCTGTTGAAAGGGCAAAAGCTTACCAAGTAAGAGTCCCTCTTGAAGCTATTCAAGGAGAGTAAATCAATATTGGTATCATGATTTTAGAAATGGATAATAGATAACGTAGTTTTACTAGGACAAGTTCAACAACCCCCAACTATAAAAGTTGGGGGATTTTACAGTGTATATTTTTATAACAGATTCGGTCTTAGAAACATTATACCTAGATGAAGGGGACTTTAAAGGTGTTTAAATAACTATAAAAATCATGGTGAACAAAATAGCATGCCTTGAAAGAAAATTCTTCCAAACATGCTACGATCCATATATTTTATTTGTCCGTTTTTCATTATAAGGCTCTTGGATTGGAAACAGTGTGATAAACTATGTGTTCAGTGTTCCGCGACCCTGATTACCTTGGCTTCTTTTATATAGATTTGAACCAGATTCATAGTATTCCCGCCATTTTTTATTTTCCTCCTCTAGTTTTTTGTTTTCATTCAACAAATTTTCCAATTCCCCCAAAAGGGAAAGATTCATCTCAGAAGCTCTTTTATTTGCATCTTTCATTTTTTGCCGATCTTGTTCATTCATTGTATTCCTCCTCAAGATACGTTATTTAATCATCATTGAGTTGATATATCTGTCGTTTATGGCTGTCTAAATCACAGTTGATAACTCCCACTCTATAACCGTATCATAAGATTACATTTTTTTAGCAGTTGTCATTAATTTGTAAACGAAGCGTATCCTCCTTATCATCTCAAAGTCTATTTCGTTCACTAAATGAAATCTAGTAATCAAAATGCTTATGTAAGAGTATAAAATAGTCCAACCGTTGCTAGGAATAACCGCGTCGTTCCAGGCATCTAGCGATTTTGTGGAATTCTTATAAAGTTTCATTTTATTTAATAATTTGTTATTCCTTCTTAAACTCTATGTTATCGAATTGAGATTTTCATATGTTAATTTACAGATAGTCAAAAATATGGCGAATAAATCTTTCGCCTTTAACTAGTAAAAAAAGGAGGAATAATGATGGCACAGTCCAATCAAACAGTAGGGAAATATGTACTTTCTATAGCATTTGTAAGTTCTTTGGTTTTTACTCCAGTTCTTAGCGGAAAGGTGTTTGCCAATGCTGGAGCAGGCGCTTCGGAGGGAGATATTACTATTAGCGAGAGCAACCTTTCTAATATACAGGAGCAAGAGGTAGCATCATCAAGTGAGGGGACATTAATTCAGCACGGTGATGTAGGTGCAGTAGTAGAGGATATACAGAAAGAACTTCAAGAACAAGGTTACTATACATATACGATTGACGGTATTTTTGGTTCTATAACGGGACAAGCAGTAAGAGATTATCAAGCAGATCATCATTTACAAGTGGATGGTATAGTAGGTCCAAATACTTTAGAAACGATGGCGTTACCAGAAATGGAATCTTCCGAAGATAACTTAACGATAACGGAAATTGACTCTTCTGAAAATAATTTAACGGTTACGGAGTCTAGCTCTGGGGATGTTTCTAATATAAAATCTGATATTGTTGCTGTAGCGAAAAGTGTTATAGGTACGCCTTATGTATGGGGAGGAACAACTACGGAAGGAATGGATAGTAGTGGTTTTATTAATTATGTGTTTAATCAAGTAGGCATTGATGATATTTCACGCACTCATCGTGAAATGTGGGAGAACGATGGTAACTATGTAGATCATCCTAGTATCGGGGATGTTGTATTTTTTGAAGGTACTTATGATACAGAAGGAGCGTCTCATAGTGGAGTCTACATCGGTAATAATCAAATGATTCACGCTGGAGATGACGGTGTAAGTGTAGCAGATATCAGCATCGATTATTGGCAAAGTCATTATCTTGGTGCCAAATCTTTTACTGAATAATAGATTCTAACGTTAAAATACAAGTACAAAAATGGTACTTGTATTTTTTCAGTATAAATATCAAAATGGACTGAATGGAACATTACAAAAATATTTCTAATGATGTTATAAACTTTTCAAGCAACACAACATTTTGGCTAAAAATATCCTTCCTTACGTCTAAGAAAAATCCTTTTTAAGTTAGAATACATCCTTGGTATAACAATAGTCGTTCATAGATATGGATCCATTGATCTATTAAAAATTTAGGGAATAAAAGAATCTAAAGATAATGGTCTTTTTGTATGATAAAACGTCTCAATTCTGTTACAAATCTTAAGAAAACCCACATAAGGTTTCATTTTCGTAAGATTTACTATATAATTCGTACCAGATGTTTTTTTAAAATAATTATGCTTCTAGCTTAAGGAAGGAGATCGATGATGAAAAAAATAATGTTAACATTACTAACTGGTCTAATGGCTGTTGCTTTAGTAGCATGCGGAGGTAACGAAGAAGGCAAAGAGGATAAGAATGATAATAAAGCCAAAACAGAGGAACAGCAGAAGGAACAGGAAAAGCAAATGGAAGAGATGCAAAAGAAATTAGATGCACAGCATGTAGATGAAAAGAAAACTGTTGCCATCGTGAATGATAATGAAATTCTAGGAAGTGACTATAATAGCACCTTAGCCTCTATACAACAACAAATGTTGCAAATGGGACAAGATCCGACTTCTAAAGAAGCATTAGAGCAAGTAAAAGACCAAACAATTGATAGCTTAGTCGGACAAACTCTTCTTCTACAAGATGCAGATAAAAAGGGCTATAAAGCTTCAGAAGCAGATATTAAAAAACAGCTGGACGAAATGAAAAAACAGTTTGAAACAGAAAAAGAATTCGAGGACGTTCTTAAAGAGTCCGGCATGAATATGAAAACATTTGAAACTCAAATAGCTGACAATATAAAACTTGAACAGTACGTCGAGAAAGAAGTACCGACTAGCCAAATAACCGATAAGGAAATTGAAAAAACGTACAAACAATTATCGGAACAAGGAAAGAGCACTGGACAAGAAGTTCCAAAGCTTGAAGAAGTAAAACCGCAAATCGAACAATCTCTCAAGCAGCAAAAGCAACAGGAAAAAATCGCTCAGCAAGTTGATGAGTTAAAGAAAAATGCGAACATTGATATTAAGATTTAAGGTGTTACACATCAAAGGAACAGCCACTTGTGCTGTTCCTTTTTGATCATTTATTATCCTAATAAAGCTGCGCCCTCTAATATGGTACGGTGAACCATTTCATACCTAACTTCAAACTTTAAAATGATAGAAGTAATAACCCTAGTAATTAATATAGAGTTATTACTTCTATTGATTTTTCAAGATGTTATAATAGAAATGTGAATTTTTCAAAGGTAGAGAGAAACATTTCAAATAGGGATATAAATCCAGCTTCTATAATACTTAAAAAAGTTAAAATGGACCTACTTCTTGCAACTAAGCAGGTGAAAAGAGACATAAAATTATGCAAACAAGCTTTCTATCAGAAAAAATAAGATGGAATTTTATACATCTATTGTTATTATAAAAAGCATAGGAGAGAGAATATGGCACTAATTAATACAGAGAATCTAAAAAGAAAAGAAAAAAACAGAAACAATGTGCATACGGAAGTAGATGCAACTTATACTAGTTTTATAGATGAAAATGGTAATAAGTATTTTCAAATCGACACGTATAGTTCTTCTGATGGCAAAACACAAGGGAAGATTAGTCAATCTATCCAATTAGATAGAAATTCGGCAATTGAGTTAATGAAGTTACTTAAGAAGGAATTGGATATATGGAAGATCAGCAAAACAGATTGATTAAATTGTGACCAAAACAAATAGCACAAGTAAAACCGAAACACGGCAACATAATTTAAACAAACATTCCCCTTATCCATTGGTAAGGGGTTTTTTCTTGTAACAGGGTATGCATAATATATTAGAGAAGAGGATAAGTGTTCGAATTTTTAGTCAAATATAAGTTTCTATTAAATACGGCCTAAGCGATTCCGAATAATAAAGCTCACCATCCTTCGTAACGACAATACCTGCTACATCTTGTATTTGATTTAACGTATGAATGATTTGGCTAGGGGACTGCCCAAATAAGCGACTCGTCCATATTTCTCCATCGACTGATTTATTGGATACAATAGTTAAACCAGCAATTTTCGTTTGAATCGGATATCCAGTAGTAGAGTCCAAAATATGATGGTATGTTTTGTTATTCATTGTAAATGTTCTTTCGTAAACGCCAGATGTAACAACAGATTGATTGAAAGCTTTTAAAACGGCGATATAATTTCCGCGCGGTAGGAAGGGGTGTTGAATTCCAATTCGCCAGTAACCATCCTTCTGATTAGGAGAAATTCCATATGTCATGACATTTCCACCTAAATTAATTAAAGCGGATGTAGCATTCATCGCTTCCAAATCTTGAATAATGAGATCCGCGATAAATCCTTTTGCTAAGGCACCTAAGTCGATAAACATTCCGGTGTGTTTTAAAAAAACGGTTAGATTTTCATCATCCAGAATAATGTCCTTTGCATTTGTTTTGCTAAGTAAAGATTGAATATCTTGATGTGATGGAACCTTTGCATCTTCAAATCCAATACGCCAAGCTTGAACAAGGGGACCGATGGCAATATTTAATGAACTATCTTCAGCCGTGCTATGTTTTTTACCTATTTTAATTAATTCGTATAAACCTGGATTTATTTTCACAGGTTGAATTCCTGCATTTTGGTTAACTTCCACTAGTTCTGAAGTAGGGTCATTCGCGCTAAAACGTTTCTCATACTCTTTCAATCGTAGAATAATTTTATCCAAAACGAATTCTGCATATTCATGTTGAATAGCTAAATGGATAACGGTTCCCATCATTTGTATGTCACGACTTTGCATTGCCATACTATCACCCTTTCCTTTTTGAAAAACAACTCCAGCTATATGTTATTTGAACTAGACTCGAAAAAGAGGCCATCACGACCTCTTTTTATTAGCCTTTAACCGTTGCACTAGATACAGTATCTACTTTAGTAGTTGCCCCAGATACTGCATCAACATTGCCGCCAGTTAACTGTTGTCCTGTTTGTTCTAAATACCAATCAATCATCGGTTTAATATCTTGTACATATTCGTTGATTCCAAGATAATTACCATCTTCATCACGAATGGCCTGGTAGCTATGAACGACATACTTATCTGGTCCGTGTGTTGGTACATGGGTTCGTACAACATCTTGTTTCCCATTACGTAATTGTTGAATGACCCAAGCAACGCTACTAAAGGCTCTTTCTGGGTGACATTCTGCTAACGGATTTCCTACTTGTCCTGGTCTACGAGTTGCTAACATGTCTTCAGCTTCAAGCTTATGGTTATAGTATAAGAATTGATTATTACTATCCGCATAAGTTAATTCAGCAGGCATGGAATTTAAAAAATGATTTAATTGATTCACGGTTAAAATACCGCGATTTAATTTAACATAGGTATTGCCTTCTACCGCTTTCGTTGCTTTAGCAGCTTGTTCCACCCAGTCATCGGCTGACATGTCAATCCCTTCAATCGTTGTATCAATGGATCCTGTAGCATATAAATCTTCTGTACTTGATACATCTTTCATCCCTTCAGGAGAGTTAAGAACGTTGACAACGTTGATAAAGCGAATAAATTTCTTGATACAACTTTCTAGAAATTGGGTGGTTTGTGGATCTTTTAGGTTCTCATCTTCATCAAATGCCTTATGCACTTCCCCTAACAGAAATTCATTTCCCGGCATAACGACTGCATTCACACCAGGCGCATCTAATATTTGTCGTAAATGTAGTTGAGATCTTGAAGATCCCTGGACATCGTAAGAAGCCCCCACAATCATGACCGGTTTTCCATCAAGCGGATGGATTTTAAAGGATAACCATTCGATGACGCTTTGTAAGGCAGATGGGACGGAATGATTATATTCGGGTGTAGCAATAATAACGCCATCTGCTTCCGTAATTTTTTTATTAAAATGTTGAATGGGTGCACTATTTGTTTGATCATCGGATTGATTAAACATTGGAATATCTTTAATATCTAAAACTTCCACATCCACTAACGTTTTAAACTGCTTAGCGATAAAATTTAACAATAGACGATTATATGAAAAATCAGCATTTGATCCAACGATTCCAACGATTTTCATGTCTATACCTCCTAGTTGATTAATTACCCTCCCAAGAAAAGTTCTGTGACTTTTCTTTCTGGGAATGATTTATGTTTACTAATTGATTGGTGATCTCAACAAATTGAATAAAGTCATTAAATCTCTCCTCAAGCTCTTCTATTTTCTTCTGATCCGTTAGATTACCATCTTCATCAAAAGCTTGTAAGGAAAAACCTATTAAGAACTCGGAACTAGGCATAATTCGTGCTTTCAATTCAGGCGCATCCAATATTTGTCGCAAATGTGCTTGTGAACGGGAAGAGCCTAATCTTCCATATGAGGCCCCAGTGATCATAACAGCTTTATCAATAAGTGGCTGCGACGTATAGGACAACCATTCGAGAGTGCTTTTTAATGTCGCTGGTATGGAATGGTTATATTCTGGCGTACTGATGATTACACCGTCTGCTTGCGTAATCTTATCCGCAAGTTTTTGTACTTCAATAGGCGCTTTCTTATCTGTTGGCTTATTAAAAGCAGGAATGTTCTTTATTTCACAAATTTCAATGTCAGCTTTATCCGTAAAATGTTTTTGAATAAATTGTAGCAATAAACGATTAGTGGAACTATCTGAGTTTGTTCCTACTATACCTATAAAATTCTTCATGTTATTGCTCCTTTCTTATGAAAAAAGTAATGTGAAATACTTCACAATTGAATCTTAATAGGTTTCGATAAAAAATACAAGATTAATATGTTACGAAAATGTTACAAGATAGAATTTCCTTTGGATGGCAGAAGTGGGGTAGTTTCGAATGCACTAACAGAGGCATGGTTAGATCAACAGCATGAGAAGGAATAGTAGGGCCTGAGGAAAGCAGAGTAATCATTTTCCAAGAGATAGTCCTTAACCATCTAAAGTAGTATAGGAGCGAAGATTAGACTATGAAAACTACAAAGTAAGATGCTAAAGAATAATAATGTTATGGAAAAATATGCTAAAATATTTTAGTATAATGATTTTTTTCTTAACTATGGTTTATTTAAATAAGTTTAAAATTAAAAAAGGAGGGAGAAGGTAGGGATGGAAAATAATAAAAAATTATTATTTACAATTGTTACTTTATTAATAGTCATATTAGCTGCTTGTGGAAACTCAAATGCTGAAGTAAATGAAAAATCGGACACCGAATTATCCGACGGAATGAATGATTCATCAAATACGGATTTAACAGAAAATACTGCAACCGAATACACCGATACAGACGCCAAAGATACAGAAACTAATGATACAAAAGAAAAAGTGGATGCATCAAACAATGCACCTATTAAAGAGGAGAGTATTTCTACTACCAATACTCCGGTGAATCTTAAGGAAGAGTATTTAACAAAATTGAGTGATGCTAAAAAGGAAACGGATGAAATGAAAGCAGAAGATTCATCAACGTACGCTATGAAAAAGGTGGAAAACGATAGGTACGATGTTTGGGATGAATTGTTAAATGAAGTTTATGAAGTTCTCATTGAGCAACTACCTACTGAAGAGGTGGACCATTTAAGAAATGAACAACGGGATTGGATAAAGTATAGAGATGATTCTGCCAAAGAAGCATCTCTAAAATATAAAGGTGGCACACAAGAACACTTAGAATATGTGGCTGTGCTAGCGAATCTTACGGAAGAAAGATGCTATGATTTAGTTGAGAATTATATGAAGTAATTTAGTTAAATATTATCATTAAAAAATAGTTCGTGTTCAGTGTGCCGATGGCTAAGATAATTAAATTGCCAGCCTGGTGATATACTCGAATATGAAGAAAAAACTGACATATAGCAAAAGCGATTGTTATATGTCAGTTTTAGTTATGGACTGTTCAAATAAACACGTTCGAATTGGGAATTTACCTAACATGGATTTCGTAATCAACCATATAAACGTTCAAAAAAGTTGGTTGAAAAATATGATGTTTTTTATAAGCACATCGCTAAAACAATTCTAGGATTCTTTTGATCAAACCTTATTATAAAATCACATCTGACCCTAGCTTATCAACCTATTACAAAGTGGGTTTTCTATTAATTACCTACACTAACCTTCAAACTTTCAAAAACATTAACCGCCGCTTGTGCTACTTGAATATCATGTTCTACACTACTTCCACTAACACCTACAGCCCCGACAACTTTTTCATCCTGAGTAAGTGGGATTCCGCCGCCAAATAGTACAATTCTTCCATTATTTGTTGTATTTAGTCCATAAAGTTCTGCATTCGGAACAGTCGCTTCAGCTAAGTTAGCTGTTGGCATTTTCAGTGCAACAGAGGTCCAAGCTTTATTTTGGGCGATTTCAACACTTGCAAGCCAAGCATCATCCATGCGATGGACAGCAATTAAATTTCCACCTTCATCCAAAACAGAAATGACCATTTGTATGCCGAGTCTTTTTGCTTCCTGCTCCGCACCTTCAATTAGCTTTTTTGCTACTTCTAAATTTAATTTACCCATGATTAAATTCCTCCCATCTAAAGTCAGTATAATTAACGGATTCCTGATCCTAAATTATCGGATTATTATATATGAATAACGGATTCTCGTATACGAGTCTCGAATGATTACATACGATTAACGAACTACTGTTTTACAAGATAACGATTTTTAAACTTCTTGATTGAATGCGATACAATTCTTTTATTTAATCAGGTTATGTGGATCAATAACGAATTTTCTTGATACGCCACCATCGAATTGTTTATAGCCATTCGGGGCGTCGTCTATGGAGATAACCGTTGCGTTAACAGCTTTCGCAATTTGTGCTCTACCACTTAAAATGGCTTTCATTAGATCGTGATTATATTTCATTACCGGTGTTTGCCCGGTTACAAATGTATGTGCTTTTGCAAATCCTAGACCGAAGCGGATTTTAAGTGTGCCTTCTTTTGCATCTGCGTCCACTGCACCTGGATCTCCTGTTACGTATAAACCTGGAATTCCTAATCGTCCACCAGCTCTCGTTATGTCCATAATGGAATTTAATACTGTAGCAGGAGCCTCTCCAGCATTTCTGCCATGTCCACTTGCTTCAAACCCAACAGCATCTATTGCACAATCTACCTCTGGGGTACCTAATATTTGTTCAATTTGTTCTCCCAGATTATCATGTTCACGTAAATTCACTGTTTCGCAGCCAAAACTTCTTGCTTGAGCGAGGCGTTCCTCATTTAAATCACCAACAATAACAGCCGATGCTCCTAATAGTTGTGCGGAATTTGCAGCAGCTAAACCGACTGGACCGGCTCCAGCAACATATACCGTTGACCCAGTCTTCACTCCCGCACTGACTGCACCATGGTATCCAGTGGGAAAGATATCCGAAAGCATGGTTAAATCAAGGATTTTTTCCAATGCTTGATCTTTGTCAGGGAATTTTAATAATTGGAAGTCTGCGTATGGTACCATGACATATTCAGACTGTCCGCCGACCCAACCACCCATATCTACATATCCATATGCTGAACCAGGGCGATCGGGATTAACGTTTGTACAAATATGTGTATCTTGTTTCCTACAATTGACACAACGACCACATGCGATGTTGAAGGGAACGGATACGATATCTCCTTTTTCAATAAATTCAACATCTCTACCAACTTCAACGACCTGTCCTGTAATTTCGTGACCCAACACTAATCCACTTGGCGCTGTGGTACGTCCTCTAACCATGTGTTGATCACTGCCACATATGTTCGTTGAAATCACCTTTAATATGACACCATGATGACACTTTCTTCCGACATTAAGTGGATTGACTCCTGGACCATCTCGAAGTACTAAATCCGGATAACCAATATCCCTTACCTCAACTTCACCTGGTTTAACATACACAACTGCTTTGTTACTCACTAAAAAACCCCCTTAAATAAACTGTTATTAAAAACGTTTAAGTTCAATTTTTGTTTAAACCTATCTGTTCCATGAAATGTTTTAAATAATAACAGTTTTTAAGATATTTTGTTCCCACCATCAATATATATATCTAGTAGCTAAATTTAATAACCACTTTATGAAACTATCTTTACTTGATTAGGAGAATACTTCTTGAAAAAAAGAATAAAGAAGGAATTCTTCTTGACATTTGTATAGACTTTAACAGAAAAGAATGTTGATTTAGTAAATGCTATTTTATTAAATATGGAGGGATTGACGTGGGGGAAACAAAACACACTGGTCCAGTTAAACTACCAAGGAAACCTGATCCATCACTTTGGGTTAGTAAAGTTCCATTCGGTCTTGGGAAGGTGAAGCCACATCATATTCGGGATACCATGAAAGTAGTTTGGGAAAATAAAGATAATCTAAGGTTTGCAACGAGAATCCTTACACAAGGAGTTTGTGATGGATGTGCCCTTGGAGTATCAGGACTCAAGGATCAAACGTTAACAGGACCACACTTATGTACCACCCGCTTAAATGTCCTACGATTAAATACAATGCCTGCAATGGAGGAAAAATACGTACATGCGGATGTTGCTGATTTACGCAAAATGAGTAGTACGGAATTACGTCAATTGGGGAGAATTCCGTATCCACTTATTCGCAAACCAGGGGAAAAGAAATTTAGTCGAATCAGCTGGGATGATGCGTTGGATAAAATTTCGGATAAAATGAAAATGCTAGATCCGAAGAAATTCGCTTTTTATACAACGTCAAGAGGAATTACGAATGAAGTATATTATACACTAGGGAAGGTTTCCAGATTTCTTGGTACGAACAATGTGGATAACGCATCACGTATTTGTCATTCCCCATCGAAAACAGCATTATCTCGTTCGATTGGTGTTGGTGCATCCACTTGTAGTTATAAAGATTGGATTGGTACAGATGTCCTCGTCTTTTGGGGTTCTGTTGCTGCAAATAATCAACCAGTCTCAACGAAATATATGTATGCGGCAAAGCGTAAAGGTACGAAAATTATTATCATCAATCCATATCATGAGCCTGCCATGGACAATTACTGGGTTCCATCGATTGCGGAATCTGCTTTATTTGGAACGAAAATAGCGGATGATGTTTATCAAGTAAATATTGGTGGAGATATTGCTTTCATGCATGGAATCATGAAGCATTGGTTTACGATGGAGGAAAGTGTTCATGGCTCTGCAATCGATCATGAATTTGTCTCCAAGCATGTGAATGGACTGGAGAGTTTGAAAGAAAAAGTAATGGCTTATGAATGGGATCAGTTAGAAAAATCATCCGGATTAACGAAAGAACGAATGATGGAATTAGCTGAACTTCTAGCTAAATCAAAATCCGCGGTATTTGTTTGGTCAATGGGATTAACACAACATCGATTTGGTACAGATAATATATCACAAGTAGCCAATCTCGCCTTGTTAAGAGGTTTCTTAGGAAGAGAACATTGTGGTTTAATGCCAATCCGTGGACACTCTGGCGTTCAAGGTTCAGGGGAAATGGGGGCAGATCCATTTGTCCTCCCTGGTGGTGGCATGGATGATGCAAATCGAAGCCGTGTAGAGACGATTTGGGGATTTGAAATTCCAAAATGGCAAGGTGATATTGTTGGTGTTTCTTTAGAGAATGCCCTTCTTCCAGACGATCATGAACGAAAACTTGAGCTCTACTATTTATCTGGTGGTAATTTTCTGGAAACCATGCCAAATCCTGATTTTGTGAAGCGATGTTTAGAAAATATAGATATTCGTGTTCATCAGGATATTATTTTTAATACGTCGACACTTGTAGATGCAAAGGAAGCAGTTATTGTATTGCCGGCAATGACGCGATATGAGCAACCGGGCGGAGGTACATCTACTTCTACAGAAAGGATGGTATATTTTTCTCCGGAAATAAAGGGACCACGTATGGAAGAAGCAAGGGCAGAGTGGGAGATTTACGTAGACCTTGCCAAAAGGGTAAAACCAGATAAAAAACATTTGATTGACTTTAAGGACCCATTTGAGATTCGAGAGGAAATAGCAAAGGCAGCACCAAATTATGATGGAATTCAGCATTTGCAAAGCAGAGGAGATGTCTTTCAATGGGGTGGTTTATGGTTATGTGAAGGTGGAATATGTCCAACACCAGATAAAAAGGGAAATCTCATTACCGTTGAGATACCTGAACTTCGTAAGCCAGAAGGACACTTTTATGTGACATCAAGACGTGGAAAACAATTTAATTCTATGATTTACCATGAAACGGATCCATTTAACGATGCAGACCGCTATGATCTCCTTCTAAATGAAAAAGATGCAGCCGCATTAGGTATAAAAGAAGGCGATCCTGTTGTCGCTTTTAATCAATATGGTACATTTCATGGCCGTGCAAAATTTGTAGAAATTAAAACAGGAAATGTTGAAGTACACTGGCCAGAAGGAAATGCACTGATACCTAAAGGTGTCTACGAAAAATATGCAGGGATACCGGAATACAATACGGCTGTTATCTTGGAGAAGGCGGAAACATATTTTGCACATAAAGATACGAAATATGCAGAAAAGAGAGTAGAGGAGCTTGAGATGGATTAGGTTAGGTGAAATAAAATGAATAATAAGAAGGAGAATGGGTGGGAGGTCATACGATTTAATGGAGATTCAAAGTCCACCCAGCAAGAAGAGGTTGCAATCGAAAAGCCTTTTACCATTATGCTCAATGGGGAGGAGTTTGCGACTATTGTATGTACGCCAACGGATCTACAGGATCTCATCGTTGGATTTCTTGCGGCAGAAGGGGTTATCCGTTTCTATGATGAAATAAAATCAATCTCCATTGATGAGAAACTTGGATTTTCCTACATTCAATTAATAAAGAATTTAGACGGTTTACAATTGGATCACTCCAAACGGTTCATCGGTTCTTGTTGTGGAAAAAGTCGACAATTTTATTTTAAAAACGATATTAGGACAGCAAAGACCATTATGAGTCAACTAACAATCTCAGTGAGACATTGTTTACAATTAATGAATGCACTTCAAACAAAATCCAAACAATTTATTAAAACGGGCGGGGTGCATAATGCTGCACTAGCAACACAGGATGAAATTATTACCATACGTTCTGACATTGGTAGGCATAATGCGTTAGATAAGCTATATGGGCATGTTATCCAAAATAACATTAGGCTTGGTGATAAATTAGTTGTTTTTAGTGGTAGAATTTCTTCAGAAGTATTACTGAAGGTTTCTAAAATGGGGGTGGGAATCCTTATTTCTAAATCAGCACCGACCGATCTCGCATTACAACTAGCAGATGATTTAGGTATTACAACCATTGGTTTTGCACGTGGAAATCGATTAAATATTTATACTCACCCTCATCGAATTATGGAAGTGAAAAATATGTAAAGAAGTATGCTAGTTTTCTTTTGATTTTAATATTATTCCCACTAGATTTTTTAGTTACAAAGTCTTTGTGAACTAATTGGTGCTTTTCTACAAGAAGGGGAAGCACCTTTTTTGTTGAATTTATTTAGCGGGCAGTAACACTAGAAGAATAGTACTATACATATTCTAAAAAGTTTTGGTATATTTGAGTAAGATTGATAAGTTCGACTTACCATCTGTGTTATGTTTTCCGGAGGAGATAAAATGAGTAAGAAAAAATATTGTTTATTGATGTTACCTTTATTCCTAATTGGGCTATTTTTATTATTTTACCTACCAGCAAACCAAAGATCATACGTGTATTTGATACAAATTGTTATTGGGATAATTTATTATGTTTGGATTAAGTAAAAATAATTATATTGCTATCTCTAAAAAGAAGGCTTGTTCATTTAATAAAGTTACCTAAGAGGGGGAATTTGTTTGGATATGTTTTTTTATATCACTATAATTGTTGGTTTTTCTCTTATATATTATGGATATGTTAAGAAATCAGACAATGATTTAAAAAAGAAAGAATTAGAGCTAGAAGAAAAAAAGCTAGAGTTGGAAATGAAAAGATTAGAACTTAGCAAAGAATATCATGAACAAGGAAAAGAGTAACAAAAGTACAAGAAGCAATTCTCGACAAAGCAATTGCTCCTTGTATTAAAAGGTATTAGCTATAATAAAATAGGGATAACTTCATCACTTTTAATCGATGATTGGTGAAGTCAAAATAATCATTGCGAATGATAATAAAATTAAATAAATTAAAGAATAACGTAAATTCATCTGTGCCCATTTCTTCACATCTTTAGCTCGTGGTCCTTTCAACGCAAGAATAATCCAACCAATGGTTAAGAAAACAGCAAAGACAAGGAAAAACCAGCCTAAAGAAGTAGTTAAAAAGAATGGGAATGGTAACAATGCAATAACATAAATTATAATTTGTCGAATGGTGACATCAACACCGTAAACAACTGGTAGCATAGGTACACCGGCACGTGTATAATCTTCCAACCTTTTTATAGAGATTGCGAATGTATGTGGAACTTGCCAAATGAAAAGAATACAGAAAAAAACGATTGGAACGATGTGACTTGCTGGCGCTATTGCTGCCCAACCAATTAAAGGTGTAAATGCTCCGGAAACACTACCTACTATTGTATTCAAAGTAAATTTTCGTTTTGTCCAAAATGTATAAAGAACAACATAGACAAACCAGCCTAAAAATGAATAAATAGCTGCTTCAAGTGTTGTAAATAGCATGAAAACTAGTCCAATGATCGATGTGATGATTCCCGACCATAAAACTGCTTTTAAAGAAAAATTTCCATTAACTGTCGGTCTATTTTGTGTACGAACCATTTTTCTATCCAAATCGACTTCATACCAATTGTTGAGAATTAACGCTCCAGAAATGACAAGTGTACTGCCAAACATGGTTAATAGAAAAAGGCCCCAATGATCAATAAATTGTTCCCCATTAAAATAAAGTGCTAACCAATAGGCTGTAAATACAGGCAGTACATTGGCTACTAACACTTTACCTTTTAATAAATATTTGATATCAATTAATAAGCTAAGGAATTTAGAAGAGCTCCCCGCTGTTGTCTCCGATAGTAATTGTCCGTTTTTCATAAATATCCCCTATTTTTATCGTGTTTAAAGTGAATGAAATAATACAAATACTGTTTAATTATACCATGAAAGATTTATCCTATTGTGACCAAAATTTGAAATAATCGTTTCAAAAAGTTAATGGAACTTTTTAAAAACGAGGGGGAATTAAAATAAAATTATTTTTCGCCACATTACTTATATTGTTCGGTGCATTTTTGATCGGGCTAAGGACAGTACCGTTAATGTAAACGATGAGTACAGTAGGATATAATAGTACAAGTATGAAATAGTATGAAAGAGAGTTGATTTTGATATGGATACTCAAGTAACTACGAAATTTAAAATATATAAGTCAGCAAATGAGGTGTTTGAGGCTTAAAAAAAGATGACCCTGAAATAGTGAATAAAATGTTAGGACAAAAAGAAGGTTGGGTATATGTGTTATCTTGTTTAAAGGGCTATTTAGAAAATGGAGTTAATAATTTGAGAGCATCACTAATTCATTAGTAAACCAACTAAAAAATAGTCATTTAGTTTTTTTAGAAACAAATATGTTAGTATAAAGTTATCAGGAAATTAAGCTAATTAGCAGAATGTATTCGTTGCCTAGTTTTTTACATTTTGCGGAAGATTACAAGAACTAAGTAGATTAGGTATATTAAACGTCAATACATAAATATAATAAAATAAAGAATAGGAAAAGGGGGATTGAAAATGGATGTAAGAGAACCAATTGGCAAATTACAAGTTCCCGAAAAAGTAACTTTCGAAAATATTCAAGAATGGTTAAAGCAAATCGAAACATACACGATTCGATTAAGAGAAACAGTCGACTCATTAAGTGATGAGGAATTAAGCAAAACTTATCGTGATGGTAGCTGGACAGTTCGTCAATTAGTTCATCATATTGCTGATTCTCAGTTGAACATGTATCAACGTTTGAAACTGGCTTTAACGGAAGAGAGTCCAACAGTACCAGCTTTTGATGAAGAAAAGTGGGCTATTCAACCGGACACAAAACTTCCCGTAGAATGTTCTATAAAAATGTTGGAAGGCATAAATGAGCGCATCGTATCTTTAGGTCACCATTTAACCGAAGAGCAATTAAATCGAACTTTTGTTCATCAGGAAAATGGTCCAATAACGGTTGCAGCAAAAGTTGCAAAATTAGCATGGCATGAAGAACATCACTTAGCCCATATAAAAATCGCATTATCAAAATAACATACTATTCATGGAATTGGTTTATCAAATCTCGATAAGCCAATTTTTTGAAATCAAGAAAGAAAATTGATAGTTTCTATGAAATAATAAAAACTGGAAATTAAACTGCACTACAATGATGTTATCGTATATGTTTCGGCAATCCATCTCTGAAACACAATAATATAAAATATAAATTACGCTTTATATGTAAAGAAAAGTTGTTTTAATAATTTTCTTATCCGGCTCCAGTGCCCAGCGACTTCCGAGACACTAAACGGGCGCCTAAGCCTTTGTTCTTATTGGAGTGATTTTTATGTGTGAATTGAATAGCTTATTTCGTAAAAGAATCGGTATTTCCCAAAACAAGAATATTACTTTTGAAAAGTTGGATTATATTCTTGAACAAACGGCAATAAATATCCCTTTTGAGAATTTATGTATTATGGAGAATAAAATAAGTGATATCAATAAAGAAAACTTAATTAATAAAATACTAGTCAATAAAGAGGGAGGTCTTTGTTATGAATTAAATTCGATTTTCTACTTTTTCTTAATCGAAAATGGATTTGACGCATCCCTAGTACGTGGAGTGATTTACGATAATATCAATGAAACGTATTCAACCATTGGAAGGACTCATGTTGCAATTCTTGTAACCCACAAGAACCAAACATACTTAATAGATACTGGATTTGGAGGAAATTTACCATTAAAACCCGTTCCTATCACTGGGGAACCTGTCACATCCAATAATGGAGAATTTCGAGTGAATAAAGGGGATAGTGAGTTTGGGAATTATGCACTTGAAATGAAATTAAAACATAAGGACACGAATTGGAAAATTGGATATGCTTTCGATTCTAAGAAGCTTATCAACGATGTATCAGAATTTAATGAAATTCAAACAATCATCGCCAAGCACCAAGAATCTCCATTTAACAAAAAGCCTTTAATCACTCGACTGACTTCTACGGGGAATTTAACTTTAACCGATACTTCCTTCACACAATGGATAGATGGAATAGATACAAAAGAGGAAATCGATCATGCTAAGTTTAAAGAACTATTGAAAAAGCATTTCGGGATATAATTTAAGTAATAAAAGGCTACCTCACCAATGGATGATTAATAGTAGCCTAATGGAGGAGTGGATCTATTTCGTTTAATCTATTGTATTTTCAGACGTTTGAGCTTTATGTCCTTTTATAATACGGTAGAATCCGATTACTAACAATGGTAGTCCAAATACAACTAACATGGCATATCCTAGGATTGTATAACCAGTTCCAACAAGGTCATTGATTCCGACACTGGACAGCATGGCGGAAAGGACAAGGATAATAATTGCAATGATACCGTTCATTCGCCTAGTCATTGGCTGCTTTCCAACTTCTTTAAGATTAGAGTTGATCCGGTTGATAAAGGCGTGAATCAGCCCTGTTGCGGTTTCAATCAAGGTCCAGCCAACGACAACACCAAATATGATGGCAATCCATACGCCATATCCATTAAGCATATGCAGCCATGGGACCTCCGCATTAAATACTTGTTCATTCGGATAATAGCCCATCAGAGCAACGTAAGTCAAAAACCACGGAACGGTCATCATTGTCCCAGCAATGATGGCACTAATTAACGTATCTTTCATTGTTTTTTGCCTACGGAGTGTAAATAATGCTGCTGGATAAACAGCAAGGTTGTAACCAACATAGATAATACCTGCCCAAAATACAGATCCCATTGAAAAGTTAGTAACAAAGCTTGTATCACCTGATGCAAAGACTTCTTTGATTTCCCCCGATGTCGATGAAATGACAAGGATGGCAAAAAGAATGTAAGCACTAAATAATGCAATAGTACCAATCGTTTTAAAGCGTTCAATTATATTTGCACCGTAGAAGTTTAAAAGTCCAGCGATAATGGCAATAATCGCGACTCCTATCCAATAATTTAGTCCAAGAGTGCTGTGAAGGATAGATCCGGTTGCAGCGATAACGATAGAAATCATTAAAACAGCCAGTAACAAATAAATAATATCAAATAAAAACCAAAAAGGACCTAAAAGCCGTTTTACCATACTTCGATAGTCATACGCTCGAAATCTACGTGCGATTTCAAACATTAAAAATGCCATTAACGCAAATCCGATTATAATAATTACTCCCGCAATCCAGCCATACGCACCAAATCTAGCCCCATATTGAACCACCTCTCGTCCAGTTGCATATCCACCTCCTATTAACGTGGACTGTAGGACGATTCCGGGCACCATGTATCTGCCAAATGCCCCTTCAAAAAAGCCTCTATTTTCTTTACTTGCCACTATACTCGCCCCAATCATACTATTTTTAGAAAATTATTAATATTTATGTAGGAAAGGGGACGGTTATGACTTGTATATTTTTTGATGTTATAAACTTTCTCAAAAATCGGAGTAGCCTTGATGCATATTATCATCAAGGCTACTCCGATTTTTGAATGGCTTATTTGCTTTTTATAAGGATTAAAAAGGGTGTTTGGAATCGATTAAAATCCACACCATTTTATTCATGTTTGAAAATGCTCATGACTGCTTGAGAAATTTCAATTCCCTGAAACGTGAAAAGTGTTAAAGCTGTTACAGAGAATAACCCCATCATAATAAATCTCATCCACATTTCTTTATCCTCCTTTGAATTAGAAATATAAAGGTTTCTTATTCAAAGGAATGATCACATAGTTTGATTGATAAAATATGGGTGTAAATAATATTTTTCTCCTTATAGGGATAATTAAAAAGTTCAAGGACTGATTAAGAACCATGTGTATTAAAGTTATAGATATTAGAGTAATGAAGTGTACAATTTTATCTGTACCACCATTATCAATGGATAAATGTTCAACTGAAATGGTGTTTTCCATAATACTGTTTTGATCTGTATTGGCATGATTGTGATCATGTATCAAAAACAACTGAGAAAAGGGAAGAAAAAGTAAAAGAATCATTACAGCTATATATTTACCCATCATCTTCACCACCTCTAAAGGGTCACTACTACTATATGCAAAAATAAAAAATCTTAGCATTATATATATTTATTATTTTATACAGCTAAGTACTTGTATTATTCATATTTAATTTACTTCAAGTGTTTTTCATACTATTTTATCATATTTATGAATAAAATGGTAACGTGGCTATCCTGAATTAATATTTATCGGACATAAAGACTCATGGTTGTTATGAGTGACCCTTTGATGCGTTTAAACCGAATTTCGGGCACTCATCATTGTTATCAGTGACCTTTTGTTGCGCTTAAACTGGATTTCGGGCACTCATGGTTGTTATGAGTGACCCTTTGATGCGTTTAAACCGAATTTCGGGCACTCATCATTGTTATCAGTGACCTTTTGTTGCGCTTAAACTGGATTTCGGGCACTCATGGTTGTTATGAGTGACCCTTTGATGCGTTTAAACCGAATTTCGGGCACTCATCGT
>NZ_JAHHXM010000016.1:65316-69583 GCF_019037185.1 Oceanobacillus caeni
ATTAAACTGGATTTCGGGCACTCATGGTTGTTATGAGTGACCCTTTGATGCGTTTAAACCGAATTTCGGGCACTCATCGTCGCTATGAGTGACCTTTTGTTGCGTTTGAACCAGATTTCGGGCACTCATGGTTGTTATGAGTAACCCTTTGATGCGTTTAAACCAAATTTCGGGCACTCATCGTCGCTATGAGTGACCTTTTGTTGCGTTTGAATCGGATTTTGGTCACTCATTGAGATAGTAATTGTTTTTCGAATGCCGAAAAAAACAGATTCTTCCCCATAAAAAAAGCATACCAATCTCCTTGAATTTGGTATGCTATATTTTCAATCTGTCTACTTTTAGGGGAGCATATCTAGCTAATTAACAATTTGTTATAATACTACTCAAACTTCACTTGAACTTTATCTCACCGTAACACGTCTTGCTCTCACCACATACACTTGATTTAGAACAAGTGCGCCAATTAACTGGATAACTGTTTTTGCAATAACCTGCCCTAAAATCGCCGCTGGCACAGCCTCCCAAGGGATAAATCCTGCACCGATTGGACTTAATCCAACGATAACGAAAACAACGGAATCTAGTAATCCACCAACAATTCCGCTATAAAACACACGCCATGCAATTGGTAGTTTTAATCTAGTATAAATCTCTGTATCAGCTGTTTCAGAAATAATAAAGGAAAGTGCGGATGCTGCGACAATCATTAGGGTGTCGCCAAGGAAAGAGGACACCGCACCGGATAAGATTAATGCTGTCAAAATAAATAAATAGGTCTTTTTTCTTCCGTACTTGTTTTGCACTAAGTCACGAAATATAAAGGTCGCACCTATTAAAAACGTTCCCATTGGAATGATAAAAATACCAATCTCGAGGGGCATGATTGCCGCGGTTATCACGTTTGCCGAGACAATGGAAATTAAATATAAAAATACTCGTAACATATTATTTCTCCCCCCTGGTCAGTAAGTATTGCTCTAAACCATGATTACGAAGCTTACAAGCCGGACACTCTCCACAACCATCAGCCTTTATTCCGTTATAACAAGTCAAGGTCTTTTCTCGAATTAAATCCATTACACCTAAATCATCAGAAAGCTTCCAAACTTCTCTTTTATCCAACCACATTAAGGGAGTATGGATAACAAAACCCTCATCCATTGCTAGATTAAGTGTCACATTTAATGATTTGATAAAACTATCTCGGCAATCTGGATAGCCACTAAAATCTGTTTCACTAACTCCTGTCACGAGATGCTTTGCACCAACTTGCTTTGCTAATACACCAGCGAAGGATAGAAAAAGTAAATTTCTCCCTGGAACAAAAGTGTTTGGAAGCTTAGTTCCATCGCCATCGGCTATCTCCATATCGTTCCGTGTTAAAGCGTTGGGTGCTAGTTGATGTAGAAGCGACATATCTAAAATATGGTGTTTGACACCGAGATCTTCTGCAATCTCTTTTGCACATTCGATTTCTAATTGATGTCGTTGGCCATAATCAAATGTAACCGTTTCGACCTCTCTAAATTGTTCTTTCGCCCAGAATAAACAGGTCGTACTGTCCTGCCCTCCGCTAAAAACAACAATGGCTTTATCTTTTTCCATGTAAAAACTCCTTTTCAAAAAGAAAAAACAACACTAAGATAGGCTGTTTTCTTAGTTTTTTATAGAGGGTAGCTAGAACCTCTACCTATTTAACGATTATCTATATTTTCCGGATTAAGATCATGATTCATCAAGCGATGCATAGCCATTTCTTCATACTTTGTCCCTGGTTTTCCATAATTACACCAAGGGTCAATGGAAATACCACCACGGGGAGTGAATTTACCCCAAACTTCGATATAACGTGGATCAAGCAATTCAATTAGATCATTCATAATGATATTCACACAATCCTCATGAAAATCTCCATGGTTTCTGAAACTAAATAAATATAATTTCAATGATTTACTTTCTACAATCTTCTGATCCGGTATGTACGAAATATACATCGTCGCAAAATCAGGCTGCCCTGTAATCGGACATAAACTAGTAAACTCTGGACAATTAAATTTTACAAAATAATCCCGATTAGAATGGATGTTATTTACGGATTCTAATACTTCAGGTGTATAGTCCGTTGCGTAATTCGTCTCCTTATTACCAAGTAGAGTTAAATCCTTCAAACCTTGTTTCTCGCTTCTTCCAGACATAAAAAAACCTCCCTGTAATGTTTCCGAACACTACGGAGAGGTCATAGCAAACTATGATTCTAACAAAAAAGCCACATCCAATTATGGACATGGCGAATTGTCATTGTATCCATAGTTTTTTATAGAGGGTTTCAGCTATGAACCTCTTCCGATCAGTTGTTCAATTCTTACTTATCATAACCTTAGAAGGGAGATTATGTCAATATGGTTTATTTGTTCGGTTGCTTTTTCGGTCATGATGAAACCAAGGGGAGCTCACTTTAAATTCGCATCAGGGGTTATTGAATTAGTCGAAAAAACATTATAATATGAATAATATCAATTTATATAAATATTATTATAAATTAAATAAATTGAAAAATGGTGTAAAACTTACAAGGTGAGAGGGGCAGCAAAATGGAAACCGTACTAAATGCTTTAAAAAGAAAACTATCTGACGAGCAAATTACGACGAATCAAACGGTAAGAGAATTACATAGCAGGGATGAAACATATCATCAAACAAGTCTTCCAGATGTGGTGGTATATCCAAAATCGACAAAGGATGTAAGCCATATTATGGAGGTTGCACAAGAGTTTAAGATTCCAATAACACCATTTGGAGTTGGGACCAGTTTAGAAGGACATGTTATTCCATATCAACATGGCATCTCCATTGATTTTTCTTTGATGAATAAAATTATTGAAATAAAGGAAAGTGACTTACTTGTCACGGTTCAGCCTGGTGTGACTAGAGAACAATTGAATAAAGAACTCAAAAAGTATGGGTTATTCTTCTCGGTCGATCCAGGTGCAAATGCAACTATCGGAGGAATGGCGGCTACGAATGCTAGTGGAACTACGACAGTAAAGTATGGGGTGATGCGCGATCAGGTGCGTGATATCGAAGTGGTTCTTGCCGATGGAAGTGTGATACATACAGGGAGTTTAGCGGCAAAATCTGCATCGGGTTATCATTTAAATGGATTATTTGTTGGTTCAGAGGGAACGCTTGGCTGTTTCACGGAGATAACATTACAAGTATATGGCATTCCAGAACATATGGTTGCTGCTCGTGCAACATTCCCAAGTTTCACTCATGCAATTGATGCTGTTACTTCGATTATCCATGCAGGGGTACCGATTGCACGAGTGGAATTTGTGGATGAGGCTTCAATGATTCAAATTAATAAATTTAGTGAAACAGATTATCCAGTAGAACCAACCCTTTTCTTGGAATTCCATGGTAATGAAGCCGGTTTACAAGCGGATGTTGATTTCACTAAGGAAATCATGAAGGATAATAAGTGTCAGGAATTTATTTTTGAAACCGATACTGCAGCACGTAATCATTTATGGCATGCCCGCCATAATCTAGCCTATGCCTATGTCCATGATTATGTTGGCAAGAAGATGATGCTTACGGATGTTGCCGTTCCCATATCCGAGTTAGCAAATGCGGTAACTTTTGCCAGGAAGGAGTTAGATAAATTAGGAATTCCGGGTGGACTCGTAGGTCACGTCGGGGATGGCAACTTTCATTCATTGATTATGATTGATATGGCAAATACGGAAGAAGTACAAAAAGCGAAAGAATTTAATGAAAAGATTGTGCTTTATGCACTACAGCGTGGTGGAACATGTACTGGAGAGCATGGTGTAGGCGTTGGAAAAAAACAATACCAGCAGCTGGAGCATGGAACAGCACTCGGAGTAATGAAACAAATTAAAAAGGTACTAGATCCAAATAACATTTTAAATCCTAATAAAATTATAGATATAGAATAGGGGGCAACAAGATAAATTGAGTTTGTCTAATAGGATACTTACTATACGGTAGCTGAAGTTTCATTCATAATCACTAGCGTTGCATAAAAAATAATTATAGAAGTCAACCATTTAATTTGTGTCTTTGATTTGAATGTTGAAATTTTCTGATATATATTATATTTAATTTATGAAAAAAAGATAACAGGGATCTAAAGGTAGTCCTTCATCCATTTTTTGAATATTATATAATATTTTTAAATAATCGGGTCATAGGTTAAATCGTCTAAGAGCAAAACATCTCCTAATTCGTATTGTGCAAC
>NZ_JAHHXM010000017.1 GCF_019037185.1 Oceanobacillus caeni
TACATTTATGATAGAGCGCCTTTTCTTTTTTTTCTAGAATTTTGTTTCAAATCCCCGAGAACTATTTTACACATAGCCTATCCTATTTATTCATCTAATAAAGATTTACCCATAATTTGAACACGCTTCGTATTCTTTAAATCATCCAAGTTTTTCACACCGATACCGAACATAGTCATTTTTAATTCCATTTCAATTTGTTCCATTGTTTCCAACACTTTTTCCGTTGATTCCGTAGCAGATTTCAATAAGTGGCGGGCAAAACCAATAATATCCGCTCCTATCGTAATAGCCTTAGCAGCATCCACTCCTGTTTTCATTCCACCGCTTGAGACTAGTGGAACACTTGGTAATTTACTTCGAACGGAAACGATACAATCCTTTGTCGGAATTCCCCAGCTATTAAATGCTTCTGCAGCCGCTCTTCTTAGTGGATCTTTAGAACGTAATTTTTCAACTTGGCTCCAAGATGTTCCACCAGCGCCTGCAACGTCAATATAGGAAATACCCGCATTATATAGTTTTTCCGCTACCGTTCCATCAATACCAAATCCGACTTCTTTTGCCCCAACTGGAACGTTTACTACTTTGCAAAGTTCCTCAATTTTAGGAAGTAGATTTTCAAAGTTGAGGTCTCCCCCATCTTGTACAACCTCCTGCAAACTATTTAAATGAAGGACAATGGAATCTGCATTCGTTAAATCCACAATTCGCTGTGCCTCTTCCGCTCCATACCCATAATTTAATTGCACTGCACCTAAATTTACAATGAGTGGTACATTTGGTGCATATTCTTTTATGAGAAAGGATTCTTTATGTGCGTTGCTCTCAAGCATTGCTCTAGTAGATCCGATTGCCATAGTCCAACCTTTTTCCGCAGCAGCACGAGCAAGATTCTGATTGATGATCGTAGCTAATTCCGAACCACCTGTCATCGAACTAACTAAAAATGGCGTTCTTAGATCTTTTCCCAAAAAGCTCGTATTTATTTCGATATCATGAAAGTTAATTTCTGGTAACGCATTATGTATAAAATCAATTCCCTCAAGGCCTGTAGATTTGTTAACCCCTTCCACATCCCTCGTCAAACATAAGCGAATATGCTCGGTCTTCCTTTGGTTTATGCCTCTTTCCATACTGATAGGTACCTCCACATTATGTATAATAGTAGTTGATATTAGTTTACCCATTAACGAAAAAAATTGAAAGAAAATAGGACTTTTCTTATGATTACTATATACTAAATATAAAATCATCTTACAAGGGAGTGTTTCATTTGATTGAAAAGGCAAAAACATTCGCTATAAATGCGCACAAAGATCAAAAACGCAAAAATTCTGATACCCCCTATGTTACACATCCAATAAGAGTAGCTAAAAGATTGCAGGAAGCGGGCTTTAATGATGAACTAATATGCGCCGGATTCCTCCATGATGTAGCGGAAGACACTCCCTATACGATAAATGATATCGAAAAGGCATTCGGTCCAGTGGTTGCACAGTTAGTCGCAGCCCACACAGAAGACAAAACGAAACCTTGGCAAGAGCGCAAGCAACATACAATTGATACGGTTAAAGCCGCCAGTAAGGAGGTAAAATATCTCATTGTAGCAGATAAATTAGATAATTTACTCGGTCTTGAAACAGATTTACAAGAACAAGGTGATCGAATTTGGAAGAATTTTAATGCTGGTTATGAAAAACAAAAATGGTACAACGAATCGATCGTTAAAAATATGTATGTTGGATTGGATAAAGAGGATATTCCTGATTACTTTTGGGAGTACGAAGAAGCGGTGAAGAGTTTTTTTCAGTAACTTAAAGATGTGGAAGGCATTTAAAATACCAGATGAAACTTTACGTCCATCTGGTATTTATCTTATCTATCATTAAATTCACTAGGGTTTTTATTAATTCTAAGATTTCTATCTAACTCTGCAATTTTACCCATATCAGATTCGGTCAATTCAAAGTCAAACACATTGATATTTTCCTCAATCCGAGAAGGCGTAACAGATTTCGGTATCACAACGGCACCTGTTTGTAAGTGCCAGCGCAAGATGATTTGCGCAGGTGTCTTACCATATTGCTCCGCAAGCCCTTGGATTACTTCATCTTGTAGAATATCTCGTCCATTCATAAGTGGGCTATATGCTTCTAATTTAATTTGATGTTGTTCACAAAATGCTTTCAATTCTTTTTGTTGTAAGTATGGATGGCATTCGACCTGATTGATAACCGGAACAACTTCACACTCATTTAAAATACGCTCTAAATGCTCTATATCAAAATTACAAACACCAATCGCTTTCACACGACCATCCTTATAGAGCTTTTCAAGTGCTTGATACGTCTCAACGTATTGATCAAACTTCGGTGTTGGCCAATGTATTAAATACAAATCAACATAATCAAGGCCTAATCTTTCAAGGCTTGCATCAAATGCCTTAAGTGTATTTTCGTATCCATGATCAGTATTCCAAACCTTCGTTGTTATAAATAATTCTTCTCTTGGAATGCTACTATTAGCAATCGCTTTGCCTACCCCCACTTCATTTCCATAAACTTTAGCAGTATCGATAGAACGGTATCCCGCTTTGAATGCATTTTCTACAGCAACGGTCGCTTCTTCATCTGGAATTTTCCAAACTCCAAATCCCAATTGCGGCATTTTAAGACCATTATTTAATGTAACATCTATCATATTATTTACTCCCTTCCTAATTAAGATATATTAATCATACCAAATTCGATTATCATTAAGAAGTAATCCCTATTTTGGATTTTGAAAAAGGTCGGTATCGAATTCACTCGTTTGAGTAGCGGGACTAGCGCATTATTGTTTTGTTCCGCTACTCATCGGTGGTTACCATCGATTAACAAAATTGCGGATATGCGTCACAACGTGCTCTCATCCAATTCAATGTCATTTTCATCATAAGAAATCCAATCACTAAAACTACCTGGATATAATTTAATATTTTCATAACCAAGGGACTTAAGCGCTACGATATTGGGACAAGCCGAGACACCTGAACCGCAGGAAACAATAATTTCCTTATCCTTTGGTAAAGATGAAAAATGTTTAGCGAGCTGTTCTTTGTTTTTCCATGAACCATCGGAATTAAGAACGTCTTTCCAAAAATAATTTACTGCGCCGGGAATATGACCTGCTTTGCTATATAGCGGTTCCCTAATACCTAAATACCTTTCCTTATCTCGTGAGTCAATTAAAATTGCTTTCTTGTTTTCTACCCTCTCTTTTACATCCTTCATGGAGACTACTTCGTTACTACGAATTTTGGGCTCAAACTGTTTTCTTTTTAATGAAGGAAGTTCCGCAGTTACAGGATTCCCCTCTTCAACCCATTTCTTATAACCACCTTCTAAAATATATGCTTTTTCATGTCCTAGATAATGTAACAACCACCACATTCTTGCTGCAAACATGTCATTTTCTTCATCATATATAACGACCGTAGTTTCGTGACCAATACCAATATTCCCCATTTTAGCTGCAAACAATTCCATGTCTGGGAGTGGGTGTGCACCACCGTGCTTTGCAGCTTTGCTAGCTAGATCGCGATTCAGGTCCAAATAAACTGCACCGGGAATATGCTCATTTAAATACAATTTTCTTCCAGCATCTGGATCCGTTAACACGAAACGTACATCCACAATGACAGTACTTTCCGTTTTATTTATCATTCTTTCTTTTAGTTCATCAACACCAATTAAAAATGACATAGTGATCCCTCCAATTAATCTCTTTCTATGTATACGACAAATGAAATGTATTTCCTTCATTATTTCAAAATGATTTCCAACTTTGATATGATACGAATAAGAATCTAAATAAAGGAGCTAAGAAAATGAAAGATGAATTGATCAAACGATTTACTTCCTATGTAAAAGTGGATACCCAATCTAATGAAAATTCAAACACAACTCCATCTACACCCGGCCAATTAAAACTTGCAGAATTATTGTCTGAGGAATTGAAGAATATCGGAATGACAGAAGTCGAAATTGATGAAAATGGTTATTTAATGGCAACGCTCCCTTCTAACACGAATAAAAATATTCCAACGATTGGATTTTTAGCACATGTTGATACGGCTACAGATTTTACAGGCAAAGACGTAAAACCCCAAGTCATCGAAAACTTTGACGGCGAGGATATCGTTTTAAATAAAGAAAAAAACGTCGTGTTATCCGCAAAAGAATTTCCAGAATTACCTAGTTATAAAGGTCATACGTTAATAACTACGGACGGCACAACTCTCTTAGGAGCAGATAATAAAGCGGGAATAGCTGAGATTATGACCGCGATGAATTATTTAATCCAACATCCAGAAATAGAACATGGAAGAATTCGTATTGCTTTTACCCCGGATGAGGAAATTGGCAGAGGGCCTCATAAATTCAATGTTCCACGATTTGATGCCGCCTTTGCATACACAATCGATGGAGGACCATTAGGGGAATTACAATACGAAAGCTTTAACGCAGCGAGTGCTAAGGTTACATTTAAAGGAAATAACGTCCATCCCGGAACAGCGAAAAATAAAATGATAAATTCCGCTAAGCTTGCTGCCGATTTCATTAAGAAGTTTCCGGAAAAAGAAGCTCCTGAATACACAGAAGGCTACGAAGGTTTTTACCACCTTATATCCATTAATGGTGATGTGGAACATACCGAAGTGTACTATATCATTCGTGATCATGACCGAAACAAATTTGAAGCGCGTAAAAAGACAGTTAAATCCTATGTTCAAGAAATCAAAGAAAAACACGGTGAGGACAGCGTTTCTTTAGAATTAAAAGATCAATACTATAATATGCGCGACAAAATTGAACCAGTCAAAGAAATTGTTGACTTAGCTGAAGATGCCATGAAAAATTTAAATATCAAACCGATTATCGAACCGGTTCGTGGTGGTACAGATGGTTCTCAGCTTTCCTACATGGGACTCCCAACTCCAAATATTTTTACCGGCGGGGAAAACTTCCACGGTAAATACGAATATATTTCTATAGATAATATGGAAAAGGCTACAAAGGTTATTGTTGAGATATGTAGATTATTTGAGGAAAGAAATTAATCGAGTGATTCGATTTGGATGTTCGCTGTAGCTTTTTCAAGTTTGAATGTTGCAGTACTGTCATTTAACCAAAAAAATAATCCACCCTTGAGTTAACGGCTCTGGTGGATTACTTCTGCCTAAGGCTGACCCCCTTGTAGGGAGCCTTACTATTTTTCTTGAATTTGAAAATAAGGTACTTTTACATAATTAAGAAAAGGGATTTTCCACCTTTTTAGAAGTAATTTCCATTAAATTCATTTTTGCCCTTTTGATTTTGATGACGACTTAAATGACATAATTAATAAAAACAGGAATCCAATAAAACCACCAACCGAAAGCAACTTAGCTCCAATTTGTTCCTTGCCAAAGAAAGTATATATGCTAAAAATCAGAGCTAATGTAATTATTGTTCGAGAAATATTTATTCGGATATTATTTTCATTTAATTTCTTTGATATCATGAATCAATCTCCTCTTATTAATAATTACAACATTTTAACATAACTCACTATTTAATTGATATGATTGTTGCCTATGAAGGAAGGAGAAACAAGAATCGCAATACTCCACACATCGCTACGAAGCAAAGGATGTGTGAGTACAGGCGTTGCAACAGGACGTTGCGTTCTTAGCCTATAAGGGCGCTTGCACTTTTGCCTTTTACTAAAATATTCCGAGATTTTTATTCACTATTGTTGCACTCCCCTTTCTGTGAGAAAATAGAGTGAAACTTATTTTTTTAAAGGGGAAGTTATCATGTTTAAAAACAAAGCTTTATTATTCTCTATTATAGTAGTTGTTTTTCTTTCCGCATGCTCTTCTACTTCTAGTACAAATCCTAATAGCAAGAAGGATAATGAGGCTGTTGAAACATCAACAAATAATATCACGTCTGCTCCGGATGCTTTTCTCCAAAAGATGGATGAAGGTAAACAGGTGAAACTTCTTCAACAAGCTTTAAACAAAGTTGGGTATGATTTAGAAGTGAACGGTATCTATGACGAAACTACCACTTGGGCAATTACAGACTTCCAATTACAAAATGAAGAATTAATGGCCACTGGAGTTTATGATGAAGACACGGAACAAATGATGAACCAATTTTTAAAAGAAGATAAATCGGTGGAACCTGGTAAAGGATTACCTTTTGCCGAGGAAGCCACTTCAGATGAGTCAGATGCGAAAATTTTATCCAATCCATATGATGTGTTGGCTGTTGTTAATAAAGAATTTGCATTACCGGAAAGCTATGAACCTGAAGACTTAGTAACACCAAATGTTCGTTTTCCTTTTACAGAAGAACTACCAAAGAAACAAATGCGCAAAGTGGCTGCTGATGCTTTAGAAAAAATGTTTAAAGCAGCTGAAAAAGAGGAACTAGAGCTATATGCTCAATCCGGTTATCGTTCCTATGATCGACAGAAGGCCATTTTTGCTTCCAATGTAGAAAAAGATGGTGAAAAAGAAGCGAATATATTTAGTGCACGACCTGGAGAAAGTGAACATCAATCCGGACTAACGATGGATGTTACTAGTCCAGAGGTTAACTTTGATTTAATTATCGAATTTGGTGAAACACCTGAAGGTAAATGGATAAAGGAACATGCTGCAGAATATGGCTTTATTATCCGCTACCCTGAAGGAAAAGAAGATATTACAAAATATCAATATGAACCTTGGCACTTACGATATGTTGGCGAAAAAGCCGCAAAAGAAATCATGGAAAATAATTTAACGTTAGAAGAATATATATTAAAGAATTAAATCCTGCTCAATTGAACAGGATTTTTTCTTTACTATTTCCAAATTGATCTTTAATTATTGGTTTTCCACAGCAAAATTCACAACATCACCATCGACTTAAGACCAGATTTGTGTAATTTCCTTTTTTCTAATATCGTAGAAGTTTATAGTTACTTTATTAGGGTCCTCATCACTAAGTACTATTCCTTTATCTAGGTCAGATAAGAAATAAAATCCACTTTTATCTTTGTTATATTCAGGTTCTCGTATACCTATTTCTGAGTCTTTTAAGAGCACGGTTACTTTATCGGTTGCTATATCAATTGTTGCTACATGGGAAATTAACTCTTCGTGATTATTAAAATAACTAATCAGTATGCTCTTTCCATCCGAAGATAGAGATGCACCTGTAAGGAAGGTATTGCTAGTTGTTATATCCTTTACTTTTTGCCCATTTATATTATAGATAGAAAAAGTAAAAACAGGTGGTACAGGGTCAACCCCCTTTTTATTAGCTTGATCAATTTTTTCATACTCTTCTTTTACTGAATTCGTAACTACCCGTAGTTGTTTATTGTTAGGGTTATAATCCATCATCCGCACCGATATGTCGTTATTTTTATTGTCCCATTTATAGATTTCTTTCTTTTCTAAATCCAAAATTGTGTAAAAAACACTTCATTATTTGATTTAGAATAGGTTGCAGTCGGATACTCTGTTATTTTTTCTCTAAGTAATTCCTTATTTGTCTTTTTGTTTAGATCATATTGATAAAATATTTGATTTAATTGTTTATCTACAAAATTTATGTATAAATAATTATCCCCACTTTCTGTTAATGAAGAGACAGTTTCAGTTTTGTTTAAATTAAACACTAATACAGTAATAAAAAATAGTGAAGTAAGAATTATTGAAAACCTCATTATCCTTCTCATATAAATCACCTCAATAAATAGACCTCACCTGATTTTATTATTTTATTTTCAGGTGAGGTCTATGTTAAAAATATGTACTTTTTCAAATTAATATACTAACTTTTCACTCTAATTACTTATATGATAAAGTTAAATGAGTACCCCGTTAAGTAATAAAGTAATTAACCTTTAAATGAAAGAGAGTGAAATAATAATGATTTACAATATTACTGTACTTATCAGCGTTTTTCTCTTTTTAACAATAAAACAATTTATTTTTAATGACACAATACAATGGGTGGAAAATATCGGATCCTCTATTTTTGCAATGTTACTATTTATTTTTGTGCAATGGCTCCAGAAACCATATAATTGGAAAAAAGACGAAACATAACTTTCACATTAATCCCCTACAAAAAGACAGGTTAAGAAATATCCGTAGATGGTATTGGATAACATAAAGAGGCATCTAGCCAGCGGATGCTGATATGTAATGCATGAGTACTGATATCCCGCCTGCGTTTGCTGATATATCGTGCACGTGTACTGATATCCTGCCTGCGTTTACTGATATATGGTGCACTGTACTGATATCCCACCAGCGTTTGCTGATATATGGTGCACGTGTACTGATATTCTGCTAGCGTTTGCTGATATATGGTGCACGAGTACCGATATCCTACTGAAGATCTTTGCTGATATATAAGGATATCAGCAATCACTCCAGGATATCAGCCCCTCAACGGAGTGGCTCTTCCTTTATGTATCTATTAAATGGTCAGGTAAACTTTTTTAGGCCGCACTACAGACATCTGCAAGGGCAATATTATTATATTCATTTCCTACACTCTCACAAAAGAACAAATTGCTGTTTTTTCTCTTTCTCCCTTTAAAACGGCTTTAATATCATCAACGCAATAATAATAAGAAAAATAATATTTTCAATATGTTCTACAAAGAAAAGCCTTTTGGATAGTTGATAATATTCTACAGGAATATCCTCCCCTCTATAATCCCGAAGTAGCTTTTTTAAAGGTTTGGATCTTGATTTAAGTAAAGTTGGTCCAAATGCTAGTGCAACCAAAAATAGGAACAAACTAGTTATATACCATCCTTGTGAAAACCAATATGTATTCAAAATTCCCATCCATATTCCCGTAATAAGAAGTAATGTCCCTCCTACCATAGTTAAAATATGCAATTTATTTCGGATGGCAAATGACTGTCTTAATTCTGTCATATTACTAGGGTTTGAGCTTGTCACCACAAAGGTCATTACAAAACCAGGACCCATGCCTAAAATAGCAGAAAAAATATGGATAAATACAAGAAATTCATAGAACGTCATTAATCTCCCCCCTGCCTATGTCTATTTTACAATAAAAGACGATAAACAAAGCTGTGATTCTTATCACATTTCTCCTAAAAAATTAATATATAGATAATAGCATGTTTATAGAACGGCATCATTTGCTTTTCGTACTGTATTTAAGTAAAATTTATGGTTAATAACTATCTAGGGGGAAACCAAATGGAGAAAGAAAATTCCTTACTTCATATCATTCGTGAACGCCGTGCAATTAAAAAAGGTTATACAGATAAAGAAGTAACTGAAGAAGTTGTTCGAGACTTATTAGACTCTGCAATGTGGGCACCTACTCATGGAATGCGCCAGCCTTGGCGATTTATTTTCGTTGGTGCAGATGAATTGCCTGACTTCTCTAAAAAAGTGGCTTCGACATATCCTGAAGAGCGAAGACAAAATCGTGAAGATTATTTAAATGAGCCAAACGCCATCCTTGTTGCTATTATGGAAGATTCCGATATCGAAAAAACAAGAGATGAAAACTTTGGCGCAATCGCGTCCATGATTCAAAATTTCTGGTTATTAGCTTGGGAAAAACAACTTGGTGTAGTTTGGAAAACAAATCCACATATCTATGATCCAAAGGTAAAGGAACTGCTTCATGTGAAGGATAATGAAAAAATTGTAGGATTTATTCATTTAGGATATTTTGACCAGGCACCAGAAAAGAAAGAAAGAATCTCATTAGATGAAAAGTTTATTCGGTTTAACGATTTAAGAAAATAAAGCTGAGTGTTGTTTCAGCTTTATTTTTTTATCCACAATTAAATAGGGTATTATAGTTATGCACATTATCCACAGAAATCAATATGGTTATGCACATAAAATTGTTCATAACACTCCTCTCTTACAAAAAGGGTTAACAACATTATCCACAGGGGAAACACAATCTGTGGATAAAGTTTGGGGATAAATAAATGATCAGAGATAAAAAATTACGCATAAGGAATTTTCAAATAACTATTGACAATTGAGATAATTTATTTTAAGATTAGCACAATCAATTAAATGACTAAGCAATGACGAAGAAGAGTAATCTATGCTGACACTTAAGAGAGCTGGTGGATGGTGCGAACCAGTGTGATTACGTAGATGAATGGGCTTCCGAGCTTCCAAACCGAACCGATCGATTGTAGTAGGCTTTGGCGATTTCGTCTCATCGTTACCCGAGACAATACAAAAGTTATTATTTTAACTTTGTATTGCTAAAGTTGAGCTACTTAGCTAATAAAGGTGGTACCGCGGTCCCTCGTCCTTTAAGGATGAGGGGCCTTTTTGTATTTTAAAAAAACTATTAAATAATAAAATCGTTGAATAAGAGTAGTAAGCAAAATCATCGTGAAACAGAGAACTGGTGATGGTGGAAATCCAGTACACGATCTTTGCTGAATGGACTTATGAGAGGTTTCCTGAAATAAAGTGAATGTTCATTTTCAAGTAGGGAAACACGTGATTCCGACGTTAACGGAAAAAGTGGAAAAGATAACATCTTTTCAACTGGGGTGGCACCGCGACCAAATTCGTCCTCAGGTAAACATTACAAATTGTTTTGTTTACCTGAGGACTTTTATTTTAACGAAAGGAATGACTAAATTGAGTACACCAACTTATAAATTAACGAAATTACAAGCCAATTCCTTAACACCTACTGATATTTACAGAAAATTAACGGGGAAAAAGAAATTTTTACTAGAGAGCACCTTTCCACATGAAAGAAAAGGAAAGTATTCATTTATCGGAGCAAATCCTTACGAAGAAATTATCGGATATCACGATAAAACAACTGTAATCAATCATGATTCACATTCACAAGAGGTAATAACACAGAATGCCTTAATCTATTTAAAAAATCATCTACCAAAATTAGATTTCCCTATCCCCCTCCCCTTTTATGGTGGAGCGGTTGGATACACCGGATATGATGCCATCCGTCAGTTTGAAGACATTGGTGAAACCTTACCAGACGATCGTAACATGCCGGATATTCATTTTATGCTTTTTCAAAATATCATTGTCTATGACCATAATAGCGATGCAATCTATCTTATTACGATTAACATCAAAGATGAGGCTGAGATTGTACTAGATAAGCGTTTAGAAAAATTAAAGAAAAGTATAGAAAGGAAAGGCAGTAATAAGGTACCTAATAATGCATCAATGAATTTCACGCCAGAAATTTCTAAAGAAGCTTTTATGGAAAATGTAAACAAAGCAAAAGAGCACATCCAAAAAGGAGATATTTTTCAAGTCGTATTGTCCCAACGTTTAGTTGCAGATGTGGAAGGAGATGCTTTTCTATTTTATCAAAAATTAAGAGAAGCAAATCCGTCCCCCTATATGTTTTACATTGACTTTAAGGACTACCTACTCTTAGGTGCTTCACCAGAAAGCCTTGTGCAAACACAAGGTGACGAAATTATAACAAACCCCATAGCTGGAACAAGGGTACGTGGGAAAACAGCTCAAGAAGATTTGGCATTAATGAAAGAACTACTTGAGGATGAAAAGGAAATTGCGGAACACAAAATGTTGGTAGACTTGAGCCGAAATGATCTTGGGCGCGTCTGTGAAACGGGTACAATTTCGATACCTACTTATATGACCATCGAAAAATACCAACATGTCATGCACATTGTTTCTGAAGTGAAAGGAAAATTGAAAGCAAATTATTCTAGTATCGATGCATTGATTTCATGTTTACCGGCAGGCACCGTTTCTGGAGCACCTAAAATCCGCGCCATGCAAATTATTAACGAATTAGAAGAGAAAAAACGCGGGGCATATGCAGGTGGTATCGGCTTTATCAACTTTAATCATGACATTAATATAGCACTTGCCATTCGTTCGCTTATTGTAAAAGACAACAAGGCTTACCTTCAAGCTGGGGCAGGAATCGTATTTGACTCGAACCCGGAAACGGAATATGAAGAAACATTAAATAAAGCCAGATCCTTAATGGAGGTAGATAAGTATGATTTTGTTAATGGATAACTATGATTCCTTTACTTATAACTTATACCAGTATTTTTGTGAAGCTGATGTCGAAGTAAACGTGGTTAGAAATGATGTCATTACAGTAAATGAGATTGAGAAGATGAATCCTGAGGCTATTGTCATTTCTCCTGGCCCAGGTTTACCTAAACAAGCTGGGAATTGCATAGAAATTATCCAACACTTTTACAAACAGATTCCTATTCTCGGCATTTGTTTAGGTCATCAGGCAATCACGGAAGCCTTTGGTGGTTCATTAAGACAGGCAAAAGAAATAAAACATGGAAAAACATCGCTAATCACCCACAATGGAAAAGGTATTTTTAACCAACTACCTGATCCTTTAGAGGTCATGCGATATCATTCCTACGTTTCTAATGAACTTCCAGCTGAATTAGAGGTGGTTTCTGCCTCTATGGAAGACGATGAGATAATGGCGATTGCACATAAAGAATATCCTGTTTTTGGCGTACAATTTCATCCTGAATCTATTGGTACGACAACAGGGAAAACAATGATTCTAAACTTTTTAAAGGAAATAAGAAAGGAGCGTATTCAATGAAAAGCTATTTAGAAAAGTTAATTAACCGAGTAGATTTAACATTTGATGAAATGAAAGAAGTAACAGAATATTGTTTAACCGATACCGTTACCTATTCAGAAATTGCCGCACTTTTAACGGCTTTACACAGTAAAGGAGAAACCGCGGAAGAGATTGCAGGTATTGTAGAAGTTATTCGGTCCAAGTCAACATTTCATACCACACCAATCCCTGATGCCATAGATAATTGCGGGACAGGTGGTGACAAATCGTTCAGCTTCAATATAAGTACCACATCTGCTTTTGTTCTAGCTGGTGCTGGAATTACGGTTGCTAAGCACGGAAACCGGAGTATTACAAGTAAATCTGGAAGTGCGGACGTTTTAGAAGCATTAGGTGTCTCCCTAAGCTTATCCAAGGACCATGTGGAGGAATTACTCCATGAGAATAAAATTGCATTTCTATTTGCACCAAATGTCCATGGAGCATTAAGACCATTTACGAAAGTGCGAAAAGACTTAGGTATCCGAACTGTTTTTAATATCATTGGCCCATTAACCAATCCAATTCCATTAGATACGCAGCTCTTAGGTGTATACAACAAAGCCTTATTACCCGTTCTTGCCGAGTCGTTGAAAAAATTAGGACGCCGTCGCGCTGTTGTTATTAATGGCGCTGGAAACGTAGATGAAGCGACATTATCCGGGAAAAACAACCTTATATTCTTAAATGAAGGTCATATAGAAGAACTCACCTTAACTCCTGAGAGTGTTGGATTACCAACCTATACGAAAGAGGAAATCATGGGTGGAGACGCTAAACAAAATGCAGACATTTTATTAAGTGTGTTACAAGGAAAAAAAGGTGCTTATTATGACACGATCCTTCTCAATGCAGGACTCGGTATTTTTACAAACGGAAAAGCCGAAACAATCCAAGATGGTATTGAACTAGCAAGAGAAAGTATTGAATCAGGAGCTGCTTTAGAGAAATTAGAAAAACTAATCGAGTATAGTAAGAAAATTCCAAGCGGGGTGTATTAATTGACTATTCTAGATAAAATCCTAAAAGAAAAAGAAACGGAAATAAAACAGTATTTCAATCAAACGTTTGAACCAATTGATTATGATTCTACTATTTCATTAAAAGAAAAAGTTCAATCATCTCATTCCATGTGTATCATCTCAGAAATTAAACGGTCCTCCCCTTCTAAGGGAAACATTAAGATGGAGGTAAACCCTGTTCAACAAGCAAAACAATACGAAGCATCCGGAGCTTCAGCTATTTCTGTTTTAACCGATCCAGCATTTTTTAATGGAACGATGGAGGATCTACGTGAAGTAAGGAAGGCAGTTAACCTACCTATTTTGTGTAAGGACTTTATAATCGATTCGATTCAAATTGACCGCGCTAAAGCAGCAGGTGCGAATATTATCCTTCTAATTGTCGCTGCACTTGATGATACAAATTTAGAAAAACTTTATCACTATGCAAAGAACCTAGATTTGGAGATTCTCGTTGAAGTGCATAATGAAGAAGAAATGGAACGTGCCTTGAAATTAAATCCCGAGATTATCGGGATTAATAACCGAAACTTAAAGACATTTGACGTTAATATAGCTACTACAGAAAAACTAGCATCCATGGTAACAAATCCTGACACTATCCTAATCAGCGAAAGTGGCATGAAAACACAGCAAGATGTCATTCGTGCTAGAGATGCTGGTGCAAAGGTAATTTTAGTCGGAGAAACACTTATGCTAGCGGATGATATCGATGAGGCCTTCCGAGAATTAAAGGTTCCCCTTCTATTGAAAGGAGCTAAATGATTCATGCTCGTTAAGATATGTGGTATTCAGACCAAAGCAGCTGCTGAGGTTGCCGTAGAAAATGGGGCAAATTTAATTGGCTTCGTTTTTGCCAAAAGTAAGCGGAAGATAGAACCGGAAGAAGCTACCAAAATTGCTGAAACCATTCCAGATCACGTGAAAAAAGTTGGCGTATTCGTAAATGAATCCATTGATAAAATGATAGAAATCGCCGAAACGGTTGGATTAGATTATATCCAATTACATGGGGATGAAACACCTGATATCGCCCGAAGGATTCCTTATAAAGTCATTAAGGCCTTTGCCATGGAACCCGAAACTGTCTCTACGATTTCTGATTATCCTTGTGATTTTTACCTATTAGATAGTCCTAAAGGTAAATACCGAGGCGGAAACGGAAAGACATTTGATTGGGAATTAGTTCATCAACTTACGATTGATTCCAGTAAAATTCTGCTTGCAGGTGGACTAAACACTGAAAACGTTCGAGAAGCTATTACTACAATTAACCCAGCAGGCGTCGATGTATCTAGTGGCGTTGAAACAGATGGCGTGAAGGATCATAAAAAAATAAAGCAATTTATCCAAATAGCTAAACAAACAAGAAAGGATGAGAACATTGACAACGTACACCATGCCTGATAATAAAGGAAGATACGGAGAATTTGGAGGACAGTTTGTACCAGAATTATTAATGCCCGCATTAATAGAATTAGAAAAAGCTTACGAGGAAGCTATGGTTGATCCTTCCTTTACAGAGGAACTGGATTACTATTTAAAACAATATATAGGAAGAGAAACACCATTATACTACGCGGAACAATTATCCAAACAACTAGGTGGTCCAAAAATCTTTTTAAAACGGGAAGACCTTAATCATACTGGGGCGCATAAAATCAATAACACAATTGGTCAGGCGTTACTAACTATAAGAATGGGTAAGAAAAAAGTGGTTGCAGAGACCGGTGCTGGGCAACATGGAGTGGCAACTGCTACCGTTTGTGCTCTTCTAGGTCTTGATTGTATCGTATTCATGGGTGCTGAAGACATGAAACGCCAGAAGCTTAATGTATTTCGTATGGAACTATTAGGTGCCGAGGTGCGTAGTGTCTCTCAGGGAAGCTCAACATTGAAAGATGCAACCAATGAAGCCCTACGTTATTGGGCTAGTCATGTGAATGATACGCACTATATTCTTGGATCGGCCGTTGGACCACACCCATTCCCTAAAATGGTTCGTGACCTTCAATCCGTTATAGGTAAGGAAACAAAGCTCCAAATCATCGAACAAACTGGGAAGTTACCTGACGCTGTCGTAGCCTGTGTTGGTGGTGGAAGTAATTCCATCGGCATGTTTCACCCATTTATTGAAGACGAAGAAGTAAAATTATATGGAGCAGAAGCTGCAGGTTTAGGTGTCGAGACAAAGGATCACGCCGCATCTTTAACCAAAGGAAAACTTGGAATCTTTCACGGTACGTTGTCTCATCTATTACAGGATGAAAACGGGCAAGTAAAAGAAGCCTTCTCTATTTCAGCAGGATTGGATTATCCAGGAATCGGACCAGAACACAGCCATTTACACGTTACAAAACGAGCAACATACAAACCAATTACAGACGAGGAAGCACTAGAGGCATTTCAATTCTTATCGAAAACAGAAGGTATTATCCCAGCTTTAGAAAGCTCTCATGCTGTTGCACTTGCAATGAAACTAGCAAAAGAAATGACTTCTAAAGAAACACTAGTAATCTGTCTTTCTGGTCGTGGGGACAAAGACGTGGAACAAGTAAAAGCTAGATTGGAGGCAGAATAAGATGGGGAGACAAAAACTAGAACAGGCATTACAACAAAAACAGGCAGCCAACCAAAATTTGTTTGTTCCTTATATCATGGCTGGTGATGGCGGATTAGATCTATTAGAAGAACGTATTAACTTTTTACAGGAAAGTGGAGCTTCCGCCATTGAATTAGGCATTCCTTTTTCCGATCCAATCGCTGATGGTCCAACCATACAAGAAGCTGGAATTCGTGCTTTAGCTAATGGTACATCATTAGCATCCATTTTAGAATTTCTGAAGTCAACGAAGGTAGACCGCTCCATTCCGATTATTTTAATGACCTACGTAAACCCAATCTATCGTTATGGAATGGAACAGTTTGCTAAGGACTGTGCGGATTCTGGGGTAGACGGTATCATTATCCCAGATGTCCCAATGGAAGAAGAAGGCCCGATTGCAACCCACTTAAAAAATGAGAAAATAGCATTTATTCGCCTTGCTGCTATGACTAGTCCAGAGGAACGATTAAAAGAAATCGCAAGTAAATCAGAAGGTTTCCTTTATGCTGTAGCCGTAATGGGGACTACGGGCGCTAGAAGTTCCCATGGCGACAATGTAAAAAGCTATTTAGAAAACCTAAAGAAATATAGTACCGTTCCTGTATTAGCAGGATTTGGTGTATCTACTGTGGAACAAGCGCATGAGTTAAGTTCTCACTGTGATGGGGTTATCGTTGGTAGTAAAATTGTTGACCTCTTACACCAAGGAAAAAACAACGAAGTGAAAAATTTAATCCAAGGAAGCATTCAAACTAGTATTCATGCATAACATTTTAAGAAAGCAATTTACTTTACCCAGGATTTACCAATTGGTATGATGAATTTGTAATATAATAATCACTAGGGGAGCCTTTGTCGCTGAGAATAGCAATACCCTATTGCTTAAACCCTTTGAACCCGATATGGATAATACTAGCGTGGGGAAGTGCAGCCAAAAGGATTTTAGATGTAAGATACATCTATTGTACAAAAGACTGCACTCTTTTTTGGAGTGCAGTCTTTTTGATTTAAGAGGAGGGGTAATTTTTGCAAGAAGAATGGTTCTTTTTAGACAGTGGGCATCAGGATGCAGCAGTTAATATGGCAATGGATGAATCCCTATTAAACTGGCATAGTGAGGGTAAAATTCCGCCAACATTACGCTTTTACGGTTGGTCACATCCTACTTTATCGGCTGGTCAGTTTCAAAAAGTACATAAATCAATCCATTTCGACAATGTAAATAGCTATCATTGCCAATTTGTTCGTCGTCTAACCGGAGGAAGCGCTGTACTACATGATAATGAATTGACTTACAGTATTGTAGTTTCAGAGGATCACCCAGAAATTCCAACCTCTATTAAAGAAGCCTACCACGTCCTATCAAAAGGGCTTTATGAAGGTTTCAAGAATCTAGGAATCACGGTTGATTATGCCATGCCCGATAGAAGCGCCATGAAAGAAAAGACAGCTGTATGTTTTGAAAAGGCCGCATTTTACGAAATGGTAGTAGATGGGAAAAAGTTATCAGGTAATGCGCAAACAAGGAAGAAGGGTGTTCTACTGCAGCATGGGTCCATACCAATGAGTCTCGATATCAAGATGCTCTATGATTTATTCCGTTTCCCATCTGAAAAAATAAAACAACGTAGACGTGATGCTTTCCAAAGCAAAGCTATCACTATCGACCAACTAACAAATAAACAGAAATCATTTGACGAAGTGAAGGATGCATTCTATCAAGGATTTCAACATGGATTAAACGTTACTTTCCGTCCTTTTGAATTATCAAAACAACAATGGGAAGAAGTACATCATCTAGCAGAGACTAAATATCGTTCAGAGGATTGGAATTATCATCGATTACTAAAGGAGTCTATTAAAAGTGTCTAAACAAGAGGAATATCTCCGTAAACCTGAATGGTTAAAGATTAAATTAAACACGAATAAGTCCTATACTGGATTAAAGAAGTTAATGCGTGAGAAAAGTCTAAACACTGTTTGTGAGGAAGCAAGATGCCCGAATATTCATGAATGTTGGAGTGAAAGACAAACAGCAACATTTATGATCTTAGGTGATACCTGCACACGCGGTTGTAGGTTCTGTGCGGTCAAAACCGGTCTACCTAGTGGATTAGATTTAGGAGAACCGAAGCGGGTTGCAGATTCTGTTAAAATAATGGGATTAAAGCACGTCGTTGTAACCGCTGTAGCTCGAGACGATTTAGATGATGGAGGCGCCGCTGTATTTGCCAACACCGTTCGTGCCATTCGAAACGCAAATCCTGGCTGTACGATTGAGGTATTACCTTCCGATATGAAAGGTGATTATGAGAGCCTACATACCTTAATGGATAGTAAGCCGGATATTTTTAATCATAATATAGAAACCGTTCGCAGATTAACAAAGAAAGTTCGCGCTATTGCCAAGTATGATCGTTCCTTACAGTTATTACAGCGTGTGAAGGAGATTGCACCAGACATACCAACCAAATCTAGTATAATGGTAGGTTTAGGTGAAACCAAAGAGGAAATCATCGAAGCAATGGATGATTTACGAGCACATGACGTGGATATTATGACAATCGGTCAATACCTACAACCAACCAAAAAACATTTAAATGTGGAACGCTATTATCATCCAGATGAATTTGCCGAATTAAAAGAAATTGCACTTGAAAAAGGATTTAAACATTGTGAATCCGGCCCACTTGTTCGTTCTTCCTATCATGCGGATGAACAAGTTAGTAATTCCTCCAAGCAAAATCGAATTAAATATATGAAGGGCATTGAAAATCAAGAAGAAAAGCAGATCTTTTAGTTAAAAATGAAGAGGCCCTTATTGGCCTCTTTTTAATTTAGAACAGGATATCCTAATTTTTCAATTACCTCTTTCATTTCCTCCGCTTTTACTTCCTGCTCGTTAAACGTTGCTTTCACCTTGCTTGAGTTAAACATAACTTTCGCTTCTTCTACACCATCCATTTTACCAAGTTTTGTTTCAATCTTTTTAATACAAGATGGACAAGTTAGTGGTTCTAATTGGAATTTTATTGTTTTCATTATAAATCTCTCCTTTGTTTTGTTCTACCTTTATTATAAAATCCCTTTTGTTTCTTTTCTTTGACCTAGGTCAAGTTTTAACAATTTTATCTTAAACTTCTGCAACTGGAACTTTTCTTCCCCCCTTCCTATTTCCATGATTAAAACGAATAAGACGCATTGCATTTAAAATGACTAGTAGAACACTTGCCTCATGAATGAACATTCCTGAGGCTAAATGGATGGAACCTGCTAATACCCCAGCTAATAGGACAAACACAGTTCCTACTGCGAAAAACGTGTTTTGTTTCATGTTACGAATCGTAGCTTTGGATAAAGCGTATGCATGAGAGAATTGCATAAGTTGATCCGCCATTAAGACAACATCGGCAGTTTCCATTGATACATCTGTACCGCCTTCACCCATCGCTAAACCTATATCTGCTGTAGCAATTGCAGGTGCATCATTAATTCCATCTCCAGCCATTGCAACAACATGACCTTCCGCTTTTAACTTCATAAGCATTTCCACTTTGTTTTCTGGTAGTAATTCAGCATGGAATTCATCTAACCCTAATGTTTCGGCAACTAATTCTGCTGTATGTTTGTTATCACCTGTAAGCATAATCATCTTCTTAATTCCATTTTCACGCATCTCGGCTAGTGCTTCTACTGCATCTTCTCGAATTTGGTCAGCAATGGAAAAGATTCCAGCAATTTTTCCGTCAATGGCCACAAAGATAGCTGTATTTCCTAATTTCTCCCGTTCTATGGCATACGCGCATACTTCCTCCACCATATGGATCCCATCTGCATTCATTAATTTTCTATTTCCGATGGATAAATGATGGCCTTCTACCGTTGCTTGAATACCATTACCTTTCATGACTTCAACATCTGTTGGTTTCATGAAAAGTTCCATTCCTCTATCATTCGCTTCTTTTACGATTGTTCTACCTAAATGATGTTCTGAAGCCGTTTCAGCTTGAGCGACCAATCGTAATACATCCTCTTCCTTATACTCACCGAACACTTTAATATCTGTTACTTCTGGTTTCCCTTTTGTTAATGTACCAGTTTTATCAAATACAATGGTGTCTACTTTAGAGAATATATCCATTACTTCTCCACCTTTTACAAGAACGCCATGTTTCGCGCCATTTCCGATTCCTGCTACGTTAGATACTGGGGCACCAATGACTAAGGCACCTGGACAAGCAACTACTAGGAAAGTAATAGCTATGTGTAAGTCTCTTGTGATGAGATACACAAGTACAGATAGAACAACTACTGTTGGAGTATACACATTGGCGAACTTATCAAGGAACTTCTCTGTTTTCGATTTAGAATCTTGTGCCTCCTCCACAAGCTCAATGATTTTAGCAAACGTTGTGTCCTCCCCAACCTTTTCCGCTACCATTTCCATGTATCCACTATCCACAATCGTTCCACTAAAGACCTTATCATCCTTCCTTTTCGTCTTTGGCACAGATTCCCCGGTAACTGCCGCTTCATTTAAAGAAGCTTGCCCAGAAATAATACTTCCATCAACTGGTACCTTCCCACCAGAGCGAATAATAACGTGATCCCCTACCTCTACCGCATTCATTTCAACTGTTACCTCTTCCCCATTTCTTAAAACAACCGCTTCTTGAGGTGCCATATCGATTAGGTCCTTTAAGGATGAACGTGTTTTCTGTAATGTTCGTGCTTCGAGATAGTCACCGAATAAAAATAAGAATGTCACCACCGCAGACTCGACATATTCACCGATAAACAGTGCACCAATGACGGCAATTGTGACAAGTAATTCAATACTAAACGCCTTCATTCGCAATGCTTGAAACGCCTTTAGAAAAATTGGAATACCCGCAATCACTGTCGCTATCAGTAATGCTACTTGTTTTACATCCGTTAAACCTGAAAAATGTGCAACTAACGCTAATACCAATAGGAATCCCGCAATGGCTGTAATCTGATTTTTAAACTTGTTTATCTTTAATATCATAAGACTTCACCTTTCCTTTTCCTTCTTTCTAGTTCTAGCTTAAACTATATGAAGGAGAAAGAAATTGACGCCGGTCAAGTTTTGGAAAGTATTTTTATCTTTTTACAACCATAAAAAAATGGGAAAGCCAAACAAATTTTGGCCTCCCCAATATGAGAACGAATCATGGATCAAAGGAAATTACACTCTAAACAAATTCTTGTCTAGATGTACTATATGTATATTCATTTAAAAATAGCTCGTATAGTTTGCTTCCCCTAAGGTATACGTACAATTTTCTTTCAAACGCATGGGCTGATATACTAAATTCAAAAGAGGTGAACGAAATGAGAGAATTTGAAGATTTAACTAGTTTAGAAACGGTCGATACCTTTATTCAAAACTCCAAGTTATCCTTTATATATATTTCAAAAAACAACTGTAGCGTTTGTCACGGACTTCTTCCACAAGTACAAGCATTGATGGAAAAATACCCAAACATTGCATTAGGACATGTTAATGTAGATACAGTAGAAGAAATTGTGGGTCGATTTAATATTTTTACAGCCCCGGTACTGTTACTCTTTGTTAATGGGAAAGAGTATATAAGAGAAGCACGAATCGTTCACATGGATTTATTCGAACAAAAAATCGATAAAATATACGAAAATGTGGTTGGTCCCTAACCAACCACATTTTCTTTATTCAAAAGCTAGTTCATTTAAATCTAAAAATACATTTTCCAATTCTCTGTCTGCGCTCATTTTCCCTTCATAAACTAACTTTCCAGTCTTTTCGTCTAACACAAATAAATTAGCGGTGGAACCTTCTAAACTTGAATTAGGGATATACATTTTTCCATCATGGAAAACGATAAATATATTACCATCATATAAATCTAATGTAGTTGGAACTTCAGTCGTATTCAGCTCCCCATTATCCATTTGATAACGAATTAACTCAAATCCGCTTTTCGTTTTATTTAAGAAGTAAACCGCCCCTTCGTGAACATAAGCTGTTTTGTCCGCGCCTAATCCTTCATCCGGTATTTTCAGCTCTTTTAATTCATTTGTTCCAAAATGATAAGCAAAGAAATCGGAACTCTCTGTTTTATAATATGTTTCGTAATCATCGTATTCATCATATTCACCGACTTCTTTTATATGGTCCAATCGGAAGACAAAATAATCTTCCTTTCCAATATCTGTATCATTATTTACTTCAACCAACTCAGTCCATCCTTTATCGGAATGATCTGTTTTATTTTCAAAGATGACTTCATCATCAATAAGAGACCCATTCTCTATATTAATACGGTAAACATGGTAACCCTCTTCTGTTTCTGGTTTATTTGGATCATGGGTATAGAAGTTTCGTGTAGTGATAAAAACGTCCTTTTCATCCGCTTGAACATCCACCACATTCAAATAGTTGATATTATTTTCAGGTATCTCCACTTGGAAATCTGTTGTTTCATTTGTTTCTTTATCTAACATTTCAATTTTAAAACCTTCGTCAGATTCTTTACCGAATGTATCTGCATAGATTAACCTTTTATCATCTTCAAAAAAGGATGATGAACTTTCATTTTTTCCACGCATGAATTTCCGATAATCTGATTGTAATCTTTTTATCGTTGAGTCCTGAAAACCTTCCGTCATATTATCAAAATAAGAACGTTCACTTTGATAAATCGTATCTTCAGGTGTAATCCTAACATCTTCCCCAAACTCTTTGTAGTTGTCAATGTAGCTTCCCATAAATATTAAGCCGTCCACGACACCCTCATCGCCACTTACCTTCTCTAAATGAAATTCTGGATAATCAGGACTAGCAAAGGCATTTTGAATATAATAGGTTCCAATACCTAAGATAACAATTGCCGCAAGTACAATTACTTTCCAATAACGCATGTTTCTCGCCCTCCTTTAAACCGTTACTTTCCGATTTAGAAGATAATGACTAACCCAAATCGAAATTCCTGTTACAATAATGCCTAAAATAACTTCTATAATGAATAATTCCTCTGGATAAAAATAGCCAAATTCAGAAAACACTTCTATGATAAATGGTGATAAAAAGATAACTAATGCAAAAATACAGTACGCTACACCGAAGATAATTCCTTTTATACGATAGCTTCTTTCAAAGAGAATGGCAGTAAACAACGTAAATACCGTCATAAAACCAATTCCGTAATTAATGAAAAATTGAACAATGCTAGTAGGTAGAAGTATTTGTAAATATCCGTAGTACCCAGAACCATTAACTATCTCCCTTATAGTCATATCCACCCGCAAATCAAAGGGAACAATTGTCTGAAATATGATATTCTCAATTGGAAGAAGGATTAATTGAATGCTTACTAAACCTAAGACCATTAAGAAAATAGCACTTGCTTTTGCCAACAAAATGTTAATTCTTGCTGTCGGTAGCATTAATAAACGATAGATAAACGTGTTTTTTCCAAACCAATCTCGGTACCAAATAAAGAAGCAATAAAAGATTAAAGCTGCTGCACTCAATCCCACAGGTAAGATAAACCATCTAGAAAACAGGATGCGAGACATGGTTAACGGCCAATACGTTTCTAAAAATTGGGCTAAGTTCATAGATCCATCTAACATCTCACCATTTGCCAGGTTCATAAATTGGTTAGATTCCACAATCACACCAACTATTTGCGAAATGATAACAATCCCAATTAAAGCTAAATAGATTTTCATAAACCGCTTCAACTCGAAATCAACTAACTTTACATAGTTTTTCATTTCTGATAAACCTCCCTCATGACATCCACGACGGACTTCCCTTCCAATTCCCGAACTTCTTCTGTACGAAAATCCCTTAATACAATTCCATCGTCAAGAAGGACAGCCCTATCAATTAAATGTTCAATGTCATTAATTTCATGTGTTGTAATGATAACCCCACGATCTTCTACCAGATGACTGGTGAATACTTCCGCAATCTGTTCCCTACTAAAAATATCAATTCCTGAGAAAGGCTCATCCATTAATAAATAGTCCACATCAAGTCCAAGACCTAGTAACAGATTAACCTTCGCTGTATTCCCTTTTGATAAACTCGATATTTTCTCTTCCTCTTTCAAACGGAAAAACGAAAGTAATTCTTTAGCACGTTCTTCATTCCAGCTTTTATAAAAGTCCTTCATAAACTGTAACGCTTCACCTATCTTCATTTGTGGAAGCATAGTAATGGCATCAGGAATAAAGGTTATCTTTTCATAACTTTCTTTTGTTAGTCTTTCGCCGTCTATTAATATTTCCCCACCTTTTATTGGGGTGAGATTCATAATGGCATTCATAATCGTTGTTTTCCCCGCACCATTGATACCAATTAAGCACGTGATTTCTCCCTTATTTGCAGTAAATGAAACTCCTTTAAGTACTTTCTTAAGCCCAAAGTTTTTCTTGATATCTTTTACCTCGATCATATTTCTTCCCCCCTATTCTTCTACGTATTTCTCTTTCAATAATCCAACTACTTCATCAAATGAGGCATTAATCGGCTTAATGGCTGCTACGAAATTTTCAATAGCCTCTAAAATTATTTCGTTTCGCATTTGGCCAATTACTTCTTCATTGTTCGTAATCCTACTTGGACTATTTCCCTCTGTAAAAATCAAACCAGCTTCCTCCATTTCTTTATACGCACGTTGCGCTGTGTTAGGATTAATCTTTAATTGATTTGCTATTTCTCTTCTAGATGGGATTTCCTGTCCTGGCTCGTAATGACCTGTTGCAATTTGTTCCTTAAAATGCCGAACGACTTGAATATAAACAGGATCCCTTTTGTTAAATTTCATAAAAACATCTCCTAAGTATGTTTTAGTTTTAGTGTATTACCACCTTAATACACCTTTTGTAAAAAAATATTAATAATGTATTATCCGATTAATACAGCCTCCTGTGTATTATATGATTAATACATCGTAGCTGTCAATACAATTTCAAATAAAATATTTTATTTCGACATAATATTTCCCTGGTAATATTTTCTCAACAAAATTAGACCCTATTCGCTGTTTTACCTTCATTGTTTCATGCTTATTTGTGATAAAATGTCTAATAGTGCATGTTCAAAAAGGAGGATGAAAAGGAACGAGGTCGGCTAAATGCGTAATGTCCTGGGACTTCGATTACTTGTCCCACCGTAAAGATTTGTTGCAACGCTCTCCCTATGTCATTTTCACCGGACTTTTTGAACAACCTCTAATAGCTTGATTTTTTGCAAGGCAAAGGAGAGTTTATTAATGAAAATAGTATCATGGAACGTAAACGGATTACGTGCCTGTGTGCGAAAAGGATTCTTAGATTATTTTCATAAAGTCGATGCAGACATCTTCTGTGTACAGGAAATAAAACTACAAGATGGACAAATTAACCTTGAATTAGAAGGTTATCATCAATATTGGAATTACGCTGAAAGAAAAGGGTATTCGGGAACAGCTGTTTTTACTAAACAAAAGCCGTTGTCTGTAACCTATAGCGTTGGTACAAAGGAAACAGAAAAGGAAGGTAGAATCATTACATTAGAATTCGATACCTTTTATTTAGTCAATGTATATACACCGAACTCCAAAAGAGATCTAACTAGATTAGACTATCGTTTGGAATGGGAAGATGAACTATACCATTATTTAAAACAATTGGACGAGAAAAAGCCAATTATATATTGTGGGGATTTAAACGTGGCACACCAGGAAATTGATTTAAAAAATCATAAAACAAATCATGGTAACTCTGGATTTACTACCGAAGAGCGTGGAAAAATGACGCGTTTATTAGACTCTGGATTTATTGATACGCTTCGTTATTTCTATCCGGATAAAGATGACATCTATACATGGTGGTCCTATATGAAAACGATCCGTGAGCGAAATATAGGATGGAGAATTGATTACTTTATAGTCTCTGAACGAATGAAGGACCTTTTAATTGACTCCCACGTCCGCTCCGACATATTAGGAAGCGATCATTGTCCAATTATGTTAGAGATAAAATCCCCAAACCTAGATTAAATCAAAGAAAAAAAGAAATACTGTTTATTATGGAGGTTACGAAATGAATAAACTTATTCCGCATCTACGCATTGAAAATTGTAAAGAAGCAATTGAATATTATCAACAGATTTTTGGTGGAAAAATTAAGAATACACAGTTAGCAGATGGGATTGAAATGTTTAAGGGGCATGAAGGGAAATACATCCACGCAGAATTACACATAAATGAAGATTGTATTATCTATTTGCAGACTCACTGGGCAAACAAATGATAAATGGAAACAACATTCTCTTCGGACCTGATTTAGAAAGCGAAGAAGAAATAACTAAAATTTATAATGATTTGTCTCAAGAAGGTGAAATCCAAATGGAGTTACAAGATACCTTTTGGGGTGCTAAACATGCAATAGTGAAAGATAAATACGGAATAGCATGGGAATTAAATTATACGAAAAAATAATTAACAAAGCACTCAAGTCTTCACCTTGAGTGCTTTCGCTTTTTACTGTTTGATTTTCTGAAAATAGTCGATAATTCCTAAAGCACTTACCTGCATATCTAAGTTGATAATAATGTATACCTCATGTTCATTGGGAATTCCTAACTCTCTTAACTCTTCTTTAACTTTTCCTAACAATCTTTGCGCAAGAACATCATAGCCCTTTCCTTCAGCTATTACCTGTTCTCCCTCATCGACAAAAATATCTAACCAACGAGAAACTTGACTTAAAGCATCGTCTACTTTTTCAGACCAACTAAAATGACCATAATAAATTCGACTAACATTCAATTCTTTAATCTTATGGATTGAATTCTTCATTGCATTTGGGTCGAAATGATTCGGTGAAGTGGACGGCAAGAAGAAATCAATTCCCAGTTGACTAAGTTGTTCATATCGAATTCCTACCGTATCCCCAGTAAATATTCCATTACTAACAGGGTCTAATATACTAAAATGATGTTTGGAATGACCTGGTGTATCGAAAAACTTAAGCGTACAATTAGGACCTATTTGTAACGTATCTCCCTCTGTTTTTACAATAATTTGATCTTCTGGTACAGGTAATATGGGATCAAATAACTCCGAAAAGCTATCACCATACACCGCTCTAGCCCCTGCAGCTAATTTTCTTGGATTAATTAAATGACGTTCCCCTCTTGGATGTACAACAACTTTTGCATTCGGACATTCCCTAATCAATAAACCAGCTCCACCTGAGTGATCAAGATGAATATGTGTGACTATAATATATTTGACTTGATCAAGAGAAAATCCAAGTGATTCTAACCCTTTTTTAACATATTTAATGGACGGACTTGGCCCAGTTTCAATAAGTGTAAGTTCTTCCTCATCAATCACATACGTTCCAGTTCGGTTGGCAATATCTAAATCAAATCCATCAATAAGTGAAATCCTCTCATCAATTCGAATTGGATCTTTTTCCTTCATGAATCCTTCCCCCTTTAAAAATTAATCTTGCCTTTATGTTAGCACAAAAAGCGGAATACGTTTACATTGAAGGGTTTGACATAGTTGGGAAATTTAGTAGGCATTGATAAATCAGGACTTGTTCGCGGAATATCAACTTTCGTCTTTAATATCAGCACCCGGCATAGATTTGCGAAAAATACTTCTCATCTGATAAAACTCCAAACCATTTTTTGCATTTATTAGCAGATTTAAAATCGAATAAGTCTTCCTTGTTCGTTAATAATAATTGTGACCAAATTCAAGGAGGTTATTTTATTGCATACTCAACAAAACCAAAATTTACAAGGTTCTTCTCAAATCCCAGATCAGTTTAGTCATGGTGGACACGAACTAATGGATGCCCATGAAGCTATCGGTGGATTAGTTGGAGGAATGGAGCAGTACATGCTTTATGAGCAACATGTACAAGATCCAGAATTAAAAACGATGATGACAAAGCATAAAGCTTATATCACACAAGTTTACAATTCACTTGTACAAGCTTTGAAGACAGGTCAAGAACCAACAATCAAAACACAAACGTATAATTTCAGCCAAACAAGTAATAACACTATTTATGGTATGCAACCAACTCAACCTAAAACCCCTGCACAATCCGTTAATGAAATTAACGATCAGTGTGTATCTGGGTTTATGATGGGAATTTTAAAATCCAATGCGTCTGCCTTCACATTGGCTGCCCTTGAAGCTACAAACCCTGTAGTACGTCGAGTTTTTGCTGATAGTATTCCTAACATTATTGAGATGGCTTATGAACTGTTCTTGTATCAAAACCGAAACCAATACTATCAAGTTCCTCAATTAAAACAAGAGGACATGCAAATTTATATGAATAGTTTTGGAGTAGTCCAAGGTCAAACTCATTAATAGTGAAAAACGTGCGCTCTATTTAGGATCGCACGTTTTTTTAAAAGTTTTTGAATCCTAATTCTTTATTAAAACGTATATTCATTAATTACATATTAAGGAGAGGAAATGAAAACATGAATAACCATGAAATTGACTATAAAATATACGGAGATGACATGCAATTTGTCGAGGTTGAACTAGATCCGGATGAAACCGTAATTGCGGAAGCTGGAGGTTTGATGATGATGGATGACTCAATCAAGATGGAAACCATTTTTGGCGACGGTTCCTCCAATCAAGGCAGTGGACTAATGGGTAAACTTCTAGGGGCTGGGAAACGTGTTTTAACAGGAGAAAGCCTATTTATGACGGCTTTTACGAATTTAGGAGTAGGTAAAAAACATGTTTCATTTGCATCACCTTACCCCGGTAAAATTATTCCAATGGATTTAAGTCAAATGAACGGAAAACTTATTTGCCAAAAAGATGCATTTCTTGCAGCGGCAAAAGGAGTTTCTGTTGGTATTGAATTCCAAAAGAAACTTGGTACAGGTTTCTTTGGTGGTGAAGGATTCTTAATGCAGAAATTAGAAGGCGATGGAATGTCCTTCGTTCATGCAGGTGGAACGATTCATAGAAAGGATTTATCCCCTGGAGAAATGATTCGAGTAGATACAGGATGTCTTGTTGCTATGACAGGAGATGTCGATTACAACATTGAATACGTTGGTGGAATCAAAACAGCATTATTTGGTGGAGAAGGGTTATTCTTTGCAACATTACGTGGTCCAGGAACCGTTTGGATTCAATCCTTACCATTTAGCAGATTAGCTAGTCGTGTATTTGCTTCTGCGCCTCAACGTGCAGGTTCTGATTCCAAAGGGGAAGGTAGTATAGCCGGTGGATTATTCGATTTTCTAGGTGGAGATCGAAATTAACATTTACTTGTCTACCATAATATGCCCCCTTTTTTAAGGTGTAAGAATAGACAATTTACACATACTATCTATGTAAAATCCTTTAAGAAGGAGTGGATTTTTCATGGGTGGAAGAGACAGCCACAACAGCAACAGTAAAAACTTCTTAGCACAAACTCCGAAGAATCAAATATCCGATGGTCGAGATATTGAATTCTCACAAGAGTTAGCTGATGCTGAGGATGTAAAGGCATTAGAAAGAAGTAAAGCTGCTGATCAGAGAGCAAAACAAAGAAAAAATTTATAAAGAAAATGACTTGTTAAGGCGGTTCTAATTTGAATCGCCTTCTTTATTTAGTAAAATGAGGGTGAATACAACATAGAATAGAGGATGAAATAAATTGAGCGGTAAGGAAGTAAATGATTATCTCACAGAAGGAATGTACGGTACACGACTACCAAAGGAAGAAGAAAGAAAAAAATACTTAGGAACCTTACGAGAAAGAATCGTACTCGCTCTTACAGTTGGACAAATCATGTCTGATAAAGGAATCGATAAATTAGAAGATGCAATGAAGGAAAATAAGGGAGCTAAGCTTTTAATCAATGGTCATGTTTCATCACGATTTTTAACTGAGGAAAAAGCGTTAGCCAATAAGTATAACATTCCCTATACAATCATTACAGATGAAACAAATGAAACAGATATTGGTGCAGTTTTAGCATTTGATTATGCTGTTGATAAAGAGGATATATTTGTAAAAGAAATACAAAAGAAAGATGAAAATAGTATAAAGGATGAAAAGAATAACTCCCTTTTCTCAAAAGTAAAGAAGTGGTTTAAATAATGGTCTGTTCCTGGTCTAAAGGGAACAGACCCTTTTTTTCGTAGTACAAATCCCGCGCAATTCCATGCAAAATTGTGAGGTCGCTTGTCACGGACAATTCATATCTGGCTCAAGCTTCATTTGGCCGTGAGAATACCAATCACGGACAATTCATTCTTGGTTCACTCCTCATTTGGCCGTGAGAATGCCGATCACGGACAATTCATTCTTGGTTCACGCCCCATTTGGCAGTGAGAACACCTGTCACGGACAATTCTTTCCCGGATCACTCTATTTTTGGCCGTGAGAACGCCCATCAAGGACAATTCATACCCAGATCAAGCCTCAATTGTCCATGAGAACGATTTTATTCTAATAGTTTTTTCAAAGCGAGGAATAATAAGCCAAGGAGGTGTTTTGTAATGAGTCAAGCTTATCGTTGTCCAAATTGCAAAACAAACAGATCACGTTTTAATTTAATTGAACAAGTTCCGAAACCGGTAAAATTAGATGCGAATACTGGTGAGGTCTTAAATGAATACACAAATGACCAAGTAGAAGTATTTCATAATCTATATAAAGGCCCAGATTACCGGATTCAATGTGCATATTGTGGATTAATTGAGGATGAACGTACTTTTATACAGTACGCCAAGTATGATGGGCAATAAAGAATTACCAAACATTACTCCTAATAGAGTAATGTTTTTTCATACAAAAACATTCGTTACTCTGATACACTAAAATAAGGACTCATTACAAGGAGGAATAAGATGCGTCTAAAAGATAAGAAAGTCATAGCACTTATTGAAGATGACTTTGAAGATCTAGAACTTTGGTATCCCGTGCTTCGTCTTAGAGAAGAAGGGGCAACCGTTCATTTAGTTGGGAAAGAAGCAAATAAAAAATACATCGGAAAATATGGCGTTCCCGCTGAATCTGACTTTGCGTTTGATGATATAAAAGTTGATGATTATCAGGCTATTTTAGTACCTGGTGGTTGGGCCCCTGATAAATTAAGACGCTATCCACAAGTGATAGAAATGGTACAGACAATGGACAAGTCTCAAAAGGTAATTGGCCAAATTTGTCATGCTGGATGGGTTCTGATTTCTGCAAATATTTTAAACGGAGTCAAAGTAACAAGTACACCGGGAATCAAAGATGATATGACGAATGCTGGAGCGGAATGGTTTGATGAAGCTGTCGTGGCGGATCGTCATATTGTTTCAAGTCGCAGGCCACCTGATTTACCAGACTATATGAGGGTTTTCATTGATACCCTAGCTGAAAAGTAGCAACAACCTTGTCATTTTAAACCTTTCATAAACATATTATTTTAGTAAAAACAACCAGGTATTCTCTAATTGATAGCGAATGCCTGGTTTTTTAAATAGACTTTCCTCCGTAACATTATATATAATTATAAATAGTCAAATTATTTATTAGGGGGAGTGATGAAATGGGCACAATTAAAGAAGGAACTCTATTATGGGAACCAAGTGAAGAGCAAATAGAGAGAGCTAATATCACCGAATACATAAGTTGGTTAAAGTCACATAAAAACTTAAACTTCTCTAATTATCAATCGCTTTGGCAATGGTCTGTCGATGATGTTGAATCATTCTGGGCATCGATTTGGGAGTACTTTCAAATTCAATCTAAAAATCCATATGAAACTGTGTTAACAACTCATGCAATGCCGGGTGCAAAATGGTTTCCTGAATCACTTATTAATTATACGGAACACATTTTTAAAAATAGAAAAGATGACCAAATCGCTATTATACATACTTCTGAAAATAGAGAGAAAGCCGAAGTAACTTGGAAGAAGCTTTATGAAGATACAGCAAAAGTGCAACAAACATTTAAAAAATTAGGTGTAGTCAAGGGAGATCGTGTCGTTGCTTATATGCCAAATATTTACGAAACCGTTGTTTGTTTCTTAGCAACAGCAAGCCTTGGTGCAATCTGGTCTAGCGCTTCTCCGGACTTTGGCACCCAAAGTGTTATTGACCGCTTCAAACAAATTGAACCTAAAATAATGATTGCAATTGACGGATACGAATATGGTGGTAAAACATTTAACAGAACGGAAACCGTCACCAAAATCCAATCCGAACTACCAACCCTAGAAGCAACGATTGCTATTCCATATTTAGATGATTCAAATGCTAATTTTAATGCTTATAAAAATCCGATTCATTGGGACCGAGTTGTTTCATTTAACGAGTCCAAACCAGCACTCACCTATGAATATGTCCCTTTTAATGACCCACTGTGGATATTGTTTTCCTCTGGGACAACTGGTAAACCAAAAGCAATTGTTCAAAGCCAAGGTGGTATTTTATTAGAGCATTTAAAAGCATTAACTTTTCATGTTGACCTTGCTGAAGAGAGTCGCTTTTTCTGGTTTACGACAACAGGTTGGATGATGTGGAATTTCCTTGTAGGAGGATTACTTACTGGTAGTACCATCATTTTGTACGATGGAAATCCTAGTTATCCCGATAAAAACAGACTCTGGAAGTTAGCAGAAGAAACAAAAGCAACTGTTTTTGGAACTAGTGCTAGTTATATTTCCGCTTGTATGAAAGATGGTATGAAGCCAGGAGAATCCTTTGATTTATCATCCTTAAAGAATATAAGCTCGACAGGCTCCCCTCTTCCTCCAGAAGGCTTCCAGTGGTGTTATGATAATGTCAAAAGGGATTTATGGATAGCTTCAGTGAGTGGTGGTACGGATGTATGTTCAGCATTTATTTTAGGCTCGCCCATTCTTCCAGTTCATGCCGGTGAATTACAATGTCGTGGCTTGGGTGCAAAGATAGAGAGTTTTGATGATAAAGCACAAAGTAAAATTAATGAAATTGGAGAACTTGTTTTAACAGAACCATTCCCTTCCATGCCAATCTTTTTCTGGAATGATAAAAATGGATCCCGTCTAAATGAAAGCTATTTTGATGTATACCCAGGGATTTGGCGACATGGGGATTACTTAAAAATTACAGATCGAGGTACTTGTGTCATCTATGGTCGATCAGATGCAACGATTAATCGTGGTGGAATCCGAATTGGGACAAGTGAAATATACCGTGCAGTAGATAATATTAATGAAGTTTCCGATAGTTTAATTGTGGATGTACCGAATCAAAATGGGGATTCGACTACCCCACTATTCGTTGTGATGAAAGATGGTTACACCTTAACAAATGAGTTAAAACAAGCCATTAAAGAACAAATTCGCACTCAATGTTCCCCAAGACATGTTCCTACAGGTATTTATGAAGTTCCTGATTTACCTAGAACATTAAATGGCAAAAAGCTGGAAGTACCTATTAAGAAGTTATTAATGGGGAAACCAGTCGATCAAGTAGTCAATAAAGGATCATTAACCAATGCAAAGGCATTAGATTATTTTATAAAGTTTGCTGAAAAATACGATTAAAAAAAAGAGGGGAACGAATCTCATAGATTGGTCCCCTCCCCATTTAAACTTAACTGCTTTTTCTTATACATAAGGCTAAATCCTACATAGGCAAGAAAGGATAAAAACATAGCTGAAACAACGGTGTGCATTCCTAGTGGGTCTGGATAAAAGGATTCGAATAGAACATAGGAAACGATACCAACCACCATCGAGGCGATTGCTCCATATTTATTCCCCTTTTTCCAATAAAGCCCCATAATAATCGGCCACATAAATGTTACTTCTAGTCCACCTATTGCAAAAAGATTCATCCAAATAATTAAATCTGGTGGGTCTATCGCAATTAAAAATACAATGATTCCTAGTATTCCTGTTACTCCCATGCTTAGTCGCTGTATCGTTTTCCTTGATGCTTCTGGTTTAATATAATTAATGTAAACATCCTTTACGATAGTGGAACTTACTAATAACAATAAGGAGTCTACAGTCGACATAATTGCCGCTAGTGGAGCCGCTAATACAATACCAGCCAACCATGGAGGTAATACTTCAAGCGCAATTAATGGCATTACCGTATCACCAATTTCGACCCCAGGCATAACGGATCGTGCGAATACTCCAACTAAGTGCATATTTAGCATAATAAATCCAACTACAATCGTTCCAATAATAAGTGCACGATGAAGGGATTTTGTATTTTTATAGGACATCGCTCGCACAGCTATTTGTGGAAGTGCTACTACACCTATCCCAACTAAAATCCAATAAGATGAAACATAAGTTGGAGTTAATGTCCCATCAGCTCCATATGGTGTGATAAGGTTTGGATTTTCCATTCGTAAGTCCTGAATAATATTAGAAACTCCTCCACCAGCCAAAACAACACCAATTAATAAAATTAACGTTCCAACAAGCATAATTATCCCTTGAACCGCATCTGTCAACGTTACTGCACGAAATCCGCCAAATGTAACATATACTAATACAGTAATTACAAATATGAACAATGCTGAAGTATAGGGTAATCCGGTAAGGGACTCAATTAAACGTCCACCACCTATCCACTGTGCAGCCATTGTAGAGAAAAGGAATATAACAATACTAAATGCGGAAAGTAGCTCTACCCACTTAGATTGATAACGCTCCTTTAAAAAATCTACAATGGTAATTGCTTTATATTGGCGGGCTACAATGGCAAAGCGTTTTCCCAATATCATTAATGTAAAGTAACCAGTCGCTATCTGTGTTACGGATAGAAGCACCCAGCCTAGCCCTTCATTATAGGCAACACCTGGACCACCTATAAAACTACTTGCACTTCCATATGTGGCCATCATCGTCATAGCTAGTACAAAGCCACCTAAACTTCGTCCACCTAAGTAATAATCTTGAAGAAATGATTCTGATGACTCTTTTTGCCGACTAGCAAATAATCCAACTAAAAAGATTAATACTACTGTCCCAAAAAGGGTAATGGTAGCTTGCCAATTCATTTATCTTTTAACTCCTCATCCTCAAATGGTATATCTTTAAAGAAACCTTTTACTATGATAAAAACTAGTATACATATGATGATACTTCCAAGTACACAGCTATAAAAAAACCATGATGGAAATCCAAAAACATAGGAATACTCAGAAGGATCTTTACTACCCAGTCCATATGCAAAGGCAAACCACCATACAAAGTTGAATAAAAATAACCCCACACCAATTAAGGCTTCACGATTGCCTATTTTTATACGATAATCTACCTTTTGATTCTCTTTATCCTTATTCAAGGTCCATCCTCCTAGTAATTATATATTCTATATAATAATGCAATACTTAGTTAAGTGTAAATCATTTAGACCATTTATTAAATGGATATTGAAATAATTAGTATTCCCCTATATAATGGTAATAAATCGGGGCATTAGCTCAGCTGGGAGAGTGCTTCACTGGCAGTGAAGAGGTCAGGGGTTCGAGCCCCCTATGCTCCATTCATAACCAAACAAAAGAACACTCTTGCTTATTCAACTATAGAATGAGCAAGAGTGTTTTTTTCATAACTCCTTCATATCGGAATTCTAATAAGTAATTACTTTTATCCCCTTAATTATATTCCAAATAAAGTAGTATATATCAATAAGGAAACATATGACTACAGCGATGATGGTTGCAATGAAAAATGCTCCAGTAGGTTCTGATAACCCTAATCCTAAGGTTCCAAGAACAAGAATAGCAATAAGTGAAGCAATGGCTGGAATTATATGTGTCCATAGTGCTTTTTTCGCATGTAGTTTGGTTGTTTCATTTCCGAAAATCCACACAAGGATTGGAAATAAGATAGGTGCAAAAAAGATACTCCAATAACACAGTGCAGATAATAATTTATTTTCTTCTATCATAATCACCTGATTTCCTAATTAATAGATAAACAATTTGAACTTTAGCAACCAAAAACATAGTCGGAAATATCATCAATAATCCTATTACATTTAGACCTAAACTAGGCAATAGCTTTTAAAAATGTGCCCAAGACAACAAAAAGACTCTCACTCGACAAAGTAAGAATCCCCAAATTCAAAGGCGAGAGATTTCCTTCGCCCAACCATATTCTCCCCTTAGAATAACCGATTTATTCTAAGGGGTCAAGGAGTGAGTTAACTAACTAAATTTCCTTTATACTAGGGTAGGTGTTTTGTTGCATTATTTTACCACATATAGGATAATATACCCGTATTTAGATAAATTGTTAGGGGGAATCGGTATTTATGAAAAAATACTAATATTATTAATGTCATTATTTGTTGTTGCAAGCTTAGCAGCCTGTGGCGATGAAGTTACGGAAGAAAAAGATATTAATTCCGTAAACACAGATGAAGAGAATGCAAATGAAGAAAACGATGAAGAGGCGGAATCAGAAACAAAGGAAGTTGCGGAAGTTGTTGCTGATGATAATTACATAAAAGCCACATTAGTAAGTGTAGAACATAAGGTGGATGAACTTTTTGATGAAGAAAAATATACGATTAACTTCGATTTGGAAAATAAAACAAGTGATAAGCTGACCGTTCAAGCACGTGACGTTTCGATTGACGGTACAATGGTAGATGACATGGTATTCTTTAGTGAAGATATTGCCGGAGATAAAAAAGCTAACGGTAAAATGGATATCGAAAATTATGAGGGCGCTCTACCAGAAATGAAAGAGGATATTGAATTCACACTAATTATAGTTGATGATGAAACTTATGAAACTTTAGCCGAACATGATGTGAAAGTAGATTTTTAATAGATTATGTTATTAAGGCACTCTTAAACGGGTGTCTTTTTTGTTTTGTAATTATGGAGGTGGTGACCGTTTTGGTGTTCCTAACATCTTTGATTAATTTAGCTGTTGCAGGAATTAACCTCACGATAGCTATTAAAAAGCTATTAAAACAACAAAAGAAACAAAAAAGACTCTCGCTCCACTAAGCGAAAGTCCTAACCAAAACAATAGGTGAGGGATAATTCCCTCGCCTACACCATATTCTATTCAGAATATACAACATCTATACCAAAAACACAAGATTTGGAGAGTGATTACATGATTTGGATTTCTTTTGCTATTTCCTTTTAGTTTAGGAATATCTTTATATACCGTTTGGTACGCATCCTAAGACAAATAACATCCAAATAATCTGTCGGTATTTCCCAGGAAATGTTGAACATTGTCAAAACGTAATCATTACTTAATCTTGTGCCATCTTATTCCGATTGATTACGCTCAGCATATACCGCCATCGCATCTCTCATAAACTTCGCCAATCCTTCTCCAAACTTATCAATATTTTTAGTAAATCTTTCATCATCCACATACATTTGTCCAAGGCCTTTGAAGGCATCAAGAGAGTAATTACCTATTTTATTTAAATAAACGTACCATAAACCAATCTTTTCCTGAGCTATATCAGAATCAGGAGACTCATGACGGATTTCCGCCAACTTTCTGTAAATATCATTAAACTCTTTCTCTAATGATTCCCTTTCATATTTGGATAATTGTTTAATTTTAGCATTGGATTCATCTACAACATGATCGCCCCATTTTTTTCTTGCCTCATCCTCGTATGGGTTATGACTAAAATCAAACCCCTCAAACTTCTCTTTATCAGTCATTTGAATTTCTCCTTTCTTATTTTGAATCGTTTTATCAATGGTTTGAATCATTTTATCAATTCGTTTTCTTTTGTCTATCAACATCCCTCTTTGTATTTCTAATGCTTCTTCTTGTTTGTAGGAAGAGCTATTCATAATCTCTTTTATTTTTTTCAAGCTAAATCCAAGCTCTTTAAAAAACAGGATCTGTTGTAACCTTTCTAAATCCGCTTCAGAATATATACGATACCCAGATCCGTTTATCTTTTTCGGAGTTAACAAACCAATTTCATCATAATGATGAAGCGTACGTATACTCACCCCTGCTAGCTCAGATACTTCTTTTACATGCAAAAATAACCCCTCCCTTACTCACAATATAAGGTATTACGTTACGTTAGAGTCAACTGCTTTTTTCATTTTTTCCTCATTGTCCATAAAGAAGACCTTCCATCAGTGAGAAGTTGATCTCCCACCTACCCTCTTTGTTTCCTAGAAGTTTGAGGTGGTAGTCCTAATGCCGGTTTAGGTTCCTGGGTAACTGCCTATTCTTTGCTATATCTATATCAAACTAGACTTTCCCCCATATAATGTAAGGACCTAATTTTTTGAGGAGGAATATGTAATGAACTATTATGATCCTTATTACTACCATACCGAATACTATGATGATGATGAAAGGCAATTTAATTTTCCATGGAATCAAATGTTTCCTAGCCAAGGGGGGTTCCCTGGAACAGGATCCGGGATTCCAGGTGGAGGATTTCCTGGTGGGCCCGGTCAGTTTCCTGGACAGCCAAGTACGCCTGGTCAATTTCCGGGACAGCCAGGTACACCTGGGCAAGGTGAGCAACAGGCGGGGCCACCAACAGCCCCGCCACCTAACTTCACTCCCCAACAGTCACAAACCCAACTTTTTGCAGTAGATCCCGGTGCAATACGTGGTTGTTTATTTCGATTCACTTACGTTTGGTTAAGAAGAGACGCTTTCTGGTTTTACCCAACCTTTATTGGAAGAAGATCCGTTGCAGGTTACCGCTGGATTGGTTGGAGATGGGTATACTTCGGAATAGATCTTGACCAAATACAATCTTTTCAATGTTTTTAATAATATAGTTATTGGTACAATCATATTTCCTCCTTTCACATAAAATTAGAATAAAAGGAGGGGTAATGATGAACATTTTAGCTCTTTTATATTTAGCTGCTATAGCCGCTGGTTTTTCACTAATCGGACTAACAACAGTCACTACACTTTTTACAGGCCCGATTGCAACTTTAATGATTTGGATCGGGGCAATTACAGTAATTGTATTTTCAGTGGCAATCATCTTCCTTGGACTTCGCTCGCTCTTTAATAAGCTTTAAAATTAATAAAAATCCTTTACCAATTCCAATATTAGAATAGGTAAAGGATTTTTTTTAATATCTATTTACTTTCTTTCTCATTTCTCTTTCCCAAATTAAACCTTGTTGTAAAGCCATTTTTCTAGCGATTCTAGGGGCATTCCACAACGGTGGTAAGATAAGAAGTGAGACGGGTACAGCCGATATGACTATCGAATTTTGAATAGCAGTAATGCTGTCTTCTCCGATTGTCAAGATCACCGCAGTAGTAAGCCCAAAGATAGCTGCCCAAAATACACGAAGCCATTTTTTAGGATTATCGTTACCAGTTAATGTCGCAGCCACCGTATAAGCCATTGTATCTGCAGTTGTTGCAACAAAAATAATAGAAACTAATAGAAAGGCTAACCCAAATAATGTTGGGAATGGCAATTGACTGGTAATCGCCATTACCGCAGTCTCCATCCCACCTTCATTCAAAGCATTAGAAATAGATCCTGGTTTTTCAATTTCAAAGAATACTCCTGTTCCACCAACAATGGAAAACCAGAAGTTAGTAACTAATGGTGCAACAATTGAAACGGCAATGATCAATTCTCGAATGGTTCTTCCACGTGAGATTCGGCTTATAAAAACGATTAGCATAGGTGCATATCCTATAAACCATCCCCAGAAGAAAATTGTCCAACCGCCTAACCAATCATGGTCACCACGATATAAACTCATTTCAAAAAAGTTTTGAACATGGAATCCTGTACCACCTACAAAAGCATCGATAATGAAAGATGTAGGTCCGATGAAGAGTATTATAATTGCTAAAAGAATAGTGAAGTTAACATTATAATTACTTAGTATATAGATTCCACGGTCAACACCCGTTGCAGCTGAGATCCCGGAAATCGTTACTAATGCAAGCACAACAATAATACTAATCGTTAATGTATTTGGAATACCAAATAAGTGATTTAAACCATACGATATTTGTAGACCTAAAAAACCTAAAGGTCCTAAAGTCCCTGCTACCGTTGCAATAATAGAAAAAACATCCGCAGCGGTACCAATTACACTTTTATGATATATTTTCTCCCCGAAAATCGGATATAATAATCCTCTAGGTCGTAATGGTAAATTCTTTGTGTAGTGAACATACATCATTACAATGGTAGCTAATGTTCCTAATATCGCCCATGCAGTGAATCCCCAATGTAGATATGATTGTGCAAAGGCTGCTGAGATTTTATTGTTTTCCACATCACCAAATAATGGCGCTGCTTGTATAAAGTGATACATCGGTTCTGAGGCAGCCCAAAACACACCTCCACTAGCAAGTAACGTAACTAATATCATCGAAACCCAACCAAAGAAGCTATACTTCGGCTTGTCCATATTTCCTAATTTTACTTTCCCATATTTAGAAAGGGCAAGGACTATGCCAATAAGAAAATTTAATAAAAGCAAGACTTGCCAATAAGCACCAGAAAGTTCAGCGGAAAGAGAGAATAGTTTATCAATTCCTTTTCCCACCATATCACTATTTATAAACGATAAAACAATAAATACAATTAAAAATCCACCACTAATAATAAATACAGGCCAATCTAGATTCTGTTTTGATTTCACGTTTTTCCTCCTAATATTTTAGGAGCAAGTGTCTAAAATTTAATATTGCTTTGCCATTAAAGACCGTTGGATGGAATTGAATACAAGATGTTCAAAAGTATTCAATGACAAATCCACCAACTTGCTCAATTCTTTGACCAGTGTCCCATTATAGTAAACTGTGCAAAAATCGTCAAATAGACTTCTTTAAGAAAGCCCTCATACTTTTCCCCTATATAATTGATTATTCTGAATAATCCTGACGCATAATGATTGTTTAACCAATCACTAGACCGGTTAAACAAACGCTTATATGTTATTATTTAAAATTTCATCAACTGTAGATTCCACATCTTTACGGGACATCTTATCTTCGCCATTTTTCATTACGTGTAAAGTCTTTTTAGCTAAGGACGAAGGTATTTTACAGAACACTAATATTTTCTTCGTTTTTATCGATTTTATGTATTGATCAGCCATTTTTAAATTTTCTTCTGCATAATGAAATAAGTCTTCTCGAGTCCAGCCCTCTGGTAGAAAGCGAACCCCTCGTTCTGCATCTTCATCCTGATTTCTTAGCATATTAACAGCTTGTAATCCCCTGCCATAGCCAATAGCTAATTCATAATCGGTTATTGTGTTATCATACCATCTCCAAATATCAGATAACATGACACCGACAAGACCTGCAACATAATAGGTATAATCATCCAAATCCTCTTTCGTTTGAATGACAAAGTCCTTCTTAACCCATTTTGCCATACCCTTTGCCATAATACTCGTGGATTCTTTTACTTTATCCACTATTCCTTCTGGGCATACGGATAACCAATCTGACATTCTCAGTGTTACTTCAGGAAAATCAGCCGCGTAAGGCCTTAATAATTCCTCGTAAGCCGATTCGTCAAAAGATATTCCATTTAATAATTCACTTATGGAATATAAAAGTTCCTGCTTTATCTCGGGTTCAAGGGATGGATGATCCTCAATCTCATCTATTGCTCGCATACACAAATATGCAGAACCTACTGTCATCTCTAACGTGTGGTTTAATAGACTAATTGGAATGTAAAAGGTTCTACTTGTATCTTTTAATACACGCATTGTATCTTTTTGAAGTTGTTTTTCTTTACTCATTTACTTGCTTTTCTCCTTCCATGTCTATTCACCAGTATAACAAACATTCCAATTAAATTCTTTGTAAATAATTAGGTTAGTATTTTTTATACCCCATTTATAAAAAAATAAACCTAGTTTTTTAAATAAAATGAAAATGCAGTTGTACTTGTAATTACTACCAAATAATCATACGATAGGAAATGATTCACGAGCTTGGAAAGGTGCTTAAATATATGGATAAACGAGTTTATTTATTAACTATTGTTTCCTTTGTGGTTGGAATGGTTGAATTAATTATTGGAGGAATTTTAGATTTAGTGGCGGATGACCTAGGTGTTACGCTTGGACAAGCTGGATTGCTTATAACGATTTTCTCACTAACGTTTGCAATATCAGGTCCTATCCTATCTTTCTTAACTGCCACAATAGAAAGAAAAAAGCTAACCATTATCACGTTATTCTTTTTCTTAATAGGAAATATAATTGCCGCCATTAGTCCATCCTATACGATTCTCTTTATCGCAAGAATTGTATCCGCAGCAAGTAGTTCCTTACTTATCGTGCTTTGCGTTGTCATGGCAGCAACGATTGTAAAGCCGGCCTATCGTGCAAGAGCAATTGGAATTGTTAATATGGGTGTAAGTGGTTCGATTGTTCTTGGTGTACCAATTGGATTGGTGCTAGGAAATTCATTTGGATGGCGAGCACCATTTATCATGATTACTATCCTTACCTTACTTTCCATAACAGGTATTTACTTTTTAATGGAAAAGGTTGGTGCTGAGAAACAATCATCCTTAACGAAGCAATTTGCTTCCCTTAAAGATAGCAGGATATTATTTGCCCATATGACCACCTTCCTCTTATTAGCAGGACATTCCACGTTATATACGTATTTAACCCCATTCACAAAGGATTATATTGGTTTAAATGAAGCGTGGGTTAGTGTTATTTACTTTATTTTCGGAATCGCAGCTGTAAGTGGTGGTGCAATCGGAGGATTATTTGGAGATCGATATGGTTCGAATAGAACAATTAAAATGGTAATTATTATTTTTAGTATTGCTATTCTAACTATTTCACATACCACATTTCTTTTACCATTATTTCTATTCAATTTAATCATTTGGGGCATGATGAGTTGGGCTGTAACTCCACCAATGCAAAGTCACTTAATGGCAACAGCACCAGAAACAGCAAATATTCAAATTAGCTTAAATAACTCATCCCTTCATTTAGGCATTGCAGTAGGTTCATCGATTGGAGGTGTCATTATTGACATGACATCCGTTGCCAACAATGCAACGTTTGGAGGAATGCTGGCAATCCTTTCGTTAGGAACTGCCACGCTTTCAATGAGAAAGAAACATAGTATCCAAACCTATTAAATGAACTAGTTTAAGGTTTATTTCAATTATAAAATGGCTATAGTATAAACTATAGTCATTTTACTTTTCCCATCAAAGATTATTACTATTTTCACAATCCTTCCTAACCATATATTCAAGGGACAAAATACAACAAATACTTACAAATCAACTTGTAACAAATTAGACACAAAAAGGCATTGCTAATATAAAACGTTTCCATGTATAATAAATATAGTGAATAAATTCACATTTAAGCAAGAGGGAGTGATGGTTATGAACACAAATTTAGCTAAGAAAAATACAATTACAAAAAGAAAGCTAAAGAATACGCTAATTTCAACAACATATACGTACCATACACCCGGCAATATTCACTTAGATACCATTAGAAATAATATACCTAATTACCATACAGCAGCAATCACAATTGATGAATCAATAAACTTACCTAAACCCGGGACATATAACATTAAAATAAAGGTTGGGAAAAGTTGGTACCTGGGAGTAGCTTTCCTATCCCAGTCCACTGATCGAGAAAACAAACGAATGATCAAGATTTTTATAAAAGACTTCCTGGATATACCGGCTAATAAAAAAATAGTCATTGCTTGGTGTTTGGATAAGAAAAATGATTACTGGAGATAGAGGCCTTGATAAATTGGCTTCTACTCCTTTTATTTTTCACTTTTTCAATACCTAAAATAACGCAATGTAATTGGAACATACTCTCTTTTTAAACTATAATTAGATTAATCACATTAAAGTTTGATTTTTAAATTGGAAAGGAAATCTACTATGAAACAAACAAGTCGGTTTATTAAATTTATGGGAGGGAAAAATCTTCTATATTTATTGGTTTTATTGATCCTCATCGGTATTACTATCCTTATTTATAATAAAATTTCATTTATATTCCATCCGATCATTGTTATCTTTTCAACGATTATGCCACCAACTATTTTGGCATTTATCGCTTATTATCTCTTAAATCCAATTGTAGATTTTTTAGAGAGGTTCCGTATTAAACGGATATGGGGAATTATTATCCTTATACTTGGGATTGGCGGATTATTAACCGGTCTTATTTTATTAATCGCTCCTTCTATTGAGGTACAAGTAAAGGATTTAGCGAAGAATTTCCCCAATTATTTAAACCATTTGGGGAATGTAATTACCATGTGGCTTCAAAATTCCTTTTTAGGACCATATTACGATGAAGGATATAACTGGTTTGTTACTAACTTTAGTAATATTCCCGGCATGGTTGGAACTTATTTAGTAGATGCCTTTCAAGGGTTTAGAAACGTAGCCAGCACTGTCACAAATGTCTTTGTTTCCATTATAACTTTTCCTTTCATCTTGTTCTTCCTATTAAAAGATGGAACTCGATTTAGGGATTTTTTCTTAAAATTATTACCACCAAAATTTCGGGATGATACAAATCAAATCCTGAAAAATATGGATACTCAAGTTGGGTCATACATCCAAGGACAAATTATCGTTGCTTCATGTATTGGTTTACTGTTATTTGTTGGTTACAATATTATTGGTCTCGATTACGCAATCACTCTTGCCATTGTTGCTGCTACAACAAGTGTGATTCCATATCTTGGACCAACAATAGCAATCACCCCTGCTATTATCATTGCTATTGTTCATTCCCCTTTCATGCTTTTAAAACTTGCCATCGTTTGGATAGTTGTTCAATTTCTAGAGGGAAATTTTATATCTCCAAACATCATGGGGAAAACCATGCAGATTCATCCTTTGACGATTATTATCGTCTTACTTGTTGCAGGTAATTTATTTGGATTAATTGGAGTTATTTTAGGAATACCAGGATATGCCATTCTTAAGGTATTAGTTTCTTATCTATATAATAAATTTAAAAATCGTTACAACCATTATTATGGGGATGAGTATGGGAAATATTAGGGGACTTGGTGTTTACTTTCTTATTCATTAAGTGTTCCAGACAATAAAAAACCCGAACTATCACGTGAAATTCTTATTAAGAGTTTCGTAATAGTTTGGGTTTTTTATTATATCACTTAATTAAGTTAGAAATTACTTGGCTTTATGGATGGTCAATTTAGTAATGTCCTAGCCTCACTTTTTTGAAATACTACGAATTTGTAAGGTTAGTATGATCAACACCATAAAGAGTTGTCCATTGGTTTTTAAAATCATTAACATCCGTTGGAGTAGTCGGAAAAGCTATCATTTTTCCAATAATTTCCGGAGCAACTGTTACTGTTTCTGACCCAGCTAAACATACATCATGAACTTGTTGTAAGTTTTTAAAACTTGCCGCTAAAATTTCACACGGAAGGTTATATATTTTAAATAATTGAGCGATTTCTTCAACAACTCGTACACCATTACCGGTTAGATTATCGATACGGTTAACGTACGGCGCTACATATTTTGCACCTGCCATTGCAGCTATTAAAGCCTGGAATGCAGTATATACGGTTGTTGCTAATGTTGGAATATTTTCTTCTTTTAATAATTGCATCGCTCTAATTCCTTCTTCGGTTACAGGAATTTTCACAACAACATTTCCGGAAATCTCTCTTGTCACAAAACGAGCTTCTTCTACAATCTCTTCTGCTGTTTCACCTATAGCTTGAACAAATAACTCTTTATTTTCACCAATAATGGAACGGATTTCTTTTACAACTTCTAGATATGGTTTTCCTTCTTTTACAAGAATAGAAGGATTAGTCGTTACACCTGAAATTGGATAATACTTATTTAATCGGGTAATTTGATCTGTATTTGCTGAATCAATATAAAGTCTCACGCTTTCTCCCCCTTATTAGTTATATTTATGCAGGGAAGAATGCATAAACTATCTTCCCTGCTAAAAACACATTATCCTATCTCGCTTATCCTCTTGATTTTCCACCTGAAATATTAATAGTAGTACCAGTAATATAAGAAGAATGATCAGATACAAGGTATGTTACTAAGTCAGCAATTTCATCTAACTTACCAACACGACCTAATGGAATAGAGCTAGTATAATTACCTTCTAAGTCTTCCACTTTTACATTTCTTGTATATGCTAAAGCTTCATTATAAGCATCATTTGTTAAACCAGTTTTTTCATTAATTCCTGGTGCAACCCCAACTACGCGGATGTTATATTTTCCAAGCTCTTTTGCCCATGATCTTGTGAAGCCATTTAAGGCACCTTTAGTTGCTGAGTAAATACTTTGACCAGCGGAACCTTCCATACCTGCTTCTGATGTGATATTAACAATAACACCTTTTTCTTGCTTAATAAAACGTCTTGAAGCAGCTTGCGCACATAAGTAAGGTCCTTTTTGGTTTACATTTACCATGAAGTCAAATGACTTTTCATCTAATTCATATTCCGGTTTTTCCCCTTTGACATCTACAAGTAGACGTGGAAGGTTAACACCAGCATTATTCACAAGTGCGTCCACGCGGCCAAATTTTTCCTCTGTTAATTGGACCATATTTTCAACACTTTCTTTGTTCGTTACATCCGTTTTTACATGATAAAAATTATCTACGTCTCCTGTTTCAACACTTAAGTCGGCAATAACAACTTTCGCGCCATTTTGTTGAAGTGTATTGGAAATATGTTGTCCAATTCCGGAATTTCCTCCAGTTACGATAACTACTTTTCCTTCAAGGTCTGTCCATGATTTTTGCATCCTACATTACTCCTATCTGTTAGATTTTTACCTATATAATATGGAAAGAAGTCGTTAAAACGACGACTTCTTATCTTTCAATTTTAATTTTGTCACCTACGTGAATTTCATTTATCTTTTTATTTTCAAGACATAGAGTTCCTGGTAAATCTGCTTCTGTTGAACCATCAAAGCGGAGAGTAATATGTCCTAAAGAAGATAAATTTTTGTTTACTGCTTCACCTACAGCGGTAATTTGATAACTTTCTTCCCCTATTGTTAGTGTATCTCCAACTGTAATATCTTGACGTAAGTTATTTTCAGAATGAAGAATACAAAATTCAGCTAATTCCTGAGGTGCATTGTCTTTAAATGTAATTAACATGCCTTGTTCTAAAAACTCACCTACAGATTCTCCCAATTTAGTTACTTCTGTTGTATAAATAATTTCTGCCATTTCTAAACACTCCTTCTTTTTTTCATCGTTACGATTGATACATACCAAAGCTTGCTAGCCAAGCGATAAATACCGTTGGTGCACCTGTTAGGAATCTTCCATAAAGTACTGCTGGTACACCAACTTCCACTGTTTCTGGTTTTGCTTCAGCTAATCCAAGACCAACTGGAACAAAGTCTGAAGCTGCCTGAGCGTTAATTGCAAATAAAGCTGGTAAAGCAAATTGTGGAGGAATATTACCTCGTCCGATTTCCACACCAATTAGAGTACCTATAACCTGTGCGATTACAGCTCCCGGACCCAAGAAAGGAGAGAAAAGTGGGAACGAAACAATTGCTGCGAGAATGATTAAACCCCAGACACTTCCACCAAGTGGAGTTAGTACGTTTGCAACTACATCACCAATACCAGATTCTAAAATGATACCAATTAACATGGCAACGAAAGCCATAAATGGTAAAATGGTTTTGATTACAGTATCAATTGCATCACGCCCTGCTTGATAGAGTACAGACATAACCCCACCCATGAGTTGTCCAACTTTTGCAATCATTCCACCGTTACGTTGTTCGCTAATCTTTTTGGAACTATCATATTTATTACTTACAACTGCTTCCTCTTTCACCTCTTCTACTTTTTCTATATTTTCAGTAGAGCTAGTAACATCACTAACTGATTCTGTATCTTCCACCACAGATATATTTTCCGGTTTGACAGCGGAAACATAAATATCCTCTGTTATAAAATCTCTCATTGGACCACTCTTTCCAGTAGCCATAACATTTAAAGTAGGAATCCGCTTTTTAGGGTAAAGTCCGGCACGTAATGTACCACCACAGTCAATAACAACAGCTGCCATTTCATCTTCTGGAACACTTGTTTTAAAACCATCTACTAACTCGGCGCCACTTAATTCCGCAAACCTTTTGGCCACTGATGAAATCGTACCACCAGTAATGTTAACGATTTTATTCTTTTTCTCATTAACAGGAATAATTAATGGTCCACCAAAGCCACCCTGGCCTTTAGTTACTTTTAACGTTTTATATTTTCCCATTGATTATTCCTCCTTTCCTTGTTCTAAAGTTGTAGCTAATTTAATTCCTTGCTTTTTCTCCATATACGTTACACACATATCTGTAATCCAACCTCTAAACATGTTCGTTACAATACCAACTAATAAATAACGAAGGGCTAAGTCTCCAGTTGATAAACCTAATTGTGTAATACCTGCTGCAACCCCTAAGAAAACGAATAATTCACCCGGATTTACGTGTGGGAATAAACCGTTCATAGAATGACATGAATAACTTGATGCCGCATAATAACCAGGTTTATACTTCTCAGGTAAGAAACGACCTAACGATAATGTCATCGGGTTTAATAAGAAAAATGTACCTACGAAAGGTAATACAAGGTATCTCAAGAAAACATTTTTAGAAGAGGCCATTGCTAACTTATTAACCTTATCCTCCCCTACAAAAGCTACAATTGCGTTCATTGCAACCATTAACACAATAATTAATGGAATAATATCGGTTACAAATCCCATAAATGTTTCTGCTCCACGTTCAAATAGACCAATGAAGCCTTCAGCTGCACTAACTAAAAAATCCATCTTGTTATTCCCTCCTACTTGAAAACTTATTTATTACTAAAGCTTGATACTAACTTACCGAAAGGACTTTTTTGTTGTGGAATTTCCTCTCCCTTTTCTACCTTCTTATAAATAAGAACTGCATCATCAAATGCCTTTTTTGTAAAACGGTCCATTTTGTTATAAACCTCTGGATCTATTTTTAGTAAATTTTGTCCTTCTAAAATACTAAAGTCTTTAAATTTGGCAAAAATGGACATTCCTTGCATTTTTTTAGCTGTTTGAATTCTATTTCTTTTATCAATACCCATTAATAGCACAACACCAGTACGAAATATCCCTTTGGATCTACCTATAGATACACGTCCCTTTTTTCTTAATTCAGTATAATGAGTATTGAAGTTTTTAATTTGTCCTGCACCTAATACTGTTTGTAGTATCCAAGCGGCCATAATACCGACCATAATTATCAAAATTCCCATGTTCAATAACCTCCAATACCTGAATTAAATTGATTCACATATTCCCAGTGCAGTCTCTTCATTTGTTACAAGGGTATTAATAAGCTTTCCATTCATTGCTCCGATAATGGATTGAACTTTTTCTTTAGAATATGCCACACCGATGGAATATCGTAATTCCTTTAATTTCTCTAAGCGGATTGCTATGGTTCTTTCTGAAATAGAGGATTGTATCACTTCCCCTTCTTTGGTATAAAAGCGAGAACAAATATCACCGATTGCGTTATGTTCTCTTAGTTCCAATTTTTCGGAATCACCTAGGAATCCTGACCAAACCATATTGGAAGAACTTATTTGAGCACCAATACCAACTAGGGCTACAGTTACCTTATCCCAAAGTTCAAGTATTTCTTTCATAAAGGTTGATTGTAAAATTTCCTTTGCAGTTTCTTCCGATTCGTAAATTGCTGCGGCATTAATAAAATGTGACCTCCCATTCAATGCACTTGATAACCTGAGAGCAATAGCGTTTACATGATAATCTGATTTCATCCCTCCAGGTCCACCGACTAATGGGACACATTCTATTTTTTTCGGCTTTAATTCATCTAATTGATGAATCATATTTCCTAATGTTGTACCCCATGCTACACCAACAATATCATCATCGAGAATAATTCTGTCTAATAACGAACCACAGGCTTTTCCAATGCTTTTCATTTTATCTTGATTACTTTGATTTTTATAAGAAGGGACAACAATGACCTCTTTCATTCCAAAATGTTTCGCAATCTTGTCTTCCAGGTCAAATAATGCATCAGAGCTACTTTGGATTTGTATTTTCACAATTCCTTTATCCTGTGCTTTCTTAAGCATTCTCCCGATTGTTGTTCGATAAATTCCTAATTCTTTAGAAATTTTAGCTTGGGTATAACCTTCTTCGTAATAGAGTTTAGCAATGCGATATAGTAATCGCTCCTCTTCCCAGTTCATTTTTCCCTCCACTAATTTTTCTATTCGTTTCACCATTGCACAAATGAGCAAACCGTATAACAAATGAGCAATATGAAACTGTTTACAATAATAGTACCATTGTCGAATTTTGTCAATAAGAAAATAGCAAATTCGATTTTTTTTGTAATTGTGATAGACTTTATATAAATTTTAGTTTGATTATAAGTACAAAAGTAATGTAAAAAGGGAAGGTAGATATTATGAAGGGTTTAGTTTTTTTTGATTTAGATGGAACACTTTTAAATAATAAATCTGATGTCGACCCCGATGTCATAGAATTAATTGAAACGCTTAAAAAGAATGATTATGAACCAATTATCGCTACTGGTAGAACCATTTTTGAGATCAAACACGTTATGGAAAAGACAGGAATTTCATCTATCATTTCTATGAATGGTCAACTTGGTATTTACCGTGGGAAAGAAGTCTTTGAAAAAACAATGGATGTTGAAGTTTTAAAAAGACTAAAAGAAATGGCACTTTCTAGAAATGAACATGTAGCTTTCTATAATGCCGATAGAATTGGAATTACAGGCCATAATGATACAGCAAGAAAGGCTTATGAATTAATACATGAACCAGTCCCAGGCATTGATGGAAGTATGTATGAGAAGGAAAAGATTAACATGGTCTTAGTTTTATCCGAAACAGGCGATAAAGGATATATGGAGGCATTTCCAGAGCTTTCATTTATACGAAATGGTCCTGCTAGTATAGATATCATTCCAAAAGGTGGTTCAAAAGCTGCGGGAATTAAAACCTTCTTGGAAACTCTAAAAATAAGTGGATTACCTACTTATGCTTTTGGTGATGGACTTAATGATATTGAAATGTTCGAATTAGTAGATTATGGTATCGCCATGGGAAATGCAAGAGAAGCATTGAAGGAAAAAGCATCCTATGTTACAGAAACGAATATGAATAACGGAATAGAACAAGGTTTAAAACATTATCATTTAATTTAGGTATGTCGAAAATTCGCCATAATTTGACAAGGTTCTTATACTTGTTATTTTTAGAATAATTGTAGTATTATAGTTTGCTATAAGGGACTTTTTTTTACCGTTTTTGTCGAAAAATGATGGAATTTGCGATAAGAGGAAATAATAATATATTTTTATAGGAGTAGATATCACATGATTCAAGGAATAGCAGCATCCCAGGGAATTGCAATTGCAAAAGCATACCGTTTAGAAACACCAGATTTAACTTTTGAAGCAAAAAAAATAGATAATCCTGAGGAGCAAATACAACGTTTGGAAGATGCATTGGAAGTTTCCAAACAAGAACTCGAAAAAATTAAAGCCCATACATTACAACAATTAGGTGAGGAACATGCGGAGATCTTCTCAGCACACCTTTTAGTTTTAAGTGATCCAGAACTAATTAATCCAATGAAAGATAAAATTACTTCAGACCTTGTACTTGCCGAACAAGCACTTGATGAAGTAGCAAACATGTTTATTGACATGTTTAAAAACATGGATAATGAATACATGCGTGAACGTGCAGCAGACATTCAAGATGTGACAAAACGTGTAATGGCGCATCTATTAAACGTTACCTTTCCAAATCCTGCATTAATCGATGAAGAAGTCATTGTTATTGCAAAGGATTTAACACCATCAGATACTGCACAATTAAATCGTGAGTTTGTAAAAGGATTCGCAACAGATATCGGTGGACGTACATCACACTCTGCTATCATGGCAAGATCATTAGAAATTCCAGCAGTGGTTGGTACAAAGAATATTACAGAAACCGTAAAACAAGATGAAATGGTAATCATCGATGGTTTAGACGGAAAAGTGATTGTTAATCCATCCGAAGAAGAGTTGGTAACCTATCGCGAGAAACAAGATGCCTATGCAAAACAACAAGAACAATGGGCTAAATTAAAAAATGAGCCAACCATGACAAAAGACGGTTCACATGTAGAGTTAGTAGCAAACATTGGTACACCAAATGATGTAGAAGGTGTCATTAATAATGGCGGTGAAGGTGTTGGACTTTACCGTACAGAGTTTCTTTACATGGGTAGAAGCGAACTGCCTTCTGAAGACGAACAATTTGAAGCATATAAATCTGTGTTAGAGCAAATGGGTGATAAACCCGTTGTTGTGCGTACATTAGATGTTGGTGGGGATAAGGAATTAGCTTATCTTGATTTACCAAAAGAAATGAATCCATTCTTAGGCTTCCGTGCCATTCGTTTCTGCTTAGAGAATGAAGATGTATTCCGCCCACAACTACGTGCATTACTACGCGCTAGTGTTTACGGAAACTTAAAAATCATGTTCCCAATGATTGCTACGCTTGAAGAATTCCGTCAAGCTAAAGCAATTTTACTAGATGAAAAAGAAGCCCTTCTTAATGAAGGAGTTAAAGTTTCAGATTCCATTGAAGTAGGAATCATGGTAGAAATTCCTTCCACCGCTGTTATAGCGAAACAATTTGCGAAAGAAGTAGATTTCTTCAGTGTAGGAACAAATGACTTAATACAGTATACAATGGCTGCTGACCGTATGAATGAGCGTGTTTCTTACTTATATCAACCATACCACCCAGCTATTTTGAATCTGGTAAACAATGTAATTGAAGCAGCACATAGTGAAGGAAAATGGGCTGGCATGTGTGGGGAAATGGCAGGAGATCCAATCGCAATTCCAATCTTACTTGGATTAGGATTAGATGAGTTTTCTATGAGCGCAACATCCATCCTACCAGCACGTACCCAAATCCGTGGTTTATCCAAAGAAGAAATTGCTTCCTATAAAGAAGAATTGCTATCCATGGCAACAGCGGAAGAAGTAGTTAACTTTATTCAAGAGAAAACAAAATAAGAACGAAAAGCGTGAGAGCCTTTAATTAGGTTTTCACGCTTTTTTATCCCACCTAAACGGGCAGTAAGACTTCCACCTCAAGCCTCTGGAGAAACAAAGAAGTTAGGTGGGAAATCAACTGTCTGTAAAGCTCCTAACCATCAGTGAGATATGAAGAACCCTCCCACTGATGCAAGTGTTCTTTATAGTTATTTCTGATAACCTGCATCTACCTTTTATTATTCTTATTTCGAAATAATAAAATTAGTAATAAACCGGAGCCAAGACCAATCACTCCACCTAGTTCTACAGAACGAAATAAAATGCCTAACCCGACCCCGATTAATAAACAAACTAAGAAAAGTAATCCAATAAATGCATCATTCATTCCTTCACCTCCACGTTTTGCCTATACCATTACTTTATTCTTTCTATATAAAATTGGTTCGTTTTTAAAGGTTGTACAAAGGCCTGGAACGTTACACATTTAGGCGAGCTCGGTCCTTTTCATCCTCCTTTTCAAACTCACTTTTAGAATTTTTACAATATCAATCATTTTTAAAAATTCATTGTTGCTATATTCCGCTTTTCAAGGTTACAATATATTAAATATATAATTTATAAGGAAATATATGAGGTGATTCTGTGGGGAATAAAGTATCTATTGGTTTATTAGGTTTGGGTGTAGTTGGAACCGGGGTAATTAAAATCATTAAAGATCATCAAGAGAAACTTGTTCATCAATTGGGATCGGACGTACAAGTGAAGAGTGCGTTAGTTCGCAGTTTGGACAAGGAACGTGATGTTAGCTTAGAAGGGACATTGCTCACTACTAACCCAGATGATATATTAAATGATCCGGAAATTGATATTATCGTTGAAGTTATGGGTGGCATTGATCAAACCCGTGAATATATATTAAAAGCATTTTCTACAAAGAAACATGTTGTTAGTGCAAATAAGGACTTAGTAGCACTGCACGGTCCGGAACTGCAAGAAGCTGCACGTAAAAACAAATGTGACTTCTATTACGAAGCAAGTGTTGCTGGTGGTATCCCAATATTAAGAGGTATTACCGAAGGGCTATCTTCTGACCGTATAACTAAAATAATGGGGATAGTTAACGGAACGACAAACTACATTTTAACCAAAATGGATAAAGAAGGTTCGAGCTACGATGTCGCTCTTAAGCAAGCCCAAGAACTTGGTTTTGCTGAAGCAGATCCGACCGCTGATGTTGAAGGTTTAGATGCAGCGCGAAAAATGGCGATTTTAGCACGATTAGCTTTTTCAATGGATGTTGATTTAGAAGATGTTAAAGTTAAAGGAATTTCCAATATTTCTTTAGATGACTTAAAATATGCCAATAAATTAGGGTACACGATGAAATTAATTGGTAATGCTGATTTTAAAGATGATAAAATAGAAGTAGATGTTCAACCAACCATGTTGGCAAAAAATCACCCATTAGCAAGTGTAAATGATGAATTTAATGCCGTTTATGTTTACGGAGATGCAGTAGGCGAAACCATGTTTTATGGTCCTGGCGCCGGAAGTCTTCCTACAGCTACCGCTATCACATCCGATGTCGTTTCGGTTATCAAAAACATGTTATTAGGTGTTACAGGCTCGCAACACCTTGATCCTCATTTTGATAAACAGCTAAAAACAGCCGATAAACGTTTTGGACAGTATTATGTAAGATTACACGTAAAAGATGAAGTAGGAGTATTCTCACGTATATCTGCATTATTTAATGATTTAAATATTAGTTTCAAACGAATTTTACAAAACCCAATTATAAAAGATGAAAATGCAGAAATTATTGTTGTTACACACCAAACATCATTAGAAAACTTTCAAACTGCATTAAATCAATTAAAAGACCTTGATGCTGTTATTGAAACAAAAAGTTATTACAAAGTTGAAGGAGATGCTGAAAAATGAGTTGGCAAGGTTTACTACATGAATACAGAGATTTTTTACCCGTAACAGAAAAGACACCTAAACTTTCATTGCATGAAGGGAATACACCATTGATTCACTTTGCTAACTTATCAGAGCAACTCGGAATCGAACTATATGGAAAATATGAAGGACTTAACCCGACAGGTTCTTTTAAAGACCGTGGAATGGTTATGGCCGTAGCTAAAGCAATTGAAGAAGGAAGTCAATCTGTTATTTGTGCTTCTACAGGGAATACCTCTGCTGCAGCCGCTGCATATGCAGCAAGAGCCGGCATCCGAGCTGTTATTGTTATCCCTAAAGGAAAAGTAGCACTTGGTAAACTTGCTCAAGCCGTCATGTACGGAGCGGAAATTGTTGAAATTGATGGAAACTTTGACGAAGCATTAAAAATGGTTCGCGAAATTAGCAAAACTTCTCCAATTACACTTGTTAACTCGGTAAATCCGTATCGTCTAGAAGGGCAAAAAACTGCTGCATTCGAAATTTGTGATACATTAGGTTCAGCACCTGATATTCTAGCAATTCCAGTTGGTAATGCAGGTAACATCAGTGCATACTGGAAGGGATTCAAAGAATACAATGACAAAAAACAAACTGGTCTTCCTAAAATGTTCGGATTCGAAGCTGAGGGAGCAGCGGCTATCGTGAATGACAAAGTAATTGATCAGCCGGAAACAGTTGCAACCGCCATTCGTATTGGTAACCCCGCAAGCTGGAACTTAGCTGTCAATGCAAGAGATGAATCTAACGGTATGATTGGATCTGTTACGGATGAAGAAATCTTAAAGGCATTTAAACTCATTGCTAAATCAGAAGGAGTTTTTGCTGAACCAGGATCATGTGCTTCCATCGCCGGAGTTCTACAACAGGTAGAGAAAGGTACCATTGCTAAAGGTAGCAAGGTAGTTACAGTTCTAACTGGTAATGGCCTTAAAGATCCACAGACAGCAATTGACCAAATGGAAATTAACCCAGTATCTTTACCAAACGATGAAAAGGCTGTGAAAGAATATATTGAGTCTGTGGTGGGAGTATGAAGTCATTTCAAATCTCTGTCCCAGCAACATCGGCAAATGTAGGACCAGGATTTGATTCGATGGGACTTGCGCTAAAGTTATACTTGACATTACAAGTTGAAGAATCAGGCCAGTGGGAATTTATCCCTCCCACGGTCTCTAACTCTGACATTCCTTATGAAGAAAACTTCATATACAAGATTGCTAAACAAATAGCAGAACGTTATAATAAAACACTTCCCCCATGCAAGGTAACAGAAATAAGTGATATTCCTTTAGCAAGAGGACTTGGAAGTAGCGCTTCTGCTATATTAGCTGGTATTGAAATTGCCAATCAAGTTTGTCATTTAAATCTAAGTGATGACGATAAATTACGACTTGGTACAGTAATAGAGGGTCATCCGGATAACATAGCACCCGCCCTATTTGGCGGATTAGTCATATCTACGGATTTTGGTGAGGAAATCGTCCATATGGACCTACCTAATTTGGAATTGGATACGGTGGTATACATTCCAAATATAAAATTAAAAACGGAAGCATCAAGGAAAGTACTTCCAGAAGCATACCCAATGAAAACCGCTGTAAAATCTAGTGGGATAGCCAATCTCGTAGTAGCAGCATTGTTACAAGGCGACTATACACTTGCAGGACGCATGATGGAAAAGGATTTATTCCACGAACCATTTCGGAAAGAACTTATTCCAAATTACGATAAAATACGTGAAGATGCAAAAGGTCTAGGTGCTTATGGCACTATTTTAAGTGGAGCTGGGCCAACTATGATTTCCTTTGTACCAGCTGGACAGGGTACAACTATTGCAGGGGCATTGCAACAAATATTGCCTGACTATAAAGTTAAAGCCTTGAACATGTGTACAGAAGGTTTACAGGTTTTTTATCAAGAATAATCGAGAGAGGAAAACATTGTTTTTCCTCTTTTTTTTGTTCATAATAAAATTATCTTTATGTTTCAGAAAGGAGTTTCATGATGAATCAATCATTTGAAGCACTAGTTGTTGACAAACAAGAAGATACATTCTTAAAAGAAGTGAAAACATTATCCATAGATGATTTACCAAAAGGAAACGTTTTAATCCAAGTCCATTATTCTGGTGTTAACTACAAAGATAGTCTAGCTGCTATTCCAAATGGAAATATTGTGAAATCCTATCCATTTGTACCAGGTATAGACTTAGCAGGTGTAGTAATTTCCTCAGAAGACAAACGTTTTAAAGAAGGCGATCAAGTTATTGCCACAAGTTACGAAATCGGGGTATCCCACTTTGGAGGATATAGTCAATATGCCAGGATTCCATCTGAATGGATCGTTCCCCTACCTGATGGGTTAAGCCTAAAAGAAGCAATGATTATTGGAACTGCTGGGTTTACAGCAGCTTTATCTGTTCAACGATTGTTAGAAAATCGTTTGCAACAAGAAAATGGTAAAGTCCTTGTAACAGGTGCTACCGGTGGTGTTGGAAGTTTCGCTACGGCCATCCTAGCAAAACTAGGCTTTGAGGTAGAAGCTAGTACAGGAAAAGACAGTGAGCACCAATACTTAAGAGACCTTGGCGCATCTTCCATTGCATCACGGGAAGAAGTGTATGATGGAAAGATCCGTGCACTTGGAAAACAAAAATGGGCAGCTGCAGTTGATCCGGTTGGCGGTGAAGTTCTAGCCTCGGTTCTTAGTAACATTCAATATGGAGGTTCAGTCGCGGTAAGTGGGTTAACTGCTGGTAATAAAGTTCCAACAACTGTTTTTCCATTTATTCTTCGTGGAGTTAACCTCCTTGGAATTGACTCTGTATTTTGTCCAATGGAAACACGTGTTGATATATGGGAGCATCTAGCGTCTGATTTTAAACTAAACAATTTAGATTCCCTTGTACAGCAGGAAATTACCTTACAACAGCTCCCTGACGTTTTACCAACCCTTTTGAAAGGTGGAGCACGTGGGAGAACCATTGTTAAATTATAAATATAAAGCAATTAGAAAACGGGCATTCCCCTAACTTAAGCGGATGCCCGTTTTCTAATTAAATAACAGGATAATAAGCTTCATACCTTGGATTGCAGTAATATGGTGGTCTGTTTCCTATCATTGGCAATTCAAACGGCTTTTGGTTTTTATTATAAAATACCGCTACCTTTTCATTAGATTGATTGATTAACAAGTATTTAACCTCAGGATTATAATAGTACTTCACAACATCCCTCCTAACATTCATCTTTCTTACACAGTATTCGAAAATTAACTAAAGTGAGCACGTACCTTCTATTCAAGCACAAGTATCGCCTAATCATCATAAATTAATCTTAACGTTTAACTATAGGAGGAAAGATAATGTCCAATGATAAAACCAATAATCAAGATTACCCTTTGTACCCGAATTACGGAAAAATCACGAAGTATGAGGATGTTGCCCTTACAGTACCTGAACAAAGACAATACTTCCAACCTGGAGTAGAAAGTCTAATGGTTCCACAACCAATTATAGAAAATCCCAATTATAAAGGTAGTGGCAAATTAAAGAATAAAGTAGCTCTTATTACTGGCGGTGATAGTGGAATCGGAGCAGCTGCAGCTATTGCTTTTGCGAAAGAAGGAGCAGATATTGCGATATCCTATTTAAACGAACATGAAGATGCCCATCGAACAAAGAACAGAATTGAAGAATTAGGACAACGCTGTCTAACACTGCCGGGAGATCTTCGGGAAAAACAACAATGCGTTCACATTGTTCGTAAGACAATAGAAACATTTGGTAAACTCGATATTCTTTGTAATCATGTAGGAATTCAATTCCAACAATTAAGCTTATTAGATATTACGGATGAACAATTTGATGATACATTTAAAGTCAATGTGTATTCCCATTTTTACACAACAAGAGAAGCACTTAAATACTTAAAAGCCGGAAGTTCCATTATTAACACTTCCTCTGTCGTTGCATTCGATGGAAATGATCAACTCATCGAGTATTCTGCAACGAAAGCAGCTATTGTTGGGTTTACACGTGCGTTGGCAAGAAATTTAGTAAAAAAGGGAATCCGGGTAAATGCTATTGCTCCTGGGCGAATATGGACACCTTTAATACCATCTAGCTTTTCCGCTGATCAAGTATCTCTTGCGGGTAACCCTATGGATCGCCAAGGTCAACCATTTGAACTCGCCCCAGCCTTTGTGTATCTTGCCTCAGATGATTCAAGATTTGTAACAGGTCAAGTTCAACACGTAAACGGCGGCCAAGTCTTTGGCTAAAGAGCAAAAATGAGCCCTTCTGGGAGCTCATTTTTGTATCTAGCCCATTAATGCCGTCATTAATGCCTTTTGTGCGTGTAGACGGTTCTCTGCTTGTTGGAAGACTACAGAATGTTTTCCATCAATAACTTCTGCAGTAACCTCTTCTTCACGATGCGCTGGTAAGCAATGCATAAAAGAGACATCCGACTTCGCTAAAGATAAAAGTTCTTTATTTACTTGATATCCCTTAAAGGCTATTTCACGTTTCGCTTGTTCTGCTTCTTGCCCCATACTTGCCCAAACATCTGTATAAATGACATCAGCATTTACTACTGCTTCTTTCGGGTCTTCCATTACACTTATCATTGCCCCATGTGATTTCGCGATATGTTGTGCTCTGGCTACAATGGTAGGATCAGGCTGATAACCTTGAGGTGCTACGACAGTTAACTCCATTCCCATCAAGGCTGCACCAATCATAAGGGAATGAGCCATATTATTCCCATCACCTATGTATACCATTTTCACACCATTAAGTGCACCTTTTACTTCTTTAACCGTTTGTAAATCAGCAAGAACTTGGCATGGGTGATAGGTATCAGTTAATCCATTAATAACTGGGATACTAGCATATTTAGCCAATTCGTCTACCACTTTTTGTGAAAACGTACGAATCATCATTCCATCTAAATATCCGGATAAAACTTGAGCAGTATCAGCAATCGTTTCCCCTCTTCCAATTTGGATATCTTTAGAGGAAAGAAAAATCCCCATTCCACCAAGTTGATAAATACCAGCTTCAAAAGAAACCCGGGTTCTAGTAGACGACTTTTCAAAAATCATTCCTAACGTTTTCCCTTTTAAAGGTTCAAACGTAATCCCTTTTTTTCTTTGATCCTTTAAATAATCTGCTAAATCTAATAGATAATTTATTTCATCTTTTGTATAGTCAGCAAGTGTTAAAAAGTCACGTCCATGTAGTTCATGATTATTAAACGTTATTTGATTGTCCTTAGTTATCATAAGGTTCCCCCCCAAATTCATCTGTATATGAATTATTATGCATCACTGGGAATAAATATACAATACCTATTTTATTATTTTCTACCAAATAAAGTGGAAATGCTAAGAAGCCGTAACAAAATGATTGCTACGGCGCTCTGCTACTATAATCTCTTCAAAATAACGACCTTCAAATAATTTCCTTGTGGGAAACTCCGATCTGTTTGAAAATCGCTCGGCAAATCAAACTCCTCTAAAATCTTATAGTTTGTCCCACTATCCTTAAATCCTTTATCTATAAACCCTTTGAATTTCTTCATACTAAAAGAAGCATTGTTTGTGGACGCAACAATGATTCCACCTTTTCCCGTAATGGCAATTGTATCTTTTATTAAGGACGGGTAATCCTTCGCAGTACTAAACGTTCGCTTCTTGGAGCGAGCAAAACTCGGCGGATCTAAAATAACTAAATCAAATACCAAATTCTTTCGGTTTGCATATTTAAAGTAATCAAACACATCCATCACAATGATGTCTTGTTCTTCAAAATCAATTCCATTCGTACTGAATTGTTCAATTGTTTTACTTTTACTACGCTTTGCCAAATCCACGCTTGTTGTTTTCTTAGCTCCGCCTAAAGCAGCCGCTACAGAAAAAGCCCCTGTATAAGAAAAAGTATTTAACACATTTTTCCCTTTAGCATATTTATCACGAATAATCTTCCTTACATTACGTTGATCAAGAAATATCCCCACCATTGCACCGTCATTTAAATAAACAGCATAATTCATTCCATTTTCTTTCACAATGATTGGAAATTCTCCCCGTTCCCCTTTCACAAAATCATCATCATTGATATATTTCCCTTTTGTATCAAAACGTTTTTTCTCATAAATTGCTTTGTACTCTCCGATTTCGTCTAATACATCTATAACCGTTTCTTTAAAAGAGTAGGCGCCCTCACTATACCAATTAATGACATAATAACCGTCATAATAATCAATAGTGATGCCACCAATTCCATCTCCTTCCCCATTAAATATACGGAACGCATTTGTATTTTCATCCTGGAAGAATGCTTTCCTTTTATCGATTGCATTCGAGATTTTCTTTTTGAAAAAGGAAAAATCTATATTTTCATGTTGTTTATCGGATAATACCCAACCTAAACCTTTATTTTGTTTTCCATAATAACCTTTAGCAATAAATTTTCCATTTGGTTCTACTAAATGAATGATGGAGCCTTCCTTTTGAATATCTTCTGAGTTGATAATCGTATCCTTATTGATTAATGGAAAATGTCTTTGATATTGATTGATATAACTAGCTTTCACTTTTAATTCTATTGGTTTCATATTTTCATCCTTTACCAGCCTTTATTCTAAGTATACCCGTTATAGTCATAAAAAACCTGAGTAACCACTATGCTTGTTACTCAGGTTTTACCAATTAATTTAAAACTTCTTTAAGAGCATTAAGGAAAAATTCATTCTCCTCTTTCGTTCCAATCGTCACACGAACATACTCTGGTAGACCCCAGATTTTTCCGTAGCGTACAATGACACCCTTAGCTAATAGTTCATTGTATAACTTTTCAGCATCTGATCCTAATTGTAATAAAATAAAATTACTCATTGTTTCTACATAATTTAAACCTAGTTCAGAAAATGCTTGATAAAGCTCTTTTGCACCAGAAGCGTTCGCCTCTTTAGAAGCATTCACATGGTCCTCATCTAGAATAGCAGCCTTTGCAGCAGCTTGTGCTATACTGTTCACATTAAATGGTTCTTTTACTTTTAAGATTGTTTGAATAATTCCTTCCGAGGCAACACCAAACCCAACGCGTAATCCAGCTAAACCATATATTTTAGAGAATGTTTGTAGCACTAGAACATTTTTACCAGTCTTTACAAATTCAATTCCATCCGTATAATCTTCAGCTGTTGCGTAATGACTATATGCACCATCAAAAACTACTAATACTCTTTCCGGTACTGCATTTAATAGAGTTTCCAAATCAGCTTTTGCTAAATATGTACCTGTAGGATTATTCGGTGAACAAATATAAAGTAATTTTGTCTTATCTGTTATAGCATCTACCATTTTTTGAACATTAAACTGAAACCCTTCGTCAAACGGAACGGGAACAACAGTAGCTCCCATTAGGTCAGCACCAAAGTCATACTCGCTAAACGATGGGGATGGTACCACGATTTCATCTCCTTCATCTAAGAAGGCTTCTGATATTAAAGTAATCAATTCATCCGCACCGTTTGTGACAATAACTTGTTGTTTGGAAACATCTAATTTTCCCGAAATAGCTTCTTTTAATGCAGCTGTATCTGCATCTGGATAACGATTTAGTTCTGCTAATCTCTCAGATATTGCCGCCACACCTTTAGGTGACGGTCCTAAAGGGTTTTCATTAGAAGCTAATTTTACAACCTTTTCTAAGCCCAACTCTTCTTGTAACTCCCAAATAGGTTTTCCAGGAGAGTATGGTTTAATTTTTTCCAAGACTTTACGCGGTTTAACAGTCATATATGTATCTCCCTTTCTCAATTTCAATAACAAATTTAAGTAGATTGTTTCATTTAATTCATTCCATTATATAATATAAAGTTTTAATATGGTAGAAGAAATATTCTCAATTTATATACCCTTTTTTAAATATATGGTATTTCTCAAAGTCTTGAAGAATATTTTGACGTAATAATTTTTTTGCATCTTCTTGATTAGCCCAGTAGAAGTCGGTATGTTCATTTGATAGTGTAACTTCATCATTATCAGTACTACATAGGTAATGCAAAAAAATTAATTGTCTATCTGGGTCATCGTTGATGGTGGTTGCATATAAGATTTTCTCAGGAATGACTTTTAAGCCTGTTTCCTCTTCAATTTCTCGTATAAGCGATTCTTCTAATTCTTCGCCATTTTTTAGCTTTCCCCCAGCTAATTCCCATTCCCCACCTCCAAATTTATTATGTGAAGATCGTTTAAGGAGTAAAATTTCCCCATTATATATGATAAGACCTTTTACAATGACAACCATTTTCTTTTCCACTATTATACAACTCCCGAGTGTCTTTAAATGACGTGTTCAAAAAGGAGGATGAAAAGAAGCGCCGAAGTGTCATTTTCACCGAACTTTTTGAACAACCTCTTAAAGCTTTTCTATTAGCTGTAGCCTAAATTCTCCAACCTTATTCTCTTCATATAAATTCGTAATCGATGTTGAATAATTATAAATGACTGCTTGAAAGTCTAACTCCGCCTCCGGAATCTCTACACGAAAGTCATTTTTATAAAGTAGTGTAGTAATCTCATGATAGTCTTCACTTTTGACTTGAAATTCAAAGGAAACCAATAAAGCTTCCTTACCGTCCTTTTGTATGACATCTTTGGTAAGGTTCTTTACATGAAGCGTCCTATCATTAATTTTTACTTTAGCCATTTCATACATCCTCTCTTTATCTCATAATAAAAGACTTTGACTATTATTTGTAGAAATTCAACTTTCATGTGAAAGAAATTTTACGGTAAACATGCTAAGATAATAGTTAGAACACAATGATCAATAGGAGAAAAACAAATGAAAATTTATGTTGATGCTGACGCTTGTCCAGTAAAGGATATTGTCATTACGGAAGGAACAAAATTCAATCTTCCTGTCATTCTTGTCACTAGTTTCTCACATTACTCAAATGAAAGACAACCAAATGGCGTTGAAACTATTTATGTGGATACTGGAGCAGATTCTGCCGATTACCGTATTATGAAACTTGCTAAACAGGGAGATATAATTATCACGCAAGACTACGGACTTGCTTCCCTTGGTCTAGGTAAAGGTTGTTATGTATTACATCATAAAGGATTTAGATACAATAATGAAAACATTGATCAACTTCTTCAAACTAGATATTTAAGTGCTATGGCACGTAAAAGTGGAAAGCGAACAAAAGGTCCGAAACCTTTTACAGAAGAAGATCGAATGAAATTCAAAAAACTCTTTGTAGAAACATTAAAGGAACTTTAGGTATTCTCATTCATCCTCCTCTGATGGTTAGTCAAAGTCAGTAGAAGAGAAGAGTAACACTTAGTCTATTTATAGGGATAATTTGATCTATAGAGGGCAAAAAATACGGGATATAAGTATAATATTTCTCCAACCATTCAAGTCTATATTTAATTAAAGGAAGAATAATTGAATCAATTAAGGGCTCCAAATTTTCAAAGGCAAATCTATTCTGTTAAATTTTAGTTAATTATATTATTAGACCGATTGTATTAATCATAACTCATGTAATCTCCTTTAAAATTAAACCAGCATCTAAAAAGGATGCTGGTCTTTTAAATATTATGTACAGGTGGGTATTAATAGCCATTGTACATTACAGATTTAGAGGCTTTAGTAACCTTTTTTAATTCCAATGGTTTTCAAACTATTTGCCCTCTGTTTTTATACATAACACATTATACCGTTATTTAAGAAGATTAAAATTTTTGTAGAGACAAAATTATATACCAATTATGGAGACACCTTTCCTCTTCTAAGGGAGCACATAATCCCTACAAATTAAAATTTGTAATTATCTTCCCACTCTTCCTTTAAAATACCCATACGAATAGAATCATAATACTTCCCATTATACAATCTGCATTTTCGTAAACGCCCTTCAAGTTGCATACCAATCTTTTCTGCTACTCGAATCATTCTCTTATTTCCAGACCACGTAGCTAACCCTACTCTAACTAAAGGGAGTTCACCAAATAAATAATCAATCCATAGCTTTAAGGCTTCTGTGCCATAGCCACCACTCCAATAAATTGGATTATAAATACCAATTCCTACCTCTAGCCAATTAGATGGTCTATGTTCCCAATAATAACTTACCGTCCCAATTATTTTTCCATCTGTCTCAATAATTAATCTAGGTTCAACCTCATTTTGATTAGCAACTCTTAGTTTATTAAGAGTCTCACTTTTATAAGTTTCATATTCCTTTTTTTCTAAAGGAATATAGGGAGCATCCCATTTTTTCCATTCCGGATTTTCCTTTCCGTAAATAAGACGCCATAATATAGGTAAGTCATTTTCTTGAATGCTTCGGATTATAACTTTTTCACCCCGTAAAACTGTATCCCTGAGCATAATATAGCTAGGTCTCCTCTCCTTTATTTCTATAATATATATAATATATACATTATATAACTTTAATTTACATAGAAATTCAATTGGAATTGAAACCCCAATAAACACTACCGTTTGCGGTTATTCTTAAAACAAAAAAAGACAAGATACAATTTTGCAATCATATCTTGTCTTTACATTATTGCCTGGCGGCGTCCTACTCTCGCAGGGGGAACCCCCAACTACCATCGGCGCTGGAGAGCTTAACTTCTGTGTTCGGTATGGGAACAGGTGTGACCTCTCCGC